>JAKSTN010000025.1 GCA_024402535.1 Treponema sp.
CAAGCACTGTAGCAATACGGAGAGCGAAACATTTCTTTCCGAGAAGAGCGTTTCCACCGTATCCTGAACCGTAAGACCAGATGAGTCCTTCATCAGGGAACTGAGAAATGTATTTGTGTTCAACGTCTGCACAAGGCCAGATTCCGTTGTCTTTTTCACCGTTGTTCAGTGGTTTACCAACTGAGTGGAGACATGGAACGAATTCACCGTCTGTTCCCAGGAGGTCCAGAACTTTTGTACCTGCACGTGTCATGATGTCCATGTTCAGTACAACGTATTCTGAGTCAGTAACTTCGATACCGTTTTTAGAGATTGGAGATCCCAGTGGTCCCATGCAGAATGGAATTACGTACATTGTGCGTCCGTGCATACATCCTTTGTAAAGACCTTTCATTGTAGCTTTGAGTTCTACAGGATCAATCCAGTGGTTTGTTGGACCAGCATCTTCTTCTTTAACTGAAGAAATGAATGTGCGTGATTCAACACGTGCTACGTCACTTGGGAGTGAGCGGAACAGGAAGCTGTTTTCTTTTTTTGCAAGTTTGATTGCAAGACCAGCGTCTACACATTTCTGCATGAGGCGGTCGTATTCAGCTACAGATCCGTCGCAAACGTAAACTTCATCAGGTTCACACATTGCAACACATTCTTCTACCCAAGCCTTGATTTTTGGGTGTTTAATGTCATTAAGTGTCATTATATCTCCTATGGCAGTAAAATCTGCCCTATTTCCTAAGATACTAACATTTTAATGAAATTTGAGAGTGAATTCAATTAAGTGACATTTTGGATATTCTACAATTTAAATTTAGGGGAAATTCCCTTAGGCAAACAAAAAAAGAACCGCAGAAAAGGAGGGACTGCGGTTCTCGTAGGAGTTAGAAAAAATTATAAGCAAGGCTGGCGCATTTTCATTGCGCGTTCTGATTAAGTAACCATCTGTCCATAGTAAAGTTACAAAAAATAAAGGAAAAATTGGGAAATTTTCTTATAGTTTATTCCTGTTTCTGTGATATTATTTCTATCTATAGAAACAGGAGAAAAAAAGTTTTATGGCAAAGTCAGAAAAAAGTTCAAAGAAAAATAAAAAAAGTATTGAACAGGAAAGAATAGACGAAATCAACGCACTGATTGGGGAAATGACTCTGGAAGAGAAAGTTTCTCTCATGCTTCACGAAAGCATGGCTGTTCCACGCCTTGGTATTCCTGAATATAACTGGTGGAATGAAGGACTCCACGGCGTTGCCCGTAACGGCGCCGCAACCGTTTTTCCACAGGCAATCGGGCTTGCAGCCACATGGGATACAGAACTTGCAAAAAAAGAATATTCAGTTATTTCTGATGAAGCCCGTGCAAAATACAACGAATCAGTAAAAAAAGGAAACCGCGGTCAGTTCGCAGGACTTACCTTCTGGACTCCTAACATTAATATTGTCCGTGACCCACGCTGGGGACGTGCTCAGGAAACTTTCGGAGAAGATCCTGTATTAACTTCTGAAATGGGAATTGCAGCCGTAAAAGGACTTCAGGGTGACGATCCTGATTACATGAAAACAGCGGCCTGCGCAAAACATTTCGCAGTACATTCAGGCCCTGAAGCAGGCCGCCATGTAGACAACATCAAGCCAAGCAAAAAGGACCTTTGGGAAACTTACCTTCCAGCCTTCAAGGCGCTGGTTGATAACGGCGTAGAATCTGTAATGGGTGCCTACCAGCGCCTTTACGACGAACCATGTAACGGAAGCAAATTCCTTCTGAAAGACATTCTCCGTGAAAAATGGGGATTCAAAGGTCACGTAGTTTCAGACTGCTGGGCAGTCCGTGACTTCCATGAAAATCATAAAGTAACAAAAACTCCTGCAGAATCTGCTGCCCTTGCTATTGAAAATACCTGTGACCTGAACTGCGGCTGTACATATCATGCCGCAATTGATGCAGTACGCCAGGGAATCCTTTCGGAAGAAAAAGTGAACGAATCAGTATTCCGTCTTCTTATGACCCGTTTCAAGCTTGGTATGTTCGATAATCCTAAAAAGCTGCCTTGGGCAAACCTGGGCTTCAAGGACGTAGATACTGAAGAAAACCGTAAGCTTGCACTTAAGGTTGCAGAAGAATCAATCGTTCTTCTTAAAAACAAAAACAATCTTCTTCCACTGAACAGCAAAAAGAAAAAGATCCAGATTATCGGACCTGCAGCTTCCAGCATCGACGCCCTTCTTGGTAACTACTACGGGCTCAACAGCAAGATGGTAACAATTCTTGAAGGCCTCACCGGCAAAATGAAAGAAATGCCGGAACTTGCAGTAGACTATCACATGGGCTGCGGCATGTATGCTCCAAGTAAACAGAGAGGATGGACTTTAGGAACATGTGAAAGCGCAGACGTAGTTATCGCCTGTTTCGGTCTTGACGGCATGATGGAAGGAGAAGAAGGCGACTCTGTTGAAACTACAAAAGGTGACCGCGACGCTATTGAACTTCCTGACTGGCAGATGGATTACCTTAAAGCAGTTCACAACCGTGGAACTCCTGTAATCCTGGTTCTTACAAACGGTGCTGCTGTAGCATTCCCAGAAGACATTGCAGATGCAATTCTTGACGTATGGTACCCGGGTGAAGAAGGCGGAAACGCCGTTGCAAACGTAATCTTCGGAGACAAAAATCCTTCGGGACATCTTCCTGTTACTTTCCCAAAAGCAACAAAGGATCTTCCAGCCTTTGATAATTACAGCATGAAAAACCGTACTTACCGTTATGCAACAAAAGAACCGCTCTTCCCTTTCGGTTTCGGTCTTTCGTACACAACTTTCAAATTTGAAAATATGGATGTAAAAGACACTCCTTGTAAAAACGGAAAGCCGGACTCATGGAGCATGACTATAAGTGCTGATATTACAAACACCGGAGATATTGCAGGAAAAGATGCCGTTCAGCTTTACATTGCAAAGAACGACAGAAAGGTAGACGATCCAATCTGTACTTTAAAACAGTTCAAGAAGATTGCCCTTAAAAAAGGCGAAAAGAAAAACGTTGCATTCAAGCTTACCGCTCAGGACTTTGAAACAATAGACAAGAACGGAGACAGTGTTCTGGTTCCAGGCGAATATGTAATCACTATTTCCGACTCTGTACCAACAGAACGTTCAAAAGCCCTTGGCGCCACAGAACCTGTAAGCATGGTGGTAAGAATATAAGAAAAAGGCACCGAGTTTGCGGTGCCTTTTCTTTTTTATTTACTTAAAAGGGTAAATGTTCCTTTTATTTCCTTGTCAGTACCGATCCATGTCGGATCCATATCAGCAGGGTTTTCACTGTTGTAAACAACACCAAAGTCATCATTTGCTTTAGGATAAGTTCCATTCACAAAGAAACGGCCTGTAAGTTCAGCATAATATTTTGCAACTTTATCATCGCCGTTTTCTTCAACACATTTCTGGAACATTTCCAGAGCTTTTGCGTAGTCCCCGCTTTCAAATGTCTTCATTGCTTCTTCCCAGTAAGCAACTGATTTCAAAAGATTTTCATCAGCATCAGCTTTGATTGCAAGAACTTCATAAAGGCGCATTGGAGTCTTTACGTTTACAACCTGAACACGGTCCAGTGGACGAACAACAAAATCATCTCCCAAATGTTCACGTGTTGCCTGTGAAATAAGAATTCCACCAGTTGAATACTGTTTGTTTACACCTTCAAGACGGCTGGCCAGGTTTACGTTATTACCCATCATTGTGTAGTTCTTCTTTGCATCAGAACCCATAAATCCTGCAACCATTTCACCAGAGTTTACACCGATACGTGTAAAGATGTTTCGCTTACCGGCAATAAGTTTCTTGAACGCACTGTGAAGTTCTTCAGAAATTTTTTCTTCAGCAGGAAGAGATTCAAAATCCATAGCGGCAAACTTCACGATTTTTTTGTTCAATTCTTTTTCGTAATTCTTCATGCGGATTGCAGCACGAACAGCACGGGCAGCATGGTCTTCCATAAGAGTTGGAGCACCTACAAGGGCGACAATAGCGTCTCCTTCGTATTTATCAACCATTCCGCCTTCTTCCATAATGATATCGCTCATTGGAGTAAGGTAATAGTTTAAAAGAGCAACCAGTTCGGCAGCGTTCAAAAGTTCACTGAATCCCGAGAACTTCTGAATGTCTGTAAAGATTGCAGACATAAAGCGACTTTCACCCCCCAGCTTCAGGTTTTCAGGGTGATCAACAATATCTTTTACAACATCAGGAGAAAGACACTGGCTGAACGCTCCCTGGATAAACCTTTTTTCATGGCTTGCATTAAGGTAACCTATAACCGCAGAAGCAACGAAAGTAAGGAACAGAGAAACTACAGGAACAAAACTTCCAATGTAAGTATTCGACACCATGAAGAAAGCCCACAATGCAAAAGTCAGAACAATCAGAAGGCTTCCACCAACTATAAGTGATTTACCTGTAGAAAGACGCATTGATGCGAAACAGTAAGCAAAACAGATAATAATAGCAATGAAGATTGAAATCCAGAATGGAGAATCATCCACAAAGTCTTCACTCAAAATCATGTTTGCAATAACCGAGTGAACACCAACGTTCGGATAGTTTTCTTCATAAATAATATTGCCGTAGTCAGTTGTACTTGTGGCGCAGGTTCCTACGATAAGCATTGCACCGTCAATTTCGCTTCTGATTTTTTCACGTAAAGCTACCAGAGAATCATACGAAACTTTCATTTCACCATAAATTTCTTCAATAGAAGAACAAAGTTCATCATCATCTGAATAAAAATCCAGAAGGAATTCTTTTGTTTCATCAGAAAGGAATTCTCCTACAGAATCATAGAAAGCAGTTCTATATTCCCTGTAAAGATCAAATGTAATTTCATCGTCTTCGCCTTCAAGAAGAGCTTCGCGGATATAATTTGTCTGTCCGTAAAGTTCATATGGAGTAGTTTCATATCCGAGATCATAGAAAACACCAGCATCTTCAAGAATCTTCAGATTAAGAACCAGCGGTTTTTCCTTAAACCTAAGTTCATAAAGACTTCCAAAAGAACGTCGCTTATATCCTTTGTCGCCTTTCGTTTCATCCCCGACAAACTTCTTTTTAGGAAACTTAATCAAAACAGAACCATCTTCACAACGCGGAATTACAATATCTTTTGTTTCTGTTTCGGAGATTTTTGCATCTTTAAGAGTGAAACTTTTATTTGTAATGATTACTTCAGGATTTCCAAGTCTTTCAAGAAGAGGAACAAAAGCCAGCTGTCCGTAATAAACCCCGTCATGCTTGTAAACCAGATGAAGACGACGACGTATACCGTCTTTATCTGGATCGGCATTTACGAACCCTGCAGACCTTGCCGATTTAAGAAGACTGTCCAAAGCCGGCATCATTTTATTATAAGACGGAGTAATGGTATCTTCTGAAGCATCAATATTCTGAAGAGCAACACGGGTTGCAAGGTAGTATCTGTCATAAGGAGCAAGTCCGGATTCCTCATCTTCATCAGTATTTTCAAAATCCAGAGTAAGGAATGAATCGCCAAAGGCAGCAAGACTGGCTCCAAGAGAAGCATCATTATCAGTAACAACATACTGAACGTTTGTCATAACCTGATTCTTTACTTCTTCAGAAGCCATTGCAAAAGCTTCTTTAAGTTCATCCAGTGTATATTCTTTTCCACCTGAGGCTTCCAGAACCTGAAATGCAGCTTCATTAATTAAAGCAAAGCTCTGATCGATGTAACCTGGAAGTTCATTATCAACATAATCAGGATCAGCTGAGCGTGTACTGGGGTCCAGGAAGCTTAAATCGAATACAACTTGTGAAGCCCCAAGCTCACGGGCATTAAGTATTGCATCACCATAAACATTACGGTTCCATGGAAAGGTTCCGACTTTCTCAATTGATTCATCATCAACAAGAAGAACAACAACATCCTCACTTTCTTCAAGCGGATGAGCAGTTCTTAGAAAAACATCATTGATTTTATTGTCGATGTTTGAAAAATAAACAAGACTACAAACTGCAATTGCAATAACTGCAATCAGAAAGCTCAAATACTTTTTCATATTTTCCTCAGTTTATTAAATTCGTTTTCCAAAAAAAAATCCTGTGAAGAGTTCTTATTGTCCCCTCACAGGATTTCAATTAATTTGTTTCGAGATTATTCATCCCAATCAAGGTCTTCTTTTGCTTCAGATGCACGTGAAGAAGCAGTTGAAATACCTTTTGATTTTACTACTGAATCTTCAGCGGCTTCACCTTTTGCAACGTTAAGTTTTCCTTTAGCTCCACCTTTTACAACGCCAGAAGAGGAAAGAAGTTTTTCAATAGTTCCTTTCTGCATAGGCTTTACTGTAATTGTGTCATCGTCGATTTTGAGAACCAGCTTTGAATTCAAACCAGTGTTGATTACTGTTGTTGCTGAAAGAACATCTCCTTTGGCTATATCCTTCCATGTTCCTGGAGCTGATTCATACTGAACTTTTCCAGTTACTCCTGTTACTGTATAACCTGCATCTGCAAAAGCTACAGCTGATACAATTGCGAATACTACTGCAAGAATCAATTTCTTTGCTTTCATATTTTCCTCCTGTATATTTTTAAAATAATACGCTTCAAATTATTTCTATAATTATAGAGGGCATCAAAATAATTATCAACAGGAATCTCCATTTTCTATAATCAGGACAATTTAGATAGCAGCAAGACCACGGTCAATATCAGCAATGATATCTTCTACATTTTCAAGACCACAAGAGAATCGAACCATACCGCCGTCAATTCCGGCAGCTACCAGCTGTTCGTCACTAAGCTGACGGTGAGTTGCCGAAGCCGGATGAAGAACACAGGTACGGATATCTGCAACATGAACTTCATCTGAAGCAAGAGTCAAAGCATCCATGAAACGTACGGCTGCGTCACGTCCGCCTTTTATAGAAATAGAAACTACACCGGCAGTTCCGTTAGGAAGATACTTCTGTGCTTTTTCGTAATACTTGTCTCCAGGAAGTCCAGGGTAAGTTACGCTGGCAATCTTGTCAGATTTCTTGAAGTGTTCTGCAACAGCCTTTGCATTTTCAACATAGCGAGGCATACGAACCGAAAGTGTTTCCAGACCAAGGTTCAGGTAGAAGGCACTCTGGGCTGCAGGATAACAGCCGAAGTCGCGCATAAGCTGAGTTCTTGCTTTTACGATGTAAGCAGCTTTACCGAAGTCTCCTACATATTTAAGACCGTGGTAAGATTCATCTGGTTCAACCATGTCTGCGAATTTTCCTGTTTTCTTGTAAGCAGCTTCCCAGTCAAAGTTTCCTGAATCAACGATAGCACCACCACCCTGAACTGCGTGTCCGTCCATATATTTTGTTGTTGAGTGAACAACAATGTCACATCCGAATTCAAAAGGACGGCACAGGTATGGAGTTGCAAAAGTATTGTCTACGATAAGAGGAATGTCATTGTCATGTGCGGCTTTTGCCCACAGTTCAAAGTCGAAAATTGTAAGGGCTGGGTTAGCGATTGTTTCACCGAAGATACATTTTGTGTTTGGTTTGATTGCCTTTACGATTGTGTCGTAGTCAGCATCAACATCTACCCAGATTACTTCAATGCCAAGCTTTTTCAGAGTGAATCCGAAAAGGTTGATTGTTCCACCATAAATTGAAGAAGAAGCGATGAAGCTGTCTCCTGCAGAACAAAGATTTAATATAGAAAGAAGTGATGCAGCCTGTCCTGAAGAAGTAAGCATACATCCTACTCCGCCTTCAAGGTCAGCAATCTTTTTTTCTACTGCTTCACAGGTTGGGTTTGCAAAGCGTGAATACATAAATTCAGTTGGTTTATCAAAAAGTGCTGCAACGTGATCACAGCTGTCAAAGCGGTATGTTGTACTCTGTACAATAGGAACCTGGCTTGGTTCACCGTTTTTTGGTGTATATCCTGAATGAAGACATTTTGTTTCGATTTTCATATATTACCTCATTTATTATGATTATATTTTTCCATCTGTGATTATAGTGAATCATAAGGGCTCATTCATAATTATATTTATTTATGTTTACATATAGATTTTCTCTATAACCTTCAATAAAAAATAACAAAGATAGGTAAAAACCCTTCTATAAAAAACAAAATATCATTGTAAAATTATTTTATTATTAATGTATTAAATCTTAGGAGGATTTATAAATGAAAAAATTATTATCATTCGCTGCTGCTGCAGCCCTGGCTCTTAGCCTTGTAAGCTGTGGATCTACTGGAGGAGCAGCAAAAGCACCTAAAGCTGGATACCCACATCCAATGACTTACACACTGGACATTGCATCTGCAACAAAAGACGGTGTTATCGTAATGCAGGATAACTCACAGTACGGTACTCCAGGTCAGACAACACGTCAGACAAGCTACACACAGAAAACATCATGGTACAGCATCGTTAAACCAAACAAACCACAGAAAGGTGATACAGTTCACCTGGTTGGACGTCTTACATCAGAAATTGACATTGATAATCTTTATATAAGCCTCGTTGACAATGCAAGCTCTTGGACAGTTCTTAACGAAGGTGAAAACATCGTTTCTGACATCAAAGCTGGTGTTCCTTTTGATATCGATCTGGAACTCAACATTGTAAACAAAGTTGGTGGTGAATGTATGCTGGTTCTGGGATACGGTGAACAGAACGGTGGCGTTGCAAACTTCACAGCAGAAAAAGTAGCAGAATGTGACATCGGTACACCACAGGGTGAAATTGAAGTTGTAGAAAACCACACAACTCCAAAAGTATACGAATTTGACCTGTCTAAAGACCTGGCATATATCACACTGGCTCCAGAATACCCATGGGTAGACGGTGTTCAGGACACAATGGCAGATCCACTTCTGTACTCAGCTACAGTAGCTATCACACAGAAATTCGACAAAGATACAGACTGGCCAATCGCTGGAGACAAAATCAAGGTTTACTGGAAAACACGTTCAAACAACGACATTTCAGCTCTTTCAGCTCGTATCATCGAAAACACACCTGCTGTAAACTGGTGGAAAGAAATTGACGTAAACGCTGGAACAGGTCACGTTATTGCTGAAAACATCAAAGCAAATGAAGTTTCAGAACTGGAATTCGAATTCGAAATTACAGATGCTCCAATTGAAGGACTTTCAATCTACATGTACAACAGCCTGGATGCTTCTAACGGATCTTCACTCCTTACATACGTTCGTGACTAATTCATAAGAACTAAATAAATCTTATAAAGGACTCTGAGCATAGCTTAGAGTCCTTTTTTTATATCATTCAAGAATAAAAATCCATTATTATTTACCTAATTTTCTAAGAAAAATGTTTAATAAATTAAGTAAATTTTCTTTGCGATATTTCAAATCCCGTTATAAAATAACTTAACATCAAAGTAAAATAAATCTCAGGAGGATTTTTAATGAAAAAATTATTATCAATTGCTGCTGCAACAGCCCTGGCTCTTAGCCTTGTAAGCTGTGGATCAACAGGCGGAGAAAAAGCACCTGTTGCAGGGTACGAACATCCAATGACTTATACACTGGACATCTCTGAAGGTCTTTCAAACCCAGTTTTGGCTTTCGCAGATAACTCACAGTATGGTACAAAAGGCCGTTCTACACGTCAGGACAACACACCACCTGACTGGTCATCAATCGTAAAAGTAAACCGCCCACAAGCTGGAGACAAAATCCGCGTTGTAGGTCGTTTCACTTCTGATATGGACATTGACCACCTTTACATCAACGTTGTAGACAACTCACCAGCTGCAAACTACTGGACACGCCTTTCAGGAAACAACGATGAAATGGCAGAACCTTCAATCGACGACATTAAAGCAGGTGAACCAGTTGATATCGATGTAACATTCGAACTTACATCAAAATGTATTTCTAAACTCATCTTCAACATGGCTTACGGTGAACAGAATGGCGACCTTGCAACATTCACATTTGAAAAAGTTGCAGATTGTGATATCGGAACCCCATCAGGAGACTTTGTAGTTCTTGAAAACCATAAAGAACCAAAAGTTTACGAATTTGATCTTTCAAAAGATCTGGCATACCTTGAACTTAAACCAAACTACCCATGGGTAAATGGTGCTCAGGATACAATGGCTGACCCAGTTGATTACGAAGCAATCGTTGCAATTACAAACAAATTCAACATTGATAATGACTGGCCAATCAAGGGTGACAAACTCAAGATTTACTGGAAAACACGTTCAAACAATAACATTGCTGCCCTTCACTGCCGTGTTGTAGAAAACACAGCTGCTGTTCCAAACTGGTGGAAAGAACTTGACGTTAATGGTGGAGCTGGTAAAGTAGTTCACGAAAACATCGTTGCAGACGATGTTACAGAAATCGAATTTGAACTGGAATTTGCAGATGCTCCAATCGAAGGTGTTTCACTCACAATCTGGAACAACCTGGACGAATCTGATGGATCTTCACTCCTTACATACGTTCGTGAATAGAAATCACATAGGGTAGTTTTACCCTGTCAACGTCCTTCAAACAGTCCTTTGAAATCCTTATCAAAGGACTGTTTCTTTTGCCTAGTCTTTATCCACTCCAAGTCCAAACAGAGCAAAATCCCCGCGACACGGATCTTCAGGCCAGATTTCTTTCATTCTTTCTGTAAGCATAATGGCAGTTTTCCTGTCAGCCTTTGCATTCGCCGGCAGCAACCCAAGCTTTATGCTTTCCTGCAAAACATGAACATCAAGAGGTATAATCAGATTTTTCGGACTATACCAGGTCCAGAGGCCAAGATCTACCGGCGAATTACGGCGAACCATCCAGCGAAGAAACATTTGAATACGTTTATTTGCACTGTTTTTGCCTTTTGAGACAATGCTTGAAGACGGGAAACTTTCTGAAATCAGGAGATCCAGGGGATAAAAAACTTCCGGCTCTGTCGCACCAGGTTCACGGCCTTCGGTCGGGCGCATATCTTCCCAGGATTCACGAAAAAATCGTCCGAAGGAACCTGAAATCCGAAGTATCTGCTGAAGATCATCAAAAAAAACATACATATCATTATATGAATAAAACCTGTAAAACTTTTTTTCAGCATTGCCGTCTGGAGGCAGAAGAGAAGTTCTGTAAGCACCAGACATAATCCAGGCGGCAAAGCCCTGCCCTTTTTCTTTTCCCCATTCATCACAAAGATCTGCCAGATATTGAATTTTCGAAATGAACTGCTTTCTGTTTCCGAAGGAAAGCATAGCTGCAACAAATGAAAAAACTTCCCGGTCTGTAGTACGTTCATAATAACGCAGAAAGCGACTTGGATCTTCCATAAGAAAATCAGTTGTTTCATATTTTTTTGCAAGGTTTATTAATAAAGTGTTAACGTCAAGTTTGCCCATAATTCTATTATAGTGAATGAAAGTCATTTTTTCTTTATAATCAGGATACAATGAAAAAATTATCAAATTTCCATACACACACTTATCTTTGTGGCCACGCAGAAGGAAAACCTTTAGACTATGCTCTCCAGGCCCAGAAAGAAGGCTGCAAAGCACTTGGCTTTTCTGATCACTGCCCTTTTCCTAAAGATTTCCCTGATCCATGGGACAATGTCCGCATGGATGCAGATCAGGTTCCTTTATATCTGGATCTTATAAAAGAAGCAAAAGAAGCTGTTGATTTTCCTGTTTACACAGGATTTGAATGCGAATGGGATCCTGTTTACAAAGACTGGTATAAAGATGAACTTCGGGGAAAGTTCGGCGCAGATTATCTGGTTATGGGGCAGCACTGGCTTATGCAGGACGGCCGTCATCCTGGAACTCAAGTCATAACATCTGATAAAGACTTAAACAAATACTGCGATCAGGTAATAGACGGTATGAAATCCGGACTTTTTGATTTTCTCGCTCACCCTGACCTGTTCATGTATTCAATGTGCGAATGGACAAAAAATACCGAAGCCGTAAGCAAAGCAATTATCGATGCTGCTGTCAGCCTTGATATGCCAATCGAAGTAAACGGATACGGACTTGCAAAAAAAACTCAAAGTACAAGCCGTGGAATAAGACAGGTTTACCCTTACGTAGAATTCTGGGAACTTGCGGCAGATTCAAAAGCAAAAATAATCTGCAATTCTGATGCACATTTCCCTCATGACGTTATTTTTAATGCATGGCGGGCCCGTGACTTTGCCGGAAGGTTTGGAATTGACATTTTTGAGTATTTACCTAAAAATTAGAGATACGGAGGTAGATTTATGAAAAAAAGTTCAAAACTAATTATTGCGGCTTTCGCTTTAATCTTAGGAATCTCAGCTACTGCAACAGGTAAAGAAAAAATTGAAAGAGAATGGATCTTTCATGACAATGCCTGCGGTGCAAAAGTTATGGGATGGAATTCAAGTGTAAACGGAGTCTATGGTCTTAATTACCAGAGATGGTTTGAAAACAACATCGGACTTGAAACAACATTCGGTGGAAGTTTCAATCCAGACAGAAAATGGGACAATTACCTTTGTGTAAATGGCCAGCTTCAGTACAGAATTTTCCAGTCTTCAACAGACAAACCTTTTGTCGGCCAGTTCTATTTCTGGGGAATGGGAGGCTATATTCTTTCACAGGAATATTCAACTATTTATTTTGTGGAAGATGAAACTGAAAAAAATGAAGAAAGAATTGTCAGCAATGCATGTGCAGGGCTTGGTATAGGCGCTGAACTTGTATTCTGGGAAAGAATTTCGATGCCTGTTGAATTCGGTTTATGCGGCGACTTCCCTTATAAACCAAACGTAGGATTTGCTGCTTCAACCGGTATTCGTTTCAGATTCTAAATCTATTCTGAAATAATAAAACAAAGAAAAAGGCCTGACTTCAGTCAAAGTGTGAAGTCAGGCCTTTTTCATATACATAATCAGTATTTCAAAAGACTATTTATTTATAACTCAATCTACGATGTAAGTCCGCCACTAACCTCAAGAACCTGTCCTGTTATGTAAGAAGCGCCTTCTGAAAGAAGGAATGCTGCAACAGAACCAATTTCTTCAGGCTGACCTGCACGGCCCATTGGAATAGCTTTAATCATTGCTTCTGCAGCTTCTGGTCTGATTGCTTTGGTCATATCAGTATCAATAAAACCAGGTGCAATACAGTTTACTGTAACTCCGCGGCTTGCAAGTTCAAGTGCCAGAGATTTTGAAGCACCGATAAGACCTGCTTTTGCTGCAGAATAATTTGTCTGTCCACCGTTTCCATGAACACCAACGATTGAAGAAATATTTACAATACGTCCGCCGCGTTTATTCTTGCGTCCAATCATAGGCATAATCAAAGGTTTAATTACATTAAAGAAACTTCCAAGGTTTGTATTTACAACTGCATCCCAGTCATCACCTTTCATAGCGGCGAAAATATTGTCGCGTGTAATTCCTGCATTGTTTACAATTCCCCAAAGTGCACCATATTTTGCAGCCAGGGCCTTAAGTTTTTCATCACAGTCAGCACGGTCAGAAACATTGAACTGAAGGATTTCCCCATCTGATCCTGCTTTCTTTACCATATCCAGAGTTTCCTGAGCTTTTGCTTCAGAACCGTTGTAATGACAGATTACATAGTAACCTTCTTTTGCACATGCTACGGCAATAGCACGACCGATACCACCGGAAGCTCCGGTAACCAGAACTCTTTTAATTTCTGCTGTTTCGTTTTCCATATTTTCCATAATAGTTTTATTATGACAAAATTTCAAAAATTGTCAACAAAAAGATTTCATCTTGAGAAAGTCTGTGAACTAATCTTCAGGAAGAAGGATAGCATCAACATGAGCTCCCGCTTTCTTTATTTCTTTTGAAACAAAATCTTTTGAATAACGGCGGGAACCGCGTGGTGTCGGATGAGGTTCTGCATCTCCAATCAGGATTATTTTCTTGTATGCATTTTCCCGATAAGTATAAAAATTTACAGCTGCAAAAAGAGCTTCATACACAGCTTCAGGAACATCACCACCTTCTTTTCCCTTTATTACAAGTGCATTCAAATTCTTATTAAATTCTTCCAGGTCATATGTAAAATCGCTGAATTTAACAGGAAGTTCCTTATAACGGAAATTATCAGCATAATCACGGTAGAAAAGAAGCCCGTAACGAATTGGTTCAAAACCTGACATACATTCTATAAGAGCTGGAACAAGTTCTGTTTTCAAAGAATCAATATCATTTTTCATACTGCCTGTTGCATCAATTACAAATACAAGGTCCAAAGGCTGGTTAGGATCCATCTTTTCAAGGCATTTAAAAATATCTTCAGTTATTGTTTCCGGACCTTTTGAATAAATCAGATCTTCAGCAATTTCTTTGAAAGAATCATTTGCCCGTGGATTATAATCATCTGTAAGAATTACTTCTTCAGGCTCTTCTTCCGGTTCAGGTACCGGCTCTTCAAAAACAGGTTCTTCAACCGGTGGAAGTTCTCCAGGAGGATTTTCCTTTACGACAGGCTTTGGTTCAGGCTTTTTCACAACCGTTTTCTTCACAACCTTTTTACGAGTCTGAAGATCAAACATAAAAGGACTGTCCATAAAAGCACCTGAATAGTCAGCATATTTCTTTTCGAAAGTCCGGACATTTATGAAAGTGCCTTTTCCAATTGTTACACTTCCATGACGTTCCCACTCATAACCGTAATCAAGAACCTCTGGAATATATATGTGGAAAGCTTTTCCAAAAACCGGATCAGGTTCAACAGATGAATCTACAAGAGAATATTTTGACCACTGTGAAATAAGAGGTTTCCCGTCCAGATACCTGAGTTCATCACCATTTACAGGATTATATTCACGGGCACGATATGCAAAACTGTCGTTTTTTCCTTCAGGATCTTTTGTAGTCTCAGTTAAGAGGATTGATTCAATTTCAGGACGTTTTCTGACATAAAGATGATAGCCTTTTGTTTCAAGCTTTGTTTCCGGAACAAGTCGGATATCTTTTGCTGTAATACGCAACCGCTGCTGTTCTGCAGTATAAACCGGTTTCTGAGACTGAGACGCAGCAGCAACTTCGCTTTCTGTCTGTGCAAAAAGCATAAAACTTAATGAAATATACAAAAATACAAGGAAAAATCGTTTCATATTTTTATTTTCGACAAATTTTCACATTTTATTCGGTAAATTTTTGTATGTTTTGATTTTGATAATAATGCAAAAATGAAGTATAATTAAAGTATGTCGAATTTGGCTAACTTTGAACACATTGACATAAACTCATTCTTTGATGAAGCGCCTCAAGAAAACCTCCAGAAACAGGAAGAATTAAGTCTTCTTTCTGATAGAGAACGGGCACTTATCAATAAATTTATGCCTCTTGTCAAAGAAAAAGATGAAGAACGCTGGAAGATTTTTAATGAACGTCTTCACGACATGGAACAGCTTGCAAAAGCCATGTCTCACTTCCCGTCTCTTCTGGAACGCCATGAACTTGCAGGTGGAACACGAACCCCTACAATTCTTATTTCCTCATTGATAAAACACCTTGATGAAGGTGATGCTACACTGCAGCTGCCATCAAAAGCAATCCTTGGAAAAGCATTCCTTGTTGCAAAAGCACATACCCTTTCATCATTCTCAAAATTTGCAAAACATATGGAAGGCTGTGAAAAGCTTGCTCAGGATCTTGCAAATGAAACCATTTCAGCTATGTTCAGCCTCCTTGCAGAGGATGTTTACCTGAACTTAATCCGCGACAATACACAGCCGGAAGAATTCCGCCGGGAATGGGCACTTTCACTGCTTCTGTTGTGGGAACACTGGAATGACCAGACAGCAGAAACCGTAGCTCCTGTTCTTCAGGAAGTATGGGCTGCACGCCGTAAACTTGCACCTGCTTTTGGAACAATGATGGGAACAAGTGAACTTCTGCTTATTTCAATGCAGATGAATGAACAGTGGATTCAGTTCATTAAAAATAAAATGGGAGACACCGGTGTTTCCCAGGCAATGGAAGAGTTTCTTTTCGGAATTTCTTTTGAACAGATAACAAAACTCCGTTCAATTCTTCGCGAAAAAGGAATTGCAGCCATTGGACGTGATGAAGTTTCAAACTTCCTTGGTCAGCACGTAAAAGCTGACGCAGGTCTGGACTACCGAGACTTCTATTCTATGTATACAATACGCCGTGATAATGCCAGAAGCCGAAAGCGCCTGAACTTAAACGGCCCACATAAAACTATTGAAGATTACTTTATTCAATTCGTAACAGAACGAAACCAGGAGAAACAGAAAAATGACACCTTCGCCAAATAATGCTGATAACAATGAACCAAAAAAGAAAGTGCCATATCACTTTGGAGAAAAACTTCGCCAGATGCGTGAACACAAAGGTTATACTTTGAAATATGTTGCCCAGATGGCAGGCGTTTCAGAAAGTCTTGTTTCACAAATTGAAAGAAACCACGTTTCACCGGCAATTGATACGCTTCTCTCACTTGCTGATGTTCTTGATATCAATCTGGAATTCCTCTTTGAAGAATATCGCCGTCAGCATCCTGTTCAGCTTATCCGCAGAGGAGAACGGGCAAAAATGGCAGAAGGCGATGTTGATTATGAAGAGCTTTCAAAGCCGGATCCAAATGACAAGACAAACAATTTCGAGGCTTATATTATCCGCATCCCAGCTCACAGCACCACACACCACGGTTCTGCAGGGCATATTGGACGTGAACTTGGAATCATCGTAAAAGGAAGTGCAAACCTTCACTACGAAAACCAGGTCTACACAATGAATGAAGGAGACTCTGTATCATTCCCTGCAAGTGGTCCCCACTATATGGAAAATATCGGAGATACAGAACTTGAAGCAATCTGGATTGTTACACCAGCCCAGCGCTTTGTAAGAGAATAAGACGCAACTTCAACGTCCTGTTGAAGTTGCTTTGCGAGTTTGCAAAGCAAACTCGCCTATATCTCCCCGTCCATGGATGGACGGGATTTTATTTTTAACTAGCAAACAGAACTGAAAGTGTCACAGCATCTTTAATCATATTGTCGATAATACAATATTCATTTGGCTGGTGAGCCATATCATTCAATGTGCTCCATACAGCGCAATCAATTCCTTCACGGCGAAGTTCAGCACCTACTGTACCACCACCAATTCCGATGCATTTTGTTTTCTGCCCGTGAGCTTTTTCTATAGCTTCGGAAAGAAGTTTCACTACAGGAGAATCTGCAGAGGTTGCAGGACTTTCAGAATGCTGTGCAAGACTGAATTCAACCTTTACACCATATTCATTTTCTACATCTGAAATAATCTTTTTTGCAGCTTTTTCAACTTCTGAAATTGAATAACATGGGAGAATTCTGCAATCCATATAGAATACTTCATCTCCCGGAATGATATTAATACCGTCAACATTCTTCATGCGCATTGTTGGCTGGAAAGTTGAATAATCTGGTTCAAAAAGAGCGTCTTTTTTATCAAACACTTTTTCAAGACCATGAAGACGAAGCGAAAGATCATTGGCAGCAAGACAGGCATTCACACCTGTGTCAGGACGAGAACCATGAGTCTGTTTTCCAATTACATGGAGCTTCATCCACATAAGATTCTTTTCTGCAATCTCAATTGTTACACCTTCTGGGTCGCCCCCATCAGGAATAAGAACCAGATCAGATCTTGTGAAAAGCCCTGTATTTTCTACCAGCCACTGACATCCGTATGCACTTCCACATTCTTCATCAGCTACGTAAAGAAGTTTCACTGTATGCTTTGGAACAATATTATTATCAAGAAGATATTTTGCAGCAAAAGTCATTGAAAGAAGTCCCTGCTGGTTATCTTCTACTCCGCGGCCGTAAAGACGTCCATCTTTTTCCACGCATTCCCATGGGTTTGTTTCCCACATAGAAAGTTCCCCTGTCGGAACAACATCCATATGAGCCATTACCCAGATTACAGGAAGATTTGCATCACTTCCAGGAATTGTAGCAACGATGCTTGGACGAACACCTGAACTTACACGACTGTCCGGAGCATTGAATACTTCCAGATTTTTGAAACCGTTAGCTTTAAGCCAGTCAAAAAGAACTGCAGCTTTTTCAGATTCTCCGTCCCCTCCGTTTTCAGGAGCAAGAGCTTTAACGCAGGTAAGCTTTTTCTGGAGCTCAATCATTTCCCCGCGTTTTGAATTCATATAAGTTTTGATTGCTTCTGCCATACTAAATCCTACAGTTTTCCACTTTCGGCAGCACCAGGAAGCCCGATGTCTTTACGGTAAAATGCTTTGTCAAACTTAACAGCTTTAATTCCATTATAAGCTTTGTCCCAGGCTTCTTTAAAAGTTGTTCCATATGCAGAACATGCAAGAACGCGTCCACCTGAAGTAAGCAGTTCTTCATCGTTTTCACGGCGACCACAAACAGCACCTGCATAGAAGATTTTTGAACCGCTGAGTTTAAGAAGATTTTCATTAACTGTAATAGGAAGACCTTTTTCATAGTCTCCAGGGTATCCGCCAGAAACCATTACAGGTGAAACCTGATATCCTTTCTTCCACTTAACTTCGAAATCTTTAAGAGTTCCGTTTGTAATGGCGACACACATTGCAGCCAGGTCAAAATCCATAAGAGGAAGAACACTCTGAGTTTCTGGGTCCCCAAGGCGAACATTGTATTCAAGAAGTTTTGGACCGTTCTTTGTAAGCATTACGCCAAAGAAAATGAATCCGCGGTAATCATATTTTTCTTTAATAAGACCGTTCAGTGTTGGCTGAAGAATTGTCTTGTCAAATTCAGCCATCATTTCAGGAGTTACATCATCCAGAGGACAAACTGTTCCCATTCCACCAGTATTAGGACCTTTAGCACCATCCATAAGACGTTTGTGGTCACGGGCAGGAAGGAAAGGAACGATGCATGCACTTCCCTGCACTGCATATTCAGGTGTACATGAAACTGCAGCCAGAACTGAGATTTCTACACCTTCAAGATAATCTTCAACAACGATTTTTTTACCGGCATTGCCAACGCGACCAGAATTCATGATGTCATCAATAGCGTCAATTGCTTCTTCAACTGTTGCAGCAACTGTAACACCTTTTCCGGCAGCAAGACCGTCAGCTTTAATAACAATTGGAGCGCCATGTTTCTTTACATATTCAACGGCAGCATCCTGATTAACGAATGTTTCACTTGCAGGACAGGCAACGTTATACTCTTTCATAAATTTCTTTGAAAGATCTTTACTTGCTTCAAGCTGAGCACCAGCTGACTTAGGACCTACACAAGGAATACCTGCGTTCCAGAAAACATCTGCAAGACCTTCTGCCAAAGGATCTTCCGGTCCGATAACAACCATACGGCAGTTTTCATGTTTTGCAACCTGCACATAAGGATGGTCACCGTTTTCGACAATGTAGTCACATTTTTTAGGATCAACGTTAACACATTTTTCTTCAAAAGCAGTACCACCATTTCCAGGAACTGCAACAACCTTATCAACCAAAGAACTCTGAGCCAATTTCCAGCAGATAGCGTGCTCACGTCCGCCATTGCCAACAACTAAAATATTCATGGGTGCATTCTATCAAATTTATTGAATAAATAAAACATATATCTGACCAGAAAGATTATCTCCACTTATAAAACAATCTTCCCTGTCAGACAAATCTGTAACAAAAAAAGAATATGGAAGAATAGAAAACGAATCTAATTTCTCATAGGCAGAAATTTTATGAACTGAAAAAACAGATTCCTTTGTTTCAGGATCTTCTTCACTAAAACTTATTTGATTTAATAAGAGTTCTTTTCCAAAATCAAGAAAGAGAAGATCCGTAGGCCGTCCAAAAGCTTCTCCAATGGATTCCCAGGCAGCAGATTCCGAAATAACAATCTTTTTTAAGAAGGTAAACCCTCCAGAATCTTCCCATCTGTTTTTTTCAGAATTCCATTCTCTTCCTCCAGCTTTATCAAAAAGCCAGTAAAGAAAATAAGACATTGCGCCTCGCTGTCCTATAGAATCTGAATAACCTAAAGCATCTTTTTCACACAATGAATAGTCTTTTGAGTTTTTAAGGTAATAATCTACAAATCTGGAATTTCCACCCGATTCGCCAAAGCCACATAAACTTTCAGATAAATGTGCTAATCCTTCATCCAGAAACACTTCTAACTGATCAAGTTTTTTCTTACCAGACAACTCTGTAAAAATTACTCTTTCAGAAAAAGCTATAGCATGTGTAGTTTCATGGGCCAGCGTTGCAGTAATACTTTGAACCGAATAGTTGTCCTGTTCTTCAGTAACCGGGATTCCTACATAAATAACATCCATTTCGTTGCTGTAGGGATTATAATCTTCGGAATTTATATCTGACTCATTGGGAAAAAAATCCATAGGATAAAAGAAACCTACAGCCTTACCTTCACTATTTATTGTCTGAGAAAACACAACTGTAAGAGTCCTGGACCGGTCTAAATCTGCAACTCCGCCATACATAGTTTTTAATCGCGGAAGCACTATCTTTTCATATTGCTGAATGCACTTTTGTATATTCTCATTATAAAGATTAGTTTCTAATACATTTTTTTCTACATATACCGAAAGTGACGCAGGAGACTCAATTTTTATTCCTTTTATTTTATGACTGTCACTTTGATCCCCAGTATTAATTATAAAAAAATCTTTTTCTTCAGCATCCCCGGCACTTCGGGAATTTGTCTTTTTTGAAATAGCAACAGACTTCTGTAAAAGATTAGAATTACAAACAGGATGAAAAAGATCTGATTGAGCATTACCTTTTGACTGCTGACTAACATTACTGGCAGAACCTTTTAGAGATAAAAATGCAACCTCATTAGTTTTCCGATTTTCCGGTATCTCATACGGGAAACCGGATATCATTTCTGCAAAAACAGGTTCCTTTCGATTTAAAACTTCGATCTCAACAGTTTTCACAATGCTTGTTTTTGTATGAAGCAAAGATATAACATGTTTTCCTGCACTAAGTTTAGTAGCAATATAATAACCAGTGCCCAATTCGCCATCAATACTTGATATCCATTGAAGATACTGAGAATTTAAATCTGTTGAGAAAACAATGACTGAATCATTATAGTAAGTCCGATCCGAAGAAGGAGAAACTATTTTATAATCAACAGATACCTGGTCATTATTTTGCTGACATGAAAAAAAACTGAGACAAATAAAAAAAGATAAAATGTAAATGAATTTTTTATTCATCTGAAGCATCTTTATTCAACAAAAAAACTTAAACTGGAAGATGTTACTGCAGAAAGAGAATAATAATCTTCTTTTTCATAAACGGCATCTCCCGAAATCCACTGTGCAATTATTTGAAGATAATAAGTTCCTTCTGTTAAAACATCAGCAGGCACTTCAATACTTGGCAATGAGCAGGAGCTGCTCCATTTTACACTTGCAGCCGAACGAACCTGAACCTGATAAACGATATCGGTTCCTAAATCATTCCAGGCAATCAAAATTTTTTCTCCTGGGCTTAATGACTTTCCGGATAAAACGTTATTTCCTGACTCATCTGTAAAAGATTTTAATACAGGTTTTTCTGAAAAAATCTTATGTGGATAATTTTTTTCGAAAGGTTCATCAAGCAAATTGGACACAACCCTAATCTTAAAACTTTCTGAAGAAGATTCTATTTCTGTTGAATAAACCTGTTTTGAATTATTAAATTCACAATGCCACACCTGATTTGAAGAATCAGTAACTGTAACTACTGCTCCAGTGACAATATTCCCCTCTTTATTTTCAGGCCAAACAAAAACAGTTACAGCACCATTTCCCTCAGATGAAAAAGAAGCTCGGATTTTTAAATTTATATCATCTGTTTTAAAAAACGAACAGCTGGAAATAAGAAAAACAATTAATAAAATATATAAACTTTTTTTCATACAAAACCCTCTTTCATTTTTATTCCGGCCATTTTAATGCAACCAGAGAACATTTACTCCATTCAGAATCATTAGTTGTTATTGTAAGGAACAAATCTTTATAAACAGGATTTTTTCCTTCTCCACCATTCAATATGGTCGGATCAACACCCAATAAAGTTCCATTTTTAGGATTATATACCCGAACTCCCTGATAATAAGTAGCAACAAACAAACGGTTATTTATAACAGCTGGACGACCGCCAAGAGAACATGAATCATATGGCAAATCACCCCAAATTAATTTCCCATTATTAGCATTTAAACATTGAATGTTTTTATAATATTTATCTCTCCATGCTTCACCACTCCAGCTGGATCCGTTAGTACAGAAAATCTTATTATCATAAAAAAACATATAAGGAGATTCACCTCTAAAAACATCACCATTGTAGGCATTGGTAAAATCTATAGTTTCCATTAAATTTTCATATTTAACTTTACCATTTCTCTTATCCAGACACACAAGTCCATAATCCATAACATAAAGATTATTATCATTAATCAATAAAGATTCCTGCATTCCAGGCCAGACTGAATTTTCAATTTTATGAGTCCAGATAAGATTTCCTGTTTCGCAATCATAGGCTCCAACTTCAGGATTTATTTTTGGATAAGGATATCCACCACCGTAATCAAAGTCATATCCGCCCATGGTCTCATAATACAGAACACCACCACCAGAAGATTCGTCTATATATAAATCAGAAAGAATATTTCCATGAATTTTTGAAACAAATTTTTCTTCCTGCATTTTTTCAATATTAAATTTATGAATAACAGAACAGTCAGTTGCTGGATTAGAAATGTCATTTTCCCAATCCCAAGATTGCCAGAAAAGATATTTTTCTTTATATGGAATTAAAGTTGCACTGCCTTTAATATCTAAATCAGAAATTTTCTGAAAGAAACTTCCATCACTTTCATTAAAAATCAACAAATCTGCAAAATCATCATCACCAGCCGGAACAATCACAAAAATATAAGAACCGCACTTCACTGGTCTTCCGTTTACAATTTTATTTTCGCTTCCTGGAAAACAATAATACTTTTCTGTTTCCCAGATTTTTGTTCCATCTAATAAATCAATTTTTGAAAGATAAAAATATTTGTTTTCATCAACATATTTTTTCCCTTCTATGAGAACTGCATAATCCCCATATACAAAGGGATCATCAGAATATTTCTCAACCTCAAGTTCCCATACTCTTTCAAGAACAATTTCTTTTTCGGTTGAATCAATTGTAGAAACAGGATCATGTTTATTACAACAAGAAAAACTAAAAACAATCATCAAAATTGTAATAAAAATGAATGAATTCAATATAAAACTTTTTTTCATAGTCATATTATAAACAAAACCGGTCTGAGCAAACAGACCGGTAATAGTTAAGTTTAAATTAAATTAAACCTATCTTTTTGCATTTGTCTTTTTAATCATTTCATCAATTGCTTTCTGAACATCTGAATGAACTGGAGTTGCAACGGATCCATCATCATTCAAACGATCTGCAGGAGTAATATTCATATGATTAAATTTTGTCATTCTCTTATAACCGGCAGATTCTGAAGCAAGAACTTTTGAGTGTACTTCTTCATATCTACCTGTAACGTTATTGTAGAAAGTTTTTGGATAGAACTGACTTTCTTCAGCAACAAGACCGTCATGTTTACTTGAACCAAGCAGTTCATTAATTTCACCATCCAGGTTTCCACACCAGTCAGCAGCATTTTTACAGTATTTTGCATAGGTTGGACTATTTGTAAAAAGCCCTACAATACCAACACATTTTGCAATATGAACACCATATGCTACATTGAATACAGTTTTTGCAGTTTTGAATCCATTACGAATTTTATTTTCATTTGTATGAACTCCATTAATTGAATCTGCATCCATCATACTGAGAGTATTTGCATTTGCACCAACAATATAACCTACAGGAAGTGCTGAATCAAAAACAGGCTTATCTTTATAAGTATCTACGTACTTATAAACATCTCTTGTTGTTTTTGCAGGATAAGGGATTTTTACACCAAGTACTTTCTTATACTTAATTACCCATACAGTTTCTGTTCCAGTTTTTACTTTATAAGTTATTTTCTCTGTAGTAGAAACATACTTATTGATAAAAGCACTGCCAGGAATCATATCTTTAAGTTCCTGAAGATTTGGTGAATTAGGATACTGATATGCTGTAAGTGTATAGTTTAAAATTGGATTCATTTTTTTAAGCACATAGAAAATTGCAGTTCTATTAGTCTGAATAATTGCTGTTAATGCGCTTTCAGTTATTTTGCGTATAAGATCTGTTGCAATTGTTACACCACAAACACCTCTGGCACCATTTGCCAGAATAGAAATATCATTTTCCAGCTTATTAAAAGTATTTGTAAAACCACCATCCAGAGCTTTAAGACCTTTATCAATTCCTGAAACTGTAATTACACCAGCCAGGCGATTGTACTGAGTAGTATCATTTTTCTTAAGATAAGTTGAGTAAGCCAGAACACGAAGACCACCCTGGCTGTGACCTACAGCAACATATTTAGATTTATCACTACCATCTACTGATTTAATTTTCTTATATTCGCCTTCTACAATCTTTTCAATACCATATCTTGAAGGTTCATATTCCTTGAAATTAAATCCAGTAAATACGCGATACTGACCGCTTCCGTTATTAAACATTTTTGCATTTTCAGCAAGTTTTTCACCGTTAATGCAAGCTGGTTCTGCCCAAAGTCCTGCTGAAATTAAAAGAGCTGTTAAAACTACTAAAATCTTTTTCATTGTTCTATTCTCCCATTACCAGACGGAATACAGAGTCATCTGTTTTATTGATTTCTACATCTGTATACATTTCAACAACAGTTTCAATGGAACTAAGATCTGCAGGATCACCGAAAATTAAATCAGTTGTTTCAAAAGCAGAATCTGATGCAACCATTTTTTCAAAATCACTCATTGAAAGTTCTGGGATATCATCTTCTGATTCATAAATCTGATATTCTTCGCCAAAATCCAGAAGTTCAGGAACACTGGTATCAATGATTGTAATAAGACCGATTTTTACAGGAGTTCCATCAACATCTTCATAAACAGGATAGTTAGAACTTGTAACTACATCTCCATCTTCTGTCAGAGTTACAATTTCAACTTCATTTACAACTTCTTCTACAGGATCAAAAGAAACTCTTGTTGAAACACGGGCATCTCCAGATTCAGATGGGAAATAATCATTTGGAACAGAAACAGAAATTAATCCAGAATCTTCTTCTGTAACGTCGAATGCCAGTCTTTTAGATTCAGACATAATAAGATCCAGATTCAGACGGCTCAAACCTGTTTCAGCATTCAGGAATGCCAGATCCCCGGACATCTGATTTTCAAATGGCATTCTGTATTCAACTTCCATTGTGTTTGTGTCAAAGAAAACAATTTCTTTATCACTTGTAACAATAGAACGTGCCAGACCGTCATTGTAATCAGGATTAAAGTCAATACGTGAGTACTGAACACCTTCAATCTTTTTCATAGAAAGACGATACTTGCTGGAAATCGAAAGGGCTGTATCCTTACGATTATTCATAGAATAAACTTCAACATCAGTCTGAAAACTTTCAATTTCCCCAGATGCTTTGTTATTCCAAGTAATTGTTACGGGTTTATCCTCGAACAATTTTTCAGGACTTGCTGTGTTATTAAGGCTATTTTTACACCCCATAACCAGCAGACAACTTAGTGCGGTTACCGTTAGAAATACTTTTTTCATAACAGGTCTCTCCCAACTAATAATTAGATTTCTCTCCAGAAGTTATAAACTTCCAAATTCATCCTCTACTATTAGAAGAAAACCGTCAATTTTAAATCTTTTATTTTTACAATATTGTCACCAATAGGACAAAAGGAAAATTAAAGTTGACACCTGAAGGACAATTCCTTTAATGCCTCTGTTTCTTCCCCGGTTGCAGTAAGATATTCCATTCCATTATAAGAAACAGAATGATTTGAATATTTCGCCATAAAATCCAGTTTGTCAGAACATCCATAAAACTCAAATATCTTGGAACAGCGTCGTTTTATAGTTCTTTCTGAAACCTTTAAGCTGCGGGCTATAGAATCATACTTTTCGTTTTTCATAATAGAACATACCATAAGAACATCTTTTTCAGTTAAACCTGCAAAAGAATCTAAAATTAAAGGCATATTACAAATCTTGCGTAAATAATCATAAAAAACGCTTAAGATATAATAAACCGAAAGAAACATTATTGCCCATGTGATAAACCACATAAAAAGATATTCCATGAATTTTTTAATACCAAAACGTAATTGAAAAAAGGAAATCAAGAAATAAAAAATAGAAACTGTCAGAATTCTTCGATAAACTCTCCGTTTAAAATATCCCCGTGTAAGAAGAATCGATAAAAACAAAATGGTATTTAAAAAAGAAAAGAAAAATCTATCTGGTAACAGTGCCCAATAAATAGAATATAAAAAACTAAATAAGCCGTAAAGACCAATTTTATGGGGAAAGAAAATCATATAAAAAAATCCGGCTATAGTTACAATGTTTAATATAGTTAAAACTTCTTTATATGGAGTCTGTTCCGGAGACTGAAAACCAAATCCACCAGAAACAGACATTAATAAGATTAAAAAAAATCCGACAACAGGTATGACACGATATACAATACTTTTAGTATTAATAAACTCTTCAAATGTAACTTTTTTCATATATAAATATTATATATGAAAAAAGAACAAAAGAAAATTTCCTACAGAATGTATCGGCTCAAATCTTCACTTGAAGCAACTTCGTTGAGTTTTGAATCAACATAAGAGGCATCAACTACAATTGTTTCACCTGAATGTTTGTCTGCATCAAAGCTGATTTCATCAAGCACTTTTTCCATAATTGTATGAAGACGGCGTGCACCGATATTTTCTGCCTTTGCGTTTACATCTTCTGCTATGTAACTCATGCGTTCAATAGCATCTTCTGTAATATTCAGAGTAACGCCTTCTGTTTCCATGAGTTTTGTATACTGCATTGTAAGAGAATTTTTTGGCTCTGTAAGAATGCGGCGGAATTCATCTTTATGAAGACTTTCAAGTTCTACGCGAAGCGGGAAACGTCCCTGAAGTTCAGGAATCAGATCACTTGGCTTACTCATACTGAAAGCACCAGCTGCAATAAACAGAATATGAGTTGTATCAATTACGCCCCACTTTGTATTTACATTTGAACCTTCAACAATAGGAAGAATATCACGCTGAACGCCTTCACGGGAAACACTGCCACCGTGAGCTTCATTATGAACGGCAATTTTATCAATTTCATCAATAAAAATAATTCCGCTCTGAGTTACACGTTCCTTTGCAATATCAACAGCTTTGTCACGGTCAACCATGTTTTCAAGAGTTTCTTCTGTTATAATTTTACGGGCTTCACGAACAGAAACCATTCGTTTCTTACTTTTACCGCCGCCGTTAATCATATTCACAATACCCTGCATGCTGTTTTCAAGGTCTTCAATATTTCCACCGGCAATAATTTCCATATTAGTACCGCCTATTGGCTTTACGGTCACTTCTACTTCGCGGTCTTCAAGCTTGCCTTCACGGAGCCACTGACGGAATTTTTCACGTGTCGAACGGTCTTCTTCATCCTTCTTTTCCTGATCTTCCTTAGAAAGTTCCGGTTCTGAAGAATTACCTGAATCACCAAGCTGTATTACATTACCGCCTGCATTTGAAGATGGTGCAGTTCCTCCAAAAATATTTCCCAGAGTGAATCCTGCAGTTTTCTTTCCCTCTTTTGCAGCAGCTTTTTCTTTTTCATTTGTTCCAGGAAGCAGAAGATCCAGAAGTTTTTCTTCAACAACTTCAGCAGATTTCTCTTTAAGTTCTTCTTCCATTTCTGCTTTTACATCGTTGATTGCAACAGCCATAAGGTCGCGGACCATAGATTCAACATCGCGTCCTACATATCCAACTTCTGTATATTTTGTGGCTTCAACTTTGATAAATGGAGCACCGCAAAGCTTTGCAAGACGACGTGCAATTTCTGTTTTACCAACTCCAGTTGGCCCGATCATCAAAATATTTTTTGGAGCAACTTCATCACGGATTTCTTCAGGAAGCTTAAGACGGCGGTAACGGTTACGAAGAGCAACTGCCACTGCTCGCTTTGCATTTGTCTGCCCGATTATATACTGATCAAGCTTTTCTACGATTTCGCTTGGTGTAAGATCTTGCTGTTTAATTCTTTCCATAAATTATATTTCCTCAACAGTGATGTGGTCATTTGTATAAATACAGATATCTCCTGCAATACGGAGAGATTTTTCTGCAATCTGTGCGGCGGTATAGTCTGAACCGTCCAGATAAGCAAGGGCAGCAGAATATGCATAATTTCCGCCTGAACCGATTGCAATTACATCATTTTCAGGTTCAATAACATTTCCGTCTCCCGAAATAAGAAGGATTTTGTTTGCATCTGCAACCAGAAGCATTGCTTCAAGTTTCTGAAGAGTTCTGTCTGTACGCCAGGCTTTTGCAAGAGCTACAGCAGATCTTGTAAGATCTCCATGAAATTCCTTTACTTTTTCTTCAAAGCGGTCCAGAAGAGTAAATGCATCTGCAACTGAACCTGCAAATCCTGTAATAATTTTTCCATCGTATATTTTGCGGACTTTTCTTGCATTTCCTTTACATACTGTTTCGCCAAGTGTAACCTGACCGTCGCCAGCCATTGCAACTTTACCGTCTTTTTTTACTGCCAGAACTGTTGTACTTCTGATTCGTGGGAAATTCCCGTTATTTTTGCTCATTTTCTACCTCTGCATGGGGATGTGCTTTATTATATGTTTCTATTAATTTTTCTGTTGTTATATGTGTATAGCGCTGTGTAGTACTTACACTGGAATGTCCTAAAAGTTCCTGTACCAGACGTACATCAGCGCCGTTTCGCAGCATTGCTGTTGCAAAAGTATGTCGGAGCGCATGAGGTGAAATCTGATGGTTTGTTCCTTCAGGACCAGAATACCGGGATAAAATCCAGCTGATACCGCGAACACTTAAATGTCCGCCCCGCTGATTTACAAAAACATAATCACAAGTATCTTCCATCTTTAAATCTACAAACAATCTCCGTCTATCGTCAAGGTAATTTTTCAAAGCTTTCTGCGCATCTTCTTCAAAATATACATAACGGTCTTTTTTTCCTTTACCACGAACCAGAGCCGCATGAAATCCGTCTGTAAAATCACTAAATTTCAGGTTTGCCAGCTCACTTACACGGCATCCGGAAGAATAAAGCATCTCAAAAACAGCCTTGTCACGGTTTTTCCACAAAATCTCCTTGCTTTCAGGAATGGAACAAAGTTTATCGATTTCATTTTCTGTAAGATACTTAGGAATTCTTTTAGGGATTTTAACACATTTAAGTTCCAGCGCAGGATTTTTTTCTATATAACCAATTTTTCTGCAGTAAGCAAAAAGCGTTCTGACTGCCGCAATATAACGGTTTATGGAAGCTGATGCCATTTTTTTCTGGGAAAGATAACCGATACTGGTCATAAGCTGTTCTTTTGTAACTGATTCAATCGAAGCATCTTTTTCAAGGAATTCAGTCAAATGAACAAGGTCATTTCTATATCCTATAACTGTATTTTCAGAAAGAGTTCTCACAGATATAAGATAAGTTAGAAATTCGTCAATGGCATCCTGAAGAATCATATATCAAGTATACTGTCCAAGCCCTTATTTTGGCAAATTATTAAGTTCCGTCAAAAAATTCTCAGACGAAAGGGTAATAATTTTTTCTTCAGCAGTTTTTGTATCCCTAAGAATCAGATTAAATAACTGATTTTCAGGAACCAGCTGCCATAAATATTTATCTGCAGAAATTTTTGCCTGAATATAAGCTTTTATAAATTCTCCTGCCACTTTTTGTTTTTTTGAAAGCTGCATATCAGATTTCAAAAGCTCTTCAAGTTCTTTTTTATATTCAGGAATTTTATTTACAAATTCTTCAATTTCAGGAAAAGGATTATAAAAACATTTTACATCACAGATTTTTACAGCTTCTCCGGCGGTAACATCCATAAGGCTCGCTTTTATCTGTGACTGAAAGAAGACTCGGAATTTAACACTTGAAGTAACCAGAATTTCCCAGGTGATGTAAGAACCGTTATCTGAAGTTTTTGCAGTAAGCTCAGGATGATTTTTTTCAAATGATTCAATTTCACATTTAACATCAGAAAAACTCAATCTCTCTGCCCCAGGTCTTGTCATATTTTTATGCTGAAATTCGTTTATTTTCTGTTTCCAGTAATCTGATTCTTTTTCACCAATCATTATTTAATTTTTCTCCTGTTACGTATTTTTCTAAAACGGAAGATATGTTGATTTATTTCCCGGCAGATTATTAATCCACTGACGGCAGTTCTCATAATCTTTTCTATTTGAAATAATCCAGAGAATGTTTGCACTGTTTCCTTTCATAAAAGGAATCTGTCCCTGCCCGTCTGTAAAAATAATCAGTCCATTATAGTCTGCTTTGTGATCAAAATAAAAATCTATGGCAGGCTGGAAATTTGTTCCTCCCCGCCCTTTTATTTCATCAAGCTCTATTTTCTTTTTAAATGTTACCGGTTTCAAATTCTTAACATTTGTATCAAAAAATATTACATCAATTTTTTCAATAATACCTAAAAAGAAAATATTTTTAATTGCCTTGTAAAAATGATTGAAACTTTCATCTGTTATGGAACCGCTTACATCAACCGCTATAAGTATGTTTGCTTTTTCATCATAACGGCTTCCCATAGCTTCAAAACCGAATCTGCGGTTTGGCTGCATACGGGTAAGGATCTGGGTCTGACTTACAATATTTGCACGGAACTTTGAAAGAGCCCGTCGGTAATCAAAAGAAAAATCTGCTTCTTCAGAAATATTTCTCTGAAGCTCTCCGCCAATACCACCCCAGCCTTCATCCACTTCGGCTTTTTTTATTTCATCCTTTATCTTATTCTGGGCTTCTTCATTTTCTTCCCATAATGCAGCACTTTCATCAGCCTGGGCCAGAAGATTATTAAAATCATCTCCAGTTCCGGCATTCTGTCCGTTTTTTGATTCTGCAATCAGATCAGTAAGTTTTTTGTACCATTCTTCAAAAGAAAGATTTTCGTACATAAAAACTTTTCCAGCGCTTTCAAAGGCCCTTGCATAGGCAGGATCCCGGCTCTTCATGTATTCTACCCCCGGAAGAATTACCCCTTCTGGAAGTTTATGCATGGCAGCAACAGTACAGTCACTGGCAAGAGAAAGAATCATTTTTTTTGCATTATAAGGCTGACGTGAATAAGGGTGCAGAAGAAGAATACGGAAAACTTCAATTTTAAGATATTCTTCCCAAAGTTTTTCCGGAATTACAGAAAGTAAATTCGAACTGAATTCAATATGAAAATTTCCTGTACGAAAAGGAACTGAAAGAACCGGGTTTTCCAGAAGCCTGTGAGTACAGACTGCCGAAAAAAGGAGCGGTTCTCTGTAAAACCAGGAGGAGACAATTTCTTTCAGTTTTTTTTCAGCCGCAGTCATGACTTATGTTCAGTTACTTATGGAATTAAGGATTTTAGAATATAAAGTGCCGCAGTTATCTGTAATAAATACAAGAGTTTTCGGATAAACCTGTGCAGAACACAGACTTATAAAATGCATCATATATTCTTTTGAAAGAAGGGGCAGAAGATCAAAATATCTGTTCAGGTTTTCTGAAATTTTCTGAATTTCACTTCCACTGACTTCACCTGAAAAACTTTCCAAATATTTGAAAATGGAATTATTAAGCTGTGCAATCTGACTTATATCCATCTGCCGGATTTCATTTTCAATGAGCCCGAAATCTGATGTCAGAACATTCTGAACAGAAAGACCTTTTTCACTCTGGGCAAAATCGAAAAAAGCAGAAGTTGCTTCAGCACCAATAATACCTGCAAGAAGTGCCTTAAGCTCAATTGTAATTTCAGAAAAGTTTTTTATAATTTCACTTACACGTTCCCAGCTTCGGCGGTCAGGAGTACGTTCAAGATTTTCTGCTTCCCCGTTATCAAGGCTGTCCAGGTATTCAGGATTTTCAGATATAAAAGAAACAACCCTTTCATCAATTCCGGAATTTTTAGCCCAGTTAATCCAGTCTTCCACACTTGGTGCAAATTCATAAATATTGAAACGTGAGCACAGTGCCGGGTCCAGGTCTGTAAGCTGATATTCATTTCCGCTGTTTACTGCAGAAATAATACGGCTTCCTTCAGGAAGAGACTTGCCTGCCAGCTTACGGTTCAGTGTAAGGTCCATAATAACCTGCAGAATCTGAGGACGACTTCGATTTAACTCATCCAGAAAAAGAACTACAGGTTTGCCGTCTGTAGGAAACCAGTAAGGTACCATGAAATCAGTCTTTCCTGTTTCCTTATTTTTTTCAGGTAATCCCAGAAGGTCTGCTGGATCTGCCATCTGACCTAAGAAAAGTGTAACGACCTTCTGACCTTTCTTTGAAAAATAATCTTCCAGAATGCGGGATTTACCGATACCGTGTTTTCCCATAAGCATAATATTCTGCGAGGCCGGAGTATTGTCTAAAATAAATTCAAGTTGTTTTGCGTTGATTGTCATATAAAAAAATAGCGCCACGGATGGCGCTGTTATAAGCTGTATTAAACTTTCAAGAAAATCTTACAGCAAAGCGTCGTAAGATTTTCTTGGGAAGCAAAAATGACAGGACGTCATTTTTGCGGCTTATTCTGTAGGGCGTTTTTTCAGGTTCTTGCTTTCTGCAATTGCCTGTCCTTCACCAACCTGCTGTTCCATCATAGCGCGAACTTTAAGTGGAAGACCTGCCAGAGTGATGAAACCCTGAGCATCTTTATGGTTGTAAAGTTCACCAGTTGCAAATGAAGCAATTGATTCATTGTACAGACTGTATTTAGATCCAGAACCTGCACCACGAATAGCACCTTTGCAAACTTTTACTTTAGCCCAACCAGTTACGTTTTCTTCTGCTTTGTCTACGAAAGCCATACAAGAATCCATAAGAATTGTGAACCATTTTCCTTCGTAAATCAGTTCTGCCATGCGCAGAGAAATCTGCTGTTTGAAGTGATATGTTTCGCGATCCAGACAGATATGATCCAGCATTCTGTGAGCGAAGTAAAGAATAGATCCACCTGGTGTTTCGTAAACACCGCGTGATTTCATACCAACGAAACGGTTTTCACAAATGTCTACAAGACCAACACCATTGCGTCCACCAATTACGTTCAGTTCATTCAGCAGTTCAAGACCGTTCATCTTTTTGCCGTTAAGACCAACAGGAATTCCTTTTTCAAAATCGATTGTTACATATTCACCATCGTTTGAACATTCTTCAGGAACTGTTGTGTTCTTAAGCATATGTTTGTAGTTTGGTTCATTTTCAACTTTTTCAAGTTCAAGACCTTCATGTGAAAGGTGCCAGATGTTTTCGTCACGTGAGTATGACTGATCTTTCTTTGAAGGAACTTCGAGTCCACGGTCTTCCAGGAATTTGATTTCAGCTTCACGGCTGTCCATGTTCCATTTGTCATCACGCCATGCAGCGATAACCTGAAGATCTGGAGCAAAAGCTTTGATACCGAATTCGAAACGAACCTGGTCATTTCCTTTACCTGTAGCACCGTGACAGATTGCAACTGCGCCTTCCTGACGTGCGTATTCAACGAGAATCTTTGCAATCAGAGGGCGGGCTGTTGATGTACCAAGAAGGTATTCATCTTCGTAAACAGCATTTGCCTTAAGTGCTGGCCAGATGTATTCTTCAACGTATTCCTGACGTGCGTCTACAACATAACATGCTGTAGCACCAGTTCTAAGTGCGCGTCCTTTAATAGCTTCCCAGTCATCGCCCTGACCTACGTCAATACATACAGCGATTACATCATAATCATAATTTTCTTTAAGCCATGGGATGATAACAGTTGTATCAAGTCCACCAGAATAAGCAAGAATTACTTTTCCTTTTGCCATAAGTTCACCTCATAATATTTTATTGAAAATAAATTCCAACTAACATGCATAAATATACAAAAATATGCATAAATATACAATACTTTTCATATATTGAATAATTTAACATTTTGGAGATTTTTGTTTCTTTTTAATAAAACCACGTTATAATAGTAATAATACTTTGATTTTTTTGAGGTGCTAAAATGAATGAAAACATCAATGTTACTTTTGACAACGGCAAAGTTATTTCTGTAATTCGAAATTCCCGCATATGTGATATTATGAGTGAATTTGATGTGCCTACCGAGACTATTCTTGGTGCATACGTAAACAATGAAATCTGTGCACTTACAAAAACTCTTCTATACGACTGCGAAATTTCACCAATTGTTACTAATTCACTTGAAGGCGGAAAAATTTACCGCCGTTCTCTTTGTCTACTTTTAGCCTGTGCTGCACATAAAATATTTCCCGGTAAACGCCTTATTGTAGGAAGTTCCATTGACCGCGGATATTTTTATACTTTTGATGACGGAAAAAACGTCGAACCAAAACAGATCGAAATGCTTCTTACAAAAATGAAGAACCTTGTAAAACAGGATCTTCCTATAGAGCCGGAACTTGTGTCTTATTCCCAGGCTTGCCGTGTCCTTGAAGAAGCAAACCTTACAGAAACCAGAAAGCAGCTGGAATTCATCTGTATGCCGGCAATTGTTCTTGATACAATCGACGGATTTGTTGATATGCATTACGGTCCTGTTGTCCCTTCTACAGGATATTTAAAAGTATTTGATCTTATGAAATATGAACAAGGATTCCTTCTCCGTTATCCTTCTTCAACAGACATGTCAAAGCTTCAACCATTTGTGGATCAGCCTGCCCTTGCAAAAGTTTTCGCTGAATACAAAGAATGGGGAAAAAGAATTGGTGTCACAACAGTCGCTTCCCTGAACGAAGTTTGTACAGAAAAACATAGCATGCAGGATTTTGTTGATGTTGCTGAAACCTTCCAGACAAAAAATATCTCAAAGATTGCATCACAGATTGCACAGAAAAAAAGTGCCCGTGTAGTCTTAATTGCAGGCCCGTCAAGTTCTGGAAAAACAACCACATCTAAAAAACTGGCACTGGAACTTCTTGCTATAGGAATCAAACCTAAAGTAATCAGTCTTGATGACTATTACGCTGGAATTGACCGCACCCCAAAAGATGAAAATGGAAATCCTGATTTTGAATGTCTTGAAGCTTTGGACGTAGACCTTCTTAATCAGAACCTTCTTGATATGTTTGATGGAAAAACAGTCCAGCTTCCGTCTTATGACTTCCACACAAGCTCACAGTATTTTGATGAATCTAAAAAGATGAATCTTAAAGATGATGAAATTCTTATTATGGAAGGAATTCACGGATTAAATCCAAAACTTACAGCAAAAATTCCTGATGAACTGAAGTTCAAGATTTATCTTTCAGCTCTTACTCAGCTGAACCTTGATGACCATGCGAGAATCAGTACAACAGACAACAGATTGATTCGCCGTATTGTTCGTGACTCACGTTACCGTGGTCGTTCAGCTTCAAAAACCATTGCTTCATGGGAAAGTGTTACAAGGGGCGAAAAACTTCATATTTTCCCTTACCAGAACAATGCCGACGCAGTTCTGAATACAGCTCTGGACTACGAACTGGCTGTTCTTGCAGGCTATGCAATTCCGCTTTTACGTTGTGTAAAACCGCAGGAAAAGGAATACGCCGTTGCAAACGACCTTCTGAACTTCCTCTTCAAGTTCTCTCACATTCCTTCAAGCTGCGTACCGCCACGTTCAATTATCCGTGAATTTATTGGAGGCAGTGATTTCAGATACTAGTCGTTCAAAATGCCTCCTGCATTTTGAACTCTGCAAGTTTGCTACTTGCGCACGTTCAGTTTAACGCAAACTCACCTTAGGCTTGACCGCCATCCGTGGCGGTCAGTTTATTTATATTAAACCTTATGCTGTTAATCTCGTCCGCATTGTTTTCTTCTTCAAGATTAGCCTGGGCATTATATTCACTTAAAGCTTCTTCCTTAAGTTTTTCAAGTGCCTGGGTTTTCTGCATTATTTCTGTAAGGATTTTTCTTTTTTCGTCGGTTACCAGATTCGCTTCGGCAAGTTCTTTTAACAGTTCTTCTTTCTGATATTCAAGAAACTTATAAAACTGATGTCCTGAAATAAAACTTCTGGCATCACTAGTACCTTTAAGTTCTGTTTTTGCAGCTATGTACTGAGCCGCCACAGAATCCAGTTTATTCTGAATTTCAGTTTCAACGGCAAGAGCTTTTGCAAGTTCTGCAGTTGCCGCATCTTCTTCGAATTTTTTAACATCAAGAATATCCTGAAGCTCAAACTGAAATTTCTTCATTATTTATTCTGCTTCATAGCATCCACAATCTGTGCTGTAGTCAGATTATGTGCACCAGGATTTTCTGAATATTCTTCTTCCGGAATCTGAATACCTGAAAGAGCCGAAAGTTTGTCCAGAGTTTCATTCATTGGACATGGATCAAATTCTTCCTGACACAAGAACTCTTCAATACTCTGATGCATTTCAATTGCTTCATCAATTTCTGGAGAACTTCCCTTCTGATAGATTCCAGTTGTAATCATTGTTTCGCGGGTCTTGTATGTATCAAGCCAGGTTCTGATTTTTGAGGAAGCTTTTTTTGTTTCTCTTCCTGTAACACGGTTCGCACAACGAGAAATAGAAGGAAGTACATCAATGGCAGGATAATGATGAGCGGCTGCCAGTTTACGATCAAGAATAATATGGCCGTCCAGAGTACCGCGAACTTTATCGGCAATCGGTTCATTCATATCGTCGCCGTCAACGAGAACTGTATAAAATGCTGTGATGGAACCTTTATCATTTGTTCCGGTTCTTTCAAGCAGCTTTGGAATCATATCAAATACACTTGGCGGATATCCACGCTGAGCCCCTGGTTCACCTTTTGCAAGACCAATTTCGCGCTGAGCCTGAGCAAAACGGGTAACAGAATCCATCATAAGCATGACATCTTTACCCTGATCGCGGAAATATTCTGCAACAGCTGTAGTAACATAAGCTGCACGCAAACGGCAGATAGAAGGAGTATCCCCTGTTGCTACAATCAGAACAGAACGTTTAAGTCCTTCTTCCCCAAGATCACGTTTTATAAAATCCAGCACTTCACGACCACGTTCACCAATAAGCCCGATAACATTTATATCTGCATCTGTATTTCTTGCAATCATGGAAAGCAATGTTGATTTACCAACACCTGAACCTGCAAAAATACCGATACGCTGTCCTTTACCTACGGTAAGCAGTGAGTCTATAGCACGAACCCCGGTTGTAACACGGCGGTCAATATCTTTTTTTGTCATGGGATTTGGAGGATCAGCTTCAGCAGGATAAAAAGTTTCAGGAACCAGTTCGCCTAAATCATCAATAGGTTTTCCTGTTGCATCCAGTGTTCGTCCAAGAAGATTCATTCCCACAGGAACCTGGAGAACATCGCCAGAAGCTACAACTTCACAGCCTACTTCAATTCCTTTTGTAGAACCAAAGGCTGCAAGTTTTACCATTTTTCCTTCAAGGCCTACAACTTCTGCAGAAAGTTTTGTTCCGTCATTAAGTTTAATTGTACACATTTCGCCCATTACTGCACGGGGACCTTCGCTTTCAATATCCAGGCCTTTTACAGCAGTAACGCGCCCAATGTAAAGAATTGTCTCGGCATCAACTACCGAAGAGAGATATTTTGTAAAGTTAAAATCTTTTGTATATGATGAACGCATTTTCCCACCCTTATGATCTGCGTTACAGTCTTATACTTCGCCTGTCAGTGAATCAGACCGTTTAATATTCTTCACAGGAGAAACTTCGATAATCTTATTTTCAAGTTCTGTAAGCTGGCTTGAAATACGTGCATCAATAGCGCCGAAGTCAGTTTCAACAATACAGCCACCCTTTTCTACAGAAGAGTCTTCCATAACTGTAATGCCCTGAACTTTTTCTACATGCTTAATGAATTCACTTGTATGTTCAGAAGTTAGTTTTACGTCTTCAATGTTTACTCGGAGAGTAACTTCACCACGGGAACGAACTTTTTTAAGTGCTGCAAGAACGTTGGCCATAATAACATTTTTCTGATTTTCAGAAATAATCTTAATAACCTTGCGGCTCATAAGAATTACAAGTTCAACAATCTGTGTTTCTGTATCACGAAG
>JAKSTN010000026.1 GCA_024402535.1 Treponema sp.
TTGCTCTACCACCTGAGCTAAGGAACCAACGTGTTATTAATATAAAGAAAACACGGATTTATGTCAACAAGGTTGCACAAAAATTTTTATTTTATTTTAAAGAATTTCCAGTCCCCGGGAATCATACGCTGATGAAAAATGCTGACCTTTTCATCCTTATGCATGTATGGCGGATACTTGTCCATGACCGCAAACGGAAGTATTTCTTTTGGCATCCATGGATTAAGCTTATCAGAATCGCTTACAGGTTCAAGCTTTACATTTCCATTAATAACCACTTTGAAATCCTGTGGAGCGCAGCCGTCGTTTGTGTAACAGTACAGACCGAAAGTTCCGTTGTCATAAGTAAAGAGAGAAATGCCTTTCGCACCGTCAATCATAATATCATCACTGAACTCACCACGAATCTGAGTCAGAACTTCCTGAGGAAGATCCTGAATACGGCTTGGCATATCAGGAAGGTTTATCACTTCAAAACATCCGGTACCGTAAGTATCGTACATGACAATGCCTTCGTGATATTCGCCGTGCCCGGCATTAAGTTTTGTCCAGGTTGCATTGTTTCTATGTTCAAGCAAAGGGAAGCTGATCGGATATGAAGCTTTCACATAATTTCTTCCATACATACCTGAAACTGTAATCTGAAATTCATCTGCATCAAGGCGGCGTCCTGAATATGTAATGGAAGTAAACTTACTGATTTCAGGATACTTTGCCAGAGCGCCTTTCATAAATCCGCCTGTCACAATCACCTTCTGACCGCGGTTCAGGAGAGTTTCAATTTTTGAAACAATGTCTTTATCGTAAAGGGCACTTTCCAGAAGGAACAAAGGTTTGTCTTTAGGAAACTTTTCCACATCCAGGTCAGGGAATGGTTCAAACGGAATTCCCATCATACCAAGGAAATCTTCCAGATGATCTTCGCCCTGAGCGTTGAACGGAACATAAACCGGAACGCCAACAGGATTTCCGCACTGACTCATAATACGGTCAATTTTTGACATCTGATACCCCATTGGAGTCAGGCGCTTGTTGTCTGCAAGAGCCGGCCAGCAGAACATCATTATTTCTTTTGCCTTGCTAAAAGCAGTAAGGTAAGCCTGTTCCATATAGGTGTCGATGCGGTCACATTCAAAAGGATCAAACCAGCCGCCGCCGTTTTTTCCAGGCATAGCATTTTCCATATAACGGACAAGAGAATAGCTGAGATACCGAGGCAAATGCTGGTCCTGCTGCTGGCCGTGACGAGTCTCTGTTCCTGTATAAATCCCATCAAACATTTCCCGCTGTTCTTTAGGATTGTAACCTGTTTCGTGATAGCTTTCCCGCCAGTTTGGATATTTGATTATTACCTTACATTTTGGATTCACTGCCTTTGCAGGTTTCAGAATCAGGTTTTCAGAAACTTCCTTCATTTTAGCCAGGCGGAATTCACTCCAGCTTCTGTCACCCTTTTCTTTCTGGCAGTCTTCACACATACACTGGGTAAAGAAAAAGTCATCTATAATATATTCATCAAAAATCGAAGCTGTATATTCAGAAATCTCTTTAAGGCGGTTACGCATAGGTTCATTGCAGTAACAGAAAGTATTGAAAAGTCTCTGACGTTTCTTATCACTTTCATTCAGATCGGGAGTAACAGTTGTAATGCCTCCGGAAACTTCAATGCCGTTTTCTTCCAGAACCCGCTTAATCATCAAAAGCTGCTCTTTACGGCAGTACACATCACGGAAGGTTTCCAGATACACTTTATCTAAAGGAGCGTACTTTTTGAAAAACTCCAGGTCGCTGCGAAGCTGTTCTTCAGTAATTTTGTCGGCCCAGCCGGCAACCAGATAAGTAACGCTTTTAAAGTTCTTATAAGTTTTGTTGTATTCCATATTTTAATTCTAGCACGGTATTTTTAGGAAACTATCAAAATATTTTTCTCTTTTTCTGTAAAATTCAGTGTTTTTCAGAATAAAGGCGAATATTCCCCTTTATTTAATCAGCTGATAATCCCCTTTTGAATTTTTCCTATCTTTTTTGCCGGGTTTTCATTATAATTATACAAAATTGACCTTTTGGAGTATTTATGGCAAAGACAGTCAGCATTAACGCACGCATTGACCCTGAACTTAAAGAACAGGCTGAACTTATTCTGGATAAACTTGGACTTACATCAAGCGGTGTAATCTCCATGCTCTACAAACAGATTGTTCTGAACCGCGGTCTTCCATTCGATCTGAAACTTCCAGAACTTGATACACACGTTCTTTCAGAAGAACAGTTCAAAAGCGAAATCGAAAAAGGTCTTGCTGACCTTGGAAACGGTACAACAGTTCCTACAGTCAAGGTTTTCACAACTGTAAAATAATCAGTAAAAACTTTTATGATTCAGTACTCTATAGAATTTACAGAAAGCGCAAAAAACGATTTTTTCAATCTGTACTGCTACGAAACAACACATCCTGGCTGTATCTCAGTCGAAGATCTAAAAGTAGCAGTTGCAAGCCTTGAAGTTATGCCCGAACGTTTCCCATACTTCGAAGAAAAAGAAATGGTCGATAAACAAGTTCGCATAATGAAAGAAGGAAAAACCTGCGTTTTCTATTACATCAATAAAGAAACAAAAGTTGTCTCTATTCTTCGTATGCTTTTCATTCAGGATGTTGCCATAGAACAGCAGCTTGTTGTTTCATCAACAACAGAAAAATGAAAAAATCAAAAATCTTAGTAATTTCTCTTTTTTGCTTCCTGTCTGGATTTTTGCCTGCACAGGAAGTTATTTCTTACATCGGAAATGATAACTATACTCTTGTAGAACGCACAAACTTACGCCGTTATGACAACGGAAAATACACAGGTCTTATGAGCCGTGAAGTTCGTTCTTTTCTAACACAGCACAGAACATCCGGCGGAAATATTTATTACTCAGGTGATTTTTTCGTAGAACAGGACACTATAAAAAATTCCAAAGTAATGTTCACAGGAATCCACGATGCCATTCCATCAAAATTCTTCATCGATGAATCAGGCTTTATGACAATGGAAGAAGATAATGGATATCCGTCATTCAGAAGTTTTCCGTCTTTCCCAAAGACAAAACTTTCAATAGGAGATTCATGGAAAGGTGACAGCGTCCGCTCAATCGATCCATTAAACAACGACATACTCACAAAAATCCCAATGACAATTCAGTACACCTATGAAGGTCGGGAAGAATATCACGGCGAAGAAGTCCACCGCTTAAGCGCACAATGGGCCACCCGCTATGGAATTACTTACTGGGATTTTGGCGGAGACAAAAATCTTAAATCGGCGCAAGGCTCTCACAAAGCAAATATTTTAGTAAGCTGCAGAACTGGTGCCATGATCTTTATGACTGATGTTGTTGATGAGACTTTCATCTATAAAGATGGAAACCAGATTACATTCAAAGGCACAATTCTTCAATTTACAGAATATCCTACTGCCGTTCCTCATGACGAAATTCTTCCTGCCCTTAAACGCATTGGCGCCGTGGCAATTGCAGATGATAAAACTGTTAGAAGTGACAAAAATGCTGCAAACGTTCCTGGCGGAAACGGCATTACAAGCGCAGACAATCAGGGCGTTACAACCGGCAAGGGCGACACAGCTGGAAACAGTGCCGCAGACAGCCAAGTAGCTATGTCCGGCAAGGGCGACACCAGCGGCAAGAACAAAACGGCCGGCAAGGGCGCTGCTGGCGGCAAAGACAATCCAATCAGCAAAGGCGACACCGACGGCAAAAATGCTATAAACGACAAAGTCGCTCCACCCCTTACTCCTGTAACCACCGCCGACCTTGGTGAAAAGAAAATCACCGTGCAGGAAACAGATGCAGGAATCCGCCTTGCCATTCACGACCTGAAATTCAAGCCTGATTCTGCAGAGCTTATGCCAGGGGAAACTGCACGCCTTGATGAAATTGCGGCTGTTCTAAAACAAACTGGATCAAACAAACTTTTGATTGAAGGTTTTACTGCCGACACAGGCTACCCTGCCGGCGAGCTGAAAGTTTCCCGCGACCGCGCCCATGCTATTGCCGAAGCCCTTTCGAAACGCGGCATAGATGCAGGAAGATTTATCTGCAAAGGAAGCGGAGCCGCAAATCCTATAGCCGACAATTCAACACCTGAGGGAAAGGCAATGAACCGCCGTGTTGAAATTACAATTCTGGAACGAAATAAATGAATGTAACGATTATTCAGCCGCCACTTGTACAGCTTAATACTCCCTACCCTTCCGGAGCGTATCTGAAATCTTTTTTTCAAATGATACGCGACGGCAAGGTCCCGGGACTTTCTCCTGACCTGATTGAAAATGTCCGCTGGCTGGATTTATCAACTGCTCTTTTCCATAAAATATTCTGCCGTCAGGGATTAACAAAACTTTTTGCCCTTACAGAAAAAAAAGCTCTTTCAATGGCTGACTCATCTGACGAAGAAACAGCTTTTCAGTTACGGCGCTATGTTTCATGCCAGGCTTTATGGATCAACTGGATTGACCGAATTGTAGAAATCCTTTGCGGCGGAAACAGCGCCCGTGAATTCTGTCATGAGTTTGTACGCTCTCCACATGCGCCTCGGGGAAACCGCATGGAAAATTTCTTTGGTGAACTTTCAGAACAGGGCCGTGACATTACAACTGATGATGCCAAAATTCTTGCAAGTCTTGCCCTGGCAGACCTTGCAGATTATATCACTGCTGTTTTTGACAGTGATTTCCGTTTAATCAGTTACGCAGAACATTTAGGAACCAGCACAGCAAGTTTTGATGACGTAATCAAAGGATTAAAAAGTCCTGTCCTGAATGAGTTTTACAAAGACGTTCTTCTGGAGGTTCTTGAACCAGATCATCTTTTCCTTATTTCCGTTCCTTTTCCAGGCTGCTTTGAAGCCGCAGTTTTTACGGCACGGGAAATCAAAAAGCTATACGGAGAAAAAGCAATTATTGCCACTGGCGGCGGCTACATAAACACAGAACTTAGAAATCTTTCTGAAATCCGTTTTTTTGATTATTTTGATTTCATCAGTTACGACATGGGCTACGGAAGTTACATTCATCTTTTGGAAAATATTTCCGAAAGCAGGGAAACCGTTGCCGCACATGACGCCGCTTTGACACACGACCTCTCATCCGTAATCGGTACATTAAACGAAGCCCCGCTTTACAAAATGAAATACCGGAACTCTGGAAAAATCATCGGGCAGTCTGATGTAAACGGCGACTTAAAAAAATATGCTGAGCTAGAATCAAAAGTCTGCCGCGTTCTTATTCCGGATTTTTCAGAAATTAATTTCTCAAAATATCCCCGCCTTGCAGACGACACAAATCCAATGCATTCCATCTGGAATGACGGCGCCTGGCTTAAATCTTACATGGCACATGGCTGCTACTGGCACCGTTGTGCCTTCTGCGACACGCAGCTGGAATACGTAAACCGATTCTGTAAAGTCGGTGCCTCCCATCTTTGTGACGGTCTTACAGAACAGGCGCAGAAAACAGGAGTATGGGGAATCCACTTTGTGGATGAAGCCTGTCCTCCATCAAGCATGATTGATTTTGGAATTCGTAACTGTCAGAACGAAAATGTAAACGGTAAAAAATTAACCTGGTGGGGAAATATCCGCTTTGAAAAAACTTTTACCCGCGACATGGCAGATTTTCTTTCATACTCAGGTCTTACTGCAGTTAGTGGCGGAATTGAAATTGCTACCGGCGACGGACTGAATGCCGTAAACAAAGGTACCACAATTGAAAATATTGTAGCCGCCACCTGTGCATTCAAAGAAGCGGGAATCCTTGTTCATTCCTACATGATTTTTGGATTCTATCAGCAGAGTGAACAGGATTTAATAAACAGCATGGAAACCCTGCGCCAGCTTTTCAAGGCCGGCTTACTGGACTCTGCCTTCTGGCACAAGTTCACACTGACTCTCCATTCAACTGTTTACAAAGAATGGCAGGAAGGAAAACATCCTGACCTGAAAATCATCACAGGAAATGAAGAAAGCCGTAACCGCTTTGCAGAAAACGATCTTCATTTTGCAGGCGAAAATAAATCTGAAAAATATTCGGCAGGATTAAACGCGGCCCTGGACGCCTGGATGCACGGCCAGAATCTGGACACCAATGTGCAGCGCTGGTTCAATTTTAATATGCCTCGCCCCACACTTCCAAAAGATTACATCGATAAGCTGATTGAAAAATACGAAGCCCGCCGTGACGCAGCTTACAGAGAAACTGTCTCTGAAAAAAGCCGTCTTTTCTGGCTTGGTGGAAAGCCTGTTGTTCAGGGAGAAAATCTCACATGGTTCTTTATGGGACAGGAACTTTCCGGCCACTTTGCAAAAGCAAAAGAAATTGCCGCTATTCTTGAAACTCTGCAGCCAGGCGAAGCCCCGAAGGGCGCTCAGAGCCCAAGCCCGCGCGCACATAGCGCCACATCAGACGCCCATAACGCCTCGCAGGACGCCCTCGGAAAACTCTGCTCCGCAAAGGAGCTTATACGTCTCCGCCGCGGCGGACTCTGCTGTCTGTAAAAAAATATCTGGAGTAAAAAAAAATGAGTTACGAAAACTTTCTTCCCGGAAACGATGAAAAAATAAACCAGCTTCTTCAATTCACAGCCCTGGTAGATAAAATGACTGCCATTGAGCGACATACCCTTTTGATAGACGGACGACGCCGTGAAAATGATGCAGAACATTCCTGGCACATTGCTTTAATGTGCATGCTCTTTAAAGATTATGCTCCCGAAGGGACGGACATAGCAAAAGCAGTCCAGATGTGCATTGTTCACGACCTGGTAGAAATCTACGCCGGTGACACATTCGCCTACGATGTTCAGGCAAACGTTGATAAAGAAAAACGTGAAGAAGAAGCAGCCAGCAAACTTTTCTCACAGCTGCCTGAAAATCTTGCAAAAGAACTCCGCGATTTATGGGAAGAATTTGATGCCATGGAAACAAAGGAATCAAAATTCGCCGCTTCCATGGACAGGCTCCAGCCTTACCTGCACAACACTTTAACTGAAGGCCATACATGGAAAGAAGGCCATCCAAGTGTTGAGCAGGTAAATAAAAGAATCGGCGTAGCAGTAGAAACTATTCCGGACCTTAAAGACTGGTATGATAAAAATATTCAGCGTGCCCTTGAAAAAGGCTGGCTAAAATAAATCCATTACTGAAGAACTGCCTGTAATCACTTCCAAAGTTTCAGACAGTTTGTCATTTGTAGCCCAGTAGTCAGGCATGAAGCCGTAAGTTTCTCCAGCCCATTTTTCATTCTTTGCAAAAAGTGCGGATTCAGAAAGATCTACAGAAGAAAGATTCAATATTATTCCTGATTCCGGAAGGTAGTACCTCAGAACTCCGCCATAGGAAATACAGCCATTGGTATTTTCACCAACAAGTATTACATTCTCTTCATCAATAAGTCTTGCCATTGCAACAAAATATTCTGAAGCCGAAGCTGAATTACAGTCTGTCAGAATTATGAGCTTACCTTTGAATTTCTTTTCTCCCTTATAGGACGGAAATTCTTTACAGGCTTTTTCATCTATCCCTTTATACTCACGCGGATACAAGTCAGGATCATAAGATGCAGTCAGGCCAAGGTTATTGTACCTGCTTCCTGCATAAGCAATTTCAGAACTCATTAGCATGATTTGTCTTTTTCTTGCATTTTTAAGATTGTTTGTGTAAGGTCCGATAAGCTTCGGCTCATTTGCAAAATACAGACATTCCAGAACTTCTTCTCCATAATCTGAAAGTCCACCAGGGTTTCCGCGTAAATCTACAATAACGTAATCCTTTTCAGAAGCTTTTTTTGAAGCCTCTTTTATTTCGTTCAGTTTTGCTCTGGCCATAGTCATTTCATCACTTTCATAATCAAACCCAAACCCCCAGTCACTTACTTTGATATAAAGAAGTTTTTCTGATTCATTGAATCTGGAAGTATCTCTTTGCGCCCTCATCTTATTTTCAAAGCTTAAGTCAACGGTAAATTTTCCACTGTCCAAAGAAAGTTCTGCTGAATCAACATTACAGTCTGACATAACCCCGAAGCGATATAATTCCCCTGAAGATGTAAGACATTTATATAAGTTCTCTTTTTTTCCCTTATACTTACTTCCTGCTTTTATACTTTCATCAGAAGAAGAAACAACAAAATAATCTTCCCCTTTTTTTTCAAAATATACATCAGAGAAAAATACAATATGATAGCCAAAAACATTTCTGAAATTATTTCCAAGGCCCATGTACAGATGGGAATCGGCATAAGGGAAATGGCGGGCACAGTTTTTTAAAATTGCATTCTGTAATTCAGATCTTTTATAAAATCCATCTGCATTTACAGGACATTCCTTTCTTATCTCCTTAAGAAAAGCTTTCATACTAAATCTTTTCTGAACCGATTTATCATACAGAACATAGGCATTTTCAAAAAGATGTTCCAGAGCATCTAAATCCCGGTCAAATTCTTCCCGGGTTAAAAGCCCCTTACTGTTAATTGAGTCATAACTGTAATTTCTTGAATTTTTGTAAGGTCCAGATTTTTTGGAACAAGACGAAAAAAGCATAGTCAGTCCCACAAGGACCACTGTAAATAATTTCCTGATTTTCATAAGCAAACTCCTTAATTTTATTATAGGTGCCTATACTTCAAAATCAATATTCATAAACCAGGATATACCAAGGTATATTTCCACTCCCTCCATTTTTTCTTACATTTTTTGCACTTTATTGTAATATTTCGCATTTAGTGATATTTTGTTTCTCAACAATTAAGGTTGTTTTAGGAGATATCATGTTAGCTCAAATCTTTGCAGTTATCATCTTCATTGTGATGTTCCTTCTGATCATCACAGAAAAATTTGAAAGACAGTGGACCACTCTGGTCTGCGGACTTTTAACACTTATTTTGGTTTTCGGCGTAGGAATGCATTCCTGGGAAGCCTGTATGAAAACCCTTAACGTCAGAAGTATTTTTACTCCTGAGTTCTGGTATGCAGCAGGTGAATCATCTGAAAGCTCAAGCGGTATCAACTGGGCAACAATCATCTTCATCGCAGGTATGATGGTTATGGTTGAAGGCATGGCCCGTGTCGGATTCTTCCGCTGGCTCTGTATGTGCCTTGCAAAGGCCGTTAGATACAAGGTAATCCCAATTTTCATGACTTTCATGCTCATTTCATTCGTTCTTGCTATGTTCATCGACTCAATCACAGTTATCCTGTTCCTTGCAGCCGTTACAGTTGAACTGAGCCAGCTTTTGAAATTCAACCCGGTTCCAATGATTCTTGCAGAAATCTTCTGTGCCAACTTAGGTGGTTCTGCAACAATGTGTGGTGATCCTCCAAACATCATCATCGGTACATCCCTGGGATATTCTTTTGCAGACTTTGTAATGAATACAGGTCTCATTGCAGGAATTTCTTTGATATTCACACTGGTTTACTTCTATTTTGTTTCAAGAAAAGAACTGAGCAAATCTGGTGCTGATATTGATATTTCAAAGCTTCCAACTCCTTCAAGCGCAATCACTGATAAACCAGGATTCATCATCAGTTCAATTATCTTTGCAATTGCTGTTGTACTTCTGGTAACACATGCCATGACTGGTCTTACAGTTGCTACAATCGGACTTGGAATTGCAGTTCTTACACTTATCTGCGGCGGAAAACACTGTGGAGAAATCTTAAGCAAAGTGGACTACAAGACTCTGCTTTTCTTCCTGGGACTTTTCGTTGTTGTAGGCGGACTTGAAGAAACAGGTATCCTCGTTCTGATTGCTGATTTGATTTCAAAGCTCAGCGGCGGAAACGTTTACGTAATGATTGCAATCATCATCTGGCTTTCAGCTGTTGCAAGTGCATTTATTGACAATATTCCTTTTGCCGCAACAATGATTCCTGTAATTCAGTCACTTACTGCATCTACAGGCGTTGCACTGCCAACACTGGCATGGGCACTTGCAATGGGTACAGATATTGGTGGAAGTGCTACTCCAATCGGTGCTTCTGCAAACGTTGTTGGTACTTCTGTTGCCGCTAAAGCCGGTCATCCTGTTGGATGGGGAAAATACTGCAAAACAGCAGCCCCAATTACAATTATTGTAATGATTATTAGCACAATCTTCATTTTCGTGCGATACTTATAATATCGAGGTAAAAAATGGATAAACAGGTAATTATTGCAATTGGCCGTGAATTCTGCAGTGAAGGTTCTGACGTAGGCCAGAAACTTGCCGAAAGACTTGGTATTCAGTATTACGACAGAAACCTTCTTGATGAATTTGCCGACGAAAATGATCTCAATTCTGCCGAACTTCAGAAATATGACGAAGCTCCTAAATTCAAGTTTATGAGCCGTACAGTTCGCGGTTACTCCAACAATCCTATGGAAAACATTATGGAGATTCAGAGTGCCCTTCTTAAATCGAAGGCAATTGATGAAGATTCATTTGTAATCGTAGGACGCTGCGCAGAAGAAGTTCTCAAAGATTTTGACTGCCTTATTTCAGTGTTCATCTCATCTGACCACGATGTAAGACTCAAACATACAATGGAAAAATTCGGTTTGAATGAAAAGGAAGCTGAAAAGAAGCTTCAGCGCCACGACAGATACCGCAAATCTTACCACGACCACTTTGCTAAAAAGAAGTGGGGTGAAGCAGGTACTTACGATATCTGTATCAACGCTTCAAAACTTGGTGTTGAAGCAACAGTTGATGCTCTGGTTGCTTACGTTGAACGCCGTGTAAGTCTTATGAAATAGAGTCTCTGCAAAAGGCTCAAAAAAAGAGGTGTGTTTACAAAACACACCTCTTTTTTTTATCTTGTTACATCGTGAAGCCACTTTCCGCTTAATACACGAATCAAACCGATAACAGCTTTCAAAATGTTTTCAGATGAAATACAGATATAAATCCAGATAATCGGTAAATCAAAAACAAAAGCCGAAAGAAGCCCGATTGGTACCGCATAAAGCCACATGGTTCCCATTTCTGCAAGGGCAGAGAAAATGGTATCGCCGCCGGCACGACAAACTCCAACAATCCAGTTCATACAGAAAGAATTGAAAGGATAAGAAATCATCAGAACAATAAGCATCTGCTTTGCCGTCTGCAAAATAAATGGACTTACATTAAAGAAAACCGGAAGCAGATATGAAAGCGGCCAAAGGAAGATTCCTACAAGGGCGCCGACGGTCGGCATGAACCACAAAGAACGCATTGCATAACCACGGGCCAGTTTCTGGTTTCCTTCTCCAATCTTTTTTCCTACGATAACACTCATACCGTTTCCAAAGCCCATACAGAAAACCCAGGTCAGCTGACTGATAGTTCCCGTAATGTTTACGGCTGTAATGGCGTCAGTTCCTGCATGTGCGTAAATGGCATTTGTTACAGTAATGCCAAGCCCCCATAAAGTTTCATTCATAACTACAGGAAACGCAATCTTTGAAAACTTTCCAACAAAGTTCCAGTCAAAACTGAGAAGTTCTTTCAGTTTGCCACAAGTTTCGTATTTATGTCCGTATGACCATCCCATAATTATGCAAAGTTCCAGAACACGTGAGAACACAGTTGCAACAGCAGCACCTTTTACTCCCCATCCCACAACAAAAATCAGAAGATAGTTTGTAACTGCATTTGTAACCATGGAAATACTGGTGCAGACCAAAGGAAGCTTTACTCGTTCAATACAGCGGAAAGCGTTAGTATATGCAAAAGTAATTGCAGTTACGATATAACTCAAACTTACAAGACGAAGATAATCTCCACCCACTCTGATAACTTCAGGATCAGGAGAATAAAGTCCCAGAATCTGATGAGGAATTGTCAGACACAGAACTGTAAAAATTGTTGAAACAATGACCGAAAGAGTCAGCATAATTCCAAGAGATTTTTTAATCCCGCCAAGTTCTTTCTTTCCCCAGAACTGAGCGATGAAAACTCCGCCGCCGGAGTTAATGCCAAAGAGAATCATATTCAGAACGAAAAATACCTGGTTGCCAAGTCCTACTGCCGCAATTTCTACGCTGCCAAGCCGGCCAATCATAATGGTGTCCAGCATGTTTACAAAAGTCTGCAGCAAGTTCTGAAGCATAACAGGAACCGCAATAGCGATAAGTGATGAATAAAATCCTTTGAGTTTCATAGGTAGATAATATCCGATTTATAAATTTGTTTGAATAAAGGAATGGTTTAAATAAAAAGTACCTTTCATTTCAATATTTTCAGGAGTTCGGCGTAGACGGTGTCGGCGTAGAACTGTTTGATTTCCTTGCGGCTCATTTCTGTCACATCCGCCTGAATATGAAAGTCGTATGATTCTGTTTTTATTCGGATGCAGAAAAAAGCTTCCCCTTGAACTGAGTCAGGATTTTCAGGATCCACATTTCCGGTTGTTCCGGTTATACCCACAGAAATATCAGTACCGTAAATTTCCTGAACTGTACGGGCCATTTCTGCGGCGCATTCCTTAGAGTAAACTCCAAAATCAGAAATGACTTCAGCCTTCACGCCTGCTTTTATTTTCTGTTCGTTGGAATAAGTGACAAGACTTCCTGTGAAAACTTTGGAAGCGCCTTCTGTGTCGGTGAACATTGAAGCAAGGAGTCCCGAAGTACAGGACTCCATAAAGCTGATTGTGAGATTATTCTGGATTAATTTTTTTGTAACCGATTCTGAATAATTCATAAAGACCTGATGCGTCAGGCATGCGCAGGGCCTGGTCGCCGAAGGCGACTGGAGGCGAAAGCCGGAACCCGGAGCTCGCCGACCCGAGCCTGCGAGGGGGACGCCCAATTTTTTTTATGCCAGGAAAATTGTTCCGTTTGCTTTTCCGTTCACAAGATTATCGAGGATGTTTTCCTGAGAACCGTTTGCAAGAAGCAGAGGAATTCCGTAGCTTGTAGTTTTTTCTGCAGCCTGGATTTTTGTTTCAATTCCGCCGGTGCCGAAAGCGTTTGTGTTTCCGATTGTAATCCCTGCGCGCAAAGCCGGAATATCTGTTACAGTTTCGATGAGTTTTGCATCAGGATTTGTTTTTGGATTATCTGTATAAATGCCGTCGATATCGCTGAAGAGAATCAGAAGGTCGGCGCTCCAGAGAATTGCTGTGAGGGCTGAAAGGTTATCGTTGTCGCCGATTGCAAATTCATCTGTAGAAACCGAGTCGTTTTCGTTGATGATTGGAACGGCGCCTTCATCTGCCAGAGTGAAAAGTGTGTTACGGATATTCAGTGAGCGATGATCGTTTTCAAAATCTTCTTTTGTGAAAAGCAGCTGCCCGATATGCAGATCCTGTTCGGCAAAAGCTTTTCTCCACTGAGTCATAAGTTCAACCTGACCAATGGCGCAGAGAGCCTGGCGGAAATGAACGTCCTTTTTGCGGGCCCATTCCTTAAGGGTAGAAACGCCTGAAACCTGAGCCCCGGAAGAAACCACTACAACCTGTTTCCCCATATCGATAAGGCTCTTACACTGACGTGCAAAACTCTGCATGAACTCTGTGTTCTGAGTTCCGTCTGCTTTTGCCAAAGTGTTGCTTCCGATTTTAATTACAATCTTTCTGGAAGTCTTAAGAATTTTTGAAATATTAATACTGTTTGATTCTGAAATGTTTTCGCTCATAGAAACAGTATAGCGATTTTCACAACGGGGTGCAAAAGATATAGAATCATGGTAGGGGGGAAGTCTCCCCCCTGGGCTCAACCGCACTGCGTTTTCGCCACACCCCCTTCGCCTAGGGCTGCCGCCCTAAAACCTGCTTTTATAAAACAGGCATTTCATAAACTTGGTGATGAGCGGGCCTTCACTGCGCCTTTGCAGGCGGACTTACGGGCGGCGCTATTGCGTACGCGTGCAGGCGGCGTCATGGGGTGCAGGACACTCTTGCGGGGCCTGCAGGCTTGATCAGGCTTGCGGGGCCCGGCAGGCATCATGAACTGCGGGTTTTGCTATAAAACTGCTATTTTCCGCAGAAATTATAGCAAAACATACAGCGCAGGACCCGCAAAAAAAGGCGGCCACTTGAAATCATCCTGCAGTTTGCTATAAAAATGTCATTCTTCCTAAAAGTTATAGCAAAAATCCGTGCCTGGTCGCCTTCCGCGCGCCCCAACAAGCAGCGTCACGGGCTTGCGGGCAGCGTCACAGGGTGCAATGCACCCCTGCGGGGGCAGAATGTCGGCATAAACGGCAGATTTTGCTATAAAAGCGACTCTTCTTGCGGAATTTATAGCAAAATACAACGCTCGGCCCCCCGCTTCAGACAAAAAGGGGCTGTCCACTCTTTTGGACAGCCCCTTTTTGTTCTTCGCACCCCTCTTACAGAAGCGCCCCGAATGGAAAGATATTTCTATTCTTTTTTCTCAATTAAAACTGTAGCAGGGAAACTTAATGAATTAAATGTGCTATCATTAAAATTCAATCGAATATATATATCTGATAATTTTGTGGTTTTGTATGTTTTCATTGTTTCCAAACGCATTGTAATAATAAATTTTCCATTTTCTTTTACATTTGAATTATCAATTTTCACATCATATAATCCAGAAATTGAAGTCCACCACTTATCAATTTCTGCACCAGAAACAAAAGAGCCCCATTCAATATTAACGTTAGTATTAAGATCTAACTGTTTTCCAACAATGGTAACATTATATATTTCCCCGTCTTCTGGAAGTTGAGTCAGAAAATCTTCTGCTGGAATTATTACATGTTTAGTATATTGATTACTATCATTATCCCATTCCTGTACCATCTTATAAATTTTTTTATATTCTTCTTCAATCCAAAGTGCATATAATGTAACTTCAGACGCATCTGGGAAACTATCTAAAGAAACAGGTTGTGTCAAAGCAGCATCAAAACACCAGCATGCAAATAAATAACCAGGTTTAACAGGATTTTTATAATCTAACAGTTTCTGATAATCCAATGCCGAATCAACAAAAACAAAACTATCCGAACAAACACTTCCTCCATTAGAATCGAAAGTAACTTTAATATCTGGTAATTCACCTGTTACATAAACTTCTGCAGTATATGCACTGTCTGAACCAAAACAATTAAACCTTAATTCCCATTTTATATCAGAATCTGCACAATTCTGATATAAACAATACAAGTCGTTATATCGGAATTTCAAGATTTCAGTAAAACTATCTCTTGAACCTTTCGAAACCCACCAATCCTTAATACGATCTTCCCATCCAAATCCAAAGCCTGCCCAGTCTCCATCTCCTCCAGTGCTTGATGCAATTGATTTATCAAAGCTTATTCTTATTTCAATTGTCTGATCCCAATAGCCATTTATTTTTCTTAAATCAAAAACATTTCCGTTTTCTTTAGATGAATAAAGAAGAACCTCATTACTCCATTTTGCATATATTTTTTCAGGGATTTCGGTTTTTACAAGATCGTTTCCACCCTTTGTTTTAGTCCAGCCTTCAAAAACAGCACCTTCTTTTTTAGGCATTGGTAAAGCATCAGCTAATGTAACACCTTCCAGGCTATGCAGTGGGAATGTTTCCAAATCAAGTTTTAATGAAACAGGTTCAGTCTGTTCTATGCCAGTTTCAGGATTAAAAACTATTCCACCGTTAAAATCAATTTCTATATCAATTCCACGGTCAAGGGCAACCCAGTTTTTAAAGTTTGTTCTTACCTGATCATAAATATTTGGTTCACTGTTCAGGTAATGTTTTATGTTTTTCCATCCGCCGTAATCAGCCCAATACAAAGCGGTTAATGCCTGATCATGATCAAGATCTTTACTGTAAGTAAGTGGTTTTCCGTCAGTATCCTTAGCACTTACCATATTCTTCCACTTTGTAACTTTTGCCCCAGATTTATTCATGCTCCAGGCTGAATCTTCTGCAGTTACTTCAAGAAGCTTCTGGCGGTATAATTCGCGATATTCAGGAACTTCAAGAAGGCGGTCCATAAGAGGTCTATCGTAACGTTCACCTTTTTCATGATTCCATCCCCAATCCAACGGATTATTATAAACTCCATCACCATTAATTGACTGTCCAAGAGTATTGTCATAATCAAAAGGAAGCAAGAAACATTTACCAGTTCCTCCTACTGCATTATCAAAATACAAATAGAAGTTATTTGCATTTCCCCAATAGTCATCGTCCATGCCAACAGCAACGTTTACTGCATAAGTTGTAAGGAACAAATCAATATCAAACCATTTTTCATAGAAAGCTTTTCGCTGGGCAATACCTGCGTCGTCAAGAGAAAGAACTCTTAATGCTTCAAGTTCATTTGCAAAAGTAAGAAGTCTATCCTTAGCAGCATCAAACTTTTTCTTGTTTGTCTTCAGATCGTAACCATACCTGTGGTCTACAACTGCCCAGGTTGATTTTTCTTTTGTCTCTCCAGGTTCTATTTCAACACCATTAGATTTAATACAAACATCTTCAACGCCGGCACGATTCATTACATCTGAAGGAGTCAGGTTTCCACCACATTTCCAAAGGTCGCCGTCAGCATTTGCCCAATGAGTAAAAGTATGTTGTGCAGAAGGATCTGCTTCGTCACGTGCTTTAAGGAACTGATCATTTACCTCCTCAAACATTTCATAAACACCAAAATCTACTGGTGTAAGTGTTTCATCTTCTTCAATCATATAAATTGTTACTTTTGTATGACTTGCTCTTGTTGCACTAAAAACATCATATTCATGGAAAAGATCATAACAAAGAATTTCACGGGCATAAGCTGCATCCATACGTTTAAGAGCAACCCCTTTCATGCAGCCTGCAAGTTTCTGTTTTGCATCATAAGGTTCAAAATCAATTTTGAAATGTGACTGACGATAATCATCGTCAGGACAGTTTGCAGCATAAGAGTAATAATCTGAACTCCAGCTTGCATTTGGCATTGTATGATTAGTTTCATCAGTAGGAAAATCTTTTCCCTGTGGACGGAAACGGCTTGTATTACCGCGAAGACGCATACCGCAATCTTTAAGGTCCCACTGCATTCCATCTTTTTTATAAGTAAACTGTTCTACAGCAACAGTATTTTCGTTCTTATAAAAGTAATCATAATAAGCAAGCATCTTATTCCATTCGCTTCGCTTAATATAAATTTCTGATTCACCAACAGAATCTGTGTTGAAAATATACTGAAGGCTCTTTTTTCTTTTTCCATCGCCAATAGTCGGATTATTTGCCTCAGTCAATGGAACATATTTTCCATCTGTTTCTCCGCCTGGATTACCGGAATTGTTACCGTTATTTCCACCCTGACTTCCGGAATTATCATCTTTGCTTTCGCTATCGTTGCCTCCGGCTGATGGAGACTCAGTTCCTCCTTCGCTTGGATTCACAGGAGTAACCGCAGGTTTACAGCCTGCCAGCATGAAGAGTGCTGTTCCAAGAAGCAGCACATACTTTACTACTTTCATAAAGTCCTCACTTTTTTTAAAAATTATATATTGTATATTTTACAATAAAAAAAGGAGAACTCAAAATGAATTCTCCTCTTATCCCCTGACACAAAAAAAAGACCGTCGCAAAGGACGGTCTTCTGACTTCAGTAATAGAAAATCTAAAACTAATTCTTTATTTTATTCTTTGTGAGCGCCAACCCAAGTGATGTGTGGATTTGGACCTTCGTACCAGTAAAGGAAACCGGCCATATCAATTACTTCACCAACTTTAAGAGCTTTTACATTTTTATAAACATCAGTTGTGTTGTCACAAAGATAAGATTCAACTGTGAATGTGTATGATTTTCCATCTTTTGAAACTTTGAAGTAAAGATCATCTCCATCCTGTCCGGCACCATTCCATTTGTAAAGGTAAGCAGCTCCATCGCTATTTGAAGCTTCAACTGTCATTCCAGTGAAAGCAACAAACTTATTCTGTTTTGTAACCAGTTCATCTGTTCCAAGAAGAGCAGTTACATCGTCTGCAACAGCAATGTATTTCTTTGATTTCAGGATTTCGAATTTTGCATCAACAATTTCAACTTCGCCAGACCATTCAGCTTTGAAACCTGTTACTTTAATTTTTGTACCAGGAACAAGTTTATTGTATTCATCCTGTGTACAAGGCATGTTGTACAGGAAGTATGCACCTTCTTTATCTTCAGTATAGAAAGTACCTTTATTATCCCACCAAGACTGTTTTGCCTGAACGTATGTTTCAACAACAACTTCAGAATCAAGTGGAGCTGCTACATATTCATCATATGTCATTACTCCTTTTCCTTTTTTTTCAGCCTTTGGCTTTGCAGCTGCAACTGAAAGAACTGTAAGTGCAATCAGAGCAACAGATACTAATCTTTTCATTTATTTCCTCCAGAAAAGTAAAACTATCTCTCATAATACCAATATACGTATTTTGTTACAATATTCTCTATTCTCTCTACATTCCCTGCATTCGACTATCGGGAACAGATTCCAAGCACAATCACTGCAATTCCGACTACAAATGCTGCAAAATCCCGGAACATAAATGGATATCTTTTCAGACAGCTTCCAGCTTTACGGAATTTAAATCCGCGAAGATCCGCTGCAATTGCAAGGCTCTGTGTCTTACGTACAGAAGAAACAAGAAGCGGTGCACAAAGCGGCAGAATCAGTGCGATTTTTTTGAACGGATTTTTTGTATCCAGTTCAATTCCACGTGAGGTCTGAGCTTCAATAATTCCCGCCATTTCTGTGGCAAAAACCGGAATGAAACGGATTGCTGTTGTTAATGTAAAAGCATATTTAAAAGGAACATGCCACTTTTCAACCAGCGCATTGGAAAGATCACCCAGTTTTGTTACTGAAAGCATAATTGCCAGAGGCAGAGTACCACAGCTTAATCGTAAAACAAGACATGCGGCATTATAGCTTCCTTTGTCTGTAATCTTTATGAACTTCCACTGAAGAGGAACTCCGAAAATTTCCACAACATTCCCAGAACGGATTACCAGCACCTGGATTATAAATAACATCAGTGCGATTTTTGTAAGTCCTTTAAGAAGTGAATATGTACGCTGTGGAATTCCGCAGATACATCCAAGAACAATATTAAAAATCAAAAGGGCAAGAAGAACCAGAAGATTTCCTGAGCTGAAACATCCGATACAAACAGTGAATGCAAAAATCAATTTTGTAACAGGATTCATTTTATGGAAAACTGAATTTCCCGGAACATAATCCAAAAATCCTTTCATTGCAGGTATCCTCCTTCTACTACAGAAACCAGTTCTTCAGGATATCCGTCAGCGTGAATTTTTCCGCCGCCAACAATAACCATACGTTTAGCATAATCGCGGACAAGTTCCATATCATGACAAACCATAATTACAGTCGTTCCCTGCTCATTCAATTCACGGATTGCATTCATAAGATCAATACATTCTTTGTAATCAAGTCCGGTTGTCGGTTCATCAAGAATCATGATTTCAGGTGAAACGGCAATAATGGAAGCCAGAGCAAGCTGCTGGCGCTGACCGCGGCTCAAAGCAAACGGAGGCATTTCAGGCTCAAAGCCGAAACGGCTGATAATTTCTTCTGTTCGCTTTTCAACATCTGGCAGTTTAAGTGCCTTAAGGCCGAAAGCTATTTCATCGCGGATTGTGTAACAACAAAGCTGACGGTCAGGATTCTGAAAAAGGAAACCGATATGACGTGCCAGAACTGAATTGCGTGTTTTCTTTGAGTCCAATCCGTTTACCAGAATATTTCCTGACGCAGGCTTCAGAATGCCTCCCATCAGTTTACTCATTGTTGATTTTCCAGAACCGTTCTCACCTGTCAGGGCAAGGAAATCTCCTTTATAAACTGTAAAATCCACATCCTGAATAAGATGATTTTCATCGTACCCAAAAGAAACTTTCTTTACTTCAAGAACAGGTTCTTTTCCTGAAATATCGTAAGGTTTGAAATTTACTGAAGAATCCAAAGCGCCCACAACATCATTTTTTGTGCCGCTTGCAAGATGATCGAGAAGTTTTCCAACGCGCTCGTGATTCAAGCCAAGATCTGCCAGCTCGTCTCTGTGAGAAAGAACTTCCTGAACAGTCCCGTGGAACTTCAATTCACCTTTTTTCAAAACAGCAAGATGATCTGCATATTCGCAAAGAAGTTTGATTTTCTGTTCGATTACGATTACTGTAATGCCGAATTTTTTATTCAGTTCTTTTACAATGCGGAAAATATTGCGACTTGCTGTAGGATCCAGTTCTCCGGTAGGTTCATCAAGAACAAGGATTTTTGGACGAAGTGCCAGAATGGCCGCAATGGCAACCTTCTGTTTCTGTCCGCCAGAAAGTCCTGAAATATCTCTTTCACGGAGATTTTCAATTCCCATTTCCTTAAGAACCCAGTCTACACGTTCTGCGATTTTATTTTTTTCAAAGCCGAAATTTTCCAGTCCAAACAGGATTTCATCTTCAACAGTCGAACAGGTCATCTGACTGTCAATATCCTGAAATACAGAACCAATTTCCAAGGCAAGCTGACATGCATCAGTATCAAAAACGTCCTTGTCATTAACAAGAATCTTTCCGAAATATTCGCCTTTATAATGATGTGGAATAATGCCGTTGATGGCATAGCTGAGGGTAGTTTTTCCGGCACCGGAAGAGCCTATAACACCAAGGAAGTCTCCGTCGGAGACTTCCAGAGTGATATTTTTCAGTACCAGTGATTTTGAATCACCATAGGAAAAACTGAAATTATCAAGTTTAATCATTTTATTTCAGTGTTTTCTTAAGAGGATAGTAAAGTACCTGAACGATAATAGCATTGAACACAGCTGTGAAGAATACGATAGGTACGAATGCTGCCAGAGCTGCAGGATCTGATTTAATTACAACCATCAGGAATGTAGCAAAGATTCCGCCAGATACGATTGTACTCAGGAATGTTGCGAGCATAGGCATAAGGTCAACTTTACCGCCAATCTTTGGAAGCGGAATTTTAATAAGAAGAGCCATAACGATTGCACCAACAAATTCTGAAAGGAAGTTTAGATATGGAGTACCAGGGAAGAACTGACAGATTGCTCCAGCCAGAATACCAATGATTGCAGCTTCCCATACTTTTGGACGGATAAGAACGATTGTCATACAGTACATAGCGATAATGAAGTTTGGTTTCATTCCGAAAAAGTTTACTACAGATCCTACAAAAAATTTTAATACTGCACCTGCAGCCAGAAGGATTGCTGTTAGTACCAGATCACGGATCTGAAGTCCTTTTTTTTCTGATGAAGCAGAAGAGCGGCGTGCACCTTCTGCAGTTGTTTCTGTTGTGTTTTCTTCTGACATAATGTTTCTCCTTGAAGGCACCTGCCTGCCTCTTGTTACTATAAATAGTAACATTAGTTTATGTTACTGTCAATAGAAACATTGTAAAAATGTACATTTTATTTCACTATCAAATCATACATTTCGCAGGAGGCTATGCTCAGGCTATGAGGGACTACGCTACTTTCCAGTTTGCCGGCTTTTACGCATTCCATGGCTTCCTTTGCTTCGTAATAGAAGCCGTTTGGAGTTACTGTATCCTTAAAGCGCTCAACTTCTTCAAAATCGTTATTGTACAGAACGCATTCTGTAGTCCAGTGAGCATTAGGAATTTCAATACGCCCCTTGTTTCCATAAAGAACAATATTTTCCTTAATGCGCGCGGTAAAAGAAGTTTTTATGCTGGAAGTGATTTTTCCATAATTCAGTGTGATGTTGTTTGAAGTATCAACACCTTCTTCATTGTAAATGGCATCACACTTTATGCTTACAGGTTTTGTGTCAGTAAAGAAATCACTCATCATGTAGCCGTAAACAGAAAGGTCCCAGGCAACACCGCCCCCGTTGGCTTTCTCAAAAAAACGGTTACCTTTATGACTTGGGGCGTTGAAACCAATGGCGAAATCAATGAAACATAAATCCCCGATTTTTCCTTCCTTAATCCATTCTTTTGCTTTGATTAATGGCGGAAGGAAACGGCTCCACATGGCTTCCATAAGGAACACATTTTTTGAACGGGCGTATGCAATGCCTTCTTCACAGTCTTTTTTGTTCAGGTACATAGCCTTTTCACAGAGGACCGGAACACCTTTATCGATGCAAAGCTTGATTAAATCCTTGTGGGCATTCTGGGTAACTGCAATATAAACACAGTCAGGTTTTACTTCATCCACCATTTTTCCAAAGTCATCATAAACGGCCGGAATATTATTGCGGGCTGCAAAATCCTGGCAGCGGGATAAAGTGCGGTTGGCTACGGCAACCACTTCAGCTTCTGGAATAAAACTAACGGCATTACAGAATTTATTTGCAATATCACTGGCACCCATTATGGCCCAACGGAATTTATTCATTTTTTCCTCCGGATAAAATAAGTTATGATTACACACCACACCAGGAAAAGTATGGCAAGAAGATTACGGGCAATCTGAGGAAGCGGCCCCAGGTCTTTTTTGCTTTCACCTGAAGCAGCGTTTCCTTCTTTTATTTTAATTTCATTCAAGCGGAAAAGAGCAGTAACATCATCAAAATTTTTCTGCATGAATGCTGAATCGATTTTCTGATTACGGCGGGCAGCCTTGCAGACATTTTCTACCAGCTGGCTTGCAGCATTTCGTAAAGAAGCTGAACCATTGAAAACAGGAGTTGTAAAACTGTTTTCAGGATTTTCCAGAATCAGACGGGCAGCATCAATTTTTACTTTGTAATACATGCTGTTGTCTTCCCCAGCCCGAGCAAGATAATCCTGGAACTCATCACTTTTCTGAGCCCGCAGAGTAACAGGCACATAGCCTTCTGTCTGAGCATAAGTAATCTGAGTTTCATTTGTCAAAAGGAACTGGGCAAAAAGCCATGAAGCAAGAACTTCCTGAGAATCAGCTTTGTTGAAAATACAGAGAGACGGTCCCTGAGAAATCATTTTTGGATTTTCAGGATCAGCCTGCGGAACAGGTTTTACCACAGTTTCAAACTGAACAAGCTTATCTTCACTGATATCACTAAGCGGAGCATCGCCTCCCATCCAAGTTGCTCCGGCAGTAGAGTCCACGGCAAAAATGCACTGACCTGCATTCAGAAAATTTCCTGGATAACTTGAAATGGCAAAGGTTGAAAAAGCACGGCTTCCGGCGTGAACGGCCACTTCATTAAGGAAGCTTTCGGTTTCTTCATTAAAAATGTAGATGCGTCCGCTTTCTTCCGAATACCCTGCATTTTTCTGTGCCAGGTACTGGATAAGCATATTATCAGTGGATTTATAAATGAAAGGAATCATCACGTTCTGATTGTTTATAGAATAGATTCCGTTTTCATCTTTTGCGTTTGCTTCTTCGGAAAGTTTCCAGAGCCAGTTCCAGGTTACAGTTTCAGGGATTTCATATCCCAGCTTTTCAACCATATTTTTGTTGATATACAGAGCTTCTGTTGAGCGCATGAAAGGAAGTGCAAACTGATGCCCTTCCAGAAAGCCTTCCTGTAAGAACTGTGGAACGATTTCCTCTTTACGAACTGAATCAAAGTGGAGCGCTGAACCGCCAAGTCCATATTTTTCATTTTCCAGAAGTTCATCCAGCGGAACCACAATATTTACGCCGGTGTTATACGTGGCAATATGATCTGGATAAGTTATACAGACATTTGGAGTTGTAAAAGTTGAAATGTTTGTGATTACATCATTATAAATGCGGTTGTAATCAGTGTAAATTTTCATGTTCACTTTTACATTGGGGTAAAGCTTTTCAAAATCGCGGATTGCTTTTTCATAAGCTTCAGTCTGGATTTTGTTTGTATCATTTTTTGCCCAGAAGGAAAGTTCAATATGTCGTGAGGTGTCAAACTGGTCCGGCATTGAAAATGCCGGAAGCGACTTTTTCCCGTGACAGGAAGTCAGGCAAAGAATGATAAAAACATTTATGATAAATGGAACAATTTTTCGGTAATACATTATTTTTATATTATAACGCGAAAATCCATATAAAATCATAAAAAAAAGCAGTGCCTGAAAGACACTGCTAAAATTCTGCAAATATGCTTAAACTCTCTTCCCTATACTCTCTCTTTTGATAAATCAGTTACTTAGAATCGGAATCCGGCAAAGAACTTTGCACCGATATAAGTTGTGTTGTATCTGAAGGTTCCAAAGTCTTTATATATTCTTACAACCGGAAAATTCACATTTGTGATTCCTAGTCCTCCGTACAATCCTTTTCTGTTGTTTTTCATAAACTGCACATCCAGGGAATTCTGTGTTCTGAAAAACATACCGCCCAGAATTCCTGCTGTGTAACCGGCTCCGGTAGAAAAATCCAGTTCGAGATTATAGTTTCCGATTTCTGCCATATTCCATGAAACACCTGCTACAGGCATGAAGCTCAATCCGTAAAAATCCAGGCCCAGATCAAAACCGGCTGAAAAATGAACAGGTGCCGAAACATTCTTGGAATTAAACTCCCAACCACAAGTGGCTGAAAAACCTGCCAGTCCTGCAAAGCATGAATCTTCAATGGTGTCAGGTTTTTCTGTATTAAAGCAGTCATGACGGAATGACATAAAGCCGCCTACTCCTTCATAATCCTGCTGAATGAAAACTCCGGCAAAGGCCGAAAAACAAAAGCTGGCCAGAATAATGCTGATTAAAAGTTTTTTCATAATTCAAATCCTCCTGTAATTATTTGAGAATATCTTTCAGGGCAACAGGGGCCGGAACTGTTACTGTTTTTTTATTCAGATCGACACAAGTCATTTTTACAACCTGTTCAACATTTGAAATAAAGAATACTTTTTCTCCACGCACAACCGGATATGTAAATTCTTCCGGCTTGAAACTACTAAGCCCTGCATCTTCAAGACCGGTTCCTGCAGCGTTCAGGCAGAACACATTTACTTCCTGCGAAATTGGTTTCTTGAGGAAAACAAAAATTCTGCCGTTTACATTCTGCACTGTAAGAATTTCTCTTTCTGCAATTGCAGGTTCCACAATTTCTTCCGGTTTACCGCCAGTTTTTTTAATGCGGAAAATTTTCTGACTGTTCAGGTTGATTATGATTTCAGAAAAGTAAACATAATCGGAATCGGCACAAAGCACTGTTATGCTTTTTTCGTATTCCCAACCAATTACTTCATCATAAACCGCCCCTTCATTTTCATCGAATTCTGCAACAGGTTTATCAAATGCATTTTTTTCAACATTGAATCTGCAGATCTGTAAAAGGTTCTTGTTACCTTCTCCTTTTTTGCCAAGAACGAACCAGTAATTTCCATCAGCATCTGAAACAGGCACAGCATCCTGATTTATGCTGTTTAATTTTTCTGTTACAACTGTTCCAAAGCCGTCAGATTCAGAACTAAAAGTTTTTAATCTAAGGAAATATTCTCCGTTCTCAAAATCATTACAATAATATCTTAAGCCTTTTCCTGTAATGATTTTTGATTCCCCACCAAAGCCTGGACCACCCCAGTATGAATTCTTATCATCTGAAGCAAAAGAAGTCAGTTCTGTTTTATCAGATTTCATAACATAAATTTTCTGATAAACCGGATCATATCCGTAGAAGCTTAATTTTCCGTCATTTCCTTTAAGACAGAAATTAAACGGATTATGCATGCTGTCAGAATATTCCCCGGGAGCATAAACATAGTCAAAGACTTCATTCTTTTCCCAGTCGTAAACGGCATATATTGTTCCGTTATTGATACGATCTTTTTGAGGATTTTTACCCTTTGTTTCAAAGTTCATTTCAAAGTCAAAATTCAGAACGATAGGTTCATTTAATGAATCAAAACTTTTATATGAAGTGTTTCCACGAGTTTTTGAGTAATCTTCCACAGGGTAAAATGCACAGGAAGAAAACAGAGCTGTAAGCATCAGCGGCAATAAAAGTGTTTTTTTCATAAAAACTACCTCCTCCTAAAGTGGTAAATGTTTCTATGCTTAAATCTTAGGCAGATTTTGAGGAAAAATAAATTGAACCTTGGTGGATTTTAAGGATTTTTGGATTACACCTTGGTGGAATTTGCAGAAAATTTGATAATAAAATCGATCTGACAGGTTACACCAAGCTTTTTATACAGCACTGCAAGGCGTTTTTTAACAGAACTGAGAGAAAGTTCATGATTTATGGCGATTTCTTCATATTTACAGCCGTCCAGAACTTCGCGAAGCATCACTTTATCTCGTTCTGTAAATCCGGCCTGCTCAAAATAATCACTTATGTTTTCTTTTTCAACTTCTTCAAGGACATCCTGATTAATCCGAACCAAAAGCTTTTTCCAGATAAGGAACATCCAGAAAACAGCTACAAGAGAAAACAATAATTCTGTAAGGGAATCAAAAAGCTGGGCTCTTTCAAGACGGAATTGAAAACCAACGGCCAATACATAAACAATAACAGCCAGAATGCTTTTTAATTTTTTATGGGTACTGAAAAAATGAATCTTCCGACCAAGAAGATAACTGCAGCATACAAGAATAACACTGAGCGCAGAAGAACCGTAAGCCACACTGAAAACCGAAAACATGAAAACCCAGTAAATATAAATACGGAGATCCAGCGGGTAAATCATCTGACGGATTTCTGAATAAATAAAGAAAACCAAAACAGGAACCATTGCACAAAGATAGACAAACCGGTCTTCAGGTCTGATTACAAAAGCAGACAACACAAAACACCCGGCAATAAATAATCCTGAAAAAATGGCGCAAAGCCGCCAGAAAGTAAATTTTGAAATACGCATAACTTTTTTTCTAAATCCTTTTTATTATCCTTTCGTTCCGCCACGGCTTACACCGCTCATAATCTTCTTACGGAAAATCAGAAACAGCAGAATAAGTGGAATTGAAATGACTACAACAGCGGCCATCATGGCCGGAATGTTTTCACGACCAAATCCGTTTTCCCGTATTTCCTGAATTCCGTTTGAAACCAGGAAATATGACGGATCATCAGTTACAAGGCGCGGCCAGATATAACTGTTCCAGCATTCAATCACTTTAAGAATTGTTACAGTGACAAGAGTCGGACGACAGATTGGAAGCATTACTTTCCACATATATTTGAAATCGGAAGTGCCGTCCACTTTTGCCGCATAATAAAGTTCATCAGGAACCTGTTCAAAGTTTTCTTTCAATAAATAGATATAAAAAACCGAAGTAACACTTGGAAGAATAAGCCCCAGAAATGTATTACGCAGATTCATATTTGTAATGGTAACGTAATTTGTGATGATCAGAAGTTCATTTGGAATCATCATCATGGAAAGAAAAATTGTGAACACCAGATTCTTGCCCCGGAAATTCAAACGGGCAAAACCATAGGCTGCCAGCACAATTACCAGAATCATAAGCAGTGTAGTCACCACTGTGAAAATCAATGTATTCAAAAGATAGCGGGAAAGATTAACTGCGGTAAACGCATCCACATAATTTTGAAAGGTTGGATGCAGAGTAAAAAATTTGGGGACATATTCTGAAGTATAGGCGCTGTAAGTTTTTACCGAAGAAAGAATCATCCAGTAAAAAGGAAACAGAACAAAAAGCGCCCACACGCCTAAAAGGATGTATAAAAAAATATTAAATACATGAGCCCGCGTATTTTTCATATTTTTTATTATATTTGTTAAATCGTTCTTTATAAAGTAGAATTCCAGTTATGACATTTCCGAAAATACTTGGCGGCCTTAAAACTTTTTCTCCTAAAACCATAAAAGATGATGCTCTTTCGGGCTTCATTATCGCCCTGGTTTCAATCCCTATCTCCATGGGATACGCCCAGATTGCGGGACTTCCGCCTGTTTACGGGCTTTACAGTTCCATTCTGCCGGTTCTTGTTTTTGCGTTTATGACTTCAAGTCCGCAGTACATTTTCGGAGTTGATGCGGCGCCGGCAGCGTTGGTTGGGGCTGAACTTTCTACACTGGGGATAGCTGCCGGCTCACAGGAAGCTTTAGCGGCTGTACCATTGTTCACATTTTTTACGGGAATCTTTCTTTTGATTTTTGCCCTCTGCCGTTTCGGCAAACTTAAAAAATATGTTTCAACCCCGGTTCTTGGCGGATTCGTAAGCGGCATCTGTATCACAATCATTCTTATGCAGATTCCAAAGCTTTTCGGAGGAAACGCCGGAACAGGTGAGATTTTTGAACTGTTGCCTCACATTTACCATGAAGCCCTTCACACTTTTAACCCTTGGGCTCTTGGAACAGGCATTCTTTCCATCATTCTGATTTTAGGCTGCAAAAAACTTTTTCCTAAATTTCCACTTTCAGTTGTAATCATGCTTTTGTCTGCAGCACTTGAATGGAAGTTCCAGCTTTTCACAAAAGCCGGAATTAACACTCTGCCGGAAGTTCAGGGCGGTTTTCCAAAAATCCTTCTCCCAGATTTTTCTGCCGTTCCGGTTTTTGACTGCATCAAAGGCGGCTTTTCAATTGCCCTTGTAATTACTGCGGAAACACTTCTTGCTGCCAACGGTTATGCCATGAAGAACCGTTATAAACTTTCGGACAATACGGAAATTCTTTCCTATTCTGCCGCAAACATTGTTTCTTGTTTTCTTGGAAGCTGTCCTGTAAACGGAAGCGTTTCACGAACAAGCATGAACCAGCAGTTCCGCGGCAAAAGTCAGATGACTCAAATTTTTGCATCTTTAATTCTTCTTGTCATCCTGCTTTTCGGAACAGGTTTCATAAAATACTTACCGGTTCCAGTTCTGACCGCAATCGTCATTACGGCTCTCTGGGGCGCCGTAGAAATAGACACGGCAAAAAAACTCCGCACATACGACCATCAGGAGTTCATGATTTTCATTGCCGCCATGATTGCTGTTTTAATTTTTGGAACAATCATCGGCGTATTCTTTGGAGTTCTGCTTTCGTTCCTCAACGTTATCATCAAAGAATCTTTACCGCCAAGAAGTTTCCTTGGGTGCATTCCAGGCCGCGGCGGATTTTTCAGCCTTGATTTTTTCCCGGCAGCCCGTCCTGTGAAAGGCGTTGTTATTTACCGCTTCCGGGGAAACTTGTTTTTTGCAAATATCGAACAGTTCAAAAGTGATATTGAAAATGCAATCAAGCCCGACACAAAAGCTGTCATCGTTGATGCTTCGGGAATCGGGGCGCTTGATATTACGGCATGTGAAAGCCTAGAGTTTTTATGGAAGTCTCTGAAAGAGCGTGGAATCAAATTCTATCTGACTGAACATGAACAGAAATTAAATGATGAACTTAGAAGTCTTGGACTTGGCTACATAATCGAAGAAGGCGGCGTTCGCCGAAAAATGTCTGTTGCCCTTCACGACATTGGCATGAAAAAGCCTTACGAAATTGAACTGAAGGAAAATGAAACCGTCGTTGAAGAACCTGAATTCCAGGAAAACCTGCTTCGCGAATTCGAATGGGCTTTCGGAAAAGATGCACAGAAGCAGATTGAAGAATACGTTCAGAATATGGTTTCGCATCTTGATGAAAGTGGAAACGATGATGTTTCAAAAATGATTAAAGAGTCAGGAATCTGGAACGGCATTTCATCCTACGACGAAGAATTGATTCTGCAAGTTTTTGAACTTCGCATTGCAGAACTTGAAATGGCAAAAGGCAACACGGACAGTGAACTTGCAAAACAGGTTAAGGAACGCCGTGAAAAAATTCTTGCTGAAATCAGAAAAGAAGATTCTAAATCGGCATCCAGACTTGAAAAGAAGATGGAAAGACTGGAAAAGAAAATGGAACAGCTTGAAAAGAAAAACCAGAGCCTGAAAGGAAAACTGGAAAAAATTATCAGGCGTAGAAAGTCTTCTTCCGACTCACCATCAGATTAATTACTGTAATTGTCAGAACAATAGCAAAAAGAATTATGGCCGCAGCGGATGCATAGCTTGGATAACCGCCGGAATTTCCGTAAAGCATATCGTAAATGTAACCAACGATTGTGTTCATGTCTGCGGCGTTCAGGTTTGTGCCGAAAAGTGCAACAGCGTCGGCATAAGCTTTGAATGCCCCGATGAATCCTGTGATGATTAAATATGAAACCGACGGAGAAATCATTGGAAGTGTGATGCGCCAGAACATGCGGCTGCGGCTGGTACCGTCTACACGGGCTGCCTGATAATACTGCGGATTCACACTTGCCAAAGCCGAAGTTAAAATCAGGATTTTAAATGGCATTACAATCCACACTGTATAAAAACACAGAACAAACATTTTTGCCCAGTAAGGCCCGTCTATAAAATCAACTCCCTTTCCACCGAACAGATGAATGAGCATATTTACAAGGCCGTCACTGTAAGCTGTCTTCTTGAAAAGAATCATGAATACAAGGCCAACGGCAAGTGTATTTGTAACGTAAGGCAGAAAATAAATTGTCTGGAAAGTTTCTTTAAGTTTTGGAATGGAACTTAATCCCAGAGCAATGAGAAGTGAAAGCCCTGTAGAAACAGGCACTGTGATAATTACAAGGATAAATGTATTTTTTACGGCTTTAAGAAAATACGGATCGTGAAGAACGTACTTGTAGTTGTAAAGCCCTGTTCCGAAAAAACTCTGGCTTGCAAAATTGTAGCCTTCTTCAAAAGAATAAACAAAAACGTCAAAGAGCGGATAAATCATGAACACTGCCATGAATAAAAATGCGGGAATAAGATAAAGCCAGCCTTTGGGATTATTTTTATCAAGCATGATTTTCTCCTTAAACCTTCTAGTTTTTGAACGGATCTTTGCTTTGATCCACAGTATTCAGTTCGCCAACGTTTACGATGTAGCGTGAGCCCGGCATACTTTTCAAAACTTCCTGATAATCGTAGGAAAGTTTTTCGGTCTTCTCGCCTTCCAGGACTTTTTTCATGGCCGGGCTCGGGTTCAGTTTCTCAGCACGCAAAAAAAGTTCGTTTCTCGGAGTTGCCCTTGCCGTTACGCGAAGCTTTTCAATAATGGCAGCCATTTCAACATCATCTTTATAGGTGCTGACTTTGTCTTGATCCATCATCATACTGCAGACTTTGTCCTGCTTTTTGTCAAAGTAATAAACCACAGCTTTTGAATTTTCATCTTCAACAGTTTTATCAGCTTCGACTTTTTCAAGTCCAAGTGCAACAATCTGACCAAATTTTAAACCTTTAGTTTCTTCTACAATAATTGCAGGAAGAGCATTCTCTGCCACATAATTTTTATAAATCCAGAAATCCACATTATCAGAAACGGCATGAATATAAGTTTCTGCATTTTCTTTTTCATCATAAAGGTTCAGGGTTCTGACGGCTCCATTCACCTGAACGGTTTCAAAGGCGTTTCCACGGGAAAGAGATTTCATCTTATGCATCTGGTTGTCCCGGCCAAGAACATTAAGCCCGGCATTTGGCGAAAGCACAACAGAAGGAAGAAGCTGTTCTTCGAACAAATCTAAGGAATCAGGAATTTCAAAATCAGTTACTTCGGTTACAGGCACAGTTGTCTGATTTGCTGACTCTTCAGTTTTTCCTTTACAGGAAGAAAGCCCTGAAATAATAAAAAGTGATGAAATCAGAAAAGTTGAAGAACAAATTTTCAAGCTAAGCTTTTTCATAGACTAAAGTCTTTCTCCCTCTTCGCTGAACCAGTAAACTTTATTTTCTTTTAAGCCCAAAGTGATTTCTCCAGGCTCAAGATTTTTTGCATCATCTGAATCAACAATGGCGCGGATAGTGCCGCTTTCAGAGTCAGGATGTTTTAAAAGGAGTGTTGTATCTCGTCCTTGAGTTTCAACCCGTTCCAAAGTAAAAGTCATTTTCTGGGAAGTTGTTTCATTAACAATAAAAGCTTCAGGTCTTATTGCCATGAAACATTTTTTTCCGTTTTTTTCAGTCCGCAAAACATTTACTGGAGGAGTTCCAAGGAACTTTGCAACGAACAGATTTGCAGGATTATCATAAACTTCCTGAGGCTTTCCAATCTGCTGAACTGCGCCGTCTTTCATCACAACAATCATGTCGGAAATGCTCATAGCTTCGTCCTGGTCGTGAGTAACAAAAATTGTAGTGATTCCGGTTTCTTTTTGAATACGGCGGAGTTCTTCCCGTGTCTGAAGGCGAAGACGTGCGTCCAGGTTTGAAAGAGGTTCATCAAGCAGCAGCACCGGCGGGCGTTTTACAAGAGCACGGGCAATTGCAACACGCTGCTGCTGACCGCCTGAAAGCTCCTTTGGTTTTCGTTCAAGAAATTTTTCTATCTGAACAACGCGGGCAGCTTCTTCTACCCTGTTCTTGATTTCTTCTTTTGAAAGTTTTTCCTTCCCTTTTAAGTTTTCCAGAGGGAAAGCAATATTCTGTGCTACAGAAAGATGCGGATACAAAGCGTAGTTCTGGAACACAAGTCCAACCCCGCGGTTTTCTGTCGGGACTTTTGTCACATCATTTTCACCAAAAAAGATTTTTCCTTCTGTCGGTTCAAGAAGACCTGCAATCATGTAAAGAGTTGTCGATTTTCCACATCCGCTTGGTCCCAGAAGTGCTATCAGTTTTCCATCAGGAATTTCAAAATCAAAATTATCAACTGCAATTACTTCGGATTTATCTTTCCCACGGCTTGGGAAACGTTTTGTCAGGTTCTTTAATGTGATGGTCATAATCTGATTATAGCACTATATTTAAACAATATGACAGACGCAAAAAAGAAAGAAATCATCAGAGCCGTAAAATTCACTTTTTTTTCAATTTCAGCAGGCCTTATCGAAATGGCCGTCTTCGCGCTCCTTGAATGGCTCACCCCATGGCCATACTGGCCGAATTATCTCATAGCCCTTGTTTTATCTGTAGTCTGGAATTTTACACTGAACCGTGAGTTCACTTTCAAATCGGCAAACAATATTCCTGTCGCAATGCTTAAGGTTGCCCTCTTCTACGCAGTTTTCACACCCGCATCAACAATCGGCGGTAACTACCTGGCAGAAACAGTGGGATTAAATGACTTCATAGTCACAGTCTTAAATATGCTCTGCAATTTTGTTCTTGAATATCTGTACGACAGATTCATTGTTTTTGGTAAAAGCATTGATACAAAAGAAACAAAGTAAACAAGATTCCGGCTTTACCAGCTTTCTTTAAGAGAAAGTCCGAAGACAGGTTTTACAGCAGAAAAATCCCATCCGCCGTAACCCATAAAATTCATCTTGTATAATCCCATAAAAGCAAACTGAATTTCTGCAAAAGCACCTGTTGCCATATGGATTCCTTTGTCTGATTTTTGTGTCAGGACCATATCATAATAGGCACCGACTTTTGTTTTTTCTAAAAGGAAAGATTCCATAAATGAAACGCTCATATCTGTTTTATAGAAGAACATTTCTCCCTGAATAAGATTTGAAAAGCCTTTCAACGTCTCATTTACATTCTGAAGATTTCCGCGCCAGAAATCTTTCTGAACCAAAGAAATGCCTTTACTGTTTTTCTGAACTTTAATTGAATCACCTAAACTGAATCCAATAAAAGGAAATGCCGTAATATTGATCTTTGCATTTCCACCAAATCCAAGACTATCAGAAAAGTTCTCACCTTCAATTCCGAAGTTTTTCACATTCTGGCTATAATATCCGTAAGGAACAGTTCTTATCTGAAAACTTTTTCCACTGTATGCAATATCAATTCCAGTCTTGCAGAATAAATCAAATGATGAAAGTTCGCCGGTAATAAAAGGCTTTACATAAAATCCAGGAAGGAAAAACTGCTTGAACGAAATTTCCTGTCCGCCATACCAGCCTGGATTTTTTTCATAATCCATAAACAACTGACCCATAGTAAGAAATCCGAAACCGGCATCATTGGTTGTTTTGAACGTAACATCACAACCAAAATTATTTCCGCCGGCATAAGCACCGCCCCGCAGATAAAAATTTCCCAAATCTGCAAAACCGTAAACACCTGCAGAAAAATTTTCATTCAGATCAAAAAGAGGAGCATCCATAAATGGAATATTCGGACGGATTTTTACGCCTGCATAAAATTCATTAGAAACAGGCTTGTCACCATAATCCAGGCTCATAAGTGTTTTTCGGACTGACTGCCTTCGCATTTCTCTGACAGCAGAAAACTCCGGATCACTGTAATCAAAACCGCCGCTTACAGGCACTGGATTATTTTTAAGAAAATCTTCCGTGCTTTTTTCACCCACGCGGATAATTTTTTCTATCTGACTGAAATCCATGAATGAAAATTTTTCAACTTCGTTACGAATGTACGGAATATTATTTTCATGAATTTGCCGAACCGCCACACGTTCTTTTCCTATTGAAAAAGCTCTGTTCAGAACAACAATTATGTTATTAAGATTCACTTCCGGAGTATAAAAGGCTGTAGACAAAAGAACATTATCCGAAAGCTCCATGGCAATACCAAGCTGTCCGATATCTACAGTTCCGGCATCTGTAAGCTTTACGCGATATTTATTCTCACCATCGTCAATTACGTAATCCACAGGTTCCATGGTAAAAACCATGGAAAAGGCTGCGGTCATAATCTTTGAAAAATCTCCGCTTGAAAAATAAATAAGCCGTTTGGAAATCAAATCTTCACAAGGAATTACGACAGGAATGATACAGTCTTCCAGATCAAATGTTTTTCCCGGAAACAGGCGCATAAGAACATCGCGGAAATATCGCTGATTCAGAGCTCCGCCGCGCAGCGGGAAAACCAGATCAAAGAATGAATTTATATCCAGATTTGTAATAAGGTATTCAATATCATCAGGACTGAAACCTGCTGAATAAAGCATACCGATTATGGCGCCCATACTGTTTGCAACAATTACATCAGGCTTAATATTGTTCTGTTCCAGAACACGGAGAACCCCGATATGGGCATAAGCACGGGCCGAACCTCCTGCAAGAACAAGCACCAGAGGTTCCCGTTCTTTTCGCACAGATTCCAGCCGCTGATTCAGCTTTTCACGCCCCACATATACAGGCAAATCCTGATCGAAAATATCACTTTCAATAACCGGAGTTTTTGAAGATGCAAAAATCAAAAATGAAAGCATAAAGAATGAAAAGCAGATAAAAAACTTTTTAATCATACGAAATCCCCTTTCTAAGAAAAATTATACCATGGTTTTATCTTCAATTTTTTTTTATTTGCCGTTTTTCCATTTTTTCATTATTTTTAAACATATAATTTCTTATTTTCGAGGCTATTTAATGGCAAAACATGAATTTCAGACAGAAGTAAACCAGCTTCTTAAACTCCTTATTCATTCACTTTATTCAAACAAAGACATCTTCCTGCGCGAAATTGTTTCAAACGGATCAGATGCTCTGGACAAACTTAAATATCTGACAGTTTCAGACGAAGCTTACAAAAACATTAAATTTGAACCACGTCTGGACATCACTTTTGACGAAAAGGACGCTGTGCTCACAGTTCAGGATTCCGGAATCGGTATGAGCGAAGACGACCTGAACAACAACCTGGGTACAATTGCACGCTCAGGAACAAAAGCTTTCATGGAACAGCTCACAGCTGACGCAAGCAAGAACTCAAACCTTATCGGTCAGTTCGGTGTTGGTTTCTACTCGGCTTTCATGGCTGCAAAAAAAATCGATGTTTACACACGCAAAGCTGCCGGCGACGGAAAAATCATGCACTGGTCATCTGACGGTACAAACTCTTACGAAATTGATGAAGTTGCCGCTGACTCAGTAAAAGCAAAGCAGTACGGTTTTGACAAAGCTGAACTTACAGGTTCTGCAATCGAAATCCACCTGAACGACGAATCAAAAGAATATGCTTCAAGATGGAAGATTGAAGAACTGATCAAAAAATATTCAGACCATATCGCCTTCCCAATCTACCTGCACTACGAATCAAAAAAATACAACGACAAAGGCGAAGTTGAATCTTCAGAAAACAAAGTAGACCAGGTAAACTCTGCTTCAGCACTCTGGAAAAAATCTAAGAGCGAACTTAAAGCCGAAGACTACAACGAATTCTACAAGACAATCGGACACGACGGACAGGATCCGCTCCACTACGTTCACACACACGCAGAAGGAACTCAGGAATACACAACTCTGTTCTTTATTCCACAGGCAGCTCCATTCGACATGTACCAGGCAGATTACAAAAGCGGCGTAAAACTTTACGTTAAACGCGTATTCATTACAGATGACGACCGCGAACTTCTTCCTGCTTACCTGCGCTTTGTTCGCGGTATCATCGACTCGGAAGATCTTCCACTGAACGTTAGCCGTGAAATCCTGCAGCAGAACAGAATCCTTGAAACAATCAAAAAGCAGTCTGTAAAAAAACTCCTTTCTGAATTCAAGAAAATGGGAGAAGCTGCAGACAAACTTAAGAACGCAAAGAACGACGACGGAACTGCAAAAACTCTGTCTGACGACGAAAAAGCAAAAGTTGAAAAATGGAACAAGTTCGTAAAGAACTACAACCGCCCGATGAAAGAAGGCCTCTACGGCGACTGGGAAAACAAAGAAGAAATCTCAGAAATCGTACGCTTCAAATCAACTGATGCTTCAGGAACAGGCGACGACAACTACACAAGCTTTGCAGATTACGTTCAGCGCATGAAGCCTGAACAGAAAGCAATCTACTACATCTCAGGCAGCGACGAAAACAACCTGCGCCAGAATCCGCTCCTTAAAGCTTACGTTGCAAAAGGCTTTGAAGTTCTGATCATGTGCGACGACATTGACGATGTTGTTATGCCAACTGTAGGCAAATACAAAGACTTTGAACTTAAGGCTGTAAACCGTTCAGGAAGCGACGAAGACCTGGGAATCAACAAAGAAGAAACAGAAAAGAAAGAACAGGAATTCGGTGCAACACTGGTAAAAATCAAGAACGTTCTTGGTGACCGCGTTAAGGAAGTTAAGCTTTCAAAAACACTTACTGCCGAAAACCCATCTTGTATCGTGATTGATGAAAACGATCCTGGTTACCAGATGATGCAGATGATGCGCGCCATGGGACAGGACGCTCCTGACCTTAAACCAATTCTTGAAGTTAATGCCGATCATCCGATCGTTTCAAAACTCAAGGACGATGATTCAAACGCTGCAGACGTTGCCGAAGTTCTTCTGGACCAGGCAATGCTCATTGCCGGCATGAACCTGAAAGAACCAGCAACATTCGTTAAGGCTCTGAACAACCTTTTGAGTAAATAGGACCCCCTGCGGTAGCGAAACGGTGCAGAAGGTACACCAGCGGTAGCTCGCAGGCAGGAACGCCGTCCCATTCGGGACGGCGTTTTTTTTTCAGAACCTTCGTAACGGACATTCAGAATATTTTATCTTATCTGAAAGTTTTCCAACCCCTTCAGATTCAAAATAATCGGAAAGAATTTCTTTCGTAACCAGAGCCTGGGGTCCGATACAAATTTCTTTGAAAAGCTCCACATATTCAAAACCAAGTTTTTTACACACATCCCTCAGATTCAGAATGAAATATTTTTTTATATTCGTTTCTTCTATAAAAAAATGAGGTTTTCCAAGGTATTCCTTTTCTGTTGGCAAAGTTACTATTCTGTATTCTTTTTCGCTTATAAACGAAGGATGCTTAAATAAAGGCGAACTGTTAACAAGACTGTGAAAAAGTTCCCGGATTTTCTCTTTGTCTTCAGTCACAAAATCATCCTTTAGATTTTTTATCAAATCAGACAATTCTTTTACAACTTCCAGCTCTTCAACATTTGACGCGTAATTCACCTGACATAAAGGTGTATGGCTTTCTTCCCCGATTTTTGCAAGCATCTCTTTGTCAAAAGCAATGCAGACTCCCATACCATTTTTACCGTAACGAGCCCATTGAGCAGCATCATCTGAATATTCGCTGAAACAGCTTGCATAACTTGAAAGAGAATTAAAATCTTTCAGATTTTCATCAAAAAGAGCATCAGTTTTTGAATACAGTTCTTCTGGCAGTTGATTCTTTACTGCTCTTTTCAGCTGCTTGATAAAATACTGCATTTCCTGACTGTCATTCATTCTGCGAAGATTCCAGAGCCAGATTTCTCCGTTGGAAATAATCCCCCGCATGGCATTAAAGTCTGTATAGTGATAAAGAAGCTTTATATTCTGCATAAGTACATTATATCAGATTTTCTTAAGAAACCACCGTAAG
>JAKSTN010000027.1 GCA_024402535.1 Treponema sp.
CTTACAATTCGTGCCATATCAATCCAACAGGTAATGGAAATACCAAGCATGATTGAACCAACCCCAGCTCCAAGCCACAGCATGATCAGAACGATGTAAAGCATACCGGGAACCGAATAAATGATGTCTACAAAACGCATCATCACGTTATCAACTTTTCCGCCTACGTAACCTGCAATACCACCGTAGATTGTTCCAACAACAAGGTTTACCAGGGCAGCCATAAAACCTACGCTCAAACTGATTCTGGCACCGTAGAGGATGCGGACAAAAATATCGCGTCCCATTTTGTCAGTACCAAAAAAGTGCTTCAGGCTTGGACCGGCGTTTCTGTGTGCCAGATCCTGAACTTCGTAAGAAGTCTTGCAGAACCATGGCCCGAATACAGCCATGCAGACTACAATCAGAAGAATTACAAGACCAACCATGGCACGCTTGTTGGAAAAGAAATCCTGTACCACAGACTTAAAGAAAGTCTTGCTTTCAATGGCGATGAACTCATCGTTCTTTTCCGACTTATCAAGCTTTCGCCACAAGCCTTCATCTTTCATATCAATTTCACTAATTTCCATATTTATTTCCTCCGTATATCTTCCGGCATTCTTCCGCATTATTTCTTTGCCAGGCGGATTCTTGGATCCACAATGGCACAGATAACGTCTGCCAGAAGGTTACAGATAATAATCACAGCACCCATAAAGATTGTGATTCCCATTACAACGGTGTAGTCGTGGTTCATGATTGCGTTTGTAAACTCACGGCCAAGTCCCGGAATTGTAAAAATCTTTTCTATAGTTACGCTTCCTGTCAGAAGGAAAGCTACCATTGGTCCCATATAAGTAATTACAGGAAGCATTACGTTTTTAAGAACATGGCGGAAAAGGATTGTTCCTTTACTGATTCCTTTTGCTCTTGCCATGATGATGTAGTCCTGACGAATTACTTCTTCGTAACTGGACTGTGTAAGTCTTGCTACTGCCGAAATAGGGTAAAGCCCCATTGCTATGGCAGGCAGAACATAGTGCTTTGGTGTATCAAGGCCGATAATCGGGAACCACTGAAGCACAACCCCGAACAGAATCATGATCAGAAGTGCCACAATAAAGTTCGGAATACTTACGCCCAGTGTAAGACCCGTAAGCCAGGCACCTTTTGCAAAATTGGATTTTGCCTTTGCCATAAGGATTCCCGCTGTAACTCCCACAACCAGAACCAGAAGGAAAGTTACCAGTCCAAGGCTGATTGTTGGTTTCATGGAATCCTTGATGATATCCTTTACTTCAACACCAATCTTTTTATATGAAGTTCCGAAATCACCTTTCAGAATGTTTTTACAATAGATAAAAAACTGTGTAACAACAGGTTTATCCAGGCCGTATCTCGCTTCCATTCTTGCCAGTGTTTCCCCTGAAATATTTTTAGACTGAAGAGGACTTCCCGGCATAAGTTTTGTCATGGAAAAAGTGATTGCAACAAGAACAAAAAGCGTCAGCAATCCGATTCCCAGTCGTTTCAGTACATACTTGATCATGATTCCTCCTAAATGGGTAAAAAAAAGGCAAAGACATCTGGTTCATTTACCAGGCGCCTTTGCCTTTGTCCTATCCCGTTTATTTATGTTGACTTATTTATAAATGAATACGGATTTTTCGCCTATAAATATCCTTTGGAGTTTCTACAAAAGAACCTGCGGTTTTTTGTTCAGAATTAAATTGACGGAAGCTTCACAAAAACACTATTTATATTACAAAAATGAAATTCCAGATAAACCGGAGGTACAAAAATGAAAGTTACAGTTATACAGGAAGCAATTATCCAGCCTGATCTTACAAAAGAGGAGCTTTCCTCTTACTGGATTAAGCTTATAGAAATCCCGGGAGTTGAACTTGAAATCAAATATCCTTCAGGATACCCGCAGCCGGAAGAACTTCACGAACTTATCGGCGATTCCGACGTTGTTTTCGGTATCTGGATAAATGATAAAGTTATTAATGAAGAATTCTTAAGCCATCACCCGAACCTTAAATACATAGCAACTCTTGGCCACGGGTTCGGCCAGTTCGATGTAGAAATGACCCGCCGCCTGGGAATCACTATTACAAACACCATTTACGGTGCACAGACAATTGCAGAATACGCCTGGGCAATGCTCATGGAAGTATGCCATCACGTTTCCCAGCATTCTGTTGCATACAAAAAAACAGACTGGACAAAACTCGAAAACCAGATGGATTACGGCCGCGTTCAGACACCTCAAATTGAACTTTACGGAAAAACCTGCGGTATTTTCGGTCTTGGCGCCATTGGTTACGCCTTTGCCCGCATGGCATACGGCTTTGGCATGAACGTTATTTCTTACAGCCGCCACAAAAAAGAAGGCAGCAAGTATGACTTTATCCGCCAGGTAGATTTTGACACTATGCTCAAAGAAAGTGACGTAATTTCAATCCACGCACCATTTACAACAGAAACTGCAGACACCTTCAATAAAGAAGCTTTTGACAAAATGAAGGACGGTGTAATCCTTATCAACACAGCCCGCGGAGGACTCATTGTTGAAGAAGACCTTCAGGCAGCCCTGGACTCAGGAAAAGTATTCGGTGCCGGACTTGATGTTATGAGAAGCGAACCGCCTGTTGGAGACCACAGCCTTTTCCACACAGACAAAACTTTGATTACAGCTCACATTGCATGGCTTACAAAAGAGTCCCGCATCCGTGCCTGCACCATGGCCATCGATAACTTCAAGGCTTATCTCGCAGGAAAACCGGTAAGCGTAATCAACTAGTAAAAGGCTGTCCAATAAGTTCTGTCATGCTGAACTTGATTCAGCATCTACACTGCATATTGTGTAGAGATTCCGAAACTAGTTCGGAATGACACCATGAACTTCACTCTAGGACAGCCCCATCGCCCCCAAAGGTGTCGTATCGCCCAAAATAAACTCCAGGAGGAAATATGTCGTCCATCTTTGATATTCTCGGGCCCGTTATGGTCGGGCCTTCCTCCTCGCACACTGCAGGAGCAGTGCGCATAGGTCTTATGTGCCGGGAACTTCTTCACGAAGACCCGGTCAAAGCCCGCATCACCTTATGCGGCTCTTTTGCGGCAACAGGTCACGGCCACGGTACCGACTGCGCCCTTATTGCAGGTCTTTTAGGTTTTCAGACCCATGACCTCCGCATTCCCCAAAGTTTAGACCTTGCAAAAGATGCGGGCCTGGACTTTTCCTTCAGTCAGAAAGAACTTTTTGACGCCCACCCCAACACAGCAATAATCGAACTGACCGGAATCAACGGAAGAGAACTTTCAGTTCAGGCTTCATCCATTGGCGGCGGGCGCATCATGATAAACAAAATCGACGGCATCGATGTAAATTTTACAGGCGAAAAACCAACTCTCATCGTTCATAACTACGACCAGAGCGGTCACGTTGCCGCCGTAACAAGCCTTTTCCACTTCAACAAAATCAATATTGCTTCCATGCAGCTTTTCCGAAACCAGAAAGGCGGCTATGCGGTAATGGTTATTGAAAGTGATGAAGAAATCCCAAAAGAAATTATTGCCCAGATAGAAAAATACGACGGCATTATAAAAGTAACGCTCTGTAATGCCCTTTTATAAAACCGGAGGACCTGCATGTTTGAATCTTTTTCTGAAATCTCTGCGTTCTGCAAACAGGAAAATGTTGATTTTCCGAATGCAGTCCTTTTAATGGAAACAAAAGACCGTGACACCACAAAAGAAGAAGTCACTGCAAAAATGCGCTCCATGTGGAATGCCATGGTAGATTCCTACAATTCCTATGATCCTGACTTAAAATCGCGCAGCGGGCTTTCGGGCGGTAACGGAGCCCTTGCAGAAAAATGGGCTCAAAGCGGAAACGCCCTTTCCGGCCCTTACATTTCAGAAGTAATCTCTGTAGCCTTAAAAATGGGTGAATCAAATGCCTGCATGAAGCGCATTGTAGCATCTCCAACCGCTGGTTCCTGTGGCGTTATTCCCGCCGTTCTTATTCCCCTTTTCCTTGAAAAAAAATATTCCGAGGACGAAATTATTAAGGGGCTTTTTGTAAGTGCGGGAATCGGAAGTGTCATTGCTTCCAGAGCTTCTATTGCAGGTGCCGAAGGCGGATGTCAGGCTGAAATTGGTGCCGCTTCCAGCATGGCGGCAGGAACTTTAGTTTATCTTAATGGCGGTTCAACAGAACAGATTATTACAGCAGCTGGTCTCGCCCTTAAAAACCTTCTCGGACTTGTCTGTGACCCTGTTTCGGGCCTTGTTGAAGTGCCTTGTGTAAAAAGAAATGTAATCGGTGCTGTAAATGCGGTAAGCGCTGCAGATATGGCTCTTGCAGGCATAAAATCAAAAATCCCGTCAGATGAAATTATAGACGCCATGAAACGGGTGGGAAACATGATGCATCCCGACCTGAAAGAAACAGGCCGCGGCGGTCTTGCTGCCTGCAGCCTGTTAAAAGACTAAATCAAAAACTAATTCCAGTTTTTCCATGTGTCAGGTTCATAGCCTACTGTAGCGGCTTCTTTACCGTTTCTTACAACAGGCTGAACCAGAAGCATAGGATTTTCCAGAATCTTTTCAAACTTATCACTGTCATCAAGGTATGCGAAACTTGCATAATCCTTGCTTTTTTTATCTACAATCAGTTCAAGTGCTGCGTCCCGGCTTCCAGCTTTTTTAGAAAGAAGTGAAATAACGCTTTCAAGTTCCCCTTTTGAAATCCCTTTTTCTTTTAAATCTACTTTCTGTACCTGAATACGTCTTTCTGCGAACCAGCGTTCTGCTTTTTTTACATCAAAGTTTTTATTTGTACCAAAAATCTGAATTGCCATGCTTTTCTCCCTTTCCTGATTATATCATATTAAGACTTTAATTTTATTATCTTATCCAGAATGTCTTTTAACTGGGCTGCATTTTTTGCACCACTTCCACGAGGATGATTATTAAAATAAGCCTGAACCTTTTTCCCCTCCCCTTGAGCTGCCTGAATTACAGGAACAAAGCTTTCAAGCTCCTCTTCCGAATAAAAATAATCATAACGGCCGCTTCCGTTCGGTGTGTCCCCGCTGTCATACCAGGCGCCGCTGTTCCGCCCGTGCATTCTTAAATAAGCCGAAGGTCCTATAAACGGCGTTCTGCAGGCTGTTCCGTCAGGCAGATATTTTAGCTGAGGCATATCACAAAAAACAATGCTCACTTTCCGCTTTTCAAGACCTTCAAAAACACTTTCCTTTATCCAGTCCTTATGCCGGAATTCCACGCAAACAGGATATCCGTCAAATTCTTTTATTAAATCTGCAAGATAAAAACGGTTTTCCGGCGTGTAATGAAAACTTTGCGGAAACTGAAACAAAACTGAACTTAATGCCTCTTTCTGAAGCAAGGGCAGAATATTAAAACTGAAAGTTTCTGCAGTTTTTTTCCATTCTTTTTCTATTTCGTGTGTAAGACTTCTGTTTGCCTTTATACTGAACTGAAGTCTGCCTTCAGTCCGTTCATAAAAATTCCTGAGCCGCATGGAATCAGGCATACTGTAAAAAGTATTATTTATTTCCAGAGCATTAAACTGAGTGGAATAATATTCCAGAAATTCCTGCCTTTTCAGATCTGCAGGATAAAAAACACCTTTCCATTCGGGATAATCAAAACCGCTTGTTCCAATCAAAGTATCAGTCATAATCATATCTCTATAGAAGATACCTATTTTTTAACCCACTCGCTGATTTTTTCCTTTGGTTCTTCAAAATAATTGAACATAGGACAGAAATCCAGATCAACACTGCCTTTTCGTCCGTTTCGATTTTTCAAAATTTTCAGCTGCAGATTCTGCATTTTACCCGGAACTTCAGCAGCTTTTTCCTGTTCCTGCCGCAAAGCCATAATTCTTGCCGCTCGCGATTTTTCGTCTTCAAATCTTCCGTCCGGAGTTTTCTGAAAATCCATTCCCTTGAACTGAAGAGCCAGAAGAATATCACTAGTATATTCAATTGCCCCAGATTCCTTAAATGATGCAATATTTACAGGTGATGTATAGTTTTCACGGTTAAAACTTGAAATAGCAAAAACTGGAACATCATAATCGCGGCTTGCCCTTTTAAGCTCTACAACAGCTTTATCTGTATTCTGTTTATCTGTCGCCCGGATATCAAAAGGTGCCAGAATCTGGAGGTAATCAATTATTACAAGAGGCTTTTTTCCTGTAACACGAATATGCTTTGCAATTACATCCTTTATTTTTTCAACACCGATATCACCAATTCCTATGTGATAATAAAGATTTCCTGCATATGCTGCATAATCTTTAAGAACTTCATTCATGTACTCAGCCTGTCTTTTTGTTTTCAGACAGTTTCCGTTCAAAAGATTTCGGGTTGTTGTTGCATTACTGATTTCAAGATCCCAGTTCTTTGCACGCATAAACGAAAGACGGCTCAGAGATTTAGCTGTAAGTTCCTGTTTACCCATTTCAAGACTGAAAATAATAACATCCTGTCCGTTTTTTGCTGCATTATCAGCAATCTGAAGGGCAAATGTTGTTTTACCAAGACTGGAAACTGCCCCGATAATATAAAGGCCCGGATAAAATCCACCGTCCAGAATTTCATTTACCTTTTTAAAACCAGTGGAAATGCTGTCTTTATTAAAACGGGCTTCAATGTCCTGAATAAAGTCTGCAAGACCATATGCCGCCGATGTTGCCTTATATTCTTCCAGTTCCTGATTCTTCTGCTGTTCAATTATTGCAAGAACATTTTCTTTTGCACCTTTTACATTCTGAATCAGTGCATTCCGGTCTTTTACTAAAAGTTCATTTGCATCTTTACAGTCACCTGTAATGCTGATTTCTGCATATTCAATTCCAAGTTTTTCCAGCTCTTCACCAAGCTTACGACTCCCTTCCCTGCCCGCTTCATCATTATCCAGGGCTAAAATCAAAGGATATTTTGGTCTGTTATGCTTCACATATTCCAGAAATTTCATGCTTCCGCTGGAACCAAGAGCACATGCCTTACCACCCGCTTCCATTACTGAAAGGGCATCAAATTCCCCTTCTACTACAAAAAACGGTTCATTAACTGAATCAATGGCACGGAGATTAAAAAGTTCATATGTTCCTTTTGGTTTCAGATACCGGAATTTCTTGTCTACTTCCCCAATAGCACGGGCATTATAACTTGCTTTTCCTGTAGGAATAACAAAACGGTTCTTTTCTTCCCAAAAGCCAAGATTGAAAGCATCAACAAGAGCTCTGCTTAAACCGCGTCTTGCCCAGTAATCAGTTTTTCCTACAGCTGCATGGCAGACGGCAAAGAAAGATTCCAGAGATTCAGTTTTTTCAGACTGATTTATATTCTGTTCAGATTTTTCCACGTTAAATATAACTTTTTCAGATGTATTTTCTATATTTGAATTTCGAGAGTTATATTCTACGTGGATACCAAGAAAGCGGTAAACATGATCAAAAAGATCTTTTCCCGAAAGGCCTGTCTGTATTTGTGCCACGTCAAATATGTCATAATCTGCACCACACGAAAAACAGTGACAGCGATTACGTCTCTGGTCAAAAGACATACTGGGATTATGATCCTCATGTTCTGGATTTAAACAAGAAAAATTTTTTGATATATTGATTCCACATGCAGTAAGCCAAGTTCCCAGCCCGGCTTTTGCTGCCTGTTTAGATTCTTCTGGATTCATATGGTCCCCACCCTGATTCCAATTGAATATTTTTTAGATGTGTTTTCATCATATTTGTGATTCGGTGAATTTGCAATTCACCTTCACTTTTGCTTTAGAAGCTCTTTAAAAGCTATATAATAGCTCTTAGGATTTTCAGACAGTTCCTATTTCTTTATAATATCAATAATTACAAAACTGACTTCCCACGTAAAATATAAAAAATTCCACCTGAAATATAAAATTTCCCACTTGAAATATTAATTTCCCCACGAGAAAGACACCAGCGGGGGGCGGGCTTGACCGCCGCCCCCCTGGTGTGTATAAAAGCAGTTAACTGCAATATAATTGCAATTAGGATTTTTTACATTTTCATAATTCTTTATAATATAACAAATTACAAAACCAATTTCCCACGTAGAATATAACTTTTGCCACGAGAAATATATCTTCTTCCACGCGGAATATATTTTTTCCCACCCTGAATATAAATTTTGTGCTTTTTCTTCCACGTAAAATATGATTTTTAGAGATTTCGAATTCTCAAGAATTTTTATTTGGAGATTTTCTTCTGAAAAAATGCTTAAAAATGGGGTTTTCGGACCTTATTTCTCTAATTTGTTATATTTTACGTGGGAGTTCCACGTAAAATATAACTTTTTTGGTTATTTGCTGATATATAGATAAAACTGGTGTATGGAAATTTATACACCAAGCTATTTCTTTATAATACAATAAAATAAGGTATAATTATCCCACGTAAAATATAACTTTTTTTGATTTTATCCACGTAAAATATATCTTTTTCCCACCTGAAATATACTTTTTTTGCAAAGAAAAACCGGAATCAGAATGTATCTAAATTCATACAGTCTGTTTCCGGTTCCCACGTAAAATATAACTTTTTTATAAAAAAGTATTACTGGATATTGTTTTCTTTCATTTTGTCGGCAAGAGCTTTTACCCTTGCTCTGTCTTTCAGCTCTTCACGTTTTTTCATTGTCTGTTCAATTTTTGCATTTTTACGGTCAGCAAGTTCAAGGAAATAGTTTTCAAACTGGTTTCGCAAAGTGATTTTTGCATATCCGTCATCCAGGAACTGGATAATATTTCCGTTAGGATTGAATACAGGTTCAATGTGAAGATCATCTTCGTTTGTTCTGTTGATTTCTTCCAGAGCGTTGAGGATGGCTTCTTTTATGTCACGGCCAGGATTCTTTGTTTTGTTTTCATCAGGCAGATCAAGGATTGTCTGAATGGTTCTGAATCCAAGATTGAAATATCCGTTTTTCTTGATATCAGAAATACGTTTTCTTGCAAGGATGGAAAGATTCAAGAGACAGTCGGCGGCATTGTCACTGAGACTGAAATAAGTTTTTGGAAGCAGTGAAAAATACTGGAGGGCAAAAAGCTGCCAGTTTACGCGTTTATTCAGGTAGATGTTTACGATACCTTTTTTGATTTCAGCACCAGTAAACAGAACTTCAATTTTGTTATCTGTAACGGCATGCTGTTCTTTCCGGTCTTTTAAGATGGCTGAAACTTTTATTGAGGTTAAAGGGTTCATAGCCTGGTTAAAAGCCTGACGTGCAGTTGCCGGAGAACTGTACGAACCAAGATCTACAAGATCCTGCAGAGGAAATGACAGCTTGATGTCATCTGAAGGGTTTTCATAGATATTTGCCTGGCTCAGTTTTACCAGGGTATATGTTAATATTTTTTTGACCGGTTTTTTTGATTTGGAGAAAAGATCAACATTGTCCAGAGTGATAGTTGTTTCTGTATTGTCTGTGTTGTAAACAACTTTCTGGGACATTTTGTTGTTCTTGTCTTCATAAAAATCCAGCTGGGTTGAATGAGAGTTTGCTTCTATGCGGTGTGCAAATTCATCAAGATTTCCTGCATGTGTTACGGCATTCATCATCTGGTTTGAAGGAGCACCGTTAGGGAACTTGAAAAATTTGCTTTCGTTTTCTGTATTTTCGTTTTCTGACATTTTATGGCCTTATATTATGAAATATATACATTAGATATACAAAATATATTGCAATGTATATTATTTGTATTGAATCCCTGATTTTGACAACTGGAGACGTCCGTTTTCAACTTCGCGTTCAATAAAATCTGCAGCCATATAAAGACCGTCAGTAAATGAAAGTCCGTGGGCTTTGAAGAATTCCTGGAATTTTTCCTTGTCATTCTTCAGAAGGCGCAGGGAAATCATGGTTTTTTCAGTTGAATTTGATACAGGTTTTGGTTCCTGGCGCTGAGCGGCGCTTTCAACCATTTCTACAGTCGGGATACCGTCAGATTTTACTGAAGAAACAGGCTGCTGTGTGAATTGTGCAGGCTGAATCTGAACAGGAGTCTGTTGAACAGGAATCTGCTGTACCGGTACCTGCTGCTGAACCTGAACAGGCTGTGGATTTATAGGTGCTGCCGCAGCTGCATTATTCAGGGAAGCAAATGTGTCTCCCATGTTTACCGGAATAGTAGTTGATTTTTTTGAAACTGCCATTTTTATTTTCCCTACCCTATTTCTTTATAATATCAGAAATTATCTGCTGTACGACATTCAAAGTTTCAGCTTTTGTATCTTTGAATTCCTGAATAGGAACGTTTGCGGCACGGCTTTTTGAAAAAGCCTGGTCTACAGGTACTTTGTAAATCTGATAGTTTGCAGAAAGGCTTTTGATAATCATGTCAGTGTAGGTAACATGCATTGCAATGCTTTTGTTGTGCTGGTTGATGACAATCTTCTTGTAAGCAGGTTTTTCAGACATATCCATCTGTTTTGCTTCCTGCAGACGGTTAATAAAGATCTGAAGACCGTCAATTCCGTTAGGATCCGGGATAATTGGTGTGATGGCTTCATCAGAAGCTTCCAGGGCGTTCTTTTCAAAGGTGCCGAAGGCCGGAGAAAGATCAATTACACAGTATTCATAGCCCATTTTTGAAAGGTCCATAATAAGGCGTTTGAAACACATGTAGTCAGAAACCCCTTTTGTTTCAGAATACATTTTAAGCTGTCCGCCAACCCCTGCTGTTGGAACCAGGTCCAGGTTTTCTACGTTTGTCTTAAGTACAAGCTGTGTTGAATTGCACTGACCGAAGAAATAGTCGGCAAGATCAAAGTCCAGAGCATCAGGATTGAACCAGCTTGTTGCTGTTCCCTGAGGGTCTGCATCAATGATTACTGTCTTCCCGTGTTTAGCAAGTTCTGCTGCAAAAGTTACGCCAAGAGCGGTTTTTCCTACTCCGCCTTTCTGAATACTCAGGCTTATTGTATACATTTATTCCCCCTACACCATATATCAAATATATGTACATTATATGTCAAAAAAATATTTTTCGTCAAGAAAAATTATATCATTTGTATATACAGTAATGATTTTGTATATACCACGTATATCTTAAGTATTGATTAGATATATACGCCTAGAATTCATTTTAAGAGGGGTATTTTAGTTCGGGAGGGTAATTTCACTACCCGAAAAAAAGGCCTCTCAAAACGCTTCTGAGAGCCTCTCAGGGCCATGTCTGGGTGGGTCTGAAATGGCTGAATTCGGCCTGTTTTTGGGGTGAATTTCAGGGTTTTGAATATATTTTGTATATAAAAATTACTGAATTCAGAATGACTTTTTAAATAAATTCATAGTAATTTTTTATTTAAAAAGTATATAAAAAAGATAGTCAAAATATAGTTTAAAGATATAAAAAAGATATCCGGATGAAGGGTAAAAAAAATGCCTCCCGAAAGGGGAGGCGTTGTAAATTTTGTATTTTTGAATCTGATTATTTTGATTTTTTTTCTACAGTGACAGTTCCAAGAAAATCTTCTGTATCAACGAGAACTTTGTAAGTTCCGCTTTTTCCAACTTTGACAGAGAAGCTTTTTTCTCTTCCCATAGTGCCAACCATATCATTGCCTATGTAAAGGATTTCTTTGTCCTTTGAAATTTCAACTTTGCAGTTTCCTTCATTGGCTTTATAGCTTACAGAAAAATAATCTCCGGCTTTAGCTTTCATATAATTTTCCTGACCGGCATTAACCGGGGTTGTGCCAATAGTAGAGATAGAGTTCATTGTTTCTCCGATGATTCTTGAACACGGGCTGTTTTTTCCCCAGGAACTGTTAGTTGGTGTAGTGCAGGAAAATGCCATAAGACAGGCTGCAAGTGACAGAGCAAAAGGCAGAATTGATTTTTTCATGATAAATCTCCTTACTTTTTATTTTGTATGACTGCACGAATTGTTATGCAGCCAAGAATCAGAATACCACCAAAAATTGCAGGAAGGGAAGGGACTTCTCCTACAAATATCAGAACCCATACAGGATTCATTAATGGTTCAATCATTGATATGAAATTTGCCGTAAGGGCCCGGACCTGAACAACGCCAATGGAATACAATATGGAAGGAATTCCAATCTGGAAAATACCAAGAGCCATAAGGCCGAAGACAGATGTTAATGAAATCATTCCGTTCTGACCAAGGTCAGAAACAGTAAAAGGAATGCTTACAATGAATGTTAGAAGGTGAGCAATCAGAAAAGCATTGAAAGAATCAGATTCAGTTCCTTTTTTCATAAAGAGGGTAGAGCCTGCAAAAACAATGCCTGAAAAAAGGGCTGTAAGGTTTCCGGTTATGTTTCCCATCTCAAGACCATCAGCAAGGAAAAGAACCATTCCGGCCATGACGCCTGCTACGCAGACATAATCTGAAATTTTATTTTTTTCTTTCAGCAGGAGAGGGGACAGGAGAATCAGATAAACAGGGCTTGTATATTGAAGAAGAATTGCATTTGCAGATGTTGTCAGCTTGTTAGCCAGAACAAAGGTAATCATTGTAAGGCTGTAACAGATTCCGGCAAGCAACATGTTCAGCGTAGCACGGGAATCTGTTTTGCGGCTATCTTCATTTTTTATAATGAAACATGGAAGCTTTCTTTTCAGCAGACACATAATCAGAAAACCGATCAAGCTTCTTGTTCCGGCAATGGAAAAACTGTTCCATTCAACAAGTTTTATAAGTACTCCGCCTGTGCTCCACATAAGGGCACAAAGAAAGAGGGCCAGAATTCCATTTATTTTTTTCATAAAGAGTATTTTAATAGATAGAAGAAGTTTCTTAAATACAAATAAATTAATGTTAGTTAAGGCTTATTAACCTGTAGAATAGTTGAAGAAATAAGAAACCTTTATTATGTTTGTAAAACACCAAATAAATTTGAAGATTTACAGGAGCTAAAAATGCAGAAGATTTCTGAAACAACACTTACAGGAGAAAGAGCACTTTTCCAGGTGAAGGATGTTGAAATCGAAAATTGTATTTTTGAAGATGGAGAATCTCCATTAAAGCATTCAGATTCTATTGAAGTTTCAGGAACTTCTTTTCGTTATAAATATCCGCTTTGGTATTCAAATAATGTAAAGGTAAAGGATTCGGTATTTTTTGAACTTGGAAAATCAGGTATCTGGTATGCAAACGATCTGGAATTTAAGAATGTTCAGATTGACGCACCAAAAGAATTCCGTCGCTGTAAAAATATCAGTCTTGAAGATGTGATTTTCACAAATGCGGCAGAAACATTCTGGACTTGTGATGGCGTTACTCTTAAGAATGTTCAGGCAAAAGGTGATTACTTTGCCATGAATTCCATGAACATGAAATGTGAAAATTTTAATCTGAGCGGAAACTATTTCTTTGATGGTGGAAAAAATATTGAAGTACGAAATTCCCGCCTTATAAGTAAAGATGCTTTCTGGAATTGTGAGAATGTAACTGTTTATGATTCTGTAATCATAGGTGAATATCTTGGCTGGAATTCAAAAAATCTGCGTTTCGTAAATTGTACTATCGAAAGTAATCAGGGCTTCTGTTACATTGATGGCCTTAAACTTGAAAACTGTACTTTATTGAATACTGACCTTGCTTTTGAATATTGTTCAAATATTGATGCAGATACACACGGAAAAATCAGAAGTGTAAAGAATCCTATATCCGGAAGAATCAAGGCAGATGAAATTGTTGAGCTTCTTCTTGATGAAACAAAAATCGATCCTTCTAAAACGGAAATCATCTGTGATAAAATAGGCAAGATTTCCAGGGAAATTACAGATAAAAATATTCTTCAGTAAGGCAGAAAAAATGGCATATAATTTTGATATAATTGCAGACCGCCGCGGCACAAATTCCATGAAATGGAATGTGAAAAAAAACGAGCTTCCACTCTGGGTTGCCGATATGGATTTTGACACTGCACCTGAAATCAAAGCTGCCATTTTGGAACGTGCAGAGCTTGGTGCATACGGATATGCGGAAACCAATGAGGCTTGGGAAAATGCTTACTGTGCATGGTGGAAAAATCGTTACAATTTTGAAATCAAGAAGGAATGGCTTATTTTTTCTACAGGAGTTGTTCCTACAATTTCCAGTACAGTAAGGAAGATTACTACTCCCGGTGAAAATGTTCTTCTTCTGACACCAACTTATAATATTTTCTACAATTCAATTGTAAATAATGGTCGTAATCCTGTTGAATGTGAACTTAAGTACAACGGCGAAAAATATGAAATTGATTTTTCTGAACTTGAAAAAAAACTGCAGGATAAACAGACATCCATGATGATTTTATGTAATCCCCAGAATCCTGTAGGAAAAATCTGGAGTAAAGAAGAGCTTGCAAGGGTAGGGGACCTTTGTGCAAAAAATAATGTTGTTGTTTTAAGTGATGAAATTCACTGTGACATTACAGAGCCGGGAAAATATTATGTTCCTTTTGCAAGTGTAAACGAAACCTGCCACAATAACTGCATTATGGCTGTTGCGCCAACTAAAACTTTTAATCTTGCAGGACTTGGAACCAGTGCAGTTGTTGTTCCAAATGAAAACCTTCGTCATAAAGTCTGGCGCGGTCTCAATACTGATGAATGCGGAGAACCAAATGCTTTTGCCGTACAGGGAGCTGTAAGTGCCTTTACAAAAGGCGAACCCTGGCTTGATGAACTCCGCACTTATGTCTGGGAAAATCGGCGCATTGTTGAAACATTTTTAGAAAAAGAACTTTCTTGTCTTAAAGCAATAAAATCAGATGCCACATATCTTATATGGATTGATATTTCCAGAACCGGAATGGACGGAGAAACTTTTACAGAAAAACTCCGTGAAAAAACAGGTCTTGTTTTGAGCGAAGGAAATCAGTATGGAAAAGGCGGTGAAAATTTTGTCCGCATTAATCTTGCTACTTCCCATGAAATTGTAAAAGACGCACTGGCAAGACTTAAAAGTTTTGTGAAATCATTATAATAAATCACGTTCAAAAAAAAGTTCCGGAAGAACTTGCAGAGCAGGTAAAACAAAATCTGGTAAGGTTATAATTATTTGTTTTATTACTTACTGGAGTTTTTTGATATAATTACTTCATTATGAAGAAAGCATTACTTGCCACAATGGCCACGATTATTGGACTTTCAATTTTTGCATGTCCTTTAGTTTATTTTCTGGTTGGACCAGCTCTTGATGCAGTTCAGATTGCCACATTAAAAACTCTTGTTACTGTATGTGGATGCAGTGCCCTTTACTGTTTTGTTGCTGGTGAACTGTCAAAAAATAACAGTCAGATGGATAAGCTCTGGTCTATTTTACCTGAAGTTTATCTTTGGATTATTGCTGTTCAGGGCGGCATGAAACCTCGTCTTGTTATTATGGCTGTTATCGGTACAGTCTGGGGAATCCGTCTTACTTATAACTTTGCAAAAAAAGGTGCCTATTCAATTAAATTTTGGTCAGGCGAAGAAGATTACCGCTGGGTTCTTTTGCGCCAGAGAAAAGAATTCCAGCCTCGCTGGAAATGGATGATTTTTGATTTCTTTTTTATTTCGATCTATCAGAATACACTGATTCTTCTTACAACATTCCCAGCCTTGGTAGCAATGAACTCGGAAGCAGCTTTGAACTGGATTGATGTTGTTGCAATTGTAATTATGGCAGGAGCAGTTCTTTATGAAACAATTGCCGATGAGCAGCAGTGGAAATTTCAGTCTACAAAATACAAACTTCTCGGGGAAGGAAAAAAGCTAGAAGAACTTCCTTATCCATACAACAAAGGATTCAATACAACAGGTCTCTGGAAAGTAAGCCGTCATCCAAATTATCTTGGAGAACAGACAACATGGGTTGGATGTTATATATTCAGTATTGCAGCAGGGATTGGTGTTTTTAACTGGAGCTTTATTGGTGCCCTGCTTCTCATTGTTCTGTTTATTGGAAGCTCTACAATGGGTGAACAGATTACTGGAAGCAAATATCCTGAATACGCAGAATATAAAAAAACTGTTTCAAGATATTTCCCTGGAAGAAAGTACAAGAAGTAGGTTATTTTTCAGAACAGGTCCAGAGTATTATCAAGGTATATTTCTTCCCGGACTTTAAGCTGGGCGTCCGGCTTTGTCATATAGTAAAGGATGAATTCAAGAAGCAGGGCACTTCCAAGACTTCGCCCTTCAATTTTGAAATTGGAAAAGCCCATAGGCATGTAGGTTTTCTGAATATCTTCAAGGCTTATGAAAGCAGGACTTTCCATTGCCTTGGAAAAAACGTAGCCTTTTTCATTTCCTGGGGCGGCGCATTTATGCTCGGGACATTCGAGTCCAAGAGATTTCAGGCTGACATTTTCATAACATTGTTTTCGCTGTCCGCATTCAACCCAGCAACATTCGTTGGAAAGAAATTCCACTTTGTTTTTTAAGTTCTGCGGAAGGGCAGAAAGATTCTGAAAATCTTTATTCAGGCGGAAGTCGGGAACAACATAGCAAAACTCAGGGCGTTCCAGTTCTTTATTCAGATCTGAAAAATCGGTAATGCATTTTGTGGTAGAAGAAATAAAATAAAAATCAGGGTATTCTGATTTTAAATAATTCAAAAGAAGATCTGAATGAATTATGATTCCATTTTTTATTTTTTTTTGATTTCGTTCAAAGAGCCTGCAAAGCTCATTACATTTTTTATCATCCAGGTGATTTTTCTCTATAAGAGAATTGCTGAAAGTGAGGCGCGCAGAAATGCCAGAATCCCGGCACAAAGTATAAACTTCTTTTTCTATTCCGCTTTGGCCGAAACCTGTCCTGCCGCCTCCCCAGATACAGTCGGCCGGAGCACCGTAAATAGAGCCTATATCACACCAGTCATAGAACCAGTCAGGATGGTTATAGTAAATAGGAAGAAAGATTTTATAAAATTCATAGAATTCAAAAAGGCCTGGAAGATGATAATGTGCTTTCATAAATCATTCTACATTTTTAAAATCGTCCACAAGAATTTCAAGCAGTTCATTAACAGAATTTATCTGACCGTCAAATAATTCGCCAAGACGGGTTGCAATTGAACTGTATATGATTGAAGGGATTTGTCTGTCCCAAAGGTAAATATATTCTCCTTTGGCATTGTTCATAAAAAGGAAGCGAGGATCTGTCTGGATTTTTGTAGCAGATGGAAGGCCTTTTATTCTGGCAAGAAGATCAAGCATTTCTGTTGTTCCAAGAAATCTAAGGAATTCAACGGCCATTTCCATGTGTTCTGTATAAGAACTTACACACATAGTTCTCCAGCTGTCCATAGTGGCAATACATCCGGTTTCTCCCATAGGCATAAATATGAATTCATATTCAAAAGGATTTTTAAGGAAGTATGGACTTTTACTTTCACGTTGTTTCATGCCCGATATAGTGTCACTGGAAACCGGGAGGAAGGGAACATCGCCGTTGAAGAAGTTTAAAATAGCACTATCGTATTCATCGGAAATTTTACTGTTTTCATTTTTTGGGAAAAAGCCTAAATCAAAAACACGGTTGAATTCTTCAATAAGAGGGCGAAGAATTTCGGTACATCCTTTTTTGCCTGAAGTAAGTGTTTGGAATACGGTATCTCTGTTTTCAATTTTTAATAGTTCACTGCAAATATACGGAGTAAACATATATCGGGAACCGTAGATAAGATTTTGTTGGATTGGAGGGATATATCCTTTGTCTATGAGTGAATAGCATGCTATATCAAATTCATCTTTAGTTTCTGGAATTTTTATATTCTCTTTTGCTAAAAGAGTTTTATTCACCATAACACCTGAAAGATCAATTCCAATAGGAATGCCTTGCAGACGGCCTTCATTTTTAGTTGATTCAATAATAGTGCCGAAAGCAGATGTGTCAAAATTAAAAGGGGTTAAATCTATTCCTGCAGGGGTTTTACTGGTGAAACAGGCAACCGATGGATCATTTTTAAGTCGTTTCTCTATCATATTTTCATAGTCCCCAAGGTATTCATAAATGATATTTACATTGGGATAGTAGTTATGAAATTTTGAGATGACAGCCTCAAGAGATTCAAAGTTTTTCATATCGCTTACAATATAAAATTCTTCATTTCTTGAAGTATCGCATTGAGGAATAAAAGAGATTTCATTTGTTTTTTGTTTTTTTTTACATCCTGTTATCAAAAAAGAAAATAAAATTATGAAAAAGAGAAAATTAAATGCTTTCATACTGGCTCCCTCCATAAAAAAACTAACAGTATTTTCCAAGTTCATTTAAAAGTATTTTCATATCAATTGGTTTGGAAATATGAGCATTCATTCCGGCATCAAAACAGGCTTTTATATCTTCGGGAAAAGCATCAGCAGTCATAGCGATAATAGGAATATCTTTTTTTGGTGATTCCAATTTTCTGATTTCTTTTGTCGCTTCAAGACCATCCATAAAAGGCATTTGAATATCCATAAAAATTGCATCAAATTCATTATCTTTTGCATCATTAAGCATATTAAGACAAGTTTGACCGTCTTCTGCACGAAGAGCTCTGATATTGTTCATACGAAGGAGTTCATTTAGAATTTCCCAGTTCAGGTCATTATCTTCGGCAACCAGAAGTGTAACTCCGAAGAACCGACCGGTATTTTCAGGATTTTTTTCGTATTCTACTGTATTAAGTTCAGTTTTATCGATGCGGATTGGAAGAATTACTGTAAAACGGGTTCCTCGGCCTTCTACACTTTTACAGAAAATATTACCGTTCATAAGTTCAACCATCTGTTTTGTGATGGTAAGACCGAGTCCTGATCCTTTTACCTGTTCAAAACGGGTATCGGCTGCGCGGCTGAAAGCTTCATACATTTTTTTCTGGAATTCAGAGCTCATACCAATGCCGGTATCACTTACGGTATAAACCAGTTTAATTGCTTCATTATCACCTGGAATGGTAAGTTCATCAAAGGTAACAGTAACGCTTCCTTTTTCAGGGGTATATTTAATAGCGTTGGTAAGAAGATTTATGAAAATTTGATTCAGACGAAGTTCGTCCGCAAATAACTGAGGATATTTTAGATTCTTACAGATTACTTCAAAATCCAGATTTTTTTCCTGGTTTTGTACGTTTCCTACACTTTCAAGGTTTCGTATCAGTTCCGGAAGGTAGAAACTGTGAGGACTTAAATTTGCCTGTCCGCTTTCAATTTTACTGATATCAAGAACGTCATTTACAAGAGTAAGAAGATGGGTACCGGAGAATTCAATTTTGCTAAGACAATCCTTTATTTTTTCTGGTTCTCTGGTATGTTTTGACGCAATTGTGGTCATACCGATAATGGCATTTAGTGGAGTTCGAATATCATGGCTCATGGAAGAAAGAAACCTGGTTTTTGCCATATTGGCTTCCTGAGTTTCACGAATACTTTTTTTCAGTTTGTTGTTAACATTAAGGAGAACAATTCCATCAATTAGAAGGAGGAAGAGGAATCCGATTGTAATAAAGGCAACCATCATCCAGTTCATTTTTTCTTCATTTAATGAAGTTACAGGAAGATATCCTATAAAACACCAGTCTCCGTTTCCTTTACTTGGACAGCATGCGTAAAAAACATCATTTCCGTACGCATCTTTTTTCTGATAAACTTTATTGGAAGTAAGCATTTGATATGAAAGTTCATCAATTTTAATGTAATCAAGGTCGTTATAAATACGGAGGAATTCCCAGAAATTTGAGTTTTTGAAATTTCTGGCGCGAATAATATAGTCTCCGTTTCTTTTTATAAGTGATATTTGAGCATCCTTAAACTGAATAGGGAAAGACCAGTTTTTTTGAATGTCGTGGCTGGAAACAACTCTTAAAAGAGAGTAAGGAATAGATTTATCGCCTTCCCAGATCCAGATAAGTCGGGCAAAAGAAATAACAGGAAGTCCGTCTTCAGGGTTTGTATACATGTTTGAAATATTTATTGGTTTATCATGATCTCCAAGAAAGACTTCATCAAAAAATAAATCTGTAGTTCGTGAATAATCAATGTCATTTTTACCATGAAAATCGATTTCAGTAGAAATACCTTTTAGAGTAGAAGTATTGATAAGATGGATTTTTGCTTTATTATCACTGTTAATTCCTTTTAGAAAAGAAAAGGCTTCATCAAGGGAAAAATGATTGTTATTGATGTATTTAGACCAATCATCAACGCTGCTCTGATGATTAATCATATATGCATAAGCAGTTTGTTCCATCGAAGCTACAGCATTTCTAAAATTATCTAAAGACCGTTCATGTGAATCTTTTTGAACTGATTTTATATAATGAGAACATAAAAATAATGTAATTATAATAATCAGAAAGTTTACAGCAGTAATTAAAATTGAGGTTATACGTCTTTTATATTTTTCATTAATTATCATTTATTAAATCCATTTATTAAGAACTGCAAGAAGTTTTTCAACATTAAGTGGTTTTGAAATATGTTCATTCATTCCGGAATCAAGACTTCTTTTTATGTCCTGGTCAAAAGTATTGGCGCTCATAGCAATGATAGGAATAATGGACGTATCTTTTCTTTCCATAGATCGGATTATTTTCGTTGCAGCATATCCGTTCATAACAGGCATAATTAGGTCCATAAGAATCAGATCAAATTCTCCTTCAGCACTGTTTTTGACAATTTCTACAGCTTCTTTTCCGTCTTTTGCAGGAATAACATATGCACCGGCATCAGAAAGAATAAATTGGGCAACTTCAAGGTTCAGGTCATTATCTTCGACCAGAAGGATACGTTTTCCGCTTATTCCTGTATTGTTTGTATTTTCAGAAAGTTCTTCTGCTTTCTTATCTATTTCAAATGTCATTTCAAGAGTGATTATTGTTCCGGTATGTTCATCGGTTTCGATTTGAATTTTTCCATTTATACGGTCTAAAAGCTGTTTTACAACAGAAAGGCTTATTCCAGAAGACCATCCTTTTCTTGATGATTTTTCAGGATCGAAAGGTTCAAATACACTGTTTGCAAATTCTTTTGGCATTCCCTGACCGGAACCAATTATTTTAATTTGATGTGTTGTAGTTGTGTCTGTATAGGAAAGTTCTTTGAAAGATATATATATTCTTCCGTTTTTGGAACTGTATTTTATAGCGTTGTCCATAATAATCTGGAACATGCGTCTGATATAAATTTTGTTTGATAAAATGAAGGGATGCTGAATTTCTCCGTCGGCCTGGCATTTTAAAATCACACCGGCTTTTTTTAATTTCTGTTCATACAGTTTGTTCATTTCTCTTGCATTTTCAAATATATTGTATGATTGGGTTGTAAGGAAATCTTTTGAACTTTTTATTTCGCCCATATCCATTGCTTCATCTAGCAGGCTTTCAAGCTGGCTGGTGGCTTCTTCCATTTTTGAAAGACATGCTTCCAAAGCTGAAGGATCCCGGGCGTTTTTTCGGGCCATTAGAATCATCCCTTGAATGCTGTTTATAGGAGTTCTAAGGTCATGACTCATGCGCATAAGAAAATCAACTGTTGAGTCATGTTCTCTGCGGGCTTCCTGTGCAATTTCCAGAAGTTTGTTCTGGTAGTTTACTTCTTGTTCTTGAATTTGTGGTTTTTCAGTGAAAGGTTTGGTAACAATTACAGAGGAAGATACATTATTCAGTTTATTCAGAAGCTGGGATACGGAATTTTTATGAATAGAATAAATAGTGGCATTTCCGTCTCTTCTAGAAAGAATAATACCAGAATCTGTAAGAAGCTTCATGTGATGAGAAAGGGTAGGTTGTGTAATATTAAGTTTTGTTAGTATTTCTGAAGCATTCAGTTCTTTTTCCATAAGCATTCGGACAATAGTTATTCGATTTGAGTCTCCAAGTGCTTTGAATACCTTTGTTATTTCATTGCTATCCATATAAATATCCCTATAATCCAAATATATTACGATTATAGATATCGGTCAATATTTATTTATTTGCACATTGACACATGTAAATATTATATATATATTGCGTATAGATGCAGATAAAAGAATGCTATAGGTTAATGGGCGCCGATTATGATGATGTTTTAAGCCGGATGATGAATGATCAGATGGTTTATAAATTCAATAAAAAATTTTCGGAAAATTCAGATTATAAAAATTTAAAGGACTCTCTTTCAGAAAAAGATTTTGAAACGGCTTTTCGTATGGCCCATAATTTAAAGGGAATGTGTCTGAATCTTGGATATAACGAGCTTTTTGAGGCATCAAGTGTTTTATGTGAGGAACTTCGGGAAGGCAATCCAAGGGGAGATATAAATAAAATGATGGATAATTTGACCTTGAAATATCAGAAAATTTTGAAAGGCATAGCGATGATGGACGAGCCGTCATAACAAGTCCCTTAAATTCACTTGAAAAAACCGTCAGAATACACTAAATTATTCTGAACAAGCAAAGACGCTTGGTTTAAGGAGATGATATTTTCGTCTTTTTGAGCCAAACGTCTTTTTTTTTGGGGTAACATATGAAAGCATCGTTAATTCTTGCAAACGGCATGGTTTTTGAAGGCGAGTCTTTTGGAGCCACAGGAGTTGTAATCGGGGAAACAGTTTTCACAACCGGTATGAACGGTTATCTGGAAACCCTTACTGACCCGAGTTATTACGGACAGATTGTTACACAGACATTTCCACTTATTGGAAACTACGGTGTAATTCCTAAGGATTTTGAAAGCGGCGGATGTCATGTTCGCGCTTACATTGTCCGTGATATGTGTGAAGAACCTTCAAATTTCCGCTGCGAAGGAAAGCTTGAAGACTGGCTTATTTCCCAGAACATTATTGGGCTTAAAGGAATTGATACCCGCGCCCTTACAAAAGTTCTCCGCGAAAGCGGCGTTATGAACGGAATGATTGTTTCAGGCGACAGTGATGAAGCAAAAGAAGTAATGAAAGCTTTCGGCATTAAAAGTACCGGCGTTTCAGCAAAGTCGGGAACAATCTTTCAGAACAAGCTGAGTGAAAAGGCTGAAGAAATCCTTATTAAAATCAGAAAATACACAATTGTTGATGCTGTAAAAAGCGTAACTGGAAGTGCTTCTTCAATAGAAGAAAGTGCAGATATCGTGTTCAAGGAATCTGCTGAATACCGCTTTGTTCCTGTAAAGAATGACGGAACAAAAGTTTACGATCCTAAAGTTGCCATGAAAGGCGGAAAAGGCAAAAAGGTTGTGCTCTGGGACTTCGGTGCAAAAGCAAATATCCGCCGCGAACTTTTGAAACGCGGACTTGAAGTAATTACAGTAAGCGGCCTTGCAACTGCAAAAGAAATCATGGCCTTAAATCCTGACGGAATCATGCTTTCAAATGGTCCTGGGGATCCTAAAGAAAATGTCGGAATCATTTCTGAAATCAAAAAACTGATTAAAGCAAAAATCCCTATTTTTGGAATCTGTCTTGGTCACCAGCTTCTGGCTCTTGCTTCAGGCGCTGATACAGAAAAACTTAAGTACGGTCATCGCGGTCCGAACCAGCCTGTAAAATATCTTGAAACAGGCCGTGTTTACATTTCTACACAGAACCACGGTTATGCCGTAAAAAATGACAGCCTTCCAAAAGGTGCAAAACTCAGCTTCATCAATACAAATGACGGAACATGTGAAGGAGTAAAATACACAAAGTATCCTGCCTTCAGTGTTCAGTTCCACCCGGAAGCATGTGCGGGTCCATTGGATACCAGCTTCCTGTTTGATGATTTTGTAAAGCTTATTAACGACAACAAGAAGGAGGAAAAATAATATGCCTCTTAATAAAGATATTCACAAAGTAATGGTTATCGGTTCTGGTCCAATCATCATCGGACAGGCCGCAGAATTTGACTATGCCGGAAGCCAGGCTTGTAAGGCTCTTAAAGAACAGGGACTTGAAGTTGTTCTTGTAAACTCAAACCCTGCAACTCTTATGACCGACCACACAATGGCCGATCAGATTTACATTGAACCTCTTATTCCTGAAACAATTCAGAGAATCATTGAAAAAGAAAAACCGGACTCACTGCTTTCAACTCTTGGTGGACAGACAGGTCTTACATTGAGTATGGAACTTGCAAAATCGGGATTCCTTAAGGAACACGGAGTTCGCCTTCTTGGTGCAAAACCTGAAACAATCGACAAGGCCGAAGACCGCCAGATGTTCAAAGACACCATGGAAAAAATCGGGGAACCTTGTATTCCTTCAAAGGTTGTTACAACTTACGAAGACGCATACGATTTTGTTAAAAATGAAATCGGTTATCCTGCAATTATCCGTCCGGCCTTTACTCTTGGTGGAACCGGCGGTGGTATTGTTCATAACGATGCCGAAATGGATGAAATTGCACACAACGGTCTTCACCGTTCACCAATCCATCAGATTCTTGTAGAAAAATGTATTTCCGGCTGGAAAGAAATTGAGTTTGAAGTTATGCGCGACGGAAGCGGAAACGTTCTTACCGTTTGTTCAATGGAAAACTTTGACCCGGTTGGTGTTCACACTGGTGACTCCATCGTTATTGCTCCGGCCGTAACTTTAAGTGATAAAGAGTATCAGATGCTCCGTTCGGCAGCGCTGAACATTATTTCTTCCCTCGGTATGGAAGGTGGATGTAACTGTCAGTTTGCTTTGAATCCTGACACCTTTGAATACGCCGTAATTGAAGTAAATCCACGTGTAAGCCGTTCTTCAGCTCTGGCTTCTAAAGCAACAGGATATCCTATTGCAAAGGTTGCAGCTCTTATTGCCATCGGTTACAACCTGGATGAAATTCCAAACTTTGTTACAAAGAAAACTGCAGCATGTTTCGAACCTGTTCTGGACTACGTTGTAGTAAAAATGCCTAAGTTCCCGTTCGAAAAATTTGTTTATGCAAAACGCGATCTTGGAACTCAGATGAAGGCTACTGGTGAAGTTATGGCTATCGGTCAGACTTTTGAACAGGCTATTATGAAAGCCGCTCGCGGTGCTGAAATTGGTGTTCAGTCTTTGAACCTTGCTGTTTTTGAAGAAGCAGGGGATGATGAAATCCGTACAAGAGTAGGTCAGTGTACTGACCAGAGAATCTTTGCAATTTTCCAGGCTATTAAACGCCGTATCATGACTCTGGAAGAAATCCACAATATTACAAAAGTTGATATGTGGTTCCTCTGCAAGTTGCAGAATCTGGCAAAAATGGAATGGGAACTTGCAAAAGGAAACCTTACAACAGATCTTTACCTTAAAGCAAAAAATCTTGGTTACCCTGATAAAGTTATCCAGCAGATTTCTGGAACAAAAATTGTTGGATGTTCAGGAATCTTAGCAGAAGCAAAAGAAGCTGCACGCCTTGTTAAGAAAGGACAGCTTGCCCATATTCCTGCCAGCTACAAAATGGTAGATACATGTGCCGGTGAGTTCAATGCAGAAACTCCATATTTTTACGGTACATACGATAATGAAAACGAAGCTGCAGAATATCTTGCAGAAAAAAAGAATGTACTTGCGCCGCAGGCACAGGCCTGGGGAAAACAGGCTTCAAAATCAAAAGGAACAATTATCGTTCTGGGTTCAGGACCTATCCGCATCGGTCAGGGTATTGAATTCGACTACGCTTCAGTTCAGTGTGTATGGGCTTTGAAGCGCCTTGGTTACGATGTTGTTACAATCAACAATAACCCGGAAACTGTTTCTACAGACTTTGATACATCAGACCGCCTTTACTTTGAACCTCTTACTCCAGAAGATGTAATGGGAGTAATCAATACAGAAAAACCTGTTGGGGTTGTAGTAGCCTTTGGTGGCGGAACAGCAATTAAGCTTGCAAACTTCCTGGCAGACCAGGGAATCAGAATTCTTGGTACAAGTGCCGACGCCATTGACCTGGCAGAAGACCGTGAACGCTTTGATGAGCTTTGTGAAAAGCTTCAGATCAAGCGCCCACGTGGACTTACAGTTCTTACAGAAAAAGAAGCTTTGGAAGCTACAAAGGAACTTGGATATCCTGTCCTTCTCCGCCCAAGTTACGTTCTTGGTGGTCAGAACATGATCATCGCCTTCAACGATGATGACGTAAAAGAATACATGAAAATCATTCTGGCTCAGGGAATTGAAAATCCAATCCTCATTGACCAGTACAAAATGGGAACTGAGCTTGAAGTTGATGCAATCTGTGACGGAAAAGATATTCTTATTCCAGGCATTATGGAACACGTTGAACGTACAGGTATTCATTCAGGAGACTCCATTGCAGTTTATCCAAGCTGGAACCTGAACGATGTTATACGCGAAAAGATTATCAATCAGTCGCGTGAGCTGGCTCTGGCACTTGGAACAAAAGGTCTGGTAAACATCCAGTATCTTATTTACAACAACGATCTGTACATTATCGAAGTAAACCCTCGTTCAAGCCGTACAGTTCCTTATATTTCAAAAGTAACAAACGTTCCAATGGTAGACCTTGCCGTTCGTGCAATGCTTGGTGAACGTGTAAGAGATATGGGATACGGAACAGGTCTTTATAAGATTCCTCCTTACTTTGCAGTAAAAGTTCCAGTCTTCAGTTTTGAAAAACTTATGGACGTAGATACTCACCTGGGACCAGAAATGAAATCTACAGGTGAAGTTCTTGGAATTGCTGCCACAATGGAAGAAGCAATTTTCAAGGGACTTATTGGGGCTGGCTACAACATGAAGCGAAGTGGGGGAGTACTCTTCTCTGTCCGCAAAACTGACCGCTACGAACTTCCTTCCCTTGCAAGAAAGTTCTACGACATGGGCTTCAAGCTCTATGCTACAGAAGGAAACGCAGAAACTTTGCGCGACTTCGGAATGGAAGTAGAAACTGTAAACAAGATTCACGAAAATCCTGACGACAACCTGCTTACTCTTATGGATTCAGGAAAAGTTGATTACGTTATTTCAACTTCGGCTAAAGGCCGTGACCCTCACGCAGACTCTGTTCGCATGCGCCGTCACGCCGTTGAGCGCGATATTCCGTGTCTTACAGCAATCGATACAGCAAACGCAATTGCAAACTGTCTGAAGTCAAAATACAGCGCCGAAAATGTTGAGCTTATCGATATCAACAAGCTTCGCGAAGTTGACCAGGTTGTTCACTTTACAAAAATGTCTTCAACAGGAAACGACTTTATCATCGTGGATACACGTAACCAGTACATCAATAACCCTGGCGGTTTAGCCGTACGTCTTTGTGACAGACGAAGCGGAATTGGTGCTGACTCTCTGGTACTTGTTGGAAAAACTTCAAAGGCCGATGCTTCAATGCGCTTCTACAACCTGGACGGTACAGAAGGAATGATGGCCGGTAACGCAGTTCGCGCCGTTGCAAAATATCTTTACGACAACAATATTGAAGGCATAGCAGACCGCCACAATAAAAATGATACAACAGCCGAAATCACAATCAAGACAAAAGCCGGTATCAGAAAAGTAAAGATTTATAAGCTTAACGGAAAAGTAAGTTCTGTAATGATTGATATGGGAAAACCTGATCTTTCAGCTCAGCCTGTAACAGGAAACGGAGTAAAGAGTCTTACGGTAGACGGCACAACTTATGATGTAACAACACTCAGCGTAGGTAACCCTCACTGTGTAACCTTCGTTGACTTTGTTGATAAGCTGGATCTGAAAACACTGGGACCAAAGTTTGAACATCACAAAACTTTCCCTGAACGTACAAATACAGAATTCGTTCGTGTAGTAGGACCAAACGAACTGAAGATGCGTACATGGGAACGCGGAAACGGTGAAACTCCTGCCTGTGGTACAGGTGCCTGTGCGGCAGTTATTGCAGCCGTTCAGAAAGGTTTCTGCCAGATGAACGAAGACGTAACTGTAAACGTTCGCGGCGGCCAGATGATGGTCCGCTACACAGGCGACACAGTTTACCTTTCCGGCGAAACTTCACTTTGTTTTGAAGGTGATGTAAAGATTTAATGGTGCAGGGGGAAGTCTCCCCCTCGCTTCCAAGCTATCGCTTGTTCGCTACCCCCTCTGCGGGGGCTCAAACGCCGCCCCCGCAACGCCCCCTCTTATTATAATTCAATTTCAGTTTTTAAAATTAACCGCAGATAAACGTGGATGCACGCAGAGTGTGGAATAATTAATTATCCATACAAACAGGATTTTTTTTACCTAAAGCCCAGTAGTTTAATTTAATTAGGACAGAAAAGTAAAAAAATAGTTTGAAAGGATTGTGTTTTTACGAATAAATCTGCTCCAATTGCTTTGGAAATCTGGCGGGCTTCGAACAACCCGATTCCCTGGCCTTCTTTTTGACCGGCGTTTGATCCGCGCCAGAAACTGTTAAAAATGTAATTTAATTCATCATCTTTTACAGGAACTCCGTTGTTTGTTACGGAAATATAAAGACCGTCTTTTTGACAATCAATTAAAACTTTTATAAGTGTTCCGTCGCCGTATTTTATTGCGTTGTCGAGCAGCTGATACAAAATATGAAAAATACCGTCTTTATCAGTATTTACAAGAGCATTGTTGGTGACTGTAATTTCATACGGAATGTGATTCATCTGGAATTTATTTTCGTATTCGGTAAGAATAAAATCTTTTATTTCCTGGGAATAAAAAGTTGTAAGGCTCGGTTCGTATTCGTAAATTGCTTTTGTGGAATTATTAAGAAGGTCATTTAAAAGCTCTTGGATGTCGTCTGCATTTTTTTCGATTTTTCCGGCAATTTCTATATCTTTTTCATTCTGTTTTTCGCCTTTTGAATAAAGACCTGTTTGAATTGCATCTGAATATAGTTTGATGTTTGTTAATGGAGTTTTAATTCCGTGTGCGATAGTGCTGTTCAAAGTTTGACGATCAAGAATCATTTTGTTGATTATTTTATGGTCGTTGTTTATTTTGTCCCTGAGCATGTTCATAGCCCAGATGTATTTTCCAAAATATTTATTTTTAGATTCTGGAAGTTTTTCGGTTGAACCATTGGCAATTTTTTTAGGATATTCCTGGAACTTTTGGAACGGAATTAAAATTTTGGTGTTTATTATAATCAGTATGATAAGAAGAAGGAAAAAACTGAGGGTGATTATCAGATTGATGGAAAGCAGAAGTGTTTTAAGAGAATTTTCAGGGTATTCAAAAATGAGTAATGCTGATGGAGTTTTGGTGCTGTCGAAAAGTGCAATTGTGTATTTTAACTTGTTTTTTTCCTGTATTGTTTCGCGAGTGATTGTGAGACTGGAAAAAGGAATGTAAAGAATTGCGGAAGGAAAGTCTTGTGCTTTGTAAGTTCCTTTAAAAGTTTCAATTTCCTTTGTTAAAATAGTATTGCAAAAAAGCTGAGGATTATCTTGAAAGCTTTGTTTTTCTGTCTGTGATTGAATTGTGTTTGCAATTTTATTCATTACAATGTTTTTTATGTTATTGTTTTTATTGCTTTTTTTGATGATTGTTAGGTTTGTAATCAGGGAGAAAAAAATAAAAAAAATTAAAACTGGCAGGAGAATTTTCTGGAAAAACTTCATTCTTCTCCTCCAAACTTATATCCAACCTTCCAAACCGTTTGGATCAGTTTTGGAACTTTTGGGTCATCTTCAATTTTTTCTCTAAGCCAACGAATGTAAACATTAAGCGAAGTTTGTTCTGTGTAGCAGTCATCTCCCCAAATTTTATTAAAAAGGACATCTTTATCTACAACCTGGCCAGAATGTTTCATTAGATAGGCGAGAATTTCAAATTCTTTGCCTTTTACGTCGAGTTTTATTCCGTTTTTATAAACTGAGCGAGTTGTTTCGTCAAGTTTTATGCCGTATCCTTCAAGAATCTGTTTTGTTTCGGTAGTTGGAGAATCTTCGTTGTATGTACGGCGGATAAGTGCTTTGATTTTTGAAGATAAAACGGGAATTGAAAAAGGCTTATCAATGTAATCATCGGCGCCAAGATTAAAACCAAGCATTTTACTGTCTTCGTCGGTACGGGCGCTCATCATAAAAACTGGAATTGAACGAGTTTTGCGTATTTCGGAGATTGCTTCAAAGCCGTTTTTGTTAGGAAGGCATACATCCAGAAGTAGAAGCTTGAAATTTGTTGATTTGAGCGCAGTAATTCCATCTTCAGCCGAAGTAACCCATTCAACAGAAAAACCTTCGTTCGTGAGAAAATCTTTTAATAATTGCCCAAGTTCCTGATTATCTTCAATAATTAAAAGGTCTAGAGTGTTCAATTCAAATTCCAGAATAAATTATAACATGGGGAAAGGTAATTCTACAAATTCAGGCTTATTTTGTACGCCTTCTGAACCAGTAAATGCTGTATGTATGGTTTTTGTTGCGTAATCTATGATCACTGTATGGAAAACACCTTTACTATGAATGTTTACAACTTTTTTCTGGTCAACAACTTCACTTGTTAAAAGTTCTTTTACCTCTGCAAGTGAAAATTTATCCTGGGATTTTACAAGATTGTTGTATTTTACAAAACGAACATAATTTGAATCATTTCCTGTAAAAAAATCCTGATTGTTTTGTGTTGCAAATGAATTCAAAATACACAACGAGTCTGGATTTTCCCATACTAAGCCTGGAATGAGCGGAGTTTTGTTATTGCGTAAAATAGAATAACCTTTTCCGTCGTTCTGAAGGGAAGCGACTGCATCTTCTGCACAGTAAGCACCTGATTTATCGGAAAGAGCGATGTTGTGGCTGAAGGTAAAATTGCCGCTTTTTTGAACCATGTAATTTCCGACAAGTTCCGCTGTGTCAAAATTTTCGAGTGCGTAACGAAGAGCGTATGTGTAGCATTCTTTGTTTTCGTATTCGTAATTTTTATCAACACTTCCAACATCTAAAATTGCGGCAAAAACTCCGCTGTCGTTTATGGCGGTAAGAATTCCGTTTATGCCAAGACAGGTAATGTTTGTAATTGAATGATTTTTGTTTTTCATGTGAACTACGGCGTGAATCTTGCAGAGTTGATTTTCACTTCCTAAAATCCATTCAAGATTACGGCACATAATTGTTTTGTCAGATTCTGTTTTACTTCCCCATAGTCCAAGTGCTGAGCAGGCTGTTCCGCGCAGTGCGTCTGGAATCATTTGGAGGAGAATTGCTTCTTCGTATGAAAGTTTTCCGTTTTCTAAAAAGCCTGTTGTGCCGGCGGAAACGGTTTGTGCAAAAGTTTCAATTTCGGCGCGATAAGGGGCGGGGAGTGTGGAAAGGAGAGCGGTCATTCGCGGGAGGATTGAAGTATAAGTTTCTGCGCTTACACCTAAAAAACTTCTGAAAATTTCGAATAAATATGGTTCCAGAACTTTTTCGTAATCGGGGTAGGCTAGTTTGATTGTGTTTGCATAGGCGGCTGCAGTTTGGGACGGGGTTCCTTTTTTGTAATCAAGATATACATCGTAGTAGCTTGGCATTTTTTTAATCTGGCAAAGACCGTCGGGTGAAGAAAAGGTTTGAATTTCAGTTTCTGTTTTACCGTGATCGGTGTAGCCTGCGGGTGGAAGGGTGAGCGTTTCTGTTTTTTGTAAGCTGGAAGGCTCTGATTGCGGGAAGGTAAAGTTTTTGTAAGTTGTTTTTTCTTCTATGCAAGAGATGAAAATAAGAGAAAAGATTGTGAGTATGATTAGTGTAATTGTAAGTTTAGATTTTTTCATATTTTACCATCCCATTTCGTCAAGCCAGTTTTTTATTTTACGTTCACGAAGAATAAGCTCTTGTGAATCTGTTGCTTTTCCAAGCTTGAGTTCGCCTTTTATAATTCCGTCTACAAGATAGATTATTCGTTCACTTACTGCGGCTACTTTTTCGCTGTGAGTTACCATCAGAATTGAAGTTCCATTTTTGTTTGCGTTATTAAGCTCGTTCATAACTTCTTTAGAAGCCTTTGAGTTTAAGGAACCAGTCGGCTCGTCGGCGAATATAAGTTTTGGATTATTGATTAAAGCTCTGCAGATACAGGCGCGCTGGAGTTGTCCGCCCGAAACTTCTGTAATTTCGTGGTCAGCAATATCCATAATTCCAAGATTTTTCATAAGTTTTTCTGCATCTGCAATAACTTCGTCTTTGGATTTTAAGTTTGCCTGAAAGCCCGGAAGAAGAATATTGTCCATAATTGAAAGTTTTTTTAACATATACATTTGCTGGAAAACAAATCCCATTTTTTTCAGGCGGATATCAGACATCTTTTTTTTGTTCAATTTTGAAATATCTTCGTTGTCAAAAAGGACTGTCCCCGCTGTCAAATTATCCATACCGCTGATTGTGTACAGAAGTGTAGATTTTCCAGAACCGCTCGGTCCCATTACCGAAACAAATTCTCCCTGTTGCAGAGAAAAATCAATATTTTGAAGTACATTATTGCTATACTCGTTTATAATATAAGTTTTACAAAGACCTTTTACGTCTAAAATTGGATTACTCATCTTTAATCCTCCAGATATTTATAGATTTGATTGTATTTAATAAAATTAAAAGTGTTGCAGAAATAAGTGCAAAAATTACAATTGGCAGAATTGCATAATCTACAAGCGGATTTATTTTAAGGTGGAAGCCAGAAGCGTACATCAGTTTTTGAATCATCAATTCGCAGAAGGCATTTCCTGCAGTTAAAGTTATTATTGAACCAAGAACGAATGCAGACACAATAAGGATTGCAATTCTAAAGAAGTGCCATAATTTAATATCTTTTAAGCTGAACCCTGTACTTTTGAGTAAAGCAATTTCACAGGCTTCTTCATCAATAAAGATTTTTTCGTAAAGTGCGGTGTTCAAGATAAGTATAAAAATAACTACAAAACTGATGATATTTCGTAAAGCAACGAATATACTTTCGTTATCTTTTAGAAATATGTTATACAGGTATTCATCTGTTGACTGAACATTTTCTTTTCCGTAAAGCTTTTCGATTTTTTCAAAGTAGTAAGGTTTTTCTGCTTCAGGTGCATCGATTATACAAGAAAGAATTCGACTTGTGTTATTCTGAGTAGTTGAAATTGTAAAAGGTGCTATGTCATCCACTTGAGGATTTAATGTGAATACTACTGCATTACTGCATAAATCTGTAAAGGCGGTAATTATAAAATCTTTGGTAACAGATTGTGTTGTTAGGTGATCATCATTTAAACTTGTGTATTTTACAGAAACTGTATCTCCAAGTTTAATGCCAAATTGTTTTGCCATAATGTAATTTATAGCAGCTTCATTTTTAAGTGTTGGAGGGATTGAACCCTTTTTATAATAAAAATGATTTGGATTGTAGTCACCAAAAATAATTCCGGCCAAGTATTCTTTTTCTTCTCCATTTTCAGTTCTAACTAAATAGGCATCGCACATTTCTAGTGTTTCAATAAAGGCAGGAATATCATTTGCTGCAAGTTCTTTATTGAGTTGCTGGTTTACTCCTTTTAGAGAATAATTTGTTTTTTGAAGATATTTTTGCATTGTTTCATCTGGTAAATCTATATAAAAATCAATTTGTCCTATGCATTGGTTATTATGTAAAAAATCCCAGCTTAAAACTGTATCCTTAATTTGGAATACAAGAAGAATTATTGCAAATCCAAAAACATATGAAAGTATAAGAAAAATGTAATGTTTAAATTGGCCGAGCAAATCACTTATGGCAAGAAATAAAGAACTTGAAATATGCTTGCATTTATTAAGCGAAATTCCCGGAAGTTTATTAAAGTGTTCTCCGCGGTTTTCTCCGTGAATAGCGTTCATAATACTGATTTTGTTTATTCGTCTGAGTGAAATAAAAATATAGTAGATTATAAGTGCAGTTGTGATAATTCCGGTTATTACTGCGAGTATAATTGATGTGGTTTTAGCAGGGGTAATAATATTAATCATCAACTGGTTGAGTAAAATTCTTGAAAGGGGAATTCCTGCAAAAATACCGATTATTCCGCTGATAAAGGAAAAGGCTATGAATTTTGCCGCAAATAGCCACTTAAAGCTAAGCGATTCAACACCAATTGCTTTTAATGTACCAAGCTCACGTTCTTCTTTTTTGATTATTGACCGAAGTGTAAATTTCAGTGTCATAAAAATTGTAAGCATAAGAAAGAAAGCAATTCCTCCAGTTAGAATACCAACAATGGAAGTTATTAATTTACTGCCTTCAAAATCAACAAGAATATAGTGGGTTTGAATTTTTTCAAGATTATTTTCTTCAGTTGCTTTTTGATAATCATTTTGCAATTTGAAAAAAACTGAAATGTCTGCAAAGTCACTTTGAAGAAATTCGTAGTTGTTATACTTTATAGGAGATTCGGCTGCGATATAATCATAATCTGAATCTGAAAGAATAAATCTGCGGTACATGTAAATTGATGAATCTTTGAAAATGTCAGAAACTGTAAAGGTATAAGTATTTCCCAGTTGAGTTGTAAGGTAAAGTTTATCGCCAATTTTTATTTGCGTACTCATAAGAAGATATTGTGGAATGGCAATACAGCCGTTTGGAACTGTAAAAGGTTCGTCCTTCAGATTGTAAACGAGATTAGTTTTTCGCGGTTGTTTTATAAGGTAGCTGTCAAAAGAGACTAAAGAAAGTTTATCATCTAGGTTTGTTTTTTCATTTTTAATATTGTTTGAATTGAGCGGAATTACTTCTGTACAGTTGAAACTTTTTATTTCAGAACGATTTGAAAACCATTTTATTGTGTTCAGGTGTTTTTCATCATTTGGAATAAGGCTTTGTTTTGTAATAATAAATCCGTCGGTTGAATTGCTTGCGGAATAAGAACGGTTAAAGCCTGCAAAAGTTGAGTATAGGAAAATAACACTTATAACTGATACAATTGCGCTTATAATCATTGTAAAAAATATAAATATGTTAAGGCTTTTGTTTGTTTTAAGATCTTTTTTTAGCATTCTAAAAAACATGTTTATTTATCCTCTGGAATAGATAATTTTATTCTTAGTTCTTCAATCATACCCTGCTTGTATTTTTCCCATTCGGAAGGTGTCATCCTTTTTTGTTCAACAACTTCTATATAGCTGTTTTTAAAAACTAAACCGTCTAAATGAGCTTCAATTTTTACAGGATTATAAATGCCATCAACTTTTTCAAACCAGATTATTTCATATTCATCTGATTGTTTTCCTTTAGAATCAAGTTTAGTTACCTTCCATTTATCACATTGTTTATTATTATAATTTTCCTGGCCTTCAAAAGAGACTTCTGCTGCAAAACTTTTTAATATTGTGTGCATTCCAACAGAAAAATTAGAAAAGTCTCCATTGTAAAAACGCATTGCATAAAGAAAGTCGAGCAAAAAGCCTGAAACTTCATATGATGTAGAGGCTTTCAGTTTTAATTTGCCAGAAAACTCTGAAAGTTTTTTGAACAGATTAAAATAACTCATTGTTCCTTCGGCTTTCTGTTCACTTAAATAATAGGTAATAGTTGTTTTGTTGGAAGAATTTGCGAGTTTTGCATACGCGTATGGATTGCAGTTTTCAACTTTGTTGTAACAAAAATAGTTTATGTCAAAAATTGAATACCCGTCCTGAACCTGTGCATACATATCAGATAAATCGCCTAAATCGTAAAAAGTTGTTTCATCTTGTTGATATTCAGTAATATAGTAAGGCTTCGATTTAGATTTGCTGTCCATATCGGAAATTTTAAAAACAATGGCAGTTCCAACGTGAGCTTTTGAACTTTCGTATTTAAATGGAAGTTTGGAAGCTTGGGCAAAAGCTGAAAATGTAAAAAATAATGAAGTAAGAATAACTAGACAATGTTTATTCATAAGAATTCCCCTAAAAATTATAAGCCCAGGTTAAGGAAATGTTACTTAACACCCATTCCCTTCCCACTGTCGTTTTGTCAAAATAAGCTTCCGCGTTTTCTTCAACTTCAGAAAAGTCGCGGATTCCCATAAACGGAACAGAAAGCGAAATATTATTTTTTTCGTTCAACTGCGCCATTGCAACAAAAGCAAGCATAATGTCTGTAAAATCACCATCAAAAGTTTTTGCGTATTTTCCATAAACCTTTTCATCAAGATATGCACTCCACAAACCCTGAACGCCAATAATTGTGTTTTTAAAAGGAAATTGATATCCAAGTAAAGCCATAAAATTATATTTCCAGCCGTTTACACAATCTTTTGTTCCTGTAAATTCCCAAAAATCTCCTTGTCCTGCCGCCGTACATCCCGTGTAAAAAATCTGATAATTTGCCTGCATAACAACATGACTCCAGTCGCCCGGAATTAAAACACCTGTATCAAACTGAAAAGAAGTTTGGAAAATAAAATCATATTGCCATGTTTTAAAAGGAGTTACCTGTTCGTATTTTCCATCTTCAAAGTTATAAACACCAAGTCCGTGATTACCCAAAAGTTCCCAGCCTGTATTTATTGTTCCGCCGAGTGTAAAAGAAAGTGCCTGACTTGGAGTAAAAATAACTGCGTATTGTGAACCAAAAGAAATTGGAGTAAGAATAGGAACAGCACCAAAAGCAAGATTAGCACCACTAAAAACAAGACTGTCCCCAAAATCGAGCGGAATTGTATAACTACAAGATAATTGAGCGTAAGGAACTGGAACACTGACTACAGGTACAAAAGATTCCTGTAATGTTGTTTGAAGTGCAAAATTCCAGCCTGGTTCCTGTGCGAATAAATTACTCATCAGCAAGAAACATAAACTTATAATTGATTTTTTCATCTTTACCTCTTTTGATTTTATAGTACAGTAGCGAATATACAAAATCTTTAAAAAAAGTTTAAAAAAGCAGTGTTCAATTAAGTTTTCTGAAAACTTATTTATATTTTAAACACTAATTTTTCGTAGATGAAATAATGCATCCGAATACTTAATGAGATTCGTGGAGAATGGATTTAAATTGTGGTATAATTATGTAAACAAAAATTTAATTTGCGGATACGGAGAAAAAATATATATTCTTGTAATTAATTGTAGTCCAGTTAAAAATGGAGCAACTGCAGAAATTGTTGAACAGAATAAAAATTAAAACATATATGGAATATGGCATAAGAGTTTTTAATGGTATAACAACCCTCAATTTTTGGACTGATATCAACCTTATTCCCATCAATACAAATATAGCTATGATTAAATCAAGAAGGTATTCTTAGTCTGACGGG
>JAKSTN010000028.1 GCA_024402535.1 Treponema sp.
GCTCAGATTATCCGCCAGGCAAAACTTCGTAACTCTGATGAAGAGTTCGTTATGGTATTTGCCGGAATGGGTATTAAATATGACGTTTCAAAATTCTTCCAGGATACATTTGAACAGTCCGGGGTTTTAAGTAACGTTGTTATGTTCCTGTCCCTTGCCGACGCACCTTCTATCGAACGAATCATTACTCCTCGCTGTGCTCTTACAGCAGCCGAGTATCTGGCTTATGAAAAAGGAAAGCATGTTCTTGTTGTAATGACAGATATGACAAACTACTGTGAAGCTCTCCGTGAAATTTCTACAACCCGTGGTGAAGTTCCAGGCCGTAAAGGATATCCAGGATATCTTTATTCAGACCTTGCTGAACTTTACGAACGTGCAGGTAAAATTAAAGGTTCTAACGGTTCAATTACACAGATCCCAATCCTTTCAATGCCAAACGATGATATTTCTCATCCTATTCCTGACCTTACAGGATACATTACAGAAGGACAGATTGTTCTTGACCGTGAACTTTCACAGAAAGGACTTTATCCGCCTGTACAGGGGCTTCCAAGTCTTTCGCGCCTTATGAAAGACGGTATCGGAAAAGAAATGACCCGCGAAGACCATGCAGACGTTTCAAGCCAGCTTTTTGCTTCTTATTCTAAAGTGAAATCAATCAGAAATCTGGCAGCCATTATTGGTGAAGAAGAACTTTCTGATCTTGATAAACAGTATCTCCGTTTTGGTGAAAGATTTGAAAATGAATTTATTTCTCAGGGAGAGTTTGAAGACCGAACAATTGAACAGACTCTTGAAATCGGCTGGAGCGTTCTGAACGAACTTCCAAGAAGCGAATGGTTCCGTATCCGTGGTGAATACATAGAAAAATATGCCAAAGCTTAATATTGCACCGACAAAATCAAATCTTCTCTCAATGAAAGAACAGCTGGCTGTTTCAACGAACGGTTATGAACTCCTTGAAGAAAAGCGTGAAATTCTTGTTCGGGAACTTATGCATATGGTTCAACAGGTTCAGCTTCTTGAGACAGAAATTGATAAAGCTGTTTCTAAGGCTTATCCTGCATTAAAGAAAATGCTTCTTCGTGACGGAGCTGACGGGGTAGAACGTATTTCTCATTCTGTTCATTATGATTTTGGAATGCAGGAAAAAACTGTAACTCTTGGCGGACAGACTTTTTCTTCTCTGGACGTAGAACTTCCCAAAAAAGAACTGTTTTATTCTTTCCTGGGAACAGATTCAAATACGGACGAAGTTGTAAATAATTTCTTTGAACTTCTTTCGTTGCTTACACAGATGGCTTCAATCCGTACTATTGTCTGGCGTCTTGCTGAAGAAGTCCGTAAAACACAGCGCCGTGTTAATGCTCTTGATAAGATGATTATCCCACAGACTGTCGAAACTGCAAAATATATTGAAGGAGTTCTTGAGGAACGTGAACGAGAAAATGTTTTTGTTCTAAAAGCCCTTAAAAAACGCGGAAATAAATAAGATTATTCTTTAGGAGAGAGAATGGCCAGGGATTTTTTCAAGAGAATTATTGTCGCAGTTAACGGTTCTGAAAGTTCTATTCATGCAGCCATGTACGGTATTATGATGGCCAAAAGTTATAATCTGAAAATGAAAGCCATTTATGTGGTTGATACAGCTACAATAAAATTTCTTTCCCTTAATAAATTTCTTATTGATGAAGAAAAGTACTCCTATGAAGAACGACTTTCTAGTGATGGTGAAAACTATTTGAAATATGTTGAGCGCCTTGCCCAGACAAAAGGATTAAAAATTGAAACAGAACTTTTAAGTGGCGGAGTTTATTCAGAGATTGTCCGTGAAGCCGAAAAATATGAAGCAGATCTTCTTCTTCTTGGTGGTAACCAGGGAAAGTCAGGAAAGACTTCCCGTTCTGCTGCAAGTGATAATGAAAAAAATATTCTTCTTTCTTCGAAAGTTCCTGTTCTTTTTGTAAATAAACCTGAAATTGACCGTCTCTTTAAAAATCTTTAGAATCAGATTCATTAATGAAAGACTGTTATAAAATCCTTGGTGTACCTCCAACTGCCTCTTTAAGTGAAATAAAGCATGCATATCGCGAAAAAGCTAAACTTTATCATCCAGACGCCCTGGGTGATGATGCTAAACGTGATGCATTTAACGAATTGAATCAGGCTTACCGTGTTCTTTCAGATGCAAGACAGCGTCAGATTTTCAACGATTCTTTTTTTCATCACTTTAATAAGAAAAAAGAAAACGAGGAATCCTTTGATTATAGAAAATGGCTTTTAGAAAGAAATGATGATGAATCATGGGCAAAACTTATTGTTCTTGACCTTATGAGAGGCCGTGAAGATGATGCTGTTCGTGAATTCATTCATGTAAGTTCAAGCCGTACATCTTTTAATTTAAAACATTGGTTTACTCGTGAAGACTTTATGGATTACGGATATATCCTTTCTGAAGAACTTGTAATCCGAGGTGAATACTACGACGCTTTTCTGCTTCTGGAACAGATAATTTTAATGGAATACAGTTACGAATATTTCCGCTTATTCTTCCCGGAAGTAATTAGTTTTACATCTGCTATTTTGCGTCACAATATTGAAGGCGTCATTGATGATGAACTCGCTCTCGATGTTTATGAACGGGCTCTTGAGCTGAAGTTTTCAAAAAGTGATGATGCTTTTTTCCTTTCAAAAATGGCAGTTATTTACCGTCGCCTTGGAGATATAAAAACTGCAGAACTTATTGAACGTATGTCCCTGTAAATTAAAGTTTTAAGATTTCTGTGATTTTCTCAAAAAGCTTTTTCATGTTTACCGGTTTACTCATATGGTAATTGATTCCGGCTTTAAGAGATTTCTCTTTATCTTCCTGGAAAGCATTTGCTGAAATTGCAATAATAGGAAGGTTGGAATCGCTTCTTCCTGATTCTCTTATTTTCTCAGCACATGTATTTCCGTCCATTTCAGGCATCTGAATATCCATAAGAATCATATCAAAGTGATTCTGCTCTGAAGCAAGGAATTTTTCCAATGCTTCTGTTCCATCATAAGCATCTTCGTATTTTGCCTCGGCTTTTTTCAGCATCAGATTAAGAATTTCAACGTTCAGTTTATTATCATCTACAACAAGGAAATTTAAAGCACTGAAATCAGGATAATCTCCATTTGAAACGGATTTAGCTTTTACTTCTAAAGTTTCATTTTCTTTTTTGATTTCAGTATTTTTAATATATTTTGTAACACCAAGAAGTCTTGCACTTTTTTCATACATTAAACTTGCAGAAAAAGGTTTTGTAATATAATCATTTGTTCCAAGATTTTCAGCTTTTTTTATTTCAGAATCTAATACATTACCTGTAAGTGCAATGATAGGGGTTTTGAATGGGGTTCCTCGTTCCATAAAACGGATATCTTTTGTTGCTACAAATCCATCCATAACAGGCATCTGCATATCAAGGAAAACAAGATCATAAGGTTTGCCGGCTTTAAGGCTTGCCTTATATTTTTCTACGGCAACAAGACCGTTTTCAGCACAGGTAATCTTACATCCGGTTTTTTTCATAAATGCTTCAGCAACCATCATGTTAACGTTGTTGTCTTCTGCAAGAAGTATATGAAAGTTTGAAAGGTCTGGTATATCAGCTGTGCTTTCTGTTTCCTGTATGGAAGGAATCTTTGTTTTTAATTCCTGAGCCTTATTAATTACAGATGTAATGATTTTATTTAATTTCTGAGTATTGTTTGTGTCTTCTTTGCTTTCGTTGCAAAGTCTGATAATTTCATCAAAATCCTTAGTTATATTTTTAATATCCATTCAGATTATTTCTCCAATGCCGAAATCTTTTCCAAAGTCTCTCTTGCGTGTAAACGCACTTTGGAATCATTGGCAGGACTCATAAAATTTTTTAGGATAAACTTTCCGCTTTTATTATATGCAGGTCTTCCCATGAAACGGCAAATCGAAAATACAGCATCACAGATATCAATCTGAAGTGAAGCATTTTTTGATGAAACAGTGCCGGCAAGTGTTTCCAGTGCCTTTAAGATTTCACCATCAGGATCGTAACCGTTTTTTGAAAGTCCTGTTACTATACATTTAATTATAGAACCGTTTTTCTCTTTTTTCAAAAGTTTTGCAGTTAAGTTTGTTGAATATCTTGTTCCATAGAGTGGCAGCTGTGTAAACAGGGATTCAAGCTCTGCTGGGTTTGCTTTGAATGCAGACAAATCTTCTCTGGTATTTCCTACAGTTTTGTTGTTCTGGGAAATATATGCTTCGCAGGCGCTTAAAAGGTCTGACGTATATGTTATCTCTTTTTCACCATAGAACCCGGATTCCAGTTTCTTGTATCTTTGTAAACCTGTAATTTCTGAATTCAGGCTGAAAAGATATAATGTGTCATAAACAGAAGAATCTACTTTCAGGTAATCAAGGTAATAATCATATTTTTTATCATATTTTCTGGCTCCAGCATGCTGTTCAACGATATATGCATCCATAGTCCAGTTTTCCCGGGCAATAACGAGTGTATTGTTTTCAGTAAAAATAGCATAATTCCATTTGTTTTTTCCTTTTTGTTCAGGCATTTTAGCCGACCATAGAAGTATTCCTTCAGGGTTAAAGAAATATGCTGTTTTCAGATCGCAAATGAAAAAGCCTTCTTCCGTAAGACTTGCTTCCTTTATATTTTGAAGATTTAATTCAGGGATTTCCTTTTCCCAAATATTTTTTCCGGATAATGAATCAATAAAAATGATTTTTGCATTATTTCTTCTGGCAGTTACAAAAACAGCTTCATTTTTCTGATTATTTGAAACGAAAAAATTCAAACGGCTTTTTTCAAAATCAGATGCATTAATAACAAACCGGTTTATGGCTTTTCCTTCTTTTGAAAGTCCGAATAAACCTGCCGAACCGTCAGAAAATGTAAGAAATATACCATTGGAGCTGGAAGAGGCAGAAAGAATTTCTCCCGAAAATGTAATATCTTCAACAATTGAGCCAAATGGAGTAACACGAAGAGCTCTGGTTTTTCCCTCTGTCAGGTTTTTTAAAAATACTATAAGGCTTCCGTCTTCAAGTTCCTGTAAAGGAATGTCAGACTGTTTTTCAGTGTTAATTTCCCATTTACAGATTCCATTCATACTGAAACAGCATAATTTTTCATTTCCACGTAAGAAGAATCTTCCGTCACGTCCTTCATAGGCTTTTTCGGTTATTTCGAAATCAAGAACTTTATTCCATAAGGGAACTCCGCTTGGATTGAAAAGGGTGATTTTTCTTCTTGAATTTGTTATGGCCAGTGTGAAGTCATTGGAAACTATGCTAAGTATTGTTTCTGAATTAACTCCGAAATTTTCTTCCCAGATAACATTTCCGTTATTTGTTATTGAAGATATGGTTTTCCCGTCTGTGGCACCAATAAACCCGTAAGGAGTCAAAACCGGCTTTGAAAGTAATTTTCCTCCAATAACCTGGCTCCATGTAGTATTAAGGTTTGAAAGCTGAGTCTGCGCCCATATACTGAATGAACTAACTGTAATGAGAAGAAATACTGTTATACTTTTTTTAATTTGTTTAAGCTTCATTTTTCTTAGTAAGATTTTTTCCGAAGCTCTACGAGACTTTCAATATGTGAAGTGTTCGGATAAAAATCTAATAAATAAACATTTTTAATCTCGTATCCGTTACGTAAAAGTTTTGCTAAATCACGGGCATGGGTTGCCGGGTCACAGCTCATGGAAATAATTTGAAGAGCTCCTGATTTAATCAGATAATCAAGCACTGGACGTTCCATACCGCTTCTTGGCGGGTCAATAACAATTGCATCAAAATGAGGGCAGGTAGCAGCACAGTTTTTTACCCAGTTTTCACCGCTCATTCCAAAGCTTGTATGATTAGTACCTGCCATGTTACGTTCTGCAAAAACAAGAGCATCTCGGTTGTGTTCTACAAGTGTAACTTTGCCCGCTTTATCTGAAGCAAAAGCTGAAAGGCTTCCACATCCAGAATACATGTCCAGAATATTATCACTTGGAATCAGAAGATCACGGATAAGACAGCATGTTTTTTCAAAAACAAACATGTTGGACTGGAAGAAGCCCCGGACATCAAAAGTAAGTTTTTTATCTGAAAGCTGTACGGTTACTTCGTTTTCAGGCGAAGCTGCAGTTCCTGCAAAATATTTGTTTTCTTTGAACTTATATTTTTTACTGGATTTCTTAGATTGTATGATTTTTTGTTCAGTTTTTTCCTGAGGTTTTGCAATTACAGGATTTTCCAAAGGTTTTCCGTCTGCTGAAACGGCTTTTTCACTGCCAAAAAAATGAATACGACCTGCAGGACGTAAATTTGTATCAGTTTCGGAAAGATATTTATTGATTGGTTTTTCTGCGCAGAGACATTTTTCAATGGAAATGATGGTGTTTTTACGTTTTTCTGAAAGACCGCCGTCTGTAAGCTGGAAGCGGGCGCGGTAACCTTTGTCAGGTCCTGTTACGGCTTGAATGCTTTCCAGAGGAAAGTCTACACCATTATTTTTAAGCATTTCAAAAAGCATCTGGCGGCGGTATTCGGTCTGGGCTTCGGGCTTAATGTGCATCATGTTGCAGCCGCCGCAGATTCCGTAGTATTTGCATTCAGGTTTTACACGGTTTTCAGATTCTTCGACTATTTTTATAATTTCAGCGTTATCATAATCATTTTTTTGTTCAGTAATACGGATTTCAAGTTTTTCACCAGGGATAGCAAACGGAACAAAAACATTCTTTCCGTTGATTTTTCCAATACAATTTCCCCCAAAAACGATTTTATCGGTTATAATATTCTGTATTTCCATAAACATTATTATATTAGAAAATACATAAAAATTGAATGAGGTCTAGTTATGCAGAATAAAAGCTTTTTTCTTAAAATGAGTGATGGATTTGAAATTGCCGTAACACGCTGGGTTCCAGATGAAGGAGTTGAAATCAAAGGTCTTGTACAGCTTCATCACGGGTTATGCGAACATTGTCTCCGTTACGACAGATTCGGTTCGGTGCTTGCAGAAAATGGCTATGTTCTGAATGCCTATGATATGCGCGGTCACGGACGTACTGCAGATAATGCAGAAAGAAATGGTACCGGAAAATTCGGAAAACTTGCCGATAAGGACGGATTTAACCGCGTTGTTGAAGATCTTCATGAAATCACTGAAGCTTTGAAAAAGGATTATCCTGGAAAAAAAGTTGTAAATATGGGACATTCCTTTGGGTCTTTCGTAACACAGGGGCTTATAGAAAAATATGGTGAATATTCAGATCTTTGTATTCTTAGTGGTACTTCAGGCCCTCTGGCCGCATCAGGCCCTGGAAAGATTGCTGCAGCAGTTGTAAAAGCTTTTGTTGGGGGAGATAATCCAAGTCCTTTCCTTAAAAAACTTGCTTTCGGTTCATATAATAAGAGAATCAAGAACCCTCAGAGTCCTAATGCCTGGACATCTTCAGATCCAATGGCTGTAGAACTTTATGATTCAGACAAATGGTGTCAGATTCAGCTTACATCATCATTTTACTATGACATGACATCCGGACTTTCCATGATTCATAAAAAATCAAATATGAAGAAAGTTCCTTCGGATCTGCCAATCCTGTTTATTTACGGTTCAGAAGACCCTGTTGGAAATTATGGAAAAACAATCAGAAATCTTATAAAAATATATATTGCCAACGGCGTTCAGGATATCGAAGAAATCTGTTATGAAGGTGACAGACATGAACCTCTCAACGAAGTTAATAAAGATGAAGTTGAGCGCGATATACTTGAGTGGATTGGCAAAAAACTATAATATTCTTGAATTGTGTTAATCAGATACGGAACCAATAAAAACGGCAAACCTGTAAAAAAGGCTGTTATTTATACAAAAGACGAACATAATATTCCTCGTGAAAAAATCGACAGAGATGCTGTATTTATTATAAACAGACTCCATGATGCAGGTTTTTCTGCTTATATCGTAGGTGGAGCTGTCAGAGATCTTATCGTAGGTAATACGCCAAAGGATTTTGATATTGTTACCGACGCAACACCAGGCAAAATTAAACGTCTTTTTAGAAATTCCCGCATTATCGGGCGCCGGTTCCGTCTGGTTCATGTAGTTTTCGGACAGAAAATATTTGAAGTTTCAACATTCCGTTCAAATGAAGAAGGCTCTGTGGGAAATGAATTCGGTTCCATGGATGAAGATGTAATGCGCCGCGACTTTACAATCAACGCACTGTATTATGATCCAATTCAGGAACAGGTAATTGACTATGTAAACGGCGTTAAAGATATAAGAAAACATGTCCTTAAACCGGTAATTCCTATTGACCGTATTTTTGTTGAAGATCCTGTACGCATGATTCGTGCCATTAAGTATTCAGTTACTACTGGTTCAAAAATGTCACGTACACTGCGCCATAAAATCCGTCAGTCTTCAAATCTTTTGAGTACTATTTCTCCAAGCCGTCTTACAGAAGAACTTCTTAAGATCATTAACGGTGGCCATAGTGCTGAAATCGTTCATGAAGCCCTTGAAGCAGAAGTTTTCATGTATCTTCAGCCGGCTGCAAGCCATATTATCTACACAAACAAGAAGTTTGAGGCTGATTATATGAAGAGTCTTGCTTCCCTTGATGAAACTGTGAAAGCTGATAAAGACGCCCGTCAAGGAAAAAAATTATATTATCTCATTTACGATTTCACAAAAGGTCTTACAGACTGGGAATCTGAAATTAAAAACAAGACAAGCAGTTCCGAACTTTACGCAAAAACATGGCGCGAATGCCGCAATTTCGTTCTTCCTATGAATCCTCAGAGAAAAGAACTGGAATTTGCAGTAAGAATGGTTCTTAAGGATCTTGGAGTTAATGTTTCAAGTCCTAAAAAAGCACGTAAAAAGGCAGAAGGCGGAGAAAAATCTGAAAAAGGGGATAATGAATCAAAATCTCCAAAACGCAGTGCTAAGCCTAAAAAGAAGCCTGCAGAAACACAATCCTAGTTCACGGCTTGAAAATACCTAGCGTTTTGTAATCTTATCAATAATGATGCTTACTTCCTCAATAAGAATGCCTGTAAAGCTTTCAATCTGGTCAATGATATATGACTGAAGCTTATGGATTTTACCTGTAAGCTGGGTTCCGAAAGGCACATCAATTGTGATGATGATTTTATATCCGTGGGCATTTGTCTTTATGCTGATTTTCTTGATGATGATATCAGGCTCAGATTCGTTTACGCAGTGCATTACCATCTGAGTTAAAGCGGCTTCCGAAATTTCCAGGCGGCCTTTCTTTGAGAATTCAGGTTTTACAACAGATTTTTCAATCATCACATCGCCTTTTTTGTTTTTCTTACGGCTTAAAAGTTCATGAAGACTGTTTGAAAAAATCTGAGGATAAGTTTTCTTAACTTCGATTGATGGAACTGGAATTACGTGTTTTCCTTCAACCTGACGGCTTTTGATTGCCTTCTGGATTTCTTCTTCTGTAGCAATGTCTTTAATGTTAATGATTTTTGAAGGCTGAGGAAGCTGAAGCCGCATTGCAATTTTTGTGACCATTTTTTCAGAAGTTCCAAGAAGCAGAATTTTCTTGATTTTTGCCTGCTTCATGGCTTTTGCAACCTGGTCTCTCTGGGCTTTGTCATCAAAAAGGGCGGCGCGGACAGCACCCATGTAAGTCTTTTCCTTTTTGGCTGTGTGTCCGGCTACGATTTTGTCATCAACAATAAGAAGGCCATCATCAATTATGGCATGAATTCCGTTTTCTTCGGCAATAATTTTTGAGCGGAAAGATTTACCCGTTCCGCTTTCACCGACCAGAGCGTACACTGTAATGGGACTGAATTTCTGTTTAATGGAATTCAATAAATTCATATCTCACCTAGTATAAAACAATAAATTATATTAAACAAACAAAAAATCAGAATCAGGGTTACAAGTTACTGTTTCTGGAAGATTTAAGGGATTATCCTTAGGAAAATGAAGCTTCCATGCATGGAGATAGAAGTTGCGGCTTAAGCCTTGCTGTCTTTTTGCTCCGTAGGCAGTGTCACCTAAAAGCGGGAAGCCGTGTATTGAACTCTGACAGCGGATCTGGTGTGTGCGGCCGGTTTCAATATCATATTCTGTTAAAGTAATTTTTTTCCCTTTATGGTCACTGTATTTAAGTGGATTTGCATATGTAATAGCGGTTTTACCTTTTATATCGTCTTTTTTTACAGTTACAAAGCCTTTCTGGTCTTCAATTTTACAGATTTTATCTTCCCAGCGTGATTTTTCAGTAAATGAACCTTCCATTACGCCCAGATATGTTTTCCGTATTATGTGATTTTCAATATTTTCAGTAAACCATCTTGCTCCCTGGCTGCTTAAGGAAAAAACAAGAAGACCTGTGGTTTTACGGTCCAGACGGTGTAGGGGACCAGGCCGGAAAGAGATGGAATTGTTTGAAATATTTTTTTCATACCAGGTTTTTACAGCATTATCAAGCGAGTCTGCATCACCATGAACTTTCATGTCGTATGGTTTATTCAGAATCAGAAGATGTTCATTTTTGAAAACAATGATTTTATTGATGTCAAACACTGAATCCAGTTTTTTTTGATTTTGCTGATCATTTGAATCAGAAGAACATAAAAACTCTGCAATATTCAGAACATCGCCTTCTGAAATCCGGTAATTTTCTTTTGTTTTTTTTCCGTTTATACGAACAAGTCCTTTTCTAATAAAGCCGTAAACTTCAGAAAGAGAACGGTCTGGAAGAAAATGCCTTAATATTTTGTCCAGCCTGCGGTCATTGTCATCCTGACCGAAAGGAAAATCCTTAAAATCCATACTTTGTTTACTATAAACAATTCTCTAGTAAAAATATAGTTTAGATGCTAAAATATTCCTTATATGTGGGAGCAGATTAAACTTTTCTTTACAAACCCCATTCTTCTCGCAGGTCTCACCAGCTGGTTTTTGGCCCAGTTTATGAAGACTGTTATTAATCTGATATACGGAAAAGTACACAGTTTTGGAGAACTTATATCTCTTCTGGTATGGAGAACAGGTGGACTTCCTTCAAGTCATACTGCCCTTGTTACCAGTGTATGTACTACTGTAGGTTTCAGAAACGGAATAACATCTGATCTTTTTATGATTTCTGCATGTTTCCTTATGGTAACAGTCCGTGATGCTGTTGGTGTAAGACTGTCTTCAGGTCTGCAGGCTCAGAAAATGAATGAATTGGGAAGAAAACTTAAAGAAAAGGGACTAATCGAAGAATATAAACCAGTAAAGGAAGTAAACGGACACACACCTTTAGAGGTTGCCGTAGGTTTCCTTTTGGGCTTCTTTATTGGAGTTGCATTCAGTTCCCTCTAAACTTTAATTTTTGAAGAATTGTTTTTTTTGATATGAAAAAGTTTATCAGCGGATTATGGTTTCTTGCCATTATAACTACTATTTCCTGCCTGTGGTTCTTTCGAACTCTTCCAGCGGGAGAACTCTGGAACGGTTATTCTGTTCTTTATGTTCCCGAATCAGTTCCCGAAAATTATGTTCTTGAAGAACTTAATGTTTGCGGGGTAGAAGAAGTTACCTGTCTTTCAAATCAGTTTCTCCCTTTGAATTTACAAGCCGATTCCTGTGAAGTTTCCCTTGTTTCATTAAATCCTCAGGCTATGGATTATCTTTCACGAAAAAACAATTATTTTTTTGATAAGTCAGGAAAGTACAGACTTTATTATGTTCCGGTTTATTATAAAACAAAACTTTCCCAGGCTGTTAATAATATGAACCGGAAAGTTACTGAAGGCTCATGTGGCGTAGATTCTAAATCTTCGTATCCATTTATATTTCCTGTTTTTGTTTTTATTTTTGCTGTACTGCTGGTTGTTTTTACAGGAAAAAAAGTCCTTTTGGGGCTGCTTTCAATATTGCCGTTCTTTTATACGATATCTTTTCCTTTTCTTTCCTCTGTAATTGCATCTTTACTAGTTCTGATTGTTCTTTTCCTTGTCTGCAATATTTTTGGAAGAAGAGATTTTCTGAAGATTCTTAAAAGAAAATATGTTTTCATGATTCTTACAGCTTTTGCTGTTGTTTCATGCTTCTCTTCTGGTTTTATTGCTGGCTTTGTATTTATGCTTCTTATACTGGCAGAATATGGAATCTTTCATTTTTATCGCCATGTTCAGATTATCCGTTATAAGAAAAGTCATTTTAATCCTGTAATGATCAGAAGTTCATTTGCTGTAAAACAGTATTCAGGTAAAGAAAGTTTAATTTTTGGAATAATGGTTCTCTTTACTGTTTTAAGTTTCATTTTTTCTGTTTTGATAAATGGTAATGTTTCTGAAAGTAATGGGAAAATTGCTTTCCCTTCTGTAAGTGCATCTCAGAAAAGTGAAAAACTTCCGGATCTGAAAGATTATTATGCTTTTGATTTTTCAGTTAGAAGTTTTCCTTACAGATCTTTGAATAAAGAATATTCTCAGACCGCTAATATTTCACGTTTCCATGGGGAAAACGGTCAGATTGTTCAGTCTTCAGATTTTTTTGAATATTCAGAAGCTTATGAAGAACGGGTAAACAGCAGTATCGACCTGCTTCAATTTAATGCATTTGAAAAAATCATGAAAAAGCAGGGAAATCTTTTTTCTGCAGGATATGCATCCAACGGGTCGCACCGATTAAATCTTTTTTGTATAATTATATCGTTTATCCAGTTTTCTGTATTATTGATATATTTTGTCTGGATTCTTATAAATAAAAAACCAAAAAAAGGAAGAGGACGTAGATGACATCTTTTCCCTATACAAAAGCTTCTGAGAAGAAAAAATATAAAGTTTCTGAAAATGCATTCCTCCCGCGTTTTGTTTGTGTTCCTGTAGTTCAGGAAGAAGGTGTTGTATGCAGACCTGTCGTTCAGGTTGGAAATATTGTTCAGGAAGGTCAGGTAATTGCGGTTCCACAGGGAATTCATGACTGTAAAATTCATTCTCCTGTACCAGGTGAAGTTGTTGATATTTTTACAGGTGTAAGTGCCTCCGGCCGTCCGGAACAGATGATAAAAATCGCCATTTCGGGAAGTTTTTCTTATACAGGAAAGAAATGTGAATCTTTTGACTGGAAGAATTCTTCTCCAAAAGATCTTTGTGACCGTTTTTCTGAGACCGGAGTAATCAATACTTTTAATATTTTAAAACCTGTTTCATTAAGTTCACAGATAAATTCACTTTCTTCAAAAGCTTCAACTCTTGTTGTACGCATGTTTGATGAAGATCCTCTGCGCATTACAGATTCGTTTATTTCATCTCACTATTTCAAAGAAATTAAGAAAGGTGCTGAGATTACAGCATTTGCAGCAGGTTTCTCAAATATAGTTTACATTCTTGATTCTGATACAGACTCTGATTCTATAGAAATGGACCCTGATGAAAAATTCTTTTTTGTAAGTGCAAAGAAATATCCATCTGGTTTTCCTCAGCAGCTTGTAAGTCTATTCAATAAAAGTTATAGACGCAAAGCAGAACTTCAGATTTCTGAAGATGATCTTTTTACAGATTCCACAAGTATGTATGAAGTCTATAAAGCTATTGTTGAAGGAAAGCCTGCTCTTGAACATATTGTGCAGGTAACAGGGAACTGTCTTCCGTCAAAAGGAATTTTGAATGTTCGTCTTGGAACTTCTTTTAATGACATAGTTTCCCAGATTGGTGGTTTTTTAAAGGAACCGAATCTTATTGTAGTAAATGGTTATGTTGCTGGAAATTCAGTTTTCTCAGGCTTTGTTCCTGTTACTAAATATGTAAAATCAATTTCTTTTGTTTCAAGAAAAAGAACGCCTGAACAGCTTGTTGTTCCGTGCATTTCTTGTGGAAATTGCCGCAAAGAATGTCCTCAGGGGCTTGCTCCTGATTTTCTTTATAAATATAAAAGTGAAGAATATCCGCTTCCTGAAGCTTATGTAAAAAATGCATTGAAATGTTCAGGCTGCGGACTGTGTAACAGTGTGTGTCCTGCACGTATTCCTTTAAGCCAGATTATTACTGTGCTTAAAAATAGTTTAAAGTAAGGTCGCTGTATGAAGTTAAGTTTTTACATTACAAGAAGATATTCAATTGTCAGACCTTTTATTTATAAAAAAGGTTCCATTACAAGTACAACAATCCGCATTTTTATTCTTCTGCTTTTACAGATTTTATGTCTTTGTTTAAATAAAAGTTTTTCTGCTCTTGTAGTAATCGGTTCATGTTCACTGGCATCTCTTGCAGTTTATTTTTACCGCTTTGTCTTAAAGCGTGAGCACATATATGATATTTTTGGATATTTAATTCAGGGGATTTTTACAGGAATGCTTCTTCCTGAAACATATCCACCTTTAGTTGCAGCACTGGTAACATTTCTTGTTGTCTGGGGAATAAAAACAGTTGCACCAAATCCTGCCAATATTTGGGTAAATACAGTTGCTTTTTCTGTGGTTATTGCCTGGTTTATTGGAAAAGAATTTTTTCCTGATTTTCTTATTACTTCGGAAATGCTGGAATTAAATAATCCGTCTCTAACACTTATTCAGAACGGAACATTGCCTGTTATCAGAGTTGATTCAACAATCACAGGTTTCTTGAATAATACTGTATTCAAGTTTCTCCACGTTTCTGTTCCGGAAGGATATATTTCATTCCTTTGGGATTCACATTCGGTTATTCCGGCTTTCCGTTTCAACTTTCTCACAGTATTTTCTTCAATTCTTCTGTTCTCAGATGATTCCATTGATTATATGATTCCGTCAATTTTCCTTCTGGTTTATGGGTGCCTTGTTCGTCTTTTTGCACCTATGTTCTTTGGCGGTGCTTTTAACACTGGAGATATAATTCTTGCTCTTTTCTCAAGTGGAACTCTTTTTACAGCTCTTTTTATGCTCCAGTGGTTTAATACAACGCCTTCTACTACAGGCGGTAAAATATTATATGCAGTAATTTGTGGAATTGTAGCTTTTGTTCTTGTAGGAGCTGGAACTTCTCCTGTTGGAATGGTTTATACAATTCTTATAGGAAACCTTCTTTCAGTTGTAATCAAAACTATAGAAATAAAGAAAGAAATTAATTCCATTAAAACTGCAGGAGCTGCCGAATGATTAACTCTAAAGAATTTTTTATAAAATACGGCATTTTGTCAGGAATTCTTGCCGGCATTCTTCTTATCCTTATTTATACAACTTTGATTTCTCACTCTTCATGGAATAATAATCTGAAATATTCATGCGAAAAAGTTCTTGAAGAAAATGAAAGTGGAGTGTGGTCTGTAGGCTCACCAATTGAAATTAAAAGCCCTGTCAGTATGAAATCTGGGTGTTTTGGTGCAAGAAACCGTACAAACGGTGAAATGTTTTATGTTTATATTACTCGTGTTCCAACTTTTTATGGACCTTTGGGGGCTGTGTTTACATGTTCTTTAGACGGTCAGGTTACTTTTCATGGTTATTCATCTTTACATGGACGTATTCTTACACAGATAAACAATTCTAAATATGACATCAGGTTAAAACGAATTATGGAACGTATTCCTGATATTGTTGGCCTTAATCCGGGGGTAAACAATGACTAAACAGGCAACTTATACTTATATTGCAGCTTCACTGGCATTTCTTATTCCTTTCCCAGGAAGATTTGTATATGGAGTAGTTCTTGTAATTGAACTTCTTTTTCTTATGCTTATCGGAACCTGTGTTACATCTATAGCAGATAAAATCAGGCTTGGTGAATTAAGAAATGTACTTGCGCTTATTGCCATTACATCTTTCACAATTTTATATAAAGAAATTCTTATTCTGACACAAACTGAAATCGCGATGACACTTGGCTTCTTACTTTATATTCCGGCTGCTTCATCTTTTCTCATAGGTTATATTTTTAATAAACCTGAAACTACACTTTTGGAAAGAATAAAAATCAATATGTTCCATACAGGACGTTTTTCCATTTTTGCCTTATTTTTCTTCTTGATTCGTGATATTTTTGGTTATGGAACCTTTACATTTTTTGGATCTAATCATTTGATTTATGAAAAGATTATTTTTGATTCTGAAGGTTCAAGTATTCTTTCATTTTTGGCAACAATTCCAGGGGCACTTATTCTTTCTTCACTTATTCTTTTTATTGATGTAACAGTAAGTCATAAATTCGGAATTTTAAGAAAAGCAGATAAAGCAAATAATTTTGTTTCAAAAGGAGATGAAGTATGAGATATTTTCACATTTTCATTTACTACACATTTATCTGTTCTTCAGTAATCTTTTTCGGAATTGGACTTAACCGTTCCATTGAAATTACAGCAAGATCTTTAAAGTTGAATATGAAAATGATGCTTAAAGCTCTCATTGCTATTCTGCTTTCAATTGTTTTTACTTATCTTATTACTGAATACTTCCTTATTCCAATTAAGCTTTCAGAACTGTTTCCTCTTATAGCACTTCTTATTTTTCTTTGTGTTAATACTTTTGTGGAAGCTCTGGTCAGAATAACAACAAATACATCTACTTCTGAATTTTCTATTTCTTGGTTAGTTATTCTTCTTTCCATTTATGAAAGTTCAACACTTCTGGAAGCTATGATAATTTCTCTTTCATGTATGCTTTCATTCCAGCTTATGCTTCCAATTGTATATTGTTTTCAGAATGTTATTTATTTGAAAAACTATGAAAATCAGGAAAGAAAAAGAATCTTGATTTTTCTTTCAATTGTTGTATTAATGCTGGTAATGTCTGTTTGTGATATTACCTGGTTCAATGTCTCAGGAAGGTAAAAAATGAAAATATTGTTCTGGTTTCTTGTAATACTTCTTATTTTTGCACTTGGACTTCTTCTTCTTTTTGTTTTCAATGTGCTTATACCTTCTGTAAAAGAACAGACTGAAAATGATTCTGATTCTGTGTTTTCAGAACTTGAACTTAATTATGTTTTTCCAAAGGAAAAACAGGCACCTCAGTCTGATAAACGGGCTTTTGTAATGTGTTCTCCAGATAAACAGATTGTAAATGCTTTTTTGCAGTTTAATCCGGGACAAAGCTGTTTATTAACAAATGAAGTATTCCATTCTGGAAACAAATGTGCTTTTGCCTGTATTGGTCTTGGGGACTGTGTAAAAGTCTGCCCTCAGGAAGCAATTTTTATAAAAAATAATACTGCTGTTGTTTCGAATCTTTGTACTGGGTGCGGATTATGTGTTTCTGCCTGTCCAAAAGGAATTATTAAAATGATTGACGGGGATGCAAAAACATATTACCGTTGTTCGAATCATGAACCGGATCTTGCCGGTTGTAAAAGTGGTAAAAAAGAAGAAACTGTTCTTCGTTCTGACAAAAAAGACTTTAAAATATGGTCACAATGTTATAAAATAGTTAAACGGTTTATAAAGAACTAATCGAAAGAGGGAGTTATTTGTTCGGCAAAGGGTGGGGCGCCGTATAGATAATCAGTTAATGGATTTAATATACGTAAGCTTCAGTTTAAAATCATTCTCTTTGTGCGACACTGACTCGTTTGAAACTTATTATTCTGAAGTTTTAAAACCTTTAATCAAATTACTAAATAAAAATCCAGAATTACATTTTTCTTTCTCTTTCTCAGGTTCAGAAATTGCTTATTTCAAGAAGAAAAAGAATGAATTTCTTAAGGTTCTTTCTGAACTTGTAAAACGAAATCAGTGTGAAGTTTATGGTGGTGCTTATTACAAACCTGTGCTTCCATTGCTTCTTCCTTCTGACCGTAACGGTCAGATTGATCTTCTTACCTCAGAAATCAGACAGCATACAGGTAAAGCCCCAAGAGGACTCTGCTTATATAATGATGTATGGGATTCATCACTTTTGCAGACATTAAATTCCTGTGGAATGGACTATGTTCTTCTTAATGAAGCAATCATTCCTGAAGAAAAAAGAAATTTCCTTGCAGTTCAGATGAGTGAACTTGGAAAATCACGCCAGATTTATGGCTTCTCAGATTCTATTACTCAGGATTTCCTTAATAATGAAAGTTCTGAGTTCATAAAGATCCTTCAGAAAAAGGTCAGTAAAGCAAATAACGATTCATCTCTTTATACAGATAATAAAAATATTGTAAATATTGCTTTATCAAAAACTGAAGCTAAATTTGCATTGCAGAATGATCTCTTTGGAAGTCTTTTAAATCAGCTTAAGGATTCTTCAGAAAATGTAATTTTTTCAACGATTTCTGAATACTCAAAACTTAAAGCAAAGAAGACTCCAGCTTTTATATCTTGTGGTATTTGTCCAAAAATGAATACTACAGGAAAATATGACTCTATTTATGATTTTATGAACGCTAACCCAAGGTCACAGGCTCTTTATAACAGAATGCTTTATGTTTCGCAGCTTGTAAACCAGCCTAATAAGGATAAAGCTCACCAGAGACTTGCTCGTGAAAAACTTTGGGAAGGACAGAATGGAGACGTTCTTGTATGTGCTAACAGTTCTACAAGCAATCGCCAGGTTTCTTATAAAAAACTGATGGAAGCGGAAAATATTATCCGTGAAACTTCAGAAAATAAGGAATCAGTTCTTTCTTTTGACTATAACTACGATGGATATCCAGAATATGTTTGCCGTATGGAAAACTATTTCTCTTGTATCAGTCTTAAGGGGGGTGCAGTTCAGGAATTCCAGAGTATAAAAAATACAGGAAATTACGCAGACAATTATTCCCGTTCCCAAGCCTTTGGCGATGTTACAGATGGTTATGATCGCGGTCTTTTTATAGATCATCTTTTTACTGAAGATCAGTTCAAGAAATATCTTCGTAAGGAAGCTGCTGGTAATGGTATTTTCAGTCAGGTTTTATATGAAGAAGTAAAATTTTCTGCAAAGCACCATGAACTTCTTCTGAAAGCCCGTGCAAATTTCGGAAATCAGACCGTTTCTATTTCTAAAAAATATATAATCAACTCTTCGGGAATGAATATCCAGTATATTCTTAAAAACGAAAGTGAAAATCAGCTGAAAAGCAAATTCTGTGTTGAATCTAACTTTGCTCATATTGATTTTACACCAGTAAATACGGGAAGTTATAAAGTTCTTGTTGCAACAGAAACTGAAGCCCGTGAAATCGATACAGAAAAGACTTCTCTTGAATGCTTTGATCAGGGCTTTGTACACAATATTAATGTAGCTCAGATTACTGATGAATCTAATGGTATTTCCTTCTCATTTGAACCAAATGAGAACTGCAGCTACTGTTTTTATCCTCTTACTTTTATTCAGAAGGAAACGGACATTCCTTTGGGAATGACATATGTTTCTACACTTTTCTGGGACATAGATATTGCTCCAGGAAAGGAAATAGAGAAGAATTTTAACTTTACAATCTTCAGTTCTCATAAAATACGAAAAAAGTCAGCACCTAAAAATTAATTTCAAAATGACAAAATTTGTAAAAGTGTTTGACAAAGCCTCAAAATTTGGTGTACAATATTGACACTCTGATGGGAATTGTTGTAATATAATTCAGTTATATCAGAACAAATATAGTGAGGTTATATATATGGCAGTACCTAGATCCAAAACATCAAAGGCCGTTACAAAAAGACGTCAGACAATCAATATGAAACTTAAGGCTCCACAGCTGGTAGAATGTTCTAACTGCGGAAACCTGGTTCAGTCTCATAGAATTTGTCCAAAATGTGGTTTCTACCGCGGACGTCAGGTAATCACACCTGAAGTAAACGGCTAATAAATTAAGGAGAAAACAATGGACGAATTGTTTGAAAAAATCCAGAAACTTATCGCTGATAAACTGGAAATCGATGAAAGCAAAATCACTCTGGATTCTTCATTCCGCGGTGATCTCGGAGCAGACAGCCTGGACACATACGAACTGGTTTACGCTATCGAAGGTGAACTCGGAGTAAGCATTCCTGATGAAAAAGCTAACGAATTTGAAACAGTTCGCGATGCTTATGACTTCATCAAAGCTGAACAGAGCAAATAATTTAATTATTGCTTGATATAAAAGGCTTCCTTAACGGAAGTCTTTTTTTTTCTAAAATAAAGAAATGAATACTACACTTACAACAGAAAGAAAAAATCAACTTGTCTCGTTCTGTAAAACCGCTGGGATTAAAATTCAGAATCTTGAACTTCTGGATCTGGCTTTTTATCATCGCAGTTCTTCCAATGAAAATAAAAAATCTCATGAAAAGTCAAATAATGAGAGACTTGAATTTCTTGGAGACAGCGTATTGGGCCTTGTAACGGCTTCCTGGCTTTATACAAATCTTCCTGATTATAAGGAAGGGGAATTGGCAAAAATAAAGAGTGTAGTTGTTTCAGAAAAAATTCTTGCTCCTAATGCACTGCGTCTTGGAATAGACAAACTTTTAGTTCTGGGACATGGTGAAGAAATTACAGGTGGCCGTAAAAAGCCTGCTATTCTTGCAGACTGTATGGAAGCTGTTATAGGTGCTTATTATCTTGATTCTGGCTTTGAAGCCGCCAGAGAATATGTTCTTTCTTTCATTGTTCCTGAAATCAAAAAAGTTCTTGAAAACGGAACAAAAGATTTCAAAACACTGCTTCAGGAACTTACTCAGAAAAAGTTCAAAGTTTTTCCTGTATATGAGCTTCTGGATACAAAGGGACCTGAACATGAAAAGATTTTCACATTCAATGTAAGAATTGGGGATAAAGTCTTTGGGCCTGTCAGTGGTTCTTCTAAAAAAGATGCGGAACAGAAACTTGCTGAGCAGGTTTATAATGAATTGAAAAAAATATAAATCTCAAAAGTCTCTAATTTTTGCAAATAAATTAACTATATGGTATAATTTGTTATGGCAAAAAATAAAGTTAAATCTGTAAAAGAAAAACACATTTTCCTTTCAATTTCCCTTGGTATAATTATTCTTTTTACTCTTATCGGGTCATTTAATGTTTTCAATTCAATTGACCTCCGTTTTTATAATTTCCTTTTTAAATTTAAGAAAGAAATTCCACAGAATGAAAAAGTTGTAATGATTGAGATTGATGACCAGTCTCTTGATAAACTTGGTGAATGGCCATGGACCCGAAACATTCTAGGAGACACTTTAATAAGAATGAAAGAAATGGGGGCAACCTCTGCTTCTTTTGATATTGAATATCTTTCGCCTTCAGCAATGGGTGTTGCTTCAAACGTGCGTGAAAAAATTGATGAAAGTATTTCCGGAAATGAAGAGCTTGTTGTTGGTCTTGTAGAACAACTTACAGATGCTGCAACCGGTGGTATGTTTAAAACATCTGAAATTGCCGGCCTTTCAAAGGAAATGATTGAAGAATATCTTTATCCTTCATACGAAGAACTGAAAGAAAATATTGTTAATGATATTTATTTTGATTACGATGAATATTTTGCCCGAGCTGTTCAGTTTTTTGAAAATGCATATCTTACAATAAATATGCGTGAGATTGGTGTTACTTATGAACCTGAGTATATTGATTATGTAAATAAAAGATTTCTTCGCCGAAATGTACAGGATAAAAATGCATTAATCAAGAAATTTAATAACTATGAAGCCAGCCGTCTGGATAAAGATATACCAGGGTATGCACCGTCTATGGAAATTTTTATGAGTCGTGCAAAAGCCGGTTCATTTACAAACTCTGTAGTTGATGATGATGGAATCCGACGTCGTATGGAATTCCTTACAGAGCATGACGGCGGGTATATTGCCCAGCTTTCTGTTAGCCCGCTTCTTGATAATCTGAACGTAGAAAAAATTATTAGAAATAAACGAAGTTATACACTTGTAAATGCAAAGTTTCCTGATCTTCCAGAACCAATTGATATAAAAATTCCTCTTGATGAACATGGATATTTTTTGATTAACTGGCGTCACGGCAATATTGACGATTCATTTAAGTTTCAGCCTGTTTTACAGTTTAATTACCTTGATACTTGTGAAGAAGCTGTTTTCAAGGGACTTAATAATATTTCAAATTTGAATGTTATTAATGAAGACGGATCTCCTTTTGATTTCTTCGGTTTTGCACAGGAACTTTCTGAAATGTATCAGGAAATTCTTGAATATAAGAATTATCTTCTTTCTTTATGTACAGGATTTGATGCTTATGGAAAACCTTATGACGGCATAAGTCCTGAAATGTATGAAGAGTATTTTTCTCTGAGAAAAGATTATTTTGAAAATATCAAGGTATTTATAGATCAGAATCTGGAAGGTGAAGTATTTGATTTTCTTGATTATATGATTGATAAATATTCTGACAGGGAAGATGTTGTTCAACGTTTTACTGATTGGAAAAATGCTTTATCTGAAGAATACAACTACCTGAAAGAAGAATATTTCAGTTATATGGAAATTGAGCCAAAAGTTCGTGCTGATATAAACGGATCATATTGTATTATTGGTAACACTGCTTCAAGTACAACCGACCTTGGTGCGGTTCCTTTTATAAAACAGTATGCCAACGTAGGTATTCATGGAAATGTAATGAATACAATTTTAAATCGTCAGTTCATTTACAGTTATGACTGGTACTTTATCTTTATTTTATCAGTTATCTTTTCTATCATTCCGGCATTCGTTTCAGATGATAAAAAAGTATTCAAGAATATTTACGGTGCGATTATGGTTTTAGGCCTGGTTTCTCTGTTTATTGTTCTTTTTGTGATTTTTGATATTTACTTCCCGATGATAACTTCGGTTTCCTACCTTTTTGTAATTTATCTTACAGGTCTGATTTTCCGTTTTGTAAATTCTGACCGTGAAAAGAAATATATTACAGATGCTTTCAGTCAGTGTCTTGCTCCAACTGTTGTAAAACAGCTTATTGATAATCCTGACAGTTTCCGTCTTGGTGGTGAAACTCTCGATATGTCTGCAATCTTTACTGATATTCAGAAGTTTTCATCATTCAGTGAATTATTAAACGCCGGGGAACTGGTTGCTCTGCTGAACTTCTATCTTACAGAAATGTCTGACATTATTATTGGAGAAGACGGAACGGTAGATAAATATGAAGGAGATGCCATTATCGCCCTGGTTGGTGCACCGTTCCAGTTTGAAGATCACGCATTCAAAGCCTGTTCAGCTGCAATTAAAATGAAAAAAGCTGAAGAACTTATTAATCAGAAAATCATTGATATTGCATCAAAAGAAAAACCTGAAGATATGGATATAGATCTTTACAATGCATTTAAAGTAATGACTGAAAATAAAAAGACTATTAATACACGCATCGGTATAAACTCCGGGGAAATGGTTGCCGGTTATATGGGGTCTACAAAGAAAAAGAATTACACAATGATGGGAAACAATGTAAACCTTGCAAGCCGTCTTGAAGGAACAAACAAGGCTTACGCATCTTATATTATGTGTTCTGAATCTACATTTGAACGCGCAAACCGTGGAGTGAATAAAGATAAAATTCTTTTCCGTCGTTTGGACCGTGTTCGTGTTATAAACATTAAAACGCCGGTTCAACTTTATAATATTATCGGTTTTACTGATGACATTACTAATGAACAGAGAAAAGAAATAGATATGTTCCATGCAGCTTTAGATTTATATCTTGAACGTAACTTTATTGAAGCTGGGAAGTTATTTGTTAAAGCTAACAGTGTATTTACTGATGATACAGCACTTGTTTATGCTGAACGCTGCAAAAATTATATTGAAGAAGGCGTTCCTGAGAACTGGGACGGCATATTTAATATGACTTCAAAGTAATGGTGTCTGATTTTTGAGAGGGGATTTTTGAAGAAATCTATAAATTTTTTCATATTTTTTACATCATTTATTTTTTTTCTTTTTAATGGCTGTAAAGTTTTTGTTAAAATAGAAGGTTCCGTTGTAAAAGAATCTGAAGAAAATGATAAAAATAAAAATGATTCTGATCATGTAGAAATAAAAGATGATGGAAAAAGTCAGTTTATTTATAAAGGTTCCAGATTTGTAAAGCTTAATAAATTTCATGTTAATCTGGAAAATGTTGAGAATCTTTCTGATAAGTCACTTTATTCAATTCAGGTTAATCGTAGTGAATCCCGTAAATACGAAACGGGATACATTTATCCTCTTTCAGAAAAAAAACGTGAAGCAGGAATTCCGAATGAACCGCAGTTTAGTCTTCAGGAAGCAAATAAATATAAAACTCCTGGTTTCGTCCATGAATTTAATTCAGATCCTGAAAAATACATAAATAAGAATTTTCTTTCTTCAAGAACAATTTCTGGTGGTGCTTTTAGTGAAATTGAGGAAGAAGAACCCATAAGTTATGAACTTGGCAGTATTCGATATTTCAAAGTTGCTAAAGACATGAATGATAAGTCAAATTCCGGAACGCCTAAAAAAGGCAAGCTGGTTGAAATTGGTGAAAACTGTCTGATTTATATTGCTGTTGATGAAAATTTCAAAGAGGAACAAAGAGACGAATCTTTTTTTCATATAAAACCTGATTATGAAATTTCAACTAAAAAAATAAAATCACTTGCAAAATCCTTCGATGATTTATATCCCTATATTACAAGTGTTATGGGAAGTTCAAAACTTTCTGAACCAATAAAATACAATGCTTCTTCAACCACCTTTGCAAATACAGTTTATGATAATAATAATACATGCCCTGAAAAAGTTATTATTTTTATAAATGATATTTTTGATGATAAGAAAAAAGGAAATGTATTGGGATATTTCTGGTCTGCAGATTTATATCCAAAAACTTATTTTTTAAACAGTAATGCATGTAAAATGTTCTACCTGGACTCTTATTATTTAATGAAAGATCAGATAGATGAAACAAAATTATGTGATTCAACTTTAGCCCATGAATTTACCCATATGCTTAATGTTTTGAATAAGAAAGTTTTAAGTATGGATACATGGTTTACAGAAATGCTTGCAATGACATGTGAAGATATTGTTTCAGGTGTAAAAAACTTAAATGGAGAAGCTATTTTAGATTTTAACACTGCATCCAGTTCTTCTGTATTTTTTACTCGGCTTCCGTATTTTAATGTCCTTTATGGAAACGGTTTCAGTTCTGAAGTCTGGTCAGATCATAGCACTCTTGTTTCTGCATATTCTAATACTTATGCTTTCGGCGCATATTTGATTAGAAATTACGGGGGATTAAAATTATTGAATCAAATTGCCACAAACGACAGTATTGGTGAAGAAGCAATAAACGATGCACTTGAAATGTGTGGTTATACTAATGAAAACTTTTACACAGTTCTTTCTAAGTTCGGGCAGGTTCTGATTAATTTAGATTCATGTTCATTTACCAGTAGTTTAATTTCTTTGAATAAAGGAACTACTGAAAAATTCAATGATAAAAAATATATAATTCATCCTATTAATTTAAGCATATACTATGTTAATGATTCTGAAACGGGAAAAATGTATATAGGACCACTTTTAAAAGATAATAATTATCGTTATTCTATTGGTGGGTGGGGAATAGAAACAAAAATGTTTGATTCACTTTCTAAATATAAAAGATTTGATGTGCAACTTCCAACAAACGAAAGTTGTGATCTTTATATTTATATAAAATAATTATCATATTAGGAGAGTTAAATATGAAAAAAATAGTATTTACTGCTTTAATGACATCATTAATTATATCATTTTCAGGATGTAAGCTTATTACTTCACTTTTTGAAAGTTTATCAAAAGGTACAAAGCATATTTCAGATGTTGTTTCTTCTGACAGTTTTGAAGTAACTTCTTTCGGAAATATCAAACTTTCAGATTATAATATTTCAGTACAATCTGATTCCCAGGTTTTTGTTGTTCAGGTGAATGAAGGTGAAAGATTTCAGAAGTCTGGAATAATGAAAAGTGAATTCTTATTAGAAGATGATGAAGACTTTATTACAGCTTCTCGTTCTGCAGTTGATCTGGAAAACGAATCTTTAATTAACGTTATTCCAGAAGCTGTAAAAAATTCTATAAAAGTTCCTAAAGTTAAGGATTATTCTTCAAAAAAGGTAAATTATTCATTGTATGGAACACAGGTTGGGGACAGTGATGATTTTAAGGTAATCAGTTCCAACGATTTAAATGCAAGTTATGATGATTTATATGGCTGTGACCTTGTTTATGTATCAGACCATGCTTATGTTTATTATAACTATTTGATTGGTGAATATGTTAATGATGATTCATTATCAGATGAAGAAGTTTATGAAAAAGGAATTAATTATTTAAATAAATCAGATTTTGAGAAAATTGGTAAAACCTTTGATAAGATTTTTGATTCTGAAGTTGCTTTATTAGGAAGAAACGATGATTTTGATAATTTTGGAGGATATATTAAACCTTCTAAAAATTCAAAAGTTGTAATTCTTCTTTACGATATTTTCTGTGACAGCCATAAAAAGAATAAAAGCTGGACTTATGGTTTCTTTAATCCTAATGATTTTCTTTTGGAAGAACATAATCCATATAGTAATGAAGACCAGATAATTTATATCGATTCTGTACTTTATAAGAAAAGCCCTGAAACAACATTAACTACTTTATCACATGAATTTGCACATCTCTTAAACTATTGTAACAAAAACATGAAGATTGCAGGTGATGATACAAGTGATGCTCAAACATGGTATTCTGAAATGCTTGCCATGTTAACTGAAGATTTATTATATAATAAGGTTTTCAAGCCATTAAATTTCTCGAACAATACTGTAATCAAAAACAGAATACCAGATTATGCAATGGGACATCATAATGGTTTTGTAAATTGGGACTCAAATGTATTGGATTCTTATGGTAATGCATTTGCTTATGGATCTTTCCTGGTTAGAAACTATGGCGGACCACAATTAGTACATGAAATTGCTACAAATACATTATTTGATGAAGCTTCTATTAATTCAGCTTTAAGAAAATTAAATATAAAAGAAGATTATTATTCAACTTTCTCTGAATATGCAAAATGTTCAGTTAATCAGAAAATCTCTGAAAATGCAAAGTCTGTTCTTACATTGAATAAAGATGCAAGCTGGAAAGGTTTTGTCGGAGATAAAATTGATATTCTTTCTTATAACGCAGGAGGAGTATCTCTTACAAAATCTGGTTCATCAGTTGAAATCGGACCTGGCGGATTTATTGTTCAATATGCCGGTAAAGGGGCAAAAAAAATAAATGTAACCAAGCCTGAAGGAAAAGATTTAAAAGTATATGTTGTTGTTCAGACTGTAGAATAAATATTTGGGGGTTCTTATGAAAAAACTTGCAGTATTTTTAACCGTTTTGTTCTGTTTTTCAGGACTGTTTGCGGCAGGAAAGAATAATAAAATAAACTCCACTGATGTTGAGAACGGAAAAAGCATTAAAGTTACAGGCATTGTAAAAATGTATGGAAATATGCCTTTTTCCTATGCTGGAATTGAAACTAATGATGGCAAAAAATATTCACTTGTTTCAGGCGATCCAAAGCTTCTTAAAAAGGTGCGGGATTGTGCTGGTAGAGAAATCAAGATAACAGGTGTTGTAAACCGTCCTGTAGAAGATGATGTAAAAGCCTTCCAGATGCTTAAAGACGGTTACCTTTATATTGAAAGCTATGAAGTTATAAAAAATAAGAAGAAATCAAAATAAAAACAACTTAAAAAAAAGAAAGGCTCAAAGAGGAAACTCTTTGAGCCTTTTTGTTTCTAAACTGTTATTTCAGTTTAGAAAAACATTACGATAATCTTAGATGCAAGAACGATTGAAACCAGAGCAAGTGGGTAAGTTGCAGCATAAGCAGCTGAAACTTCGTCTGTACCTGCTGTTGCAATCAGTGTGCCAAGAGCTGGAGTAGAAGTCATACCACCTGTGATAGAACCAAGGTTGTTGAAAATAGAAAGTTTGAATACATACTTTGCAATAATGAAACCTACGATCATTGGTACTGTTGTCATGATAGCACCGTAGATGAAGTATGAAACACGAACGTTCTTAACAAAGTTTACACCACCTGGAACGCCGGCACCAATAAGGAAAAGTACCAGACCAAGTTCGCGCATAAAGTTCAGTGTCTGTTTTGAAATACGGCAGTCAAGTTTACCGATGTGTCCGAAGTGACCGATGATAAGACCACCAATCAAAGTACCACCTGAGTTACCAAGTGAGAAGTATGCACCGTTTCCGATAGGGATTTTAATAGCACCGATAAGACATCCGAAAGCAACTGCCAGGAAGAATGGGAAGAATCCGAATTCTTCAACTGAAACCAGTTCTCCTTTTGGTTCAGGGATTTTTACAGAACCTGCAGCAACAAAGCTTTCGCGTTCAGCTGCAATGTCAACTTTCATGATTTTTGGAACAATCTGAACGAAAAGAACTACACCAAGAACACCATAAAGGTAAGCAATACCGTAACCGGCACTGATTTCATCCTGAGCAAATCCTTCTACAGCTTCTTTAGCGGCAGAGAAACCAGGTGTCGATGTAAGACCACCAGTAAGAAGACCTGCAGCCATATTAGGGCTAAGGTTAGGGTCTAGTTTTACACAAATGATTGCTGTTGCAGCACCGATTGCGATAACAATTACACCCAGAGCCAGGTAAGCAATAGAACTTTTGTTGAATGTTCTGAAAAACTTAGGACCTGCAATAAGTCCAACTGCAGTTACGAAAAGAGCAGTTCCGATGTTTGAAACAACACTGAAGTTTCCTTTGATTCCAGCATTCCAAAGAGAGATTGTTTTTTCTCCAATCTGGAAAGATGGAACATACTGACAAAGTACACCATAGCACAGTGCAATTACCAGAACACCTGCTGTTCCAAGAGAAATGCCTTTAATGGAAATGCGTCCCAAAAGGTATCCGATAACACCAATGGCAAAAACCACGAAGATGAATGAAAGTGCACTTGAACATACACTTGCAAGATAGTTAGACATAAAAGCCTCTAATTAATAAAAATTATTTAAATAGATAAATTCTATAACATTTTAATACTTTGTATAAAAAAGGGGAATATAGTAAAATAAGATTATGAATCATACTTCTTATTTGTTTTTTGACTGTGAATGTGCCAATTGCTTTGATGGTGAAGGTAAAATCTGTTCTCTTGGTTATGTTCTTACTGATGATGAGTTTAATATCATCGAAAAAGAGGATGTTGTAATAAATCCGAAATGTGAATTCGACTGGTATATTCTTTCTCCGAAAAACAAATGTCAGCTTGCTTACAGTAAGGATTATTTCCGCATTCAGCCAGATTTTGCCGCTTACTATAAAGATATAAAAAAACTTTTTACCACTGGAAATCGTAAAACATTTGGATTTGCTGTTGACGGAGACGTTAGCTTTGTAAATACAGCCTGTGAAAGGGCCGGGGTAGATTATATTCAGTTTGCTGCAATGGATATTAAACCTGCGCTGGAAAATGAATATAAAGAAAAAATGAAGCTTGCCGAATGGTGTGAATATCTTAAGATTGATGTTTCAGGATTCAAGGCTCATAGAAGTGTTGATGATGCCGAAATGACAATGCTTTGCTGTAAGGCTTTATGTGAAAAACTTGGAATAACCGGTGATGAACTTTATGCAAAAATGCATGACAACGTTTATTCCTGGGAATACATGCTTGATGTAATGGAAGATCGAAGGATTAAAAAAGAGTTTAAGGCAAAGATTGAAAAAATGGTCAATAAAAAGAATCCTTTCCCTTCAAAATCTGTTATTACAGGTAAGCAGGTGGAAATTGACCGTAATATTATGCATGATCCTGAATTTGCTTATGAAATTGTAAAGAAGATTTATGATCATGGCGGGTTTATTGTAAATAAACTGAATAATAATGGTTACTTTATTATTCAATCTCATATTCCTTCTAATGTGCGACAGAAATATGAATCAAGAAATAATAAAGTTTTAACTTTAGATGAACTTGATGAAGTGTTATAATTAAATTATCAGGAGATTTAGAAAATGGGTGAAAATACACTTACAGTAAATACGCTGGACCTTGTAAAATCTGCATCAAAAGAACTTGATAAAGCCTACGAAAAGATTACTCTTTTGCAGGCCGTTGTTTCTGATAAGAAAAAAGCAAAGAAAATCAAGAAAAGTGCAGAACTTCTTGAAGCCGCAAATCTTGCTATAAAAAGTCTTGAAATCACTCTTAAATAGTTGGAAGTTTTAGTTTAAAGAGATTGTAATAAAACCGTCCCATTCAGGTGTTTTTGAAGCCTTTTTAGTGGTGTATTTTAATTCTATTTTTGTACCTTCTTCGTAAGTTTGTGTTTCATCAAACTCTATGTCTGTTTTTTCTCCAGGAAGACGGATTTTAATCTCATTTATTTCAATAGAATCTGAACATTTTTCAACTTTTATCTGACCACTATCTTTTAGGTAGTACATTACTATTGAAGTTGTTCCAGATTTTTCTGTAAGCGTTACAGGAAGAATTACGCCTTTGCCTTTTGGAAGTTTCTCACCGCTTTTCAGCTCAGCATAATTTCCACGGTTTACTTCAGTTCGTAATGTTTTTTTCGATTTACCTTTTATTACAGCAACTACTTTTAATGTTTCTTCTGAAAAATCTGGAGCTGTTATTACAAGGCTTTTGTCATCTCCAGATCCCTGATATCTGTAAGCCTGTTTTATTTCTTCTTTTTTTTCTTCTTCATTTTCAATGCTGTCAACTTCATCAAAAAGTTTACTTGAAGGCTTTTCACCTGTAAAAGAATATCCGTAGTAAACTTCTCCCTGAGGAGTAGGAATAATCTGGATTTTTATTAAATTGTCTGTGGTTACTACAAGTTCATATGAATTAAAATCACATGATGAAATGAATAAACTTAAAATTGAAATTGCTATAAAAAAGATAATTTTTTTCATATCTCCATTATATCATATTTGTTTATCAAAAAAAAAGCCTTCTGCATTTTGCAGAAGGCTTATAACCAGTGATAGGCTTCTAAATTTTATTTAGATGCACCTGGGAATGCCGCAGCCTTCGGCTGCTTGGCGAGTTTGCAAGCAAACTCGCGGCATTTTATTTTGAAGCACCAGGGAATCCAGGTTTTTCAAATTCCTTGTTTCCGTGTGTGTAAGTTGGAAGAACTTTTGGTGAAACCAGGTCAGAGTTGATTCCAGCAGCAGCACGTTCTTTTTCGAATGCTGTTACGTGATCAAGGTTCATTTTTGCAGTCTCTGCCATTGTGATGTTAGCAAACATTTTACCAGCTTCAATACCAGCTTCACGTCCGAATACAACAACGTCCAGGAGTGAGTTACCCATGAGGCGGTTTGTACCGTGAACACCACCAGAAGCTTCACCAGCTACCAGCAGGTTTCCAACGTTTGTATGACATGTTTTGTCAATTTCAACACCACCGTTCTGGTAGTGAAGTGTTGGGTAAACAAGGATTGGTTCCTTGCGGATATCGATTCCGTATTTAATGAACATTTTGTACATAGCAGGAATTGATTTAAGGATTGTTCCTTCTCCGTGGATCATTTCAATCATTGGAGTATCCAGCCATACAGCATCCTGTACATCATTTTTTACACCGCGTCCGTTGCGAACTTCTTTAATGATACCAGAAGCGTTTACGTCGCGTGTTTCGAGTGGGTGAATGTAAACTTCACCGTCTTTGTTGATAAGTTTAGCACCAAGTGAGCGAACTTTTTCTGTTACCAGTTTACCAAGGATCTGTGAAGGGTAAGCAGCACCTGTTGGATGATACTGGAGAGAATCCTGGTACAGGAGTTTAGCACCTGCACGGTAAGCCATAACAAGACCGTCAGCTGTTGCACCGTAGTGGTTAGATGTTGGGAATCCCTGATAGTGCATACGTCCAGCACCACCTGTTGCGATAATTACAACTTTTGCTTTAGCGATGCGAACTTCGTTTGTTTCCAGGTTCTGGAGAACTGCACCACATGCGTTTCCTTTGTCATCTTTGATGATTTCAATAGCAGCTGTGAAGTCTACTACAGTGATTTTGTCATTGCGGTTGAAAACTTCATCGCGGAGTGTACGCATGATTTCAGCACCAGAGTAGTCTTTACAAGCGTGCATACGTTTGCGGCTTGTTCCACCACCATGTGTTGTTACCATTGTACCGTCTGCTTCTTTATCAAATTCAACACCAAGGTCGTTGAGCCATTTGATACATTTTGGAGCATTGTTTGTAAGTGTGTAAACCAGTTCTGGTTTTCCGTCAAAGTGTCCGCCACCGTAACAGTCAAGGTAGTGCTGAGCTGGAGAGTCATTTGGTTTGTCTGAAGCCTGGATACCACCTTCAGCCATCATTGTGTTAGCGTCACCAACACGGAGTTTTGTTACGAGAAGTACATTTGCACCAGCTTCTGTTGCCATGATAGCAGCTGAAGTTCCGGCTCCACCACCACCAATTACGAGAACGTCTGTTTCGTAATCAACATGGCTCAGGTCGATGTGTTCTGGTTCAATACGTGGTTTTGCTTCCAGCATATCAGCAAGCTGAAGAGGAGCTTTTTCACCTTTGTTAGGACCGATTTTCAGTTCGCGGAACTGTTCTGCAATGCGGTCTGGGTGATATTCTTTAAGAATTTCGTCTTTTTCATCAGCAGTAAGACGAACATGTTCAAATTTAAGGTTTTCTTCGCGTTTTTCAGCAACAATTTTAGCTGCTTCGTCAAGGTAATTATTGTACATATTTATCTCCTTATGGCAGGTTTACAATTTCTTGAAACCTGCCAAATGACTTTGTCAAGGCTTTAAGCGTAGCGTGCCTTGACGAAGGCTTATTTTTCGATATCGCGTGTGTTATACAGATTTTTGATCTGTTCTTTGTCACCAGTTGAAAGTTCAACCATTTTCTTGATTGCTTCTTCACAGTTTCCTGCATCAATTTCAGCAACACGGTCCAGAAGGTGCTGTGTTTCTGGCTGAAGGTATTTACCATTCAGACGGCGAGCAAGTTCAGCAACCTGTGGGTGGCTGATTCCAGCTGGACAGCGTGATGAACAACATCCACACATGATACAGTCGAATGAAAGTTCAGCACATTTTGCAAAGTCACCGCGCTGAGCGTAAGCGATGTACTGCATTGTGTTCAGTTCCTGAGTACAAGATCTTGTACAGGCGTTACATCCGATACAAGAGTAGATTTCAGGATAAAGCTGCATCATAACAGCCTGTTCAGGCTTAATTTTTTCCATGTCATAAACCTGTTTTACCAGTGGATAGAATGGAAGAGTTGCTACAACCATGCCTTCTTCAACTTTTGTTGAACAAGCCAGACATGTCTGGAGCTGGTTTTTGCCCTGAATTCTGTAGATTGTTGCACAAGCACCACAGAAACCGTTACGACATCCACAACCACGTTTCAGCTGGTATCCTGCATATTCCATAGCGTTCATGATTGTCAGTTCAGAAGGAACGCTGTATTTTTTTCCGAAAAAGTAAACATTTACCATTTTTTCGTCAGACATTTGATTCTCCTATTTAGGCGTCTTATGACGCCTTTTTTTTAGTACTCTGGAGGAAGTTCTCCAAGCTGGTCGAAGCTGAATACAGGACCGTCTTTACAAACGAACTTGTCACCGATATTACAGCGTCCGCATTTACCAATACCACACTTCATGCGCATTTCCATTGTTGTGAAAATCTGTTCGTCCTTGAAACCAAGGTCTTTAAGGATTTTCAGTGACATATGGATAAGGATTGGAGGTCCACACATAATTACAGTCATACCTGCATCAGGTTTAAGTTCTGTAATGAAAGGAGGAACAAATCCAACGTGTCCGTCCCAGCCTTCTTCTGCACGGTCGATAGTAATATCGATAGAACAGTTAGGCTGTTTCATCCATGAATTCTGCATTTCTTCAAGGCGAACAAGGTCAGCCTTAGAACGAGCACCATAAATTACCTGAATCTTTCCGTAGTTTTCACGGTGATCCATCATGTAATTAACTACAGAATGAACTGGAGCAATACCAATACCACCGGCAATAACCAGAATATCCTTTCCTTTAAGTGCACCTTCTACTGGGAAACCGTTACCAACTGGACCACGTACACAGATTTCCTGACCAACTTCAGCAGCATGCAGCCATTCAGTTACACAACCACATTTTTTGATTGAGAATTCCATGTGTGTTTCAAGAGTAGGTGAGGAAGTGATAGAAATCATAGATTCACCAACGCCTGGTACGATGAGCATAGCACACTGACCTGGGATATGGTTGAACAGTTTTTTACCATCAAGACCAACTACACTGAAAGTTTTTACATCAGGAGTTTCCTGTTTAATATCAATAATTTTTCCTACATAAGGAATAAAGCTTTCGTTGTTTTCCATCTCTTTCTCCTATTCCTTAGATATCATCACTTTCGTTTACGGCTTTAATAACCTTAACGATGTTCATATTAACTGGACAGCTTTCGAAACAGCGGCCACAACCTGTACATGCGAACATATCATCATGTGCCATTGGATAGTACATGAGTTTATGCATGAAGCGCTGGCGTGAGCGTTCTTTCTGAGTATGACGTGGGTTTTCTGCAGCCATCTGAGTAAAGTCATTATGCATACAAGAGTCCCAGCAGCGTACCTGACGTACACCTTTACCTGTATCGAAGTCACGAACATCGAAACACATACAAGTTGGACATACGAAAGTACATGTTCCACAACCTACACAAGGTTCTGAAACTTTGTCCCAGATTTTTGAATTGAAGATTTTAAGCATGTCTTTGCCCTGGAACTTAGAAAGATCCAGATGTGCAAATGGCTGAGCTTCAACCTTAGCTTTAATATCTTTCTTTGCAGTTTCAACAGCAGCATCTGCTCCATCAGAAAGTACTGATTTTGCGTTTTCTACAAAAGTCTTACCTTTGTCTGTGTTAGCCTGGAAGTAGTATTTTCCGTCTGCAAGCCAGCAGCTTACGTCTCCGGAAGCTGTGCTCTGTGAAGCATCGATTCCGAATGTTGGACAGAAACAAGTTTTTGCAGGTTCATTACAAGCAAGGACGATAACTGTTCCATGGTCGCGGCGGTTCTTGTAGTAAGAATCAACCGGCTGCATGTTCAGGTAAACACCGTCAATTGCTTCGAATCCGCGAACATCACAGGCGCGGCAGCCGAAGATTACGAAATCTTCAACTTCTTTGCGTGGGTCTACAACTTTGATTTCTTTTCCGTTTACTTCATATGAAACCATATGTTCAGTTTTTGGGAAGAAGAAGTCTTTTGCAGAGCGAGTTGTCTTTAAGTTTTCAGAAAGTTTTGTGCCTTTTTCCCATCTCTGGAAATCAGCTTTTCCTGAATTGTTATCAACAGGCAGGTACAAAGGCTGTTTTGAACCGATGAGTTCAAATAATGAATCAATTTTATCTTTTTCGATACAAAGCATTATTCATTACCTCCGTCTTTTGATCTGTCGTAAACAATAGTTGTTTCAGGGTCATCTTCCTGGAAGCGGAGCATAGCTGGTTTAGATTCCATATCAGCTCCTGCCTGATAGTCCCCGTAGATTTCATTAATATCTTTAATGTATTTGCGGTTAAGAAGATAAAGTGGAATGTTCTGAGGACAAACTCTTGAACATTCGCCACAGTCTGTACAACGGCCTGCAACGTGCCATGCACGGATAATGTGGAACAAGCTTTCTTCGAAGTTTGTTTCTGCAACTTTCTGTGTTGTGTAAAGAGCGTTGTTATCGAATACACATTTTTCACAAGTACATGCAGGACAAACGTTACGACAAGCATTACAACGGATACAACGAGAGAATTCGTTTCTCCAGAAGTT
>JAKSTN010000029.1 GCA_024402535.1 Treponema sp.
GCTGTGCAAGTTCTTCATCAGTGTAACCTGATGCGTAATAAAGTGAACGGTGTGGAGCACGTGCTGTACCCATACATGCGTTGTCAGATTTTTTCATAATAAACCTCATATATTTTGAAACTTAAATTATATTTAATATCTTAAGTATATATAAACTATGTGGATTTTTCTACTTTAAAACGATGTCTTCAGCATAAAGTTTATACATGCCGGCTTCATCAAGCTTTTTGAAATTCTTTTCAATATCATTTACTACAACGCCTTCTTTTTCAGGAGTCATATTCATAAAAAGAACCAGTCGCTTTGTCATGGAATAAGGAGTTGTAATGTCTGTATTACGGATACGAGCATTAATAGCATTGCGAAGAACTGCACCTGCCTTATAAAGTGCTTCCCCTTGAAGTCTTTCACCAGTTGCACTCTCAATGGAAAATAATTTCACAACTACATTCTGATGATTCCGTTCTGCAAGTTTCAGTATATAAACAATCATCCTCATGAATTCAGGATTTGTCATTTCATAAGCGCCGATATAACTATTCTGAGACTGAATCATTTTCTGAAGCGCCAGGGACACAGAACTATGATCGCCGTCTGAAGTCTCAAAACCATCATGTGTCTTTGGCTTGATTTTCTTTGAATCAAGAAGTTTGATAAAAACATCAGCCATGTAAGGGTCAAACTGAATTCCTGAATATTTCACATATTCATTTCGTACTTCTTCATCTGAAAGACGGCGGCGGTAAATACGGTTACTTGTCATTGCATCATAACTGTCAGCAATACAGAGAATTCTGGCAACTTCCGGAATATGTTCGCCAACAAGACCTTCAGGATACCCTGTTCCGTCATAACGTTCGTGATGATGCAGAACACCTTCTTTTAATCCCGCTACAGATTCAATGCCGCCAATAATTTCACAACCAATTGTCGTGTGAAGCCGCATAAGGCTGAACTCATCCTGAACAAGGCTTCCCTTTTTATTCAGAATTGAATCAGGTACCCCGATTTTTCCGATATCATGCATAAGCCCGATGTAGTGAATATTCTGGCAGTATTTTTCATTTTTACCCAAAGCACGGGCCAAAGCTTCAGCATAGTCGGCAACACGGGCAGAATGTCCGCCAGTATATTCATCCTTTGCATCAATTGTTCCAGCAACTGTCCTGATTGTTTTAAGAGTCTGTTCTGCAGTATGTTTTTCCCGTTCCTTATAAACTAAAATAATATCTCTTATGCCTTGAGCAGAAGACAAAAGAAGCATTATTACAAGTGAAATGCTCATGTAGAATCCGGCAGCATAGAATGGTCTTGTTCGGGAGAAGATAAGTTCCATAACACCGGCAACCAGAACAACTGCTATTCCAGCAACTGAAAAATGATACTCCATCAGGAAGCCGTGTTTTAAATCTATAAAGGTTGTAATGATAATCAACAGGATTCCAAGAATGATGAGTACATAATTTACAAGAATAAAATCAAAATAATCACGTTTATGAAGCAGATATAAAACAGTTGTAAATACGCCGAATACAAGAATCGTTCCGTTTACTATATTGTACCAGAATCCATAACGGCGTCTCTGCATTCTATCCCAATATGAATAAAGCGGGATAACCATGAGAATCATGAAAACAAAAACCATAATTCCGGCAATTGATGTATTCCTGAAAATCAACTGACGGAGACGGCTTTCACAGATTGCCCACAAAGAAAACAAAATCAGAGAAGATGCAAGATAAAGGATTCTCGGCTTTGTTTTTGTAACAATAATTATTATCAGACTTATGATAGCGGCAGAAATTCCACACAGCATAAGAAGAAGATTTGCGAAGACAACAACGCCGTAACGAGTCCACAAATGATTCCAGGCGCTGGATGCCTGAGCCACAATCACCTGCTGAATGTTGTTAAAGAAAGATGAACTTCCCCAGGTTTCAATTCTTATTTTTCGCCCGGCGTCTGAACGTGACACAGGAATGAAAACATAAGCACTAGGCACATTACGTACCCAGAACCTAAGATTTTCTGTTACATATTCTGAACGAAGATTTCCATCCACGAAAATATAAATATTCTGACGGGAACTTCTTGTAAGGATAACCATATTATCCTGAACATAATCGGGGATTGTATTTTCAATAATTAAGCGTTCACCGGAATGAATATCTGCAACAGCCGGAAGATCAATCTTCTGAGTTGTTCCATCTTCCTTTACAAGCGACCAGCCTGTATTCAAAGTTTTATAAAAAGACTGCCCTGTATAAGCTTCGCCTGAAAATTTCGGAAACAGCTGAAATACCAGAAGACAGACAATGGAAACTATTGAACTTGCCAGCGCAAAATAGAGTATAAATTGAGATATCCGTTTAGAGGTAAAGACTCTCTTCATATATTGTCCCTATATTTTACTACATAATAGTAAAAATGCAAAAAATCTGATAGACTAGCAGAACTATGAAAAAAACAGGTAGCGAAATTATTACAACTCTTTTAGAGATGCACGGTGTTACAACCGTAGCCGGAATTCCGGGTGGCTCAATTCTGCCACTTTACGATGAATTGAACAGAAGCAACATTAAGCATGTACTGGTCCGCCATGAACAGGCAGCCGGATTCATTGCCCAGGGTATGGCTCGTTCAACCGGTTCCGTCGCTGTCTGTATGGCCACCAGCGGTCCTGGGGCTATGAACCTGCTTACAGCCATTGCTGATGCACGCTGTGACAGTGTTCCTATCATTGCAATCACAGGTCAGGTTAATACAACTCTTTTGGGAACAGATGCTTTCCAGGAAGCCGACACTTTCGGACTTTCTTTCTCAATCACAAAGCATTCCGTAATGGTAAAAGATGCAAAAGATCTTCTCACAGTAATTCCTGAAGCATTCAAAATTGCAAAGAACGGAAGACCAGGTCCTGTACTTATCGACGTTCCAAGAAACGTTCAGCTTCAGACTGTTGAATTCGATGCATGGCCTGAAATTGAAGACGTAAAAATCAAGGACAATGCAAATGTCCGTTTCCACACACCGGCTTCTGAATACAAAGAAAAAATGGAATCCATCTGCGGCCTTATGAAAGACGCTAAAAAACCGGTACTTTTCCTTGGTGGCGGATGTAACAGTGTTGAAGCCGCAAAAGAACTGGAAAAATTCCTGGCACAGTACAAGATGCCTGTAACAGTAAGTCTTATGGGTATTGGTGCTGTTCCAAAATCTGCTGATGTATGGACAGGTATGGTTGGTATGCACGGTTCGTATGCAGCAAACTATGCCATGTACAATTCAGACCTGGTAATTGCTGCAGGTGTACGCTTTGATGACCGCGCTACAGGCGTTGTTTCAAAATTCTGCCCTAACGCAAAACTGGTTCACATCGACATTGATGCCGCTGAAGTTGATAAGATCATTGAATCAAATGTTTCTGTAGTTGCAGACGTTGAATCTGTATTCCCTATCCTTACAACTCTGGTTTCAGAAAAGAAAGGTGATTTTGCTTCCGGTGCTGCTGACCGCAAAAACTGGATGGCAGAAATTGCAAAAGTTCGTGCCGAAACAGACTCAATTACAGAAGGCCGTCCAAAGGATGCAGATAAAACAAATCCTCGTGAATTCATTTCTACAATCCCACAGGTTGCAGAAAAAGCCGGAATCAAAGGCGATGACCTTGTCGTTACAACAGACGTTGGTCAGCACCAGATGTTCGCAGCCCAGTACTACCCAGTAGAAAAAGCAAGAACTTTCCTTACTTCAGGAAGCCTTGGAACTATGGGATTCGGTCTGCCTGCTGCATTAGGTGCTGCCCTTGCAAATCCAGACAAACGCGTTGTCTGCTTCTCAGGTGACGGTTCCATCATGATGAACATTCAGGAAATGGCAACTCTTGCTGAACAGAACCTGGCTGTAACAGTTATCATTTTTGTAAATGGTACTCTTGGTATGGTTTACCAGCAGCAGAAATACCTCTTTGACAAAAACTACAGTGCTTCAGTATTCGGAAAAAATCCTGACATCTTAAAAATTGCAGAAGGTTTCGGAATTGAAACTGTAAATGCTGATACAGACAAAGAATGGTACATGAAGGCCTTTGATGCAAAACGTGCAAACAAGCCTTGCGTTGTAACAGTAACTGTTGGTTCTGAAGAAGATGTTCTTCCATTCGTTCCTGGTGGAAAAGCAAACATCGATGCCATTCGCAGCCTTGAAAAGCTGAATTAGTCTCATATGAAACCAGCTCTTTACCTTTTCCCTGTTACTCTGGGTGACACAACAGCAACGGATCCTGAAGACGTAAAAAAAGTGCTTCCTGATTACAATCGGGAGATTCTGATTACAGTGAAGCACTTTATTGTAGAAAACATCCGTTCTGCCCGCCGGTTCCTGAAAGCCTGTGACAAGTCTATTGATATAGACACCCTCACCTTTTATGAACTGAACCGCCATACAGATTTAAAGATTGTAGGCGATTACCTGAAGCCTCTGGAAAATGGTGAAAGTGTTGGTATCATTTCTGAAGCAGGTTGTCCTGCCATTGCGGACCCGGGAGCCGACGTTGTTGCAATTGCACAGAAGCGTGGCTTTGACGTAGTTCCACTGGTAGGACCTTCTTCAATCATTATGAGCGTAATGGCTTCAGGCTTTAACGGACAGAGTTTTGCCTTCAACGGCTACCTTCCTGTGGAAGGACCTGAACGCACAAAAAAAATCCGCCAGCTGGAAAACAAAGTTTACAACGAAGACCAGACTCAGATTTTTATTGAAACTCCATACAGAAATGCAAAACTTATAGAAAGCATCATAAATACCTGCCGTCCTGACACAAAGTTCTGCATCGCATGTGACATCACTGGAAAATCAGAATACATCAAGACAAAAACCTGCCAGCAGTGGAAAAAGTCCGGCGCCCCGGATCTTGGCAAAACCCCTGCAATTTTCCTGATTTACAAATAATTCGTGCGTAACGCACAAACATTCAGAACTTCTACTCAATACATCGCCTCTTTTCTCTTTTATCATAACCGTATCTTTATTTGACAAGAGGTTTTTATGATAAAATCGATTTTTCTTGCAGCCAGTATTTTTACGGCATTTACTATGTTCAGTTTCTACGGATGTAAAAACGGCGCTTCAACTATTGAACCGGAACAAACTGAGGATAACTCAAGCCTAGATGAAATCCTTGGAAAAACTTATAAAGTAAACTTTTCCGGTTTATCGGGATGGTCAGATGACGGGTCTTTTAATTTTGATAAAGATTCCGGCAAACTCACAATTTCCAAAGCTTTTCAAGGCGGTGGATTTTCGATTTCTCCTTTTGATGACAGTGATTACAATTATCTTGAAATTAAATACACTCAGGCAAAAGGTTCTTTTACAGTTTCAGCAGGATATTCTGACAAAACCTCAAAAATGGTTGGTTGTCCGGAATATGATAATGTTGCTTATTTAACACTAAATCCTGAAAAAAAAGGAACATTATCTTCCATTTCGATACAGGCATATTCAAGCGAAGTTTCAGTAATACTTGAAAGCCTTACATTCACTGCTAAAAAACCAGAGCTTGCTGCAATTGTTGATAAGAAAGATGGAAGTTTTGATTCTTCAATTTCGGCAATCGATTTTGCTAAAAAAATGCGGGTTGGCTGGAACCTTTCAAATTCTCTTGACGCTCATTCAGGAGATTTTGCGGATAATCCTAAAGAACTTGGGCTTGCATCAGAAACTTTCTTTGTTTTAGATCAGCCTTATACTACAAAGAAAATTATTCAGCTTCCTCGTACAAATGGCTATTCATCTATCAGAATTCCAGTTACCTGGTACAATCACATTATTGATGATAACTACACAATTGACCCAAAGTGGATGGCACGTGTTAAACAGGTTGTAGATTGGGCTATAGAAGATGGTTACTACGTTATTTTAAATGAACATCATTCAAAACATGAAAAAATGAGTACCCCTTTAAAATATGGTGAAGGTTACGTTGTAAGAAATACTCCGGAAGACATTGCAGAATCAGAGCGTTTCTTAAAAGCAATCTGGACTCAAATAGCTACAGCCTTTAACGGTTCTTATGATGAACATCTTATCTTTGAATTTATGAATGAGCCAAGTAATGTAGGACACAATCATGAATGGAATCCTGGATTGGTAACATATTATGCCGATTACAGCACTTGTGAAGAATGCATTGCTGACTATAAAATCTTAAATGAATATAATCAGCTTTGTCTGAAAGCAATCCGATCAACCGGCGGAAACAATGCTAAGCGTTTCTTAATTGTTCCTAGTTTGTGTGAACAGGAAGAACCTCTTTTGCATAAACTGTTTAAGCTTCCAGAAGATACTGCACATGACAAATTAATGGTAACAACACATAATTATGAAATGGGTGTTTATCCAGAATATGTTAAAAATGAATATACTACAGAGATTGAGACCAAATTAGCAGATTTATACGCCAAATTAAATGATGCTTATGTTATAAAAGGTATTCCTGTTATTATTGGGGAAACTCATACCTTAAGAAGTATTCCATATGCCGAACGTGAAAAGTGGGCAAAAAGTTTTTATAAAATAGCTTCAAGTTATGGAATGCCTGTGCTTTATTGGGAAGATGCATACAATGTTAGCAATCACTTTGACCGAACAAATTTAACAGTGATTGAACCCGATTTTGTAAAATTAATGATAGACAGCTGGCAGTGCGAATAAGCTGAGGTATATATGAACAAACACTTGATATTAATAGATGAACAAAAAATGATTCTTTATGGACTCAAAAGTTATATTGAATCCTCTTCTTCCTGGAAAGTCTCTTTAATGGCTTCAGATTTGGAAGATTTGATTTTGCAAATGGATGAAAATGAGTCTGTTTTTTCCAACCCCGGAAGTAAAAACGATTGTTTTGTTGCCATTATTGATATCAAATGCGGAAATGACAGCGGTTATGACATTGTAAATCATCTGCGGAAAAAAATTCCCGGAATCAAATGTATTATGTACACTATCCATTCAACTTATGGAAACATTATTTATGCATTGGAAACAGGGATAGAAGGCTTTTTAAGCAAAAACTCAGATGAAAATGAACTGATTCTGGCGCTGGATGCTGTCAGTCAGGGAAAATCGTATATCCAGCAGGATTTGATGAAAGACACACTTTTAGTTTCCAATAAAGTTGCACTTTTAACATCCAGAGAAAAACAGGTTTTTGATATGGTTTGTGACGGACATGATAAAAAAGAAATATGTTCCAGATTAAAAATCACAATCCGAACCTGCGAAAATTATTTTTCTTTGCTTTATTCAAAACTGGGTGTAAATGATATACAGGAAATGGAAGAAAAATTCGGAGTGATTAAAAGTCAGCCCAGAACAAGATTCGAAAAAGAAATGATTTCACCAGATGATGCTTCGTACCCAATAAACCTGAAACTTTCACTGGATGAATCTTATGATGGCGACGGCGTAAAAATCCTTTATTCAAATATTCCAAAGGAAGCAACAATTCTTACCATAATGCTTCATGACGGCGAAAAAACAAAGCAGACAACATTCATGGAAAAATCAACCTGGGGTAAAAACAATGAGTATTACGATGCAGGATTTTATATTTACCCTTACCTGAACGCCGGAAAGAAATACACTTTCGAATTCATATACAGAAAAAGAAACTATGACATTGTAGATAAAGCATACTTAGACGTTACTCCATCCAAGGGACAAGAGATGGATATAAAAATGATGAGCAAAGATAATCTGATTGTTGATCCAGAGACACTTATTTGTTCGATAAAAGAAAACCCTCTTCCGGAGCTTCCACCAGAAACACGAATCTGTGCAACACTCTGGGACCGGGAATGGAAGTTTCTGGGCAATGTTTATAGAAATCTTTCAGATCCTGACTGCTTCGGACCTTATGATTTATACAACGATATTAGTTTTTATCCTAAAATACATGAAATGCAATCTGTGAAGAAAGTTATCATTCATTTTTATGTACAATATAAGCTTTATGAATGGGACTTTTTCATCTCTCCACTTTATGCCTTCGATCCTGAAAAATTATAAAATTCCCTTGACTTCTGTTTCTACAAGTAGTAACATTGTTACTGTAAATAGAAACAATAAATTAAACACACACGAGGTTATTTTATGAAAAAAATTATTGCTCTTGGACTGGCAGCAGCCCTTCTTACAACAACAGCTTACGCAAAGCCTAAAAAGGCAAAGAAAGTAAAGATCGGTATTGCAAAAATCGTTCAGCACGTTGCACTGGATGACGTTGAACGCGGTGTAATGGACGCAATCAAGGATGCTGGAATCGACGCAGATTACGACCTTCAGAACGCAAACGGAGACGTTGGTACAGCCGCTCAGATTGCAGCACAGTACAAAGCAGAAAAAGTTAACGTTGCAGTTGGTATTGCAACACCTGTTGCTCTTGCTATGGCAAACACAATGAAAGACATTCCTATTGTATTCGGTACAGTTACCGATCCTCTTGGAGCAGGTCTTGTTTCAACTCTGGAACACGGGGAAAGAAACGTAACAGGTATGTCAGATGCTATTCCAACAGAACAGCATATCGCTCTTTTCAAAGAAATCTGTGGAATCAAAACTCTTGGTTACATCTACACTTCTTCAGAAGACAACTCGGCTTCTGCTCTTGAACTGGTAAAAAAAGGATGTGAACAGGCTGGTATCGCTCTTGTTACACAGAGCATCACAAAATCTGATGAAGTAAAAGCCGCAGCTGAAGCAATCGTTGACCGCGTTGACGGTATCTACCTTTCAACAGACAACACAGTATTCTCTGCTCTTCCAGCTCTTGTAAACGTATTCGGAAAAGCAAAGAAACCTATCTTCTCCGGAGACGTAACAGGTGCTAAAGCCGGTGGAATCGCTCTTGCAAGCGGATTCAACTACTACAAAGCAGGCCGTGCAACTGGTGACATGGTCGTTCAGATCCTGAACGGAAAGAAACCTGCTGAAATGCCTGTTCGCTTCATGACAGATCCAAGCGACTCAGACTTCCTGGTAGACCTGGACGTTTTCAAAGCCCTTGGAATCAAACTTGACGACAAATACCTGAACATGGCAAACCTGGTATTCGAAAACGGTGTGCTGACAGAAAAATAAGCTGATATAAAAAGCACAACAAAGAGGTGTCCAATCGGGCACCTCTTTTTGTTTTAAAAAAAGTGTGTCACCACGCCGATTTGCGCTCACTAACGTTCGCGGTCAGCAGGGACGAAGAAGCGGTAAAAAAAATGTCACACTGATTGGATTTTGCTAACGCAAAATCTATGTTTAAGAAATCACATTCCTTATGAATGTAATTTTATTAATATGTGATAAAAATAAAAAAATCATTTTTATTATTATTTAAATTCGTATGACCTCATGACCATAATAATATCCTAATTTAAAGGGATGACGTTAGTCATCCCGAATCAGTGTGACATAAATTATACTATGGTGATGTAAGGCTCATCATAATAGGCAAACTTGTGGTCGTGACTCAGGAGCATCATGCAGTCGGCTTTAGCCTGGGCAAGAAGGCCCTGGTCAAAAGGATCATTATGAGGCGGCGTTTCCGGCTTCTTTTCCAGAGTTTCCAATGCCACAACATGACGGTCATCAAAAGGAAGCTTTTTGAAACCTGCCTGTTCACAGTAGTGCATGAATTCGGTGCCGGAAAAATTCATTTTACCTATTTTGTGTTTGATTGCAATTTCCCACATGGAAAGAACACTGTAATAAACAGTATTATTCTCATCCATCAAAATCCGTTTTGCTTTTTCCGATAACTGCGGATCCGAATTAAAAAGCCAGTAAAGGATATGTGTATCTGCTAAAATATTCATAATTAGATATCCTCACTTCCGTAAAACATTTCGGCAATTTCTTCATCACCATCAAAAATATTAATGGGATACTTCAATTTCCCCGCCGCAATACCCAAAGCCTTTGCCCGGTCCGTTTGTGGAATCAGCGTCATTCTGGCAACAGGTTTATTATTCTTGCAGATAATAACTTCATTTTCTTCTTTATTTTCCAGAAGCATCAAAAGCTTTGAAAAGTTTGTCTTTGCTTCCAGCACATTCATCTGGCACATAGCTCACCTCGTTTACATAAACTTAGTCACACTGACCAAGTTTAGTATAAAACACAAGATTTGACTTGTCAACATCTTGGTCAAGTTGACTAATATCTACAATAATATTTATACTACATTCATTGGAAATGCCCTTTCTAAGGCGGTTATCTCCCAGCTCAATCAGCTTTAGCTGAAATCTGAACTAGGGAGGCAGTCTATGACTTTCGACAGGATTATTGCAGTTATTGCGTGTATTGCAACTGTAGTCTGCACAGTTATAGCAGTGCTCTCTTACCTGAAAAATAAGAAGAGTTAAAAAGTAAAGCCGCCCTCAGTTTGAACCACAGTGGACGGCTTTATCATTCACAATTGTGGAGATAACCCCGAAAGGGCATTTCCTTCACTTTCAATATACCATATCAAATCCCCACCGTCAAACCTCAAAGAAATTGCTATATATAGAAACAATTTTATGCTATACTATACTTTATGATTTCATCGATTATTATAGAAGGTTTGATTTACGGAATGATGGTTCTTGGGACCTTTATTACATTCCGCGTACTTAATTTCTGTGACATGACCGTTGACGGTTCGTTCCCGATGGGAGCCTGTGTACTGGCCGCATGCCTTACCCACGGCATACCTGTATTTCCTGCACTTCTTATTGCTTTTGGTGCAGGCCTTATTGCAGGGCTTGTTACAACCCTTATTTACACAAAACTGCGCATTCCCGATCTCCTTTCCGGTATCCTTACAATGACAATGCTTTATTCCGTAAACCTGCGCATCATGTCCAATAAGGCAAATACATCATTTCTGAAAATCGATACACTTTTCTCAAAGCTGGACAATTTCTTCTACGACACTTTCGCATCTTCAAGTTCTGATTTTATTTCAGGCCTTGATTCCCAGATCGGCATCGTACTTTTCATGATCGTATTCATCATTATTTTGAAAGTGATTCTGGACCTGCTTTTCCACACAGACCTGGGACTTACCATGGGCGCTCTTGGTTCAAACCCTCAGCTCATTGTTTCCCAGGGCGTTAATCCTGATATTATCCGCGGAATCGGAATCTGCTTCAGTAACGGACTTGCCGCTCTTGCCGGAGCCTTTGCCGCCATGTACAACGGATTTGCCGATGTAGGAATGGGAACAGGCGTTGTAGTTTCAGGACTCGCTTCCCTTATGCTTGGCGAATTCATAATCCACTCAAACAAAATCAGACTGCAGACTTTGCGCGTTCTTATAGGCTCAATCATTTACCGCGCCCTTATGATGCTGGCCCGCAGTTACGGCTACAAAATCCACATGACTCCAAATGACCTGAAACTTATCACAGGCGTTCTTATCATCATCTGTCTGATTATTACACGAACAAATCTTGGGAACAAAATCCGGGATAAACAAAAGGCTCGTAAAGAAGCCAAAGTTTCAAAGGAGGACAAATAATGCTTACTCTTGAAAACATCGACATCATCTTCAATAAAAATACTCCGGACGAAAACCACGCACTGAAAAACGTAAACCTTAAAATCAACAAAGGCGATTTCATTACTGTAATCGGTTCCAACGGTGCTGGAAAATCAACTCTCTACAATATTATTGCAGGAACCTATTCGCCAAGTTCAGGAAAAATCTTTCTTGATACAAAAGACGGTGTAAAAGACATAACAAAAGAAAAAGAATACAAACGTGCCGCCTACATCGGGCGCATTTTCCAGAATCCTCTTTTGGGAACAGCAGGCAAAATGACTCTTGAAGACAACATGGTCATTGCTTCGAAGAAAGGTTTCAAAGGATTGAAAATCAGTCTGAACAACAAGCTCCGCGAAGAATTCAAAGCACAGCTTTCGGTTCTGAACATGGGACTTGAAAACCGTCTTAAAGACAACGTTGAACAGTTCTCGGGCGGACAGCGCCAGGCTCTTACACTTCTTATGGCCGTTATGAGTAAACCTGACCTTCTGCTTTTAGACGAACACACTGCCGCCCTGGACCCTACAAATGCCGCAATCATTATGGAACTGACCCGCAAATTTGCAAAAGAATATAATCTTACTGTAATGATGGTTACCCACAACATGCAGCACGCGCTGGACTACGGAACCCGCCTTCTTATGATGGACGGCGGCGAAATCATTCTGGATATCGGACAGGAAGAAAAAGAAAAACTCACAATGGATGACATTGTTGAAAAGTTCAGAGCTATCAAAAAAACTTCCCTGAATTCAGATAAGATGCTCCTTCAATAATTTTTACAAAGTAATGATTATTTCAGCGCCTGTGTGATCAGGACAATTTTGTGCCCGGATCTTACCACCAAGAGCTGAAATAATCGAAGCGGAAATTGAAAGACCAAGCCCTGCCCCACCTGCTGAACGGGTGTGGGCTTTATCGCTTCTGAAAAAACGTTCAAAAACATGAGGAAGGCTTTCTTCGGAAAAGCCCGGTCCGTTATCTGAAACCTTTATTTCAATTTTTCCGTCTTGAGTTTCACAGGCAGACAATTCAATTGTTCCTGCACCGAACTTCAGGCTGTTGGAAACTACGGCTGTCAGCACCTGATGAAGAAGTTCTATATCAGTTTTTAAAATCACATTCAGATTTTCATCAAAATGAATTTCAGCCTCCTGCGAAATAACAGAAAACTCATTTTTAATTCTTGAAAACAATCCCCACAGATTCACTTCACTTAAATCAGGTTTTACAATTCCTTTTTCAAGTTTTGAAGTCTGAAGAAGATTTGTGATTATTGAATCCATTGAATTTGCTTCACTGATAATCATATCTACTGATTCTTCCAGTTGTTTTGGGTCATTCTTGCCCCACCGCTTAATGAGCTTTGCATGTCCCAAAATTCCTGCAACAGGAGTTTTCAATTCATGGGAAACATCGCTTGTAAATCTGGATTCCCGTTCAAAATCTTCCTTCAAATCTTCAAAAAGCTGATTAAAGGTTTCTGCCAGAATATCAAGTTCATCATTATTTTTACTTACAGGCAAAAGTGCTTCAAGATTTGATTCATAAATTTTCTTGGCAGAACCAGTCATTGCTTCTACCGGCTTCAATGTTCTTTTTGAAATCAAAAATGAAAGAAGAAAGGAAATTAGAAGTATAGGGATTAACGCGATTGCCCCGACTTTTGGCAAAGTATTTATCATTTGAATGGAAGCATCCTGATCAGTATCAATGGAAGTCTGAACGGTCAGTCCTGTTGGAAGACGAATGGAACAATACAAAAGATTCAAGTCCCCGTCAAAATAAAAATTCTTTTGAAAATATTTTTTTGCTTTTCCTTCGGTTAATTCAAGTTCCGGAAGCAGTGAATCATTTGTATACCAAACCTGACCTTCATCATCAAAAACAATATAAGAAATAAAGTAATCCAGATTCAAAGATTCAATTACCGGATTTTCCTGAGCACTTATCTCTTTGCAAAGGATTTCTGCATTCCGCTTAAGATCCTGACTCTGTTTTTTTCTGATGGAAAGTCTGAGTGCAAAGACAAAAACCATAGCAACAAGCATTACAATTAACGCAACAAAAAGCATGAACTTAATGGAAAGTTTGAGCGCAAGAGTTTTTTTCATTATTTAGTCACCATCATATAGCCCACACCGCGGACTGTTTTTATATATTCTTCTTTAAGGGGCTGGTCAATTTTTCCGCGAAGATAATTTACATAAACATCTACAGTACCTTCTTCAATGAAATAATCTTTTCCCCACACGGCATCAATAATCTGAGAACGGCTTAAGGCAACATTCTGATTTTCAAGAAAGAATTTTAAAAGCATGAATTCAATCTTCGATAATGAAAAACTTTTATCCTGAACAGTCAAAAGAATTGTCTGTGTATTCAGTTCAACTTTTCCGTTTCTTAAAACTGAAGAAGGCTCCGCATTTACTCTTGTTCTGCGAAGAACCGAAGAAATTCTTGCAAGAAGTTCCTCAATAGCGAAAGGCTTTGAAATATAATCATCAGCACCGGCACTAAGTCCGTTTACTTTATCGTAGACTTCCCCTTTTGCAGTGACCAGAATTACAGGCACTTCAGACTCTTTTCTGATGCGTCTTAAAACTTCAATTCCGTTCAATTCAGGAATCATAATATCAAGAAGAATAAAATCCGGCTTTTGGGATTCAAAAAGCTCAAGTGCCGTCCGGCCGTCTTCAGCAGTAACTACATTATAACCTTCATGTTCCAGTTCTTTTTTTTCAAAATCCAGAACGGTTTTATCATCTTCCACAATCAAAATTTTTTCCATACTTTTTCCCTTTCTGAAAAACGATACTCAGAAGACAGAGTGCAATTCTTCAGTTCTACAGAAGGCATTTCATTTCCGTTAATTGATTTTATCTTTTCCATTTCAAACAAGAAACTATCTTTATCTTCATTCAAAACAGCCTTAGACAAAATGAAACGGAAAGAACTCCTGTTTTTTGAAAATCTAAGCTGATTAAAATCCACTGGAGTATGATTTACTTTTATACAATCTGAATGAATACTTTCTGAATCAACAGGTCCATTAAAAAGCACTTCCATTAAAATCATATCAGAAATATCAAACGTCCGAATTATTACAACCTTAAAATCTCTGTTTTCATCGATGAATCGTTTACCATGAAAATTCTTATGTTTTCCCGGTTTACGAGATCCTGGAGGCGGAGAAGGAAAATTCGGGTGAGCAGGAAAATCTGACAGCGGTGGGAAGTCAGAAGATGCTGAATCCGCCGGAGGTGCTGCGAACAAAAAAACAGCAGTGAGAAATAAAATCAAACTGAAAAAGATTTTCTTCATTCCAAACCTCCTTTCTAATTGTAATACTAAATCTACATCCTCAAAAGATTTTTTTCCTTAGGATTTTCTAAGAATTACCTAAGAATCAATTAAAGATAATTTCCTGCAGCAGGTATATGTTTTTATTGTAAGGCTTAGATCTTACCAAACTAATTTTCAGGAGATAACAACATGAAAAAACTTACCAAAACATTACTCTGCAGTGCAATTGCACTTATTATTGGAACAGGTTCCGCTTTTGCAAAAGGCAGAAATAAAATGAACACTGGGAACAAGAATATGCCAGGGAAAGCAAACCGGATGGAATTAAGAGCCAATGATGAAACAACCTCCAAAACAGCATTGCTCGGTAAAATAGTTTCAATTGATGAAAAAAACGGGGTTCTAAATATTGCAGATGCCGACGGAAAAGAAACAGCAATAATTATAAGCCCATTTACAAAAATCCGTATTAATGATGAAAAAGCAGAGAAAACTGTTTCGGACATTAAAAAAGGTGACTGGATTCTCTATTCACTTTTCAACACTGAAACTGAAAAGAAAATTGCTTCCCGTATATATGTGAAAAGCTAATAACATTATTTTAAGTTGCAGACCTTGTGATATTCTTAAGGTCTGTAACATTTTCACTTTTTTCAAATCAATTCTATTGGTATTATTATAGAAGATAAAAATGATTATTAATAAAACAAAAATTGCATTCACAGTTCTTCTTTTCTCTTTCTCAATGCTTTCTGCCGGAGAAATTACATTAAATGATTTTCTTAAAGGCTGGCTTGAAAACGACCGCGACTTAAAGACTGCTGCCATTAGTCTTGAAAAAGCAGAACTTTCCAATGAAAAATCAATAATTCAGAATGGATTCGACATCACCCTTTCCTCTGGAACCATGACATTCCGCACTGTAAACGGCAATGGAAAATTCACTCTTAATCCTTCTGTAAAAGCAAATCTGCCTGCTACAAGAAATCTCAGTGTAAACGCAGGTACAGACATTACTATTTCTTCTGACACAAAACTTGAAAATGCTTCTATAAGTGCAAGTCTGGATTTAATTGATACAGACAAAGAAAAGCGAATGCTTACAGAAAAAAAGCAGTTACGAACAATTCTTGAAGCTAAACGTCAGATTGAAGCAAAGGCTCAAAGTTCTGAAAAAAGTTTTTATTCGGAAATCAAATCACTTTTAAAATCTAGCGAATCAATTGCTTCGTCAAAAAACAGTCTTTATACAGATAGAATTTCTTTTGAAAAAATTAAAACTCAGGGCTATGCTGAATCCTCTTCCAACTACCGCCTTGCAGAAATGAAAGTTAGAAATGATCTGCACAGCATAGAAACAAGTGAACGTTCACTGAATCATAACTTTGAAATGTTTCTTCTTAAATGCGGCTATTCAGAAGATACAAGTTCCTATGAAGATTTTCTGAAACTTCTTGATAAAGAAATTCCTGAACAGGCAATCCTTTCCTTTGAGGATTTCAAAAAATATAACTACAAGCAGATTGAAAATGCAATCTGGAACCAGGAAATAAACAGCCTTTCTCGCCTTGCCGAAAAAAACTATACCCTTAAGGGAAGCGCTGGTTACACCTTTAATAACACCGACACAAAAGATACCGACGGCAAAGCCTCTGACAGCATTGATGCAAAATTAAATTCCAGTGTTCTGGGCTTGAACCTAAGTGCCGGGGTAAGTATTCCGGTTAATCCTTCTGCAGCTCCTGCCTTTTCTGCCGGAATCAGTTTTTCCCCAAACACTCTGAAACTTCAAAAGCTTGAAGAAAAAGAAATTACTCTTGATGTACAGAGTGAAAAAATTACTTATGAAAATGCTGAAAGCAATTATAACCTTGCTCTTGCCGACAACCGCCAGACAGTGAAAGACCTGGAATGGAATAAAACTACCATAGAAGAAAATCTTTCTATGTATACTAAAACTGAACAGGATATGAAATATTATTTTGATAAAGGAATCATTACAGAAAGCGAATATCTTTCTGCTAAATCAAATAAAGAAAAATATGAAATTGAAAAAACTCTAAGTCTACTGGATATTATCATTACAAACTGTGAAACTCAGAGCCAGTTTTATACCGAATAAATTTACAGGATTAACATAATGAAAAAAGCAAAAAAGAAAATCATAATTATTTCTTCAGCAACTCTGATTCTTGCACTTATTGGTGCCGGGCTTTTCTTTGGAAGAAAACTTATAAAAAAATCAAATACCTCAGAAACATTTTATACTGTGCGAGAAGAAACTTACGAAAATGTAATTGAAATTTCAGGCACAGTTTCTGCAGCTCAGTCACAGACTTTACAGGCCTTAAGTTCAGGAACTGTTACCGGCGTTTATGTAAAAGCCGGCGACCGTGTAAAAAAAGGTGACATTCTTATCCAGCTTGATGACACAACAGAAAAATACAATCTTGCAAAACATGATTACGATATGGACACAACCCGTATTTCAGGAAGCCGCCGCCAGCTGGAACTTATGGAAACCCAGAGAAACGCTCTGCTTCGAAAAGTTGAAGACCGAAAAGTTACTGCTACTTTTGACGGCATCATTGCACAGCTTGATGTAGCCGTGGGAGATTCCCTTGAAGCAAAAGACTCTGTCGGTGTTATCGTAAACAAAGATTATCTTACAGCCGAAGTTGAAGTTGCGGAAACTGATGTTACAAAACTGAAGCTTAATCAGAAAGTTTTATTTACCTTCCCTGCCATGAAAAATGAAACTGTAATAGGTTACGTTGTAAGCTGGCCGGCAGTTGGTGAAATTACAAGCCGCGGTGCTACAATCGTTAAAGCAAAAGTTCGTATTGATGAATACCCGGAACAGATTCTTCCAAATTATTCGTTTACTGGAAAAATCGAACTAAGTCCTACAGAAACAAATCTTGTAGTTGAACGCTGGGCCATAGGTTATAACGATGATAAACAGGCTTATGTTGTGCTTGCAAAAACAGGCGAAAAGATTCCAGTAAAAGTTAAAAACTACGGAAATCAGTATGTAAAAATTTTGTCAGGACTTAAAGGAAATGAAGTACTGAAACAGCTTACTGTTCCAAAGCAGAGCGGATGGAACCGTCAGGGTCCTGGCGGAAACAGAACTCCTGCTCCTGGCGGAGCACCGGCCCAGATGCCTCGAAGGTAGCTTATGGAAGAAACTGTAATTGCAATGAAAGATGTTACCCGCGTTTATAAAATGGGCGAAACTGAAGTTCACGCCCTTCGCGGCATCAGTTTTGAAATAAAACAGGGCGAAGAAGTTGCCATTATGGGACCTTCCGGTTCCGGAAAATCTACCTGCATGAACATGATTGGCTGTCTGGACAGACCTACAGGCGGCATTGTTGAAGTTGGCGGAAAAGAAACTGCCCTTATGACAGAAAAGGAACTTGCAGAACTCAGAAATAAAACCGTAGGTTTTGTATTCCAGCAGTATCATCTTATAAACTCTCTGAACGTTATTGAAAATGTCATGCTCCCGCTCCGCTATCAGAAAGTACCGAAGCACCAGCGTTACGAGCTGGCTCTGGAAGCCCTGAAAAAAGTTGGCATGGAAGAACGCATTCACCATCGTCCTCATGAACTTTCAGGCGGACAAAAACAGAGAGTTGCCATTGCACGTGCCATTGTGACAAAACCAAAAATCATTCTTGCCGATGAACCGACAGGAGCCCTGGACAGCAAAACCGGTAAACAGGTTATGGATATTTTCCGTGACATCAACTCTCAGGGCACAACAATCGTAATTGTTACTCATGACCCGGGCATTGGAGCTGCTTGTCGCCGCTGCATAAAAATCTTTGACGGGCTCATTCAGGATGACGGACTTTCTTCCGCAAAAAAACAGGAGGCGGAAAATGTTTGAAGATTTTATTAATGCCTTCCAGAATTTTGTAAGAAACAAAGTCCGCACTTTTCTTTCCCTTCTTGGTGTAATTATTGGCGTTGCAAGCGTAATTGTTATAACCAGCATGGGTGCTTCGTCAACAAACAAGATTAAAGGCACTTTCGGAAACTCAGGACTTGATGTTGTTCAGATGTCCAAAGGCTGGATGATGCGCGGAAACCGAGCAAGTTCAAGTGTGATTCAGTTTAATGAAAGTTTCCGTGAGGAACTTTTTGGCCAGATCCGCGGCATAAAATCTATATGGTTCAAAAACAGCTTCAGTCCGACTCTTGCTTACGAAGACCTTTCAGCCAGCGCTTCCTGCGGAGCAATCGAAACAGGCTACCTTGAAATGTACAACTTTGAACTGGAAAGCGGAAACTTCTTTTCTGTTACCGACAATGAAGAAGGCGCCCAGAAAATCATTTTGAACCACGACACAGCAGAAAGCCTTTTCCCTAAAGGAGATGCCGTAGGTCAAATGATTACTCTGGTTCAGGGGAAAATTACTTTCGGATTCAAAGTAATCGGGGTACTTAAAGAACAGAACACAGGAATGGAAAACAGTGCCGCTTACGTACCGCGAGGCTGGTATGCAAAGAAGATAAAACCGAATCCTACGGCCGACAATATTCTGGTTCAGGCAATGAACGAAAGTCAGGCAACTGATCTTGCAGAAAGAATTAAAACCTGGTGCACAGAAAAAGCAGATTCTGATCTTGCAGTAAACGTAACTTCCATGCAGAGCATGATTGAGCAAATGAGCGAAATTACAAATACATTAAGCCTTATGCTTGCTGCCATTGCAGCCATTTCACTTTTAGTCGGCGGCATTGGAATTATGAATATTATGATTGTTACTGTTACCGAAAGAAAACAGGAAATCGGGATCCGGAAAGCTTTGGGCGCTTCGCCTTTTGACATTAAGCGCCAGTTCCTTGTAGAAAGCGCAAGCATTACACTTATGGGCGGACTTCTTGGCGTAATCCTTGGAGTTGTAATCAGTCTTGCCGTTGAATACATTAAATCAGAAGAGTTTATCATCAACTGGGAAGCCTGCTTAATTTCTTTTGTATTCAGTGTTGTGGTAGGAATTTTCTTCGGCTACAATCCGGCTTCCCGCGCCGCAAAGCTTGACCCGGTTGTAGCACTGAGTGGGGAATAAGACGGTTTCCCCGCCCTACATTTCCCAGAGCTCTGCAAGTTCAAGGAGGAGCTTTTCGGTCTTTTCCCAACCAAGACAAGGGTCGGTAATTGATTTACCGTAAACGCCGCCGTCCGGTTTCTGGCAGCCGTCTTCGATGTAAGATTCGATCATGAGACCTTTTACAATCTTTCTGATGTCAGCATTGTGACGGCAGCTGTGAAGAACTTCTTTTGCAATACGAATCTGCTGTTCAAACTGTTTTCCAGAGTTAGCATGATTACAGTCTACAATAACGCCAGGGTTTTTGAGTCCTGCCTTTGCATAAAGATCACACAGGTCACGAAGGTCTTCGTAGTGATAGTTTGAAATATTAGTTCCATGGCGGCTTGTTGAACCGCGGAGGATTGCGTGAGCCAGAGGATTTCCCTTTGTTTCTACTTCCCATCCGGAATACAGGAATGTATGGTTGTGCTGGGCTGCTGTAATTGAGTTCATCATAACTGAAAGATCCCCTGATGTAGGATTCTTCATTCCAACAGGAACATCAATTCCAGAACTTACAAGACGGTGCTGCTGGTTTTCTACAGAACGTGCACCAACGGCAATGTAAGAAAGAACATCGGCCAGGTACTGAAAGTTTTCAGGGTAAAGCATTTCGTCAGCACAAGAGAAACCTGATTCTGCAATGGCACGCATATGCATTTTGCGGATTGCGATTACACCTTTCAGAAGGTCAGGAGCTTTGTTTGCATCAGGCTGATGAAGCATTCCTTTGTAACCGTCACCAGTTGTACGAGGCTTGTTTGTATAGATACGAGGACAAATAAGAATCTTGTCTTTGATTTTTTCCTGAACTGTGCGCAGGCGTTTACAGTAATCAATAACTGCATCTTCGCGATCAGCAGAACATGGTCCGATAATCAGAAGAAGGCGTTTGTCTTTTCCGGAGAAAATATTTTTGATTTCTGTATCATTCTTCTTTTTGATTTCTGCAAGTTCATCGCTCATCGGATACATTTCAGAAATTGTAAGAGGATCAGGAAGACGACGTTTGAAAGTCATGTGCAGCTGGTCTACACCGTTGTTTTCGCGGATAAGAGCAGGTGCTACAGGATTCTGTGGTCTTGTAAATGCAGCGAATCTTGTTTTATTTGCTTTCTTTGTATTGATTTCTCTTTCGAGGATTGTAAGCCCGAAAACTTCTGCTGTCTCATTTGAAGCGATTGCGGCAACAGTAGGATCATTCAGTTCCTTTATAAATTTTGCAGCAAGGGCTGTATTTGAAAACGGAACGATTTCCAGCTTGTGTGCTTTAATAAACTTATCACACTGGCTTAATGCCTGTGGATGTGAGTAAACCTTTTTGATAGTCTTCATTGAAGCCCCTTCACAAGCCATAAGATTGTGAACGACATCAATTTCAGTAACGTGGTTTACGTAAAGGCTTCCGGTGTAAAGAAGATCTGTTACCGAACCAACTTCACCGGCATAGTTATTTTCCAGTGGCAGAACAACACAATCGTGTTCCCCGCTTTCAACGGCTTTATATGCTTTTGAGAATTCATCGTAGGCGATAAGTTCTGCAGCAGGATACATTTTTTTTGCAGCAATGTGACAGAACGCACCGTCTGTTCCAACATAAGCTACCTGAATTTGTTTCTTATTTTTTGCCATAGTGTTTTTTCCGTAGAGGTTATTCTAATACTTTAAATATAAATATTCAATTTAAGTAGCACTAAAGTATTTAAGCATTACTTCAGTTTTACCTGAACACCCATTTTCAAAGCTTCAAGATCAAAATCAACGTATTTTCCGTTTTTCATTTCAGGAATAAAGCGGAAACGTCCGTCTTCAGTTTTTTCGACACGTCCTTTAATAGGCTTCTTAAATGGAATTTCAGCATCGCATCCGGCTGCCTCATTTTCTCCAAGAAGGAACCTTGCATTAGGCCGGATGTAAATATAAATTTCATCCTTAGAAACAGGTTTCTCTGCAACAATACTGCTGACGCCTGCCCCCTGCATGCTGTCATAGAGAAGATCAAATTTTGCTTCTTCAAGATCAGCCATTTCTTCATTCAATCTTTTTACATCAGCTTCATGATCTCTTTTTTCCTGATCAAGTTCATGCATAAGAGAAACTTTATCTTTGTACTGTCCATAAACCTCTTCCGCAAGAGATTCAGTAATTAAATCTACAAGATAAGAATCTGCCTGGGTATAAAGACCAATCTGATTTCTGTGAGGAATATCAAGAACTTTCTGATCCAGATATTTATAATCAAGATACATCTGTTTAATTTCAGCCATAAGTTTTCGAAGTTCAACATCACTGATATTTCCTTCACTAAATGCATGATTCTTTGCAGGATCAAGTGCCATCTTATTATTCAAAGCCGGACTGCTTAAAAGACTGTCAGCATATTCATCTTCAATTACAGGATCCAGCTGATCAATTTCTTTCTGGAATTTTTCAGAAACTGCAGTAAGATTTTTTCTCAGTTCATACTGATGAGAACTGCGCATTTTAGTCATCTGATTTTCAAGGGATGAGAGTCTAAGCTCATAATCCTTGGTAAGCTTCTGGCGCTCAAGTTCCTGAAGCTGGCGTTCAGAGTCAATTGCTTTCTGCTGTTCTCTTGCTGCAGCAAGCTTTGAATTATCATATTCATTCAACTTATTCTGATAAGCTTCAATTTCGGCATCGGCGGCTTCAAGAAGCGGATCGTACTGTCCTAAAATTTCACGAACTTCATCATCATAAGTTTTATGTACCGCAGACTGGCGTTTTGTCTTTTCACTGCGACTTCTAAGATTCAACGACTCAATTGTCCAGAGATCTGCATCACGTTTATCAAGAGCTGTGTTCAAAGCACTCTTTTTCTGACTCTCAATCTGGGCTTTATTTTTTACTGCCGCCTCATACTGCTCCTGAGTTCTGGAAACTGTACTAATAAGATTTCTAAGATTTACATCATTAAATTCTTCAACCTTAACTTTTATATCACGGTTTGTTTTATCAATTGATTTCGAAATTCCAAAAGACACCGCAACAATAATCAGAATACATCCGCTAAAAATTGCCGGAATAAACATAGACCGGTTCTTTTTTGTCTTTGCAAATTCTTCTTCAAGATTATATGCATTTGCTCTGTTACGAAGTTTAAGAGGTTCAAGTTCTTCCTGAAGGAACAGAAGGACATCCTTATGACGCTGTTCTTCAACATTTGTTATTTCGATGTCATTGTCCATATTCCACTCCAATCTAAAGGTGCTGATTTATTTCCCATTCTTTCAAGGAAAACTTCGGTAACTTCAAGGTCTGCTTCTTTCATCAGTTTTCGTGCAGCTTTCCAGTCGCCTTCATAATAGGCCTTAAGTCCTTCCTCAAAAATATTATATTTTGCTATGAGATTCGGATCCATTTCTTCATTATCAAACGGGAAGAAAATTTTCTTGCCTTCTGTTTTTCCCTTAACCTGAACTGTATCGATTTCAAAGAAAATGAATCTGTCACTTTCCTTTTCAACTTCTTCTTTTATATATGAAGAAACAATTACAGGAAGATGATAAATTCTTGTAAGTCCTTCAAGGCGCGAAGCCGAGTTTACATTATCACCAATTACTGTATTTGCCATATGCTCGTTGGAACCGATATTTCCATAGAATACATTTCCGCCATCAATTCCAACACCGACATCAAGTGAAACGGCCTGGAAAATTCTTTCTTCCGATTCTGTAAGTTTTCGTTTCTTTTCAACTTCTTCACGGCGCACTTTCATGCTTTCACGGAGAGCCGCAGTAACACGGGTAATATCCCATGCTGAACATATTGAGTCATAAGATTTGGATTGTTTTGATTCAAGTGTTCCGTAAACGGCAAGAACAGCATCTCCAATAATGGAACCGATAACGCCTGAATGGCTATGAACTTTATGAATAACTCTGTCGTAATGAACGTTCAAAACGTCGATAATATCATTTCCCAATGTTTCTGTACGGTATGTAAAACTCTTGATATCGCTGAAAAGCATTACAAGTTCCTGCTGCTGGCCTTCAAGTGCGACACCATGTTCTGTGTATGCTTTTGCAACAACGTCTTTTGAAACAAACTTTTTAAATGTTCCCATCAGGTTATTAACAGAAGATGAAAGCGCATTAAAAGAAGCAGCAAGATAAGTAACGTCATTATTTTCTGCATGATCCAGATTGATAATTCCAAGTTCCTTATTCTGATTCATTTCATAAAGATCATTGGTGATATCACGCAAAGTTTTAAATTCACGGCGAATAATAATGTATCCGACAACGATGTAGAAAATAGTAAAAATAATAATTGCAAGTGCCATAAGGCTGTAAATACGATGTGTATTTTCTTTTGTGTCCTTACGTAGCTCTGCACGGATTACATAATAATCCCAGTCTTTCTGATATTTATAAACTCCAAAATATTCCCCGGAAAGAGTATCAAAACTAATAGAACCTTCCATAATATCTTCTTTCATTCTGGAGTTCATTTCTTCAAGAGCGTTTTTATCAAGAAATTCATGCCAGTAATTCTCATCATTAGCGCAGGCTACAAAATCCAGTTTTCCATCCGGAGTAACCCCCATTGCAAGACTATTTTTATTTGCAAAACCACTGACTGCCGCTTTTACAATAGAACTGTTTACAGAAGCTTTATCCATTGTGTACTGATAAATCTGATACTGATTTGTTATATTAGTGTACAGATCCTTCAGCTGTGCAACCATAATAGTATTATTCAGTTTGATTGTCTCTCGCTGGGAAAGCTGAAGGGTTATAAGATTTGTTGCTATATTTGATAAAAGGATAAGTGAAATAAAAATCAGCAGGATTTTAAAACCGATAGGGACAATCTTGGTTTTACCAACCCTGGCGAAGAAACGAATTCTGGACATGATACCCACCAATCATTTTGAATTAAACTCTTTCCTAATTTCGTAATATTACTATTATATAGTGGAAAATTGAAATTGTCTAAAACTATCTCCTTAGATATACTGAATATATGTCTGAAAATCCTCAGGAAAATAAATCACAAAACAATAAACGACTATTAAAATCGGGAATTTCACTTTCCGTTTTAACTTTTGGATCCCGCATAATGGGACTTATTCGCGAAATGACAAAAGCAGCATTTCTCGGCACATCCATGCATGCCGACGCATTTACCACTGCTTTTATGATTCCAAACCTTTTACGCCGCCTTTTTGCAGAAAACAGTGTTTCAGTTGCTTTCATTCCAACATTCAAAAAATACCTTTCAGAAGGTGATTCTGATGAAAACAAAAAGGCAACTCAGGACTTCTTGAATGCGACATTTACACTTCTGACATTCTGTACAGTAATCGTTGTTGTAATCGGCATTTTTATTGCACCTTATCTGTCTCAGATTTTCTGTAACAAACCGGGAAGTGCTTTTTCGGCTTTTGTTGCTAAAATTACAGGTCAAACTCAAGTTCAGCTTTCTTCAGAAGAATTTGCCCTGGCTATGAATGAATGGTCAGCAAAAACAAATGAAATCACAATTCTCACCAGAATCATGTGGCCTTATTTATGTTTCATTTCCATAGCCGCACTTTTTCAGGGAATTCTGAACGGCTGCAAAATATTTGCTCCAAGTGGATTTACTCCAATCCTCTTAAACGGCATCATCATCATTTCAACTTATGTTCTTTCACCTCACATGGCAAATCCTGCACGGGCTATGTCTGTTGGTGTAATAATCGGTGGTTTTGTCCAGGCAGCATTCCAGCTTCCATTTGTTTTAAAAACCGGCTGGAAACTTTCATTCACTTCATTAAAGAAAACTTTTTCAAACCCAGGAACAAAAAAAGTTCTGGCTCTTATAGGACCAACAATCATCGGTATGGCCGCTTACCAGCTGAACGATGTTGTTTCTACTGCAGTTGCAAATAGACTGGGAACCGGCGTTACTTCAAGTCTTCAGTATTCTCTTCGCCTGCAGGAATTAATTCTGGGAATTTTTGCAGTTTCTATCGGTACTGTTATTCTTCCGGATCTTTCAACATTTGCTCAGAAAAAAGACTGGGATAACTTTAACATGATGCTGATTCAGGCATTAAAAATAATCACAATGATTTCCATTCCTGTCACATTCTATTCACTTGTTACAGGCGAAGATTTAATTGCACTGCTTTACAAGAACAAAAACTTTACCGCTGAATCTGTTGCAATGACTCTTGGTGTTTTCCGCTGGCACATTGCAGGGCTTTTATTTATAGCAATGAACCGAATTATTGCCCCGGCTTTCTATGCACAGCAGAACACAAAACTTCCGACTACTGCAGGAATCATAAGTTTCGTCATCAATATTATTTTTGCACTGGCTCTTTCTATTCCAATGAAAGGACAAGGCATTGCGCTGGCGCTCTCACTTGCCAGTCTTGGAAACACAATATTCCTTATCTGCTTTATGAAAAAAATGGAAAGTTTTGATGTAAAGAATCTTTTGAAAAACATGGGACTTTATATCTTAAAAATCATTCTTTTCTCAATAATTGCATCAGCTCCAGTTTACTTCCTTCGTCCTGTACTTCTGAATGCATTTGCTGGACATTCCCGCATCATCAGTTACGGACTTCCTGTTGTAATCACAGCAATTATTTTCGGTGTAATCGGAGTTGGACTTCTGATTGTTACAGGCGATAAATCAACAAAAGCATTAATAAAAAAAATAAAGAGGTAATTTATGAAATCATACACACAAGATGAAATGAAAGCCATTTACCGCGCACGCGTAAACCGTGTTGCAGACTGGCTTACCCAGAACGATATAGGATGTGCCATATTCATTGATAACGAAGAACACAGAGAACCTTCTCTCCGTTACCTTACAGGACATCCAAGCGACGCAGTACTTATTGTTTTTTCTGACGGCTACGATGTACTTGTTCCGTGGGACGAAATTCTTGCAAAAAAGATTTCTGTTTCCAGCAAAATGATTCCGTATACAAAATATAAGAACTCTTCACTTGAAGCCGTAAAAAATGTACTGAAAAACAACACTCACGCAAAAAATCAGAAAGTTGATCTTCCGCCATATCTTACATACCCGCAGTTTTTGAAATTCGTTGATACCTTGAACGACAGCGACTGTCTCTGCCGCGAAAACGGCGTACATCAGTTTGTAACAGAATGTCGTATGATAAAAGACGAATACGAAATTGAATGCACACGTGAAGCATGCCGTGTCGGCGACAAAATAATCGACAAAATAGAAAAGCAGATTAAAAGCGGAAAAATCAAAACTGAAATGGATGTAGCTCTTCTCATTGAAAAAGAGCTGCGCATTGGTGGATGTGAACGGGCAGGCTTTGACACACTGGCCGCAGGCCCTTCAAGAAGCTTTGCAATCCACGCTTTCCCGGGCTACACAGACGCTGCCTGGCCGGCAGACGGCCTTTCAATTCTGGACTTCGGCGTTGTGTACAACGGCTACACAAGTGACACAACTTTAACAGTGTGCAAAGGAAAGCTTTCTCCTGAACAGAAAGAACAGGTATCACTTGTTGAAAAAGCATATAACGAATGTCTGAAACTTTACAAACCGGGATCTTCAATCAAAGCCGCCTGTGATAAAGCTGAAAAAATCTTTGCTGCCGCTAAAAGAAAAATGCCGCACACACTTGGGCACGGCATTGGACTTGAGATTCATGAATATCCAAGAGTCAGTTCTAAGAACGACGAAAAACTTTTGTTCCAGCCAGGCATGATTCTTACATGCGAACCAGGCCTTTATGACGAAACTCTTGGTGGAGTTCGCTGGGAAAACGACGTTCTTATTACCGAAACCGGAAACGAAGTTTTAAGCAACTCAAGAATCATTTACATCTAGAGTTTTTTAAGCACTTCATCAGCACTTTCCTGCAGGGCTTTTGCCAGGTTCTGATCAGGAAGGTCTGCTGTCAATTTTCTTAAATCTGAAATAACTTTGCGGGCAAGTTCTTTGCCCGTAAGTTTTGCAGCTTCACTTTCAATCTGTGAATAATCCATTTCTGTTTCAAGAATTCCCGATTTCAAAAGATTTTCCACAGTTTTTACAAGTCCAGGCTTTCCGCTCATTTTTCCGATTACATAATCCATAAGCATACGAGTCTTGCTTGATAGGAACTCTTCTTTTTTTTCAGCAGGAAGGAAATCACTTAAAGAACGAAGCTTACTGAAAAGACCGATTTCTGTCTTGTATTTTGCAGCCACATTTTCATCTTCAATCATTTTCACAATATTCGGAAGGAATTGACTGGCATTATCAAGAGCCTGTTCAACTGGAGCAGAACTGATTTCTGCAGCAGTTTCTGGATTCTCAGGAATCTGGATATCATCAGGGAAATTTGAAGCACCGAATCCGGAAAATGGATCATTCATTTCGAAAGGAGCATCAAAGTCAGGTTCGTTAAATCCTTCTTTTTCAGGAATTGCACCAAAAGAAGGTTCATTTGGAGCAAAGTCCAAATCGTTTGAGCCGAATCCCGGATCACTGAATGTAGGATTTTCTTCAAGTTCAGAACGAATTTGATCGGATGCAGAGGCTATTCTTGAAGCGGCTTCTTCAGCCTTACGCATTGCTTCATCGGCTTTCTCACTTACATCAGAAACTGCTTTTTCAAGATTTTCAACGGCGTCATCAATCTTGTTTACAAGACGAGGATCCATTCTAGGTTCTTCTGCGTCCTCGCGGAGCATTTCCATAGCATCGTCTGCAGTATAAGGAGAAAGTGACGGCATAAAGTCATCTATATCCACAGGCTTCGATTTTCCCATAGACGGTGTGCTGGAAGCCGGAGCAGATGGTGCACTTGAAGCAGCCTGAGATGGCGAACTTGGAGCTGCCAAAGGAGACATCTCTGACGGCATTGGTTCATCCCAGCCTGGAATTGGTTCAAAATCTTCAGTAGAAAATGTATCGGTTACATCTGAATCAGGTTTAGAACTAAGGATTTCAGGAAGAGGATTTCTTTTCGATTCATCTTCTTCTTTTTCCTGTTCCATGAGTTTTTCATCTTCATCAAGAAGTTCATCAAAAGAACTTAAACCTTCGTCTTCTGAAAGCTCTGCAAGAAGAGGAACATGTTCTTCGGGTTCAGGAATATCATCACCCATAACTCCAAAGTCAAATTCGTTACTCTGTTCTTCTGCCATCTGGGCTTCAAGTTCAGCGGCAGCTTCTTCCTCTGCCATAATACGGCGGGCTTCTTCTTCTTTTTCAGCTTCATTCAACTGATTGATATAATCGGAAACATCAATCTGAAGATTTGCATTCCACTGCTGACCAAGCCGGTTCAATTCATTCTTGGCAAAAATGTCTTCATATTTCAGACCAGCAGCAATTTTATAAGTCTTCACTGCATTTTCCAGATCATCCATTTTTTCATAAATGCGGCCAAGAATATTATAGCCTGCCGGATTCAGCGGAGCTTTTTCCAGATAGGCTTTTGCATACTTCAATGCAGGTTCATAATATTTCATCTGGCAGTAACGGCGGGCTGCTTCGAGATAATGATGGCGGTAACGCGGATTCATTTCTTCGATGCGGGCATAATAAGAATCCTTACCTTCTTCATCTTTCGAAAGAATGCAGTACTGTGCCATAGCATCAAGAACGCCGGCATCACTTGGCGAGTCAGAAATCAGTTCATCAAGAATTGATTTTGCCCGGTCCATTTCTTCGGCAGAAAGCATGATATGAACATAGCGCTTTTTAAGGCTGTTATCTGAAAGTCCAAGGACGCGTGCTTCTTTTGCCCATGAGACAGCATCCCCGGGAAGAAACTGTTTTTCAAGACTTTCTGAAAGTTTCAGAAGAATTGCAGGATCGTTTGGCTTCAGGCGGTCGGCTTTTTCAAAAGTATTCTGTGCGGCAACAAAGTCGTAACGCTTAAGCTGAACGTTTCCTGCAAGGGCGATCAGTTCTGCGTTGGCCGGGTACAGCTGTACCGATTTCTGAACAATTTCCATTGCGCGTTTTGTATTCTGCTGTTTCAAAAGAAGCTGAACTACATCGCGAATGGCATCAATCCAGCCCGGCTTTGCTTTAAGGGCCAGTTCATAACATTTTATTGCTTCATTGTAATTTCTTTCTGATTCGTAAGCATGTCCAAGGTTGTACTGAAGGATCGGATGATTTGGATCCGTCTGAAGTCCACGCCGATATGCCTGAACAGCTTTCGGATAATTCTTCTTTGCTGCATAAATAAATCCTAAATGATTGTATGCAAGAACGTCTGTGGGATTTTCTGCAACAACACTTTCAAAGCAGTCAATAGCATCATTAAGGTTTCCCATATCCTTATATGTAAAACCAAGTGTGTAATTAATCATGGCCGTTTTCTGATTTTCATCAAGAGCACGTTCAAGAACATTAATTCCTTTTTCATATTCCTTAAGACGACGATAACAGCCGCCAAGACTGTTCATAGCATCAACATCATGAGGTGATAAAGTCAGAATACTTTCATAATAAGGAATAGCTTTTTCATCTTCGCCGCTTTTTACAAAAAGGCTTCCCAGGGCATTCATAATCTCAATGTTGCCAGGTTCCTGTTTAAGAAGTGTTTTAAAAAGTCTTGCTGCCAGAGCAAAGTCACGGGAAAGCATGGCGCTTTGAGCGCGGTCATAAATCAATTTATCCATTTTTCTCCCCTTCTATTTTCTTCCAGATTTTTTTGGTCTTGCAAAAACTTCCCGGGACAAATCGCCGATAACATTTTCATTTATGCGGGACCATGAAGCCACGGCAAAATAATAAATGGTTCCATTTTCAAGACCAGTAAGTGTTACTGTAGTTGTATTTCCAACATTGATTGGAGAAGCGCCTTCCACGGCAACTCTGCCAAGATATTCACCGGAACGGTTTCCGTAATAGACATAATATCCGCCGGTTGTTTCATCTACTGAATAATTCCATTTCAAAGTTACATATCCATCCCCTGCTACAGCGCTTACACTGAATGGCGGAAGCGGAAGCGGAAGTTCTGTATAATTCAACTTAATTTCTGTAACAGATGGAGTTGTCTGCCCGTTTCCATCAGGATAAAGGTCACATGCAACCTGGAAGAAAAGTCCTGAAATGCCGGAAAGTTCTTCACCAGGCTCAATACTTTTCCATTCAGGATAAGTATCAGTCCAGTTATAACGGTTATCACCTGAGCGGACATAAAGATTAATTGCAGTCTGTTCCGGTGCCCACATTTCAACATCAACTGAATTCAAAACTGAACCGGCGCTTGCCATTATAGGACGACTTCTGAAATAGCCGCCAGAGCGAACATATTTCATATGCTCAATTGCTCCGGCATTTTCAGCACTCTGAACGCCTGACAAAGAATATGAAGTTTTAGTAATTCTGAAGTCATCAATTTTTCCTGTAAACCGTGAGCAAAGATCGAACTCGGCAGGAACACCAAGAAGAACCAGAGAAACGTCCCCACCTTCATGCCCCGTAGAAGTAATGTATCTGATGTCTTCAACATAGCCGTTTACAAGATACTCAAGAAGTCCTGTTTCTGCATCAAAACTTAAAGTGTGACGGCTCCATTTATTTGGAATAACTGTTGTGCAGCCTTCAAGAATCAGATTCTGATTTCCTTCGTAAAAATTATCAAAAATATTTGAAAGGTACCATTTAATATGTCCGCCTTCAAAATTTGCGTTCATCATCTGATAAATAATATGATTGTCTATAGTTCGTGATGAGTGCCACTGAAAAATCTCTTCGCCGTTTTCGGCCAGAGCAGGATTCAACCAGAAGTCGATTGTAAATGAACCGCTTAAACCTTCACTTCCAAAGAAAGTACCATCTTTCCCTTTCAGAGTGATACCGCCGTTGTCGCGGCTTAAACCGGCGCCTTTTCCAAGCTCAGTGGCCGAAACATTCTGAAGATCATTTTTTGAAATTGTATAATTCCCAAATGAAACCGGGTTCGAAGGATTTTCAAAATTCAAAATCAAATCTGTAAATCCATCCGCTTCAAAGGCATTTGTCTTAAGCTCAACAGACTGATATCCGAATCGTCCAATCCCGGTTGTAACATTTTCTGCCACTTCCAGCTGAGGCCATCCGTTCTTTCCGCCAAGTCTTACTTCCTTTGCAAAAAGTCCTGTGCACAGCATCCCCATACAAACGCACACAATTCCCGATTTTCTGATATAATTTTTCATATCCCTATGTCTGACAAAACCATTCGCGAACAGTTACACGAAACAGCTCTGAAAGCCCCCCATTCTGCAGGCGTTTACCTGTGGCGCAATGCCGAAGGTACCGTCATTTATGTCGGCAAGGCAAAAGTGCTGAAAAACCGTTTGTCTTCATATTTTTCAGGCCAGAAAAACATAAAAACTCAGCTCTTAATTGCCAATGCCGTAAGCATTGAATACATTGTTACAGCAAATGAGTACGAAGCACTGCTTCTTGAAAACAATTTAATCAAGAAATACAGCCCCCGCTACAACATCTGTCTTAAAGACGGAAAAAGTTACCCCGTAATCCGCATAACCAACGAAGAATTTCCGAAGATTTACCGTACCAGAACCGTTCATCACGACGGCTCTCAGTATTACGGACCTTTTCCCGACGTTTACGCTCTGGATACCTTTCTTGAAACAATTTTCAAGCTTTACCCTTTGCGCCGGTGCAGGACTTTCAAAAGCAGATCATCCCCATGTCTTTACTATCATATGGGTCAGTGCAAGGCACCATGCTGTAAAAAAATTACAAAAGAGTCCTACACTGAATATTTCGGCGAAATTATTTCCCTACTTGAGGGAAAAGATGATGCAGCCATAGAACGGCTTAAAACTGAAATGCGGGCGGCCGCAGATGAACTGAACTTTGAAAAAGCCGCCCGTCTTCGTGACGGCATAAACGCTCTAAACGTGCTGCACAACCAGAATATAGTAGAAAGTTTCGACGAAAATGACTCAGACTACATTGCATACTGGCGCGAAGGCGAACTTGTTAGCTTTACAGTGCTGAAAATCCGTAACGGAAAACTTTTAGGCCGCAACAATTTCCGGGAAATCAGCCTGAACGAGGATGACGAACTGGTTGCCGAGTTCATGAACGCATATTACAACTCGCCGGATCAAATTCCTCCATATATATATGTGAGCACAAGCGCCATGCTGCCTAAAACAACGACTGAGCCTTCACAAACAGACGAGCTCCCTAAGGCGTCACTGGCCTCCAATGAGGCGTCACAATCACAGAACGCCGCTTCCGCCACCTCTGACGCCGCGGAAACACCCGAAGACACCCGTGGAGACGTAAACCGATGGCTCCACGACACATACGGCGTAGACTCGCAGATTATCCTTGTTACCGATGACATTCCGTCGGCTCCGCGCCACAAAGCCGCCATCCAGATGGCAACCCAGAACGCCCACGAAGACATTATCCGCCGCCTTCGCGAACGGGGCGACACACCGGCAATGGAAGAACTTAAAGACCGTCTCCACCTGGACCGCCTTCCGATCCGCATCGAAGGTTTCGATATTGCCCATATCGGCGGAAAATGGCCGGTTGCATCCCTTATCAGCTTTTACAACGGAAACCCGGACAAAAAGAATTACCGCTACTTCCGTCTTAAAACCACTGATGGTTTAATAGATGACTTTGCTTCCATGCGCGAAGCCGTAACCCGCCGCTACACAAGACTTCTGAACGAAGGCGCCGACATGCCTGACCTGCTTTTAATAGACGGTGGTATCGGTCAGGTAAACGCGGTAGATGCCGTAATCAAAGCCCTGGGCCTTGATATTCCGATCGCAGGTCTTGCAAAACGTGATGAAGAAATCTGGCGCCCGCACACAAGTGAGCCGATTTGTCTTCCAAAGCGGTCAGATGCACTCAGACTTTTGCAGCGGGTCCGTGATGAGACCCACCGCTTTGCCACAAGCCGGAACCAGAGGCTCCGCACAAAAGAAAACGTGGTTTCCATTTTTATGGAACTTCCTGGCGTTGGCGAAAAACGTGCCCTCACCCTGCAGAAAAAATACACAACCCTGGAAAATCTTTGCAAGCAGAAGCCGGCTGATATTGCGGAAACCATCAAAATCAAGGAAGAAGACGCAGCCGACATGCTGGCCTTTGCCTACGAGCTTCTGGAAATCAGGAACGAAAAGAAGGCCGAGCAGAAGCTTTCACTTATCAAAGCGGGAACTACCAAGGAACTTGCCGCAGAAGCGGGCCGCCTTGCAGGCCTTGCCGACGAAGCTTTGGGGCTTTAGCCGGAGCTGCGGCGCGGGTCGCGCCTTTCCTGCTTTCCGCAGCTCGCCGTCTACCGCGGCTCGTCCACTCGCTCCACTCGGGACTGCTTCGCAGCTGCTTCAATCAGGGCTAGTTTGCCTCAAAGATTTTATCCAGCATCTTTTCAAGAAATCTTGAATCAAAAGGCATTTCGGAAGTCTCAAAAGTAAACAGAAAACGGTCTCCTGGGAAAAATCCGTTTGCGATATAGGCGCTTATTTTCTTCAGCGCGTTACGACAATATTCCGGATCCTCCATAAGGCCGAAGTGCTCAAGAATTATTTCCCGGCGGTCCGGACCAAGAATCGTAAAGTCCGGATAAAACGTTGCCGTCCGGACGCGCCCCACCTTCAGTTCCAGGGGAAACTCATACCTGTAAGAAATGCCCCGAACTTCCAGAAGGTCTGCAATAATCTTTTCAGACTTAGACCTGACCGTTTCACCGCGACTCGTAGTAAAGCGGGCACATTCTTCAGAGATCTCTTTTCCCTTATAAGTAACGGCCCGCCAGGCAGCAATGAACTCAGCGTCTGTCATTTCGTTTTCCGAAGGCGGCGAAACAAGAGTCCTGAACACCGGTTGCCCGACTTTTATATTTTTCACTTCTGTTTCAGGAAGCTGGTCCAGGAAAGATGAAATGGCGCGAGAGTACTGCTCAGCGATTCGAATAAGTTCTTCCGTGTATTCTTTCTGAGCAAGGCGGCGGGCAAGCTTCAAATCCGCGCCATTTTTCTGTGACAGATAATGACCATTGTGCTCGCCTTTCCTTGTAACATGGAAAAACTGCGTATATCCCCTGGTTCTTCGGATTCGGAGGCGTCCTTCGTCCGGCATTCTGGAAAGGCGGGCACGAGCCTTTTTTGCAAGAGCATCAAAATAAAGTTTTTTAGCCTCTAACTGTGCAATAATCTTTTTCATGCTATATATATAGACAAAAATGTGCAAAAAACGGCAAAAGGCCCGCATGATTTTTGATTTTTGCTATAATTTCCGCAATTTTTGCCCTTTTTATAACAAAGTTCACATCTTATGATGCTTGGTGGGCCCCGCGGGGGCGCCATACGCCCCCGCAGAGGCGTCATGGGGCGGCCGGGTGCGTCATTTTGCTATAACTTCAAACGAAATTGCCAGTTTTATAGCAAACTGCAGGCTGTTCGCAAATGGCCGCCTTCTTTTGCGGGGCCGGTTCTCCTATTTTTGCTATAATTCCAACGCAAAACCTACGTTTTATAGCAAAACCCGCAGTTCATGGCGCCTTTCGGGCCCCGCGGAGGCGCGAATCGCCCCGGCAGGGTGTTATGGAGGCGGCCGGGCACGTTTTTTTGCTATAACTTCAAACGAAATTGCCACTTTTATAGCAAACTGTAAGCCTGTTTCAAATGGCCGCCTTCTTTTGCGGGGCCGATTCTCCTATTTTTGCTATAATTCCAGCGCAAAACCTACGTTTTATAGCAAAACCCGCAGTTCATGGCGCCTTTCAGGCCCC
>JAKSTN010000003.1 GCA_024402535.1 Treponema sp.
TCCAAACAGTTTCTGTCTGAGGCTGAACACCGTCAACTGCACAGATAACTGCAACGGCACCGTCCAGTACGCGAAGTGAACGTTCAACTTCGGCAGTAAAGTCTACGTGGCCCGGTGTGTCGATAATATTAATCTGATGATTTTTCCAGTAAGTAGTTGTAGCGGCTGAACAGATTGTAATTCCACGTTCCTGTTCCTGAGCCATCCAGTCCATTGTGGCCTGGCCGTCATCAATTTCACCAATCTTGTGGATTTTTCCTGTGTAATAAAGGATGCGTTCTGTAGTAGTTGTTTTTCCGGCATCAATGTGAGCCATGATACCGATGTTTCTCATTTTCGATAAGTCTGTTGGATTTGCCATAATAGAAAGAGTTTATCAAAATTGTTGATTTTGTACTATAATATTCCCATGTCATATTACAATCACGGCCACACAGAACTCAAAGCTGTCAATCAGCTTTATAAAGGAATTGAAACTCCAGACGATTTATACGAAGCTCTTCTTCACTGCTGGACGCGGGAAACCTGTACAGCAAGACTTAGAAACAAATACAGTGAAACAAATAAGACCGCAGGGCAGTGCGCTATTACGGCGTTTTTAGTTCAGGACATTTTTGGTGGCGAAATCCGTGAACTTGATACAGGACGCGGGCTTCACTGTTACAATGTTATTGGCGGTGTGGCAATTGATCTTACAAGTGAACAGTTCGGAGAAGAGGCTTCAAATCTTTGCTACGAAAATAATCCTCTTCAGCCGGCTCGGGAAATCCGCATGGCAGAAACCCAGAAGGGTGAACGCTATGAGCTTTTGAAAAAGAATCTTCAATCTTATATACTAAAATCATGTCAGAATTAACCGGAACAATAATTGCAGGTTCAAACAATATTTTCACTTTGGAATGCTCCGACGGACAGGTTCGTTCCTGTTCCATAAAGGGCAAAGTAATTAAATCAGACAAGAAGTTTTATAATCCTCTTGCCCCTGGTGACGTAGTTTCTGTTGAACCCGATGCCCTGGACCCTACAAAAGGTCAGATTCTGACATTGTCTGAAAGAAAAAATACTTTCTGCCGCTGGAATGTAAAAGGCCGCTGTCCTCAGCTTCTGGCATCAAACCTTGATTTTCTGGTTCTTGTAACCACTCCCGATAATCCTCCGTTCAGACCGCGTTTTATTGACCGTGCACTTGCTCAGGCAGAGCATCAGGAAATTGAGCCTGTTATTGTCTGCAATAAATGCGATTTAATAGAAGAAATGGAAGATGAAGACCTTGATAAAGTTGAAGCTACACTTCAAACCTGGCAGTCTCTTGGATACAAAGTTTTTGTGGTTTCGGCAGAAACCGGCGAAGGCATGGAAGAGTTTGCATCTTTCCTTGAAAATAAAAACACAGCTTTTGTAGGCCAGTCAGGAGTAGGGAAGTCCAGCCTGGTGAATGCTTTGGATCCTACTGCGGAACTTCGTACTGGGGAACTCTGCGAAAAGTACTGCCGCGGAAGTCATACCACAACAAAAGGAACTTTGCTCCGTTTGAATCTTAGTGAAGATGTGATTGGAAAAGCCGGTGCTAAGGCAAATGTTGTGGACACTCCGGGCATCCGCCGCTTTGTCCTGGACGACGTAGACGGAGATGATCTCCATCTTTATTTCAAGGAATTCCTTCCTTATGTTGGAAAATGTCAGTTCGGTATGAGCTGCAATCACATTGCAGAAAAAGGCTGTGCCATTAAGGCTGCCGTAGAAAACGGTGAAATCAGCTTTGAACGTTATGACAGCTGGACAAGAATCCGGGAAGAGCTGAAAACCGGCCGCTGGGACGACTGAGTTTTTTCCGGGCGCTCCATGACGCCGTTGAGAGTCCATGTCGCCTTTTAAAATCTCCAGAATTCAATAATTCCACAACCCACAGTTTTTCAATATAATCTTCTATTATGTCTGGCTTTTATGATTTTTATGATGTAGCCGTTGTTGGCGGCGGACACGCTGGTGTTGAAGCAGCTCTTGCTTCTGCACGTATGGGACTTAAAACAGTTCTTATCACTCAGACTCCTGATGCCATTGGCCGAATGAGCTGTAACCCTTCTATTGGTGGTATTGCTAAGGGAAATATTGTCCGGGAAATTGATGCCCTGGGCGGTGAAATGGCAAAGATTATTGACCGTTCCATGATACAGTTCCGCCTCTTGAATAAAAGCCGCGGACCTGCAGTTCAGGCTCCCCGCAGTCAGGCAGACAAAATCACTTATTCCATGATTGCTCGCAAAACCTGCGAAACAACAGAAAATCTGTTTACCCTCATGGATACAGTTATTGATATCCTTACCACAGAAAGTGAAACTCCGCTTCCACCTCAGTCAGACAGTGCCGCAGAAAAAGGTACCATTCCAGGCGAAAGCCGCAACGAAGGGGTAACCCGCGCCGCAAAAAGCGGAATGCGCCAGAAAGTTATCGGTATTGTAACAGAAAGAGGCCGCGTAATTCCTGTCCGCTCAATCGTTCTTACAACAGGAACCTTCCTTGGGGGACGTATTTTTATTGGTGAATATGATGCTCCATGCGGACGCGTAGGCGAAGCCGCTGCTTTCGGACTTACAGAAAGCCTGCACCGTTTGGGCTTTACAACCGGACGCCTTAAGACAGGAACTCCACCACGCATTCTGAAGCGTACAATTGATTTTTCAAAGATTGAAGAAAATAACGGAGATGATGAAGTAATTCCATTCAGCTTCAGCACAGAAAAAGTTGAACGTCCTATGGTTCCGTGCCACGTTGTTTATACAAACGAAAAAACGCACGAAATAATCCGTGCAAATATCGGCCGTTCTCCACTTTATTCAGGAAAAATCAGCGGAATCGGACCTCGCTACTGTCCTTCTATTGAAGACAAAGTTATGCGCTTTACAGAACGGGACCGCCATCAGATTTTCGTAGAACCTGAAGGACTGGAAACTGATGAAATGTACCTGAACGGACTTTCTTCAAGTCTCCCTGAATGTGTCCAGGACGCTTTCCTTCATACAATGGTTGGTTTTGAGCATGCAGTTCAGAGCCGTCCAGGTTACGCCGTTGAATATGACTATGTTGAACCAACCCAGCTTTTTGCAAGCCTTGAAACAAAGCGTGTAGCAGGACTTTTTAATGCCGGTCAGATTAACGGTACTTCCGGCTATGAGGAAGCTGCAGGGCAGGGACTTATTGCCGGAATCAACGCAGGCCTTTATGCAAGAAGCCACAAAGATCTTTGCGGCGCCCTGGCAAAAATCCCGGATACAATGAACGGTGTTCCAGTTTCTATGGAGCCTGGTGCTTTCATGCCAAAAGCCCGTATGACACTGGAAGAACTTAATCAGTTTACAGAAATCAGCCAGCGTTTGACTGATGGACTTTGCGAATATCTGGAGAAAGATGTTTTCAAGGAATATACACACAAAATCCCTGAATTCAAGCCTCTTATTCTGGGCCGCGATGAAGCTTACATTGGTGTTCTGATTGATGATCTGGTAACACTTGGAACAAAAGAACCTTACCGCATGTTTACAGCCCGTGCTGAATACCGTTTAAAACTGCGTCACGATACCTGTGACAAACGTCTTACAAAATACGGTAATGAAGTTGGACTTAAATCTGACGCAGAACTTTCTGCCGTAGAAGAAAAATACGCCCGTCTTTCAGAACTTGAAGCCATGATTCTTAAAAAGCCTGATATGGAAAACCCGGGCTATCCGGAAAAAGAATGGGAAGCTGCAAAAATCGAAGCAAAATATAAGTATTATATAGAAAAGCAGGATAAGCGCGTAGAAAAAATGCATAAAATGGAAAATACACGCATTCCGCTGGACTTCGACTATGGTGCAATTCCTTCTTTAAGTGCTGAAAGCCGCCTGAAGCTTGAAACTGTCCGCCCTCTGACCCTTGGTCAGGCAAACCGCATTTCCGGCATCCGCAACAGCGACATTATGCTGCTTATGGTTTATCTGAAATAAAGGTACATATAAATCAAATATATTTTATTTGATTTTATATAGTCTCTAAAAAACTTACTCCCGGTCACAATAACGACCGTCTGGAACGCTAGGTACCGTCGCTAAGTTGCAGCCCGGCAAGGAAACTATCAAGCCGGTCTGCAGACTTTCCTGACGGCCGTTTTGTTCCCTTGCGTAAGTTTTTTAAAAGCAGGATTAAATCAAATAAATATCTTTGCTTTAATGAATTACGCGAAGGACTAATAAAGACTAAAAACTTAGACAACACGATATCACATACAATACGCCATTCTAAACAATCTTTACCCATACAAACAGATTTCCCCACAGCTCGTTAGAGCGTTGCGTTAGCTGCCATTACCCCCTCATTTCAATCGGTGTGACACCCAGCCTCCGCGGCGCAGCAGGGAACATTTGATTTATATGTCCCTTTCTTTGTGTTAGAGATTTTGGAATTAATTATTGTTCTAAATGCTTATACAGTGATATAATGCGAAGCAGGTATAATACTATACAATTTCAGGAGGCTTAAAAGAATGAAAAAACTTATAGCTTTGGCTGTTATGGCCGTAACAATGGTAAGTGCCGCTTCTGCACTGGATTTTGAACTTGGTGGAAGATTTTTCCTTGGTAAAGATATTGCTAATGATGCTTCATTCCAGAATATGGGAACTCAGACTGCAGATTTAAATCTGACTTCAGATCTTAGTTATGGATTTGGTGCTTATGCAAACTTTGCTCTTTTGGCAGGTATGGGAGTTCAGGCAGAAGCTAATCTTGTAAAAGGTTCATATGCAGTAAGTGATGCAGCTGAATCAGAAACTCAGTCAACCTTGATTTTAGATGTTCCAGCTATGCTCTGGTGGAATATTAAAATCTGGCGTTTGGGAGTAGGGGCTGGTGTAGGACCAAACTTTAGTTTTGATTTGTCATCTGGTGATACTAAAGGTATGTCTAATCAGGCTGCTGAACTGGCAAAAAACAACGCTTTCAAAATTGGTCTTTCAGCAGGGGCAGATGCAAAAGTTTATGTTACAAAACATGTAGGAATTGTTGGTTCTGGACGTTTTGTTATGGATTTAAGCAAGAAAGAAGTTCCTGTTGTAGTATCTGGTTATGATACAGGAGTAACTTATCCTACAGTTCAGATTGCACGTCGCTCACTTTACGGTGGACTTGGTGTAGAATGGAAGCTTTTCTAATCAGAAATCATTTACGAATATGAATATGCAGGCCGGTAGTTTCAGACTATCGGCCTTTTTTTTCTCCAATTTTAAGAAAAACTCTATTTTCTCTAAAAATTTATTGTTAAATCCTATTTAGTGATATATAATAATCTTTATGATTGACGTTTTATCTGATTCGGATTTTGAAACATTCCGCAAACTTATTTATGATGAAAGTGGAATTACATTTTCCGCAACAAACAGATCGATTCTGGATAGCCGCATTAAGGAGCTTCTTCATAGAAAGAATCTGGCTGCTCCGATGGATTATTATAAAATAATCACTTCGGATAAAGAAGAAATGAAAATCATGCTGGACTCGGTAACAACCAATCTGACACGATTCTTCAGAAACCAGCCTCACTTTGATGCTTTTGTAAATTATGTAATTCCTCATGTAATGGAACTGAAAAAGAACAGTGCCGATAAAACTATCCGCATTTGGAGTGCGGGTTGTTCTACAGGTGAAGAACCTTTCACAATTGCTATGATTATGAAAGAAATCTGTAAGCCACCGTTCGATTTTAAGGTTACTGCCAGTGATATTTCCCTTAAATCTCTTATGGTTGGACAGCAGGGCTTCTATGGCAACAATAAAGTTGACGGAATTCCGGCAAACTATCTGGCCAAGTATTTTACACAGGTTGAAGGTGGATATCAGATTAAAAAAGAAGTTATGGATACAGTTCATTTCGACTACCATAACCTGAAGAACGATTCCGGTGCTAGAAACCTGGATGTAATTTTCTGTCGTAACGTTCTTATTTATTTTGATGAACCTGCACAGAAAGCTGTAATTGACAGATTCTGGAATTCAATGGCTCCACAGTCATATCTGTTTATCGGACATTCAGAGTCGCTTTTCGGAATGAACACAAAATTTGAGTTTCTTAAGACAGACTGGGCATGTTTGTATCAGAAAACTCAGAAATAATTGTAATTTATTTTAACTCAACAACGAAAACGAAGGAAGAACATGGAAAATATTTCTGTTGCCATTTGTGATGACTCGGCTTTGATGCGAAACCTTATCGGCAGAATTATTGAAGAGACCGAAGGTCTTTCTATATGTTTCAAAGCTCAGAATGGTCAGGACCTTTTAGATAAACTTGCATCTGAAAAAGATAAGCCTGATGTTATTTTGCTGGATATTGAAATGCCTGTTATGACAGGTGTTCAGTTCCTTCAGGAAAGAAGAAGTCGTGGAATTAATGTTCCTGTTATTGTAATTTCAAGTATTGCTACAGAAGGAGCTGCAGTAACAATGCAGTGTCTTTCTCTTGGGGCAAGCGATTTTGTTACAAAACCGGGTGGAACTTCCGTATCACTTAAAATCGGGGATGTTTCCCGTGATATTGTAGAAAATATTGCTTCTTATGGTGGACGTTATGCACGTCGCCATGGAAAAGATGTTTATGATCCTGAATTCTTTGACCATCAGCTTAAGCTGAAGGAAGCTGAAAAATTCGTTCAGGAAAAGAAGGGCAGTGATTCTTCGAAGTCAGCTTCATCAGCTGCCTCTGAAAAACAGGAAAATAAATTGCCACCTTCAGCTTTGTGGCGTCCTTCAAAACCAAAGGAAAAGGTTGATATCAAACCTCTTCGTGAAGGTGGAAAAATTGAAGTTATTGCCATCGGTATTTCAACTGGTGGACCAAATGCACTTCGTGATGTATTCAAAGGTATTGATGCAGATCTGAAACAGCCGGTTCTGGTTGTTCAGCATATGCCTGCAGGGTTCACAAAAGAATTTGCTGCAAGCCTTCATGCAATCTGTCCTTTGACAGTAACAGAAGCAGTAGACGGAGAACCAATTGTTAACGGTCACGTTTATATTGCTCCTGGAAATAAACATATTGTGGTAGAACACCGTGCTACGGGAAATATAATCAAGCTTTCAGATGCAGAACAGAGAAATGGTCACAGACCTTCAGCTGATGTTCTTTTTGAAAGTGTTGCAAAGGTTTATCAGAACAGAGCACTTGGTGTAATTATGACAGGCATGGGCCGTGACGGTGCTGTGGAACTTGCAGAAATGCGTAAGCAGGGGGCCTGGACTTTGGGACAGGATCAGGACTCATCAATCGTATACGGAATGCCTCGTGTTGCTTGGGAACTGGGTGGAGTTCAGAAACAGGTACCTCTTCAGAAAATGGCTGCTGAAATAAGTGCCATTGCTAAAGAGCATTTATATAACTAAGAGAAAATAGTTATATTAAAAAAGTTTTTGGAGATACATTTGGATCGGAAAGAAGGCGTTGTTTTTGCCGCTCTGGATTTTTCTGATGAACAGGTTGAATATATAAAAAAACTGCCCGGGTTTTGCTGGAAGATTGACTCTTTCGCTTCCCCGGAAAGTATGCTTCCCTGGCTCAGACACTCTGATGATCTTGTAGTAATCGTCGTAAATGCTGACAGCGTCCTCAATAAAGGGCATAACAAAATAGACAAGCTGATTGATCTGTTTGTTATTGAACCTGTTTTAAGTGTTAATCCTATTGTTTCATTTACAACCCAAAAAAGTTTAGTTGAAGAAAAAATTCTTGAGAAAGGATTTTCTGCGGGGCTCCTTGAGTTATATGGAGACAAGAAAAATATAATTCTTCAGTTAAAGAATATTATTTCTATTAATCAGGCTCGTTATAGAATCGAAATGGATTTTATAGCCAAGCAGGAAGCAGAAAACCGCAAGAAGCTTATGGCCTTGCAGGAACTGGATAAGGAAACGGGTATTTTCAACCGTGATGCTTTCAGCCGGCGAACTGAAGAAATGATCCGTTCAAATCCTGATAAGAAATATGTTCTTGTTCGCTGGGATATTGACCGCTTTAAAATTTATAACGATACTTTCGGCGTTCATGCCGGTGATAATCTTCTTAAGGCTATTGGAAAATCATATCTTGACCGCGGCTTAAAATCTATAACTTACGGACACTGGGTAGCAGACCATTTCGTAATGTGTATGGAAGAACGAATGTTCTCCGGCGTTGCGGTTCATCAGTATATCAGTGAACAGATTTCTCTTTACCGCTCCGACTTTGAATTCATTGTTCGTATGGGCGTTTATAGAATTTCAGATCCGAATCTTTCTGTAACGCTTATGTGTGACCGTGCTCTCATGGCCATGAAATCAATTAAAACAAGCTTTGAAAAACGCATTGCTTATTATGATGATTCCATGCGCGACCAGATGATGGAAGAGCAGGAACTGATTAATGAAATGGAAACGGCCCTAAAAAGAGAAGATTTTAAAATCTACTTCCAGCCGCAGTACAACTATGCCACAGGGAAAATGACTGGTGCAGAAGCTCTTGTGCGCTGGATTCATCCAGAAAAAGGGCTTATAAGTCCTGGTAAGTTTATTCCTGTTTTTGAACAGAACGGTTTTATTTCAAAACTTGATGAATATATCTGGGAACATGTCTGTATGTCCATAAAAAAATGGATGGATAATGGATATAATCTTGTTCCTGTTTCTGTAAATATTTCACGCCGTGATATTTATAATCCGAATCTGTGTAATATTATTCTTGGGCTTACAGAGAAATATGGTATTCCGCCATTTATGCTTCGACTTGAAATCACTGAGTCGGCATATATGGAAGAGCCGACTCAGCTTATTAAAGTTGTAGAGAAGCTTAAAAGTCTTGGTTTCATTATAGAAATGGATGATTTCGGAAGCGGTTATTCTTCCCTTAATACTCTTAAGGATGTTCCTGTTGATATCCTGAAACTTGATTTGAAATTTTTAAGTTCTGAGGGAACAAATAAGCGTGGTGGAAGTATTCTTACTTCCATTGTTCGTATGGCAAACTGGCTTACGCTTCCTGTTATTGCTGAAGGTATTGAAACTGTAAAGCAGGCAGAATTTCTTAAATCAATTGGCTGTTATACAATGCAGGGCTTCCTGTTCAGCCGTCCTATTCCCGAAGAAGAATTCCTTAAGCTTATGGAAGCTTCGGATATGGAAATTGTTTATGAAGAAGGTATTTCCGAAGAACTTAATAATGCTGTAGATTTCCTGAACCTTTCAACACAGAATGCACTTCTGTTCAACAGTTTTGTTGGTGGTGCGGCTATTGTGGAATATTCAAAGAAAGGTCTTGAAGCAATCAGAATTAATGATAAGTTCTTCGAAACAATTTCTGTTCCACGGGATGTCTTCCAGAATTCTGCAAATCAGTGTCTGGGACGTTATGCTGAAAAGTATGAAAAGAATTTCAGAAAAATGCTGGATGATGCAAAGATTTTCGGCTCGGAAACAACATGTGTTCTTCACTGTGATCCGCTGATGGACGGACAGAACCGCTATTGGATTCGAAACCGTGCAAGATATCTTGCTACTGCAGGTGAATCTGATATTTTCTATGTTGCTGTTGAAAACATTACAGAAAATATGCATCTGCTTCACGAAAATCAGAAAGTTTCCCGTGAACTTACAGCTATTATGGATTGTGTTCCTTGTGGAATTTTGACATTGACCCGCGATCAGTTCCGCCGTTACCTTACTTTCGTAAATAAAGCGGCTCTTGAGATTTTCGGATATAATGACGAAGATTTCAAAAGCACTTACGAAAATAACCGTCAGGCATTGTTTGCCTCAGACGAACTTGAACGGGTTGGTGATGTTCTTGAAAAAGCCGTTCTTCAGCACCGTTCTTATTTCCAGTTCCGGGCAAAGATTATGCGAAAGAACGGGGTAGTGAGACTGGTATTCCATCAGGGGGTTATCCACTATGATGAAAACGGGGCAAATATTGTTCTTGTTCTTGTTGATATGAACCAGCAGATCGAAGGTGATGTAAGCAAGTTCGGAATGATTCTGAATAAAGCCTATGATGAAGTTTTTGAAATTAATTATGAAACCGGCGAAATGAAATTCATCAGTTCAAAATTGAAACATAAGCCAAAGACTCATGATACAGTTTCACATCAGGAAAAATTTTCAAGCTGGATTAAGAATTACGTTGTTGAAGAAGACCGTAAGAAAGTTGCCATGCTTCTTGATATAGAAAAAATCAAGGAAATTCAGGCGACGGGTGAAGTGCCGCATATTGAATATACTATTGAACTTGAAGGAGAAAAAATTCCTGTGTCTACAACCTTAATGCAGATAGATGAATCTTCATTCTTCGTCTGTGATAAACGATTGTAAAGCCTGAAACTAAAAAGGCGTCCTGCAAAGGACGCCTTTTGTTTTGCTCTTCACTTAAAATTAAAGCTGTTCGAACTGTTCTTCTTTTGCGTAAACGTTCAGAGCATCAAGCATATCGTCCATGTCGCCCATCATGAAGCCTGGCAGGTTGTGCTGGCTGTAGTTGATGCGGTGGTCAGTGATACGGTCCTGCGGATAGTTGTAAGTGCGGATTTTTTCTGAACGGGCACCAGAACCAACCATGCTTGAACGGGTTGCGGCACGTTCTGCCTGTTTCTTGCTTTCTTCAAGTTCAAAGAGGCGGGCACGCAGAACGCGGAAAGCCTTTTCCTTGTTCTTAATCTGTGATTTTTCATCCTGCTGAATAACAACAAGACCTGTTGGAATATGAGTAAGACGAACGGCAGAGTCAGTTGTGTTAACACACTGTCCGCCAGGTCCACCGGCGCGCATAACGTCAACGCGAACGTCACCTGGTTTAATTTCAATTTCTGTTTCTTCGGCTTCTGGAAGAACTGCAACAGTAACTGTTGAAGTCTGAAGGCGTCCCTGGCTTTCTGTTGCAGGAACACGCTGAACGCGGTGTACACCAGATTCCCAGCGGAGGGCACCGTATACAAATTTTCCTGAGATTGAAGTTACAATTTTGTTGAAACCACCAACTTCTGTTTCCTGAGCTTCCATTGTTTCTGTTTTCCAGCCACGGCGTTCTGCCAGGTGAGTATACATTTCCCAAAGGTCGCGAACGAAAAGAGATGCTTCATCTCCACCTGCTGCCGAACGAATTTCCAGGATGATGTTCTTTTCATCAAGAGGATCTGGCGGAATAAGTTTAAGTTTAATCTGGTCTTCCAGTTGTGGCTGTTTTTCTTCCAGTTCTTTAAGCTCTTCGCGGGCCATTTCTTTCATGTCAACGTCATCTTCCATGGTAATCATTTCAGTGGCGTCTTTTATTCCCTGAAGAACTTTTTTGTATTCTGTGTAAAGTTCACATACGTCAGACAGATATCCGTTTTCGCGCATAACGTCCTTGTACTTTTTCTGGTCTTTTACCAGATTCGGGTCCATGACCATTTCCTGCACTTCTTTGAAACGTGCTTCGCATTCATCGAGTTTCTTAATGAGATCCATAGTTTTTCTATTATATAAAGAATAAAATAAAATGTGTAGAGAAGTGGAAAAAAAATAACATGAATGATTTGATTTTTAAGTTTTCTCTATTGACACTTTTTTTCAGATTCTATATATTAATACTCACATCCGCGGGGGTGGTGGAATTGGTAGACACGCTACTTTGAGGTGGTAGTGGCGCGAGCCGTGGCCGTTCAAGTCGGCTCCTCCGCACGAAAAGATTGCTGGTAAAACGGCAATCTTTTTTTTTGCTTTAAATTACTTGCGTTAGGCGCTGAAGGGCCGCGAAGCGGGTCACGCAGCAGGCGGGACCGACCGTAGGGGAGCCCGTAAGTGCCGGCCTGCCTTTGGCAGGAAACGCTCTGGAGAAAAACATGCTTGCTGTATACGTGAACTGTATTGCCGTTATCGTTGGTTCTATTCTTGGTCTGCTTTTTGCAAAGCTTTTTACAGAAGAACTTTCCAAGATGATTACAACTGCCTGTGGTGTTGTAACAACAGTTTTGGGTATGCAGATGGCATTTAAGTATCAGAACGTTGTTTTTCTGACACTGTCACTGATCGCCGGTGGAATCCTGGGGTATGTAATGGATATTGACGGCGCCATCTTAAAGCTTGGAAAACTTCTGGAACGTCTTGTATATAGAAAGAAGGCGGAAAATCCTACAGCAGGGGATGCTGACAATGGAACTGAACTTGCAAAGAAAGCCAGCGGCGGACAGAACTTTGCTTTTGCCTTCTTGAATGCTTCAATTTTATTTTGTGTTGGCGCTATGGCAATCGTAGGTTCTTTTAAGGCCGGTGTAGAAAAGGATTATTCAATCATCTTTACAAAATCTATTCTTGACGGTTTTATGGCTATTTCGTTTGCCGCTTCCATGGGCCTTGGAACTGCTTTCAGTGCTCTGGCAATTCTGGTTTACCAGGGAGCTTTGACCCTGCTTTCAATCTGGCTTCAGCCATATGTTTCTGAAGAAATGATTGCCGAGCTTACAGGCTGCGGCGGCTGTATGATCATCATGATTGGTCTGAATCTGATTGGCCTTACAAAAATCAAGACCGCAAACTTCCTTCCAGCTCTGATTCTTACAGTGCTCTTTGTTGTGGGAAAGGGACTTATAGTCGGATAATTTTTGAAAGGTGTGTTATTTTCTGTTTATAGGTAAAATTCCCCTTAAATTCGTTTGACTTATGCCTTGTTTGGCCCTAAAATGGTATTAATAATATAACCCTTTAGGAGGCCAAACAAATGGCAAAAGTAGAACTTAAAGGTATTGGTAAAGTATACGACGGCGGTGTTCGCGCTGTTGATAATGCCAATATCACAATCGAAGACAAAGAATTCTGTGTATTCGTAGGACCATCAGGATGTGGTAAATCAACAACACTTCGTATGGTTGCTGGTCTTGAAGACATCACAGACGGAAAACTCTACATCGACGGTGTAGAAATGAACGACGTTCCACCAAAGGATCGCGACATTGCAATGGTTTTCCAGAACTACGCTCTTTACCCACATATGACAGTATATGATAACATGGCTTTCGGTCTTAAAATCCGCAAAATGGATAAAGCAGAAATCGACCGCCGTGTTCGCGATGCTGCAAAACAGCTCGACCTTACACAGTACCTCGACCGCAAACCAAAGGCTCTTTCCGGTGGTCAGCGCCAGCGTGTTGCTGTAGGACGTGCTATCGTTCGTAATCCAAAAGTATTCCTTTTCGACGAACCACTTTCTAACCTTGATGCTAAACTCCGCGTTACAATGCGTTCTGAACTTGCAGCTCTTCACAACAGACTTCAGGCTACAATGATCTACGTTACACACGACCAGATCGAAGCTATGACACTTGGTACAAAAATCGTTGTTATGAAAGACGGTGTTATCCAGCAGATTGGTGCTCCACTGTACCTGTACAACAACCCAATCAACAAGTTCGTAGCAGGCTTCATCGGAACACCTCCAATGAACTTCCTGACAGTAAAAGTTCTTGAAAAGAACGGTGCTATTGTTTGTGACGAAGGTTCATTCGAAATCACACCAACAGCTGAACAGGCTAAAAAACTTAAGGATTTCGTAGGAAAAGAAGTTTCTTTCGGTATCCGTCCAGAAGACCTGGTATACACAGACAAACCTGCTGAATCAAACAATATGCAGATGAAAATTACTAACAAGGAACCACTTGGTGCTGAAACACACCTTTACCTGGTTTCTAACAAAGGTCAGTCAATCATCGCTAAGACAACAGCTAATGCTGAATTCCGCCTTGGTGACAGCGTAAACGTTGTTCCAAACATGGAAAAAGCAAAGTTCTTCTCTATGGATGAAGGCGAACTGAACATCTGTGATATGATCGAAAAGAAATGGTAATTTAAGCCATAAATAATCTGGTGATTTTTCACCGTGAGAAACCTCCTGAGAAATCAGGAGGTTTTTTTTATCTTTTTGAAATTTTGAATATTGAAATATATCGATAAATATGGATGTTTTTGAAAAATTAGAGAAAGTGGAGATAAAATTTGTTTTGAAACTGAAATCGTGATATTCTTAAATTCATATCAATAGTAAGAGGTTAAGTGTTTTATGGAAAATAAAAAATTCGGGGCTGGAAATCCCCGTCCTAAATTTACGATTCTTTTATTCAATTATCTGTGTTTCTTTTCTCCTGCATTCGCACTTCCTATTTTTGTTGCAACTTCGCAGCAACTTGCAAGAAAGGAGATAGTACTTCTTTTTAGAAGTAATTCTTTTATCTGCTTTTTCTGGATTATGCTGATTTTGCCTCCTATTTTGTATTCTTTCTTTATGAGGAAAATCCGTTCATATGACGGTACAGAAGAAAGTGCAAGGAAGGCTAATAAGGCTTATAAACAGTATTTCCTGATCAGTTTTATAATTCCTGTTGTCATGAATATGGTTCAGCCAAACATAATGTGGAAAGAAGTTGGATTTGAATATTTGCATGGTGGCGGACTTGTTATGTACAGTGGTTATGCTGCTGCAGGTCTTTATTCCACTCCATTCTTTGTTCTGTTTTCTCAGTCAATCGGGAAATATATGAAGTTTATTCCGATTGATAAAAAATACAAGAGTTTCGAATTTTCTTTATTCGGGCAAATAGTCTGCGGGCTTAATGCCTTTGGCGGAATCAGTATGATTATGGCTCTTATGCTTCACCTTAAAGATCCTGAAGTGGATGCTGAAAAATTCTTGAATACTACTGTTTATTCATATGCTCTTTTTTCTGTGTTAATTTGTGTTTTTGATATGCGGCTTCTTATGAAAGATAAGTTTAATCGTATTAAGGAACTGGACAGTTTTGCAGGAAAAGTCAGTGAAGGAAATTATACATCTGATAAACTTGTTGTTGTTTCCCGTGATACTTTTGGTGTTCTTGCAGAAGATTTCAATAAGTTCTCTTTGAATACACGCAAACTGATTTCTGAAATTCAGAAATCAGGAAATGTTACTTCTGAAAGTCTGGAACTTCTTTCGGCTGCCATTGAACAGATGACTTCATCTGTAAACGGCGTTTCACAGATGATTGAATCTGTAAAAGATGATATGGCAGGACAGTCTGCCGGAGTAGAAGAAACCCGCGCAACAATTTCGCAGATTACAGGAAATCTTGAAACTTTAGGCGGAAATATCAAAACTCAGGCGGAATCGGTTGAAATTGCAAGTTCTGCTATTGAAGAAATGGTTGCAAATATTAAGTCGGTTACAGGAATTCTTGAAAATAACTCTGCTTCTATTGCAAATCTTAATGAAGAAACTCAGACAGGTCAGCAGCGCGTTCATGAAGCCGTTGAAACCGCAAAGAAAATTTCCGAAGAATCTGCCGGTATGCAGGAAGCAAGTAAAGTTATTTCGAATATTGCAGCCCAGACAAACCTTCTTGCCATGAATGCTGCCATTGAAGCCGCTCATGCAGGGGAATCTGGAAAAGGATTTGCCGTTGTTGCCGATGAAATCCGTAAACTTTCTGAAGACTCAAACAACCAGAGTAAAGCAATTACAGAACGCCTTAAGAATCTGGGAGATTTGATTAATGAAGTTCTTCTGAAAACAAGTGCCGTTCAGACTCAGTTCGGAAAGATTTATGATCTTGCACAGAATGTTCAGAATCAGGAATCTGTAATTAATCAGGCAATGAATGAACAGAATGAAGGTTCTGTTCAGGTTATCAACTCTGTTCGTGCAATTAATGACCAGACAAGTCAGGTTAAGCAGAATGCAAGTGAAATGCTTACAGGAAGCCGTGAAGTTCTTATTGAAATGGACAAACTTGCTGACATTGCACAAAGAATCAACGGATTAATGAATGATATGAACAATAATACTTCAGAAATTGATAATGCAATTACTTCTGTTTACGGTGCTCTGGAAAAGAACAAAGAGTCTGCGGAAGCTCTGAATATTCAGACTGAAAAGTTTGTAATTTAGTTTTCTCCCTCTTATATTTTTATCTCCAATTTCTGTAATAAAATTGCAGAAATTGGAGATAATTTTCTTTAAAATCTCTAACAGTTGGTATATAATAATAACAGATTGTTTTCTAAATAACAAAAAATATTGAGAACATCGGAGTTTTTATATGCGAACAAAATATTCAATCAAATTTAAACTTCTCACACTTATTATTGTAATAGTGGCAATGGCAAACCTTACTGTAGGAATCCGTTCAATTAATATTTCAAGTAAAGTTATTTCGGAAACTGTTGCTTCTAATATGAAGAACCAGGCAAATACTGTGGCCCGTCTTGTTGAAGACGTAATTTCCCAAGAGTTCAAGCTTCTGGACGGGCTTGCTCAGATTCCAATAATCGGCGAAAGAGATGTAAGCATTAAAGAAAAGCAGGACCTTTTGACAAATATTACAAAAATGGATCCTAAAAAATACAATAACATCGGGTACTGCAGTGTTGATGGAAAAGCTCTTGTTGGTCCAAGAACTATGGATTTTTCTCAGAGAGATCTTTATTTGAATGCAAAGAAAAATGAACGCTATGCTTCAGAACCTTCGGAAAGTTCATTCCAGCCCGGCATGTGGCTTATGTATTATTCTGTTCCTGTGTTCAGAAACGGCGTATTCGAAGGAGCGGTTCTTTCTGTTGTAGAAGGAAATGACCTTGATGTTATTGCTTCGGGAATTGATATTGGTAATGGAAGTGGAATTCATCCTTTGATTGTTGACCGTAAAACAGGTCAGGTGATTGGTATTGCTGACAGGGAAAAAATGCCTGACGCATCTGACCAAGAATTTGGAAAAATCATGCAGTCTGTTACACAGAATGCTGAAGGATATTACAGCTATAAAGATTCTGTAACAAATCAGGATATGCTCGTAGCTTTCTGTCAGATTCCGGACAGTACTGCACAGTGGAGCGTTATCTGTACAGTTCCTGCAAAACTTTATCTCAGCGGAATTGATGTGATTAAGTATAATTCTATGGGAGCACTTGTTTTATCACTTTTAATCTCTATTGCAGTTTCCAGCGTTCTTATTTCGATTATTATTAAACCATTGAGAAATGTAAATAAGTCGATGAATGAAATTGCTTCGGGTAGTGCAGACCTTACAAAGCGTATTGAAAAAACTACACGTGATGAAGTTGGTCAGCTTGTTGAAGGTTTCAACTCCTTTACAGAAAAAATGCAGACAATTGTAAAAGATATTCAGTACAGTAATGATTATCTTGGTGAAATTGGTATTGAGCTGGATTCAAGTACTGCTGAAACCGGAGTTTCCATAAAAGAAATTATTGAAAATATCGCAGATGTTCATAATCAGATTGATGTTCAGTCAAACAGTGTTCATGAAACAGCAGGTGCTGTAAATGAAATTGCTTCGAATATAGAATCCCTCGAAAGAATGATTGCTAAACAGTCAGAAGGAGTCAGTCAAGCAAGTTCTGAAGTTCAGAAAATGATTCACAATATTGCTTCGGTAAATGAATCAATGGATAAAATGGCTGTTTCTTTTACGGAACTTACAACCAGTGCAAAGGAAGGAACTATCATTCAGAATGAAGTGAACACAAAAATTGAAGAAATTCTGAATCAGAGTAAAACCCTTCAGGATGCCAATATCGCCATTGCTTCTATCGCAGGGCAGACAAACCTTCTTGCTATGAATGCCGCCATTGAAGCGGCTCATGCCGGTGAAGCGGGAAAAGGTTTCAGTGTTGTTGCTGATGAAATCCGTAAGCTTTCTGAAACCTCCAGCGCACAGTCAAAAACAATTGGCGAACATTTGTCCAATATTCAGACTTCAATTCAGAATGTTGTTACTGCATGTACAAAATCAAGTCAGGCATTTGAAAGTATGGCAGAAAGAATCGGCATGACTGATGAACTGGTAAAAATTATTAAGACTGTTATGGAAGCCCAGACAGAAGGTTCTCGTCAGATTGATGCTTCGCTGCACGCAATGAATGACAGTACAGAAGAAGTCCGCATTGCAAGTCAGGAAATGGCATATGGTAATAAGGCTATTCTTGAAGAAGTTAGCGTTCTTCAGGATGCAACTGGTGTAATGAAAATCTCTATGGAAAAGATGAGAGATAAAGCATCTAAAATTACAGAAACAGAAAATACTTTAAGTAATATTTCAAATAAGATGCGGGATTCTATTTCTGATATCAGTAACCAGATTAACCAGTTTGACGTTTAGAACGCAACAGGGGGACGGAGGCCGCGCAGCGTTCCGCGGGCGGAAGCCCGCGGAATGAGGGCTACCGAAGCCGGAGTGACCCGGCCGCGAAGCGGGTTGCCATGAATGATTTTTCCTTTATAATAAGCCTATGCTTTGCAAAAATTCCCTTGTTTTATATAAAAATAATGCAGCCGTTGTTGTTGAACAGGATGGCGAAAAATATCTTATCCGCTGGTGCTCTCAGCCAGCAACTCCCACAGGAAAAAAAGCAGTTTACTCTGAACAGAAAGTCCGCGAAAAGGATTTTATCACTTTAAGTGAAAAGCCGTGTTCTTCTTTGGATAAAGTTCTAGAAAAAGCTTCTGCTGACGGGCTTGAAGCTTTGGAAGGAGGCCTTCAGGAAGCCTATGAACTTTTTGCTTCTGATGATCAGATGTCGGGCGTGTCTCTTAATGATATTGCTGAGATGGCTGTTGGAGGTGTTGAAGCAGATTCAATTTTTGCAGTTTACCAGGCGGTGAAAGCTTCTCTTATGTTCAGTCAGGATGAAGATGCGTTTAAGGCGGGGAACCTGGTTTTTAGTTTGAGAACAGAAAATGAGATTAAGGCAATAAAACAAAAACTTGATGAAAAAGAACATGCTGCGGAAATCCGTGCCGCTTTTATTCAGCGTCTTAAAGATAAAGCCTTGAACTTGCCCGACGATTCCCGTTTTATGGGGGAAATTGAAACTTTTGCTTTGGGTAAGATGGAAAAATCGAAAACTTTGGAAGAAGCAAAGATTCCTCAGGATGTTCAGAAAGCTCACAAACTTTTAATTGAAACCGGCATCTGGGATTATACAAAAAATCCGTATCCTACAAGATTTGGTTTTGCTTTTGATTCTGCAAGCGAAGGACTTGGGGCAGTTCCTGAAGAAGAACGTGTGGAAGTTTCTGGCGTTGCCTATGCCATAGACAGTGACCATTCAACAGACCCTGACGATGCCATCAGCTTTGACGGCGAATATCTTTGGGTTCATATTGCTGACCCTGCAAGTTTTGTAATGCCTGACAGCCCTGTTGATATTGCGGCCCGTAACCGTGGTACAACCCTTTATATTCCGGAAGGCGCTTCCCGTATGCTTTGCGAAGAAGCTCTGGAAGATTACGCGCTTGGGCTTAAAGAGATAAGCACTGCTCTAAGTTTTAAGGTAAAGTTCGATGAAGAAACAGGCGTTGAATCCTGCGAGGTTCTGAAGACTCGGGTTAAAGTAAAGCGTCTTACTTATAAGCAGGCGGAAGAGCAGAAAGATTCTGATGAACTTAAAGTGTTTTTTGATATTGCCCGGAAAAATTTGGCTCGACGTAACCGCCGTGGTGCTGTTTCAATCAATTTTCCGGAAGTACACATTACTGTAGATAAGGAAACAAAGAAGGTTTCCATTGAACCTGAAGAAAAATATGAATCGAATGACATGATTATGGAAATGATGCTTCTGGCAGGGGAAGGGGCTGCAAAGTTTGCAGAAAAAAATAATATTCCGTTCCCGTTTGTCGGACAGGAAGCTCCGGAATTTCCTGATTCAATTCCAGAAGGATATGCCGGCGACTTTGCCCGCATTAAATGTATGCGTAAACGAAGTGTAGGCATTACTCCAATGGCTCACGCTGGTCTTGGTCTTTCCGTTTATACTCAGGTAACAAGTCCTTTGCGCCGTTACGGAGATCTCATTGCTCACCAGCAGCTCAGGGCATTTCTTGACGGCCGCCGCCTCCTTGATAAAGATGACATGCTTCTTCGCGTTTCTGCCGGAGACGCTGCTAGTATTGCGGCAAAAAAAGCAAGCCGTCTTTCCGACACTCACTGGAAGCTTGTTTACCTTATTCAGAATCCTGACTGGACCGGTGACGCTTACGTTCTGGACCACAAGGGAAAAGATACTCTGTTCCTGATTCCTTCTCTGGACATGCAGACTACAATGCAGGGCTGCGATCACATGGAACTGAATGAAAAAGTCACACTGAAAATGGATCGCTGCGAAATCAGCACCCAGGAAGTTGTATTTCAGATTGTAAGCTGAATTGAGAATGGACAATTGAGAATGGACAATTGAAAAATGTCCGGAAGGAAGAAAACTGACCGTTATGGAGAAAATCTCTGTGATGGTCATTTTTTTTGGGGGGAGCAGCGCCTGCCAGGAGTAAACTCGCCACGGTTGTGCGGGCGCGTGGGAGGTGTTAAGTCTTGCCACGGCGGTGTGAGCGCGGGTGTGAGAAAAACTTGCCACGGCGTTGTGAGCGCCGCTTTGCGGGCATGGCGCTGGGGTGTGAGAAAAACTCGCCACGGTTGTGCGGGCACGTGGGAGGTGTTAAGTCTTGCAACGGCGGTGTGGGGGCGTAAAATGGGCTTTTGGGCTATAAATTTTGCTATTCCAACGATTTTATAGTTGATTTCCATCATTTTTTTATTGTATTTGGCATAAAACGCCGGTAAAAAGCTATAATTTTATCAATTTCTGAAAACTTATAGCCAAAACAGGACCCTATCCCACCACATTTAACGCTTTTTCCCTTACAAAAAGCTATAAATCTGCCTGATTCTGAAAATTTATAGCAAAAACAATGGATTTTCCTGCTTCGGGCAGTGAATTATCCATTATAAAAGCTATAAATTTTTCCTTTTCCTTTTTTTTATAGCTTTTTTACTTCTTTTCAGTGAAACTTCATAATAATTCCAATAAGGTTTCCTAAACCGTCCTCAAAAAATCACCGATACTTGAAGAGGATTAGTACGTTTGCGTCCTGACGGTGCAAAGTGGACTTTTTAGAGATATGAACATGATGTATAATTTTAAGAAGATGAAAAACCGTAAAGAATGCGGAAAAATATATAGAAGAAATCCTCTTTTCAAGCGCCTTGCAGTACTTATGGTGCTGCTCTTTTGTGTGGAAAGCGTGTGGGCAGGTGTATATGAATGGACTGGTGGTGCAGGAGATTTAAGTTGGACTACTCCTGGAAACTGGAAATTAAATGGTGTTGATGCTATGTCATATCCTGGAAACAACGGGAATGCTGGAAATGATGATGTTGTTGTAAAAACGGCTTCAGGTGCGGTTAATATTGTTTTACCAAAAGACATTCAGATTCATGGTTTTATAACCTATGGTCAGAATACTTGTACTATTTCTTCTGAAAATTTTTCGTTTAATGTTAGCGTACTGCTTATTGGTAGTTCAGCGAACTGGTATAGAATTGATAGTTCGAGACTTCCAAATGTTAACACTGATTATGTTCCAAACTCTGATGAAAATAAAAGTGGATCTTTGAAAATTCAAGGATCAACAACAGTTAATATCGTAATGATAGATACGTCATCATGGACTGAATCTTATGAAAAGAAAAATGAATTGTCTGTAAGTTATGGGGCTTCAGTAAATATTTCAACCTGGGAAACTGGAAGTAACACTCAGGAATTTAAAGATGAAAGTGGCAATATTATTGGGACAAATACAAACCGTGTTCAACTTGAGATAGAAGGTAATGTTGTTTCAGAAACTGTAAACGGATCTGCCACAGACGAATTAAAATCAGAAATTGAAAAAAATCCTAATGCAGTAAATGTTAATGAAAATACTTTTATCTGGACAGGAAATGCAGGTGATGGAAAATGGTCAACCGCAGGAAACTGGAAAAATAATGTTGTTCCAAATGCGAATACAGCAGAAGTATTAATAAAAGGTACAGCTTCTTCGATTACAATAGAATCTGCAGAATCTTTTACTGTAAAGACTTTAAATTTTTCAGATAACCCTAGTTTGAAAATATCAGGAACTTTAACTATCGAAGAAAACTTGGGTTCGGCATTCAATATTATTGATTCTGAATCAGTTGGAAAACTGATAGTTGCTAAAAATATTATTCCACCAAAAAGTTTTGACAGTTCTACGCTTGAAATTGAATGTAAGAATCTGGAATTAACAAAGAATTTTAAAACTAAGGCATTAAGTATTAATGATACAGGAATTGTCACTTTTAATGGAAGTGAAGATCAAACTTTTAATGTAAATAGTGTTTCTTTGTCTGATGTGGCAGTTTCAAAAGCAGGCGGAAAGGTTTCATTTTTAGGCGGTACAACTTTCACTAATTTTTTAGAAAACTCAACTAGTTGTGATTACTACTTTGATGGATCTGTAGTATTTACTAACATCCCAAATAGTGGTAAAGGTTTTCAAACAATTGGTACTGTTTTTATAACAGAGAATTGTAATTCATTTAATGTAAACGATGATTTATCATTCATAGGAGATTTGATTGATAAAGGTACTTGGGATGGAACGGGTAAAATCATTTTTAATGGAACAGGCGATCAAACCTTCACACCGAAAGCAGGTACTACATATTCTGAAATTCAAGAAAATAAATCTGGTGGTAAACTGACTGTAACTTCAGCCTTAAACGCCACAGCTGTAACCCTTACTAAAGGAACCGACACTTCTTTTAATGGATCTGTAACGCTTTCTTCTTTTACTGATGCAGTGGGTGCAGGAAATGTCAGTTTTAATGCGGGTGGAACAATTTCGTCTGACACTGTATTCAACACCACGGGCGACGTAACTTTCTCAGGAAATACTGCATTAAGCTTTGGGGCTAACACAGCAGAACATACTGCTGGTAAAACAATTTTAAAAGGTAATGTGACTGCATCGACTCTTTCAATTGGTAATGGAAGTCTTGAAGGTAATTCAACCATAACAGGCTATTTGACTTTTAATGGTGGTATAGATGAATCTGGTAGGTGTGTATTTGACCGCTCTTCAACAGCAAACGGAGTAACTTTAACGGTTACAAATAATATCACATCAACCGGATTCTATTCTTTAGGAGATGCCAGAGCCATAACTTTGGTCGCCGGTACAGCAACCTTTACTAATAATGGTAATTTAAAGATACCTCATTCTTCATCAATTACTGCAAATTTTGAAAACAGCGGAACATTGTCTGCAGGTGGTTCTGGTACTGATTCTGCGTGTAAGATTAATGGAACTTTTACAAATACGGGATATGTAATTATTCCAGATGGAAAATATCTCAACGTGACAGGAACTGTAGATGATTCTGCAGGTACTGGATGGAATGCTGATAACCAAACAGGAACCCTTCAGTTTACAGGATTAGCAGATCAGTCGTTTGTTAATAAAGACTCACGAACTTACGCTTCAATAAATGTGAAATTGAATAATGGTAAGACTCTGTCAGTTTCAAATCCACTTACTATTACAAACTTAAAGCTCACATCCGGAAATTTATCTTTTTCCCAGACTGTGACTGTTATAAATTATAGTGAAACTTTAACTCCTTCTGGAGCCATTACATTCAACGGTTCTACTGCAATTTTCGAAAATGGCGTAACTTTCAATACAACAGGAACTGTAACAGTTGCTTCCAGAAATACACTTTCTGCTGCAGAAAATAAATCTTTGACTTTTAATAAAACTGATATTAAAGGAACTGTTACTACAACAGGAACAGGTACTCAAACCTATAAAGGAATAACAACTTTAAGCGGTAGTATTTCATCTGTTGGAAATGTTTCTTTTGATAACGATGCAAGTCTTGAAGTGCAAAGCGCAATGGCAGAAGTTTCCGGGGCTGATATTAAGACTCCTGCAATTTCAACAAGCAGTACATCAAATAATATTACCCTAAAATCAACCACTGGTAATTTTACAACTGGTCAAATTGGTGCAAATGCCACAAATAAAATCGGAACAGGAGATAAAGGTTTTAATACAGTAACATTTAATTCCGAAGAAGTTGATTTAACTGTAAATTCAAGAAAGATATTTGCTCAGGAATTAAAACTTGAAACAACAGGCTCAATTACAGTAAATAAATTAAGTTTTGATGGTGAGTTAAAGCTTAATACAGCATCCTCTGTTTCATTGAATGGAGGAAGTGCAGCCGATGAAAAGCTTTCTGTCAAAGCTTTAAGTTACGAAAATCTTCCTTTATATATCTATCTTTCGGGAATTATAGAAGTAACAGGTATAGATGGTTTTGTAATTCCTGTAAAAGCAGGGCCTGTGTATATTCCGGTTGCTCTTTCAGATGCAACAAAAATTATAACCACAGGAACTGATGCACCTGTAACTTTGTATGACAATATTACAGGTGGAAAAAATCTTACTGTTACAAATGCCGGAATCTTTACATTAAATGAAACGTCTGCTGTTTCAGATCCTGCGACTTTTGATGCAACACCAGCTTCTTCTTGTTCAGTAGGTACATTCATTCAGGATGGTGCAGGAGCAGTGAATATTGCCGGTGATATTTCAGCATCCGGTGATATTAGCTTTGCATCTGATGTTTCACTTTCTGACAATGTTGTATTAATAACTGATTCTGGAAAAACTGTAAACTTTACAGGTGGAAATACATCTGTTTCGGATTCAGCTTCAGGAAATACTTTAATTGTTACAGGCGGCACTTTAGTTGTTAATAAAACAAATCAGTCAAATACACTGGCTGTAAATATACCTGTAATTGCAAATTCTGATTTTACAGTTACACAGGGAACAGTTACTGGAAATGGAGATGCTACCGTAAAAGGAAACTTCAGTGATGCAGGTACCTGGAGCGGAACTGGAAAAATTATTTTAAGTGGTTCTGCAGACCAGACATTTACTCCAGGAACATCAACTTATCAAAATATTGAAGTAAATAAAACAGGAAAAATATCATTCATTGCAAACACTCTTACGGTAAATGAAATTACGCTGACTTCAAGTGAAAACGTTGTTTTCGGTACAGCCGTTGAACTTAATGTTATAACTGATGCTGCAACTACTGGAAATATTACTTTTGAAGCAGGATCTTCTATTGGAACTGATACAACATTTGTAACAACAGGACAAGTTCAGTTTGGAAATGATTCTTCAGATGCAGTATCTTTTGGAACAAATTCAGTTACTCATACAACAGGAAAAACTGTAATTAATGGTAGTCTTGCTGCAAAAAATACATCTTTTAGCGAAACAGAATTAACCGGAACTATTACAGCTTCCGGAACTGCAGATTTTAGTGGAAAACTTACAGTAAATGGAACAGTGGATTCTGCCAGTACGCTCACCATTTCTGATGATCTTCTGCTGTCTGAAAATTCTACATTTAAGGCTTCTACCATTAATGTAACCGGTGGCTCAGATGCCTCTAACAAGAAAACAATTTCAGGTGGGAAAATACTTACTTTACTCAATCATTCAGCAGGTACTGCTGTTGAAATGAGTATTGCAGATTACAGTGAAATTACTTCAACAGAAATTATATTTAGCCCGGTAACAGGAAAGCTTATTAATAACGGAAATCTTTCTGTTGGAAGCGATATTTCCATAAACGGTAATTTTACTAATGCTGGAACATTCTTTCTTGGAACTTACATTATTGCAGTTTCAGGTGATGTTACAAACTCAAGTATATTTAATAATAATAGTGGAACAGTTTCTGTAAAAGGAAATGTCTCAAATAGTGGAACCTGGGATAAGAATACTGGAATTATAAAAATCTGTGGAACAGGAACGACTTTAATTTCTGGGTTAAAAGATTTTTATAATCTTACAATTGATTCGTCTGATGAAACTGGATCCAAAGCTGTAAAAATTCCTGCAGGAAGCGGTAATGCTATTACAGTATCTAATGCGCTTTTTATAAAAGGAAATTCTTCAAAAAATCTTTCTGTTGTTTCTGATGCTGCATCTCCAAATGCAACTGACAGTACATGGTGGTATTTGAATCAGGATATTCCTTCAGTTTCTGTAAGCTATGCAAAAATCGGATATGCATATTCATATGGAAATATTTCTTCATCTGTAACTGATTGTGAAGAAATACTTTCTTCAGATAATTACACAACTTTCAACTGGTTTGGAAGCCATAAATATATCTGGACAGGTGCTTCTAATTCTTTATGGGGAACTGCCGGCAACTGGAAGAATGATAAGGGCGGAGTGTTTACTCAGGCTCCGTATAAGACTGATGCCAGTGCTGAAATTGAAATTTCAGAAGGTTCAGCAACAGGAGCAGATAGGCTTCTTATTCTGGATGGAGATATTTCAGTAAAATCTTTCACAGTTGATGCTAAAAAACGTGTTGACCTGACATCCTGTGGAGTTACTGCAGAGACCATTACGAATAATGGAATTATTGCATTAGACGGAACGAAAACAGTTCCGCTTTCTGGAAGTATAACACATGATGATGATTCTGAAATTGAATTTAAAGGATGGACTTCAGGTATTGCAGTTCAGACTACTCCGGCAGGTTTAGGTCTTGGCAGCAGTACAACATATAACTTTAAGAAACTTCTTATAACTGGAAATGCATCATATGAATTTGAATTCCCTTCTGGAAGTACAATAAATGCAGATTCCGTAAAGATCAATGCATCTGTTGGTAAAACAAATTCTCTTTCTTCATTAAAGGTTACAGGAATTTCTGATATTAATAGTAATTTAATAAAGACTACAGGCGGGCAGGAATTTGGTGATTCTGTAAATCTTTTGTCAGATATTGAATTTATAAATACCGGAACGGATTCAAAAGTGAAGTTTGATGGAACTGTTGACGGTAGTGTAACTTTAATTGTTAATGCGGATGTGGACTTGAATGGTCCTGTTACAACAAATGAAAAGAAGCAGCATTATAAAAAATCTGTTACAATTTTGAATGATATTGCTCTTACAGGAAGTCAGGTTCAGTTTGATGGAACAGTTTCAGGTAATGCAGGATTAACTGTAAATGCAGAAACCTTATTAAACGGCGGTTCTGTAAACACTACAGGAAATCAACTTTATAAAAATAACGTAATTCTTGGAAATACAACAATTCTTACAGCAGCTCAGGTTCAGTTTGATGGAACAGTTTCCGGAACTTATGAATTAACTGTTAATGCAGATGCAGTGCTTAATGGTGAAACGGTAACAACTACTGGAAATAATCAGAATTATAATAAGAAAGTAACACTTCAAAAAAATACAACTCTTACAGCAGCACAGGTTCAGTTTGACGGTGAAGTTTCCGGTGGTTATGATTTGACTGTAAAAGCAAAGGCTGTGCTCAAAGGGGGTTCAGTTACTACAGCAGGAGAAAATCAGAAATATAATCAGCATTATGAAAATATTGTAACTCTTGGAAACACCACAACCCTTACAGCAGCACAGGTTCAGTTTGATGGTGAAGTTTCTGGTGATTATGATTTAACTGTAAATGCAGAGGCACTTCTTAACGGTGGAAAGGTTACAACAACTGATAAAACTCAAGTTTATAAAAATATAGTTACTATTCAGAAAGATACTGAATTAACTGGTAGTACAGTAACTTTTGAAAATACATTAGACGGACTTTGTCCTCTTTCAATAAAAGGAAATGCCGTTTTCGGTGGCGAAGTTGGAAAAACAGATAAACTTGTTTCCTTGAATGTTGATGGAAGTGCAGAAATAAATGGCGGGGAAATTAATACTTCCTCTACTCAGCTTTATAAAGATGCTGTCACTTTAGGTAACGATACTTCGTTTGCAGGAACGACAGTTACGTTTAATTCAGATGTTACAGGAACTGGACAGAATCTTACATTTAATTCCGCTAACGCTGTTTTGAAAGGAAAAGTTTCAGTAAAAGATTTTGTCTCAAACGCAATACTTGAAAGTAAAAACGAAGCAGATGTAACAATTCAGGGTTCAGGAAAAATTGAACTCAATAAAACTTTTGACCTGGATAAGGTAATTCTTGCTTCCGGTGAAAAAACTTCATTTAATGAAAATGGAAATATTGCAACAGCCACAATAACCAATGAAGGTGTCCTGGAACTTGCACAGGATAAAACAATTACTGTTTCTGGAAAACTTACCCAGAATGGAAACGGCAATAATGATATTAAGGGAAGTGTTGTTACTTCTGGAAGTGGGGAAGTAAGTTTTGCACAGAATGTTTATGTAAACGGTAATCCTTCTCCTGCACTTACTTTTGGTGGAGGTAGCGGTAAGTTCGTAATTTCAAAAAATCTTATTGTTGCACTGGAAAATGATTCAGATGAATTTAAGGTGTCATCTCCACTTACTGCAGATAATATTGTGCTGTACAGCGGAAAACTTCTGGCTGGAAAAAATATTTCTTCTGTAAAAGATTTTGTTCTTTTGGGAAGTTCATATTCTAAAGACGATGGAAATGCAGCTCATAAAGGTGAATATCTTTATACAAAGAAACGTAATGCAGAATTTAATTATAAAGATTTTGGGACTGAAACACTTCCAGATGGTTCTGCTATATCGGCTTCATATAAAGGAGAACTTTCGGTTACAGAAGGTGTTTCATTAAACGCTGGTAAGAACTTTTATGGAAATGGATTGAAGATTTCTGGAACAGGCCTGTGGTTCCTGGACGCAGGTAAAAACAGTGACTCAAAAGAATGTTTTATTGAAGCTTATAACTGTGAAATTTCCAATTCATCAGTCCGCAATAAAGGAACAGTAAATTCGTCTTTGACAACAGGTATGGCTCAGAATTGTACTGACAGTGGAAATAATGATGCCTGGGATTTTGATGATTTTGAAATTGTGGATGTTGAAACTGTAAGTGATTCTGTTCTGAAAGTAACTTTCAATAAACCGGTGCGCAATCATAACAGAGAATTAACTTCACTTGTAACAAAGATTCATTACGACAGTGGCACAAAATATTATTCGGAAGTTTATGATAAATATCAGTTCTCTTCCGGAACCTGGCTTACAAACGGCATTGGAACAAATGAGACTGATACAGTTTATCTTCGTACTACAGGTATTCGCTGGAATACAGATGCCGCCGGAACTTCATCTGGAAACGAACACAGTACAGACAGTACCGATGTTCATAGAACAACGATTCCGAACCTTACATTTGACCGTAACGTTGAAGATGCTGGCTCTCCATTTGGTGTTGTGTTCACAGACCGTTTTGGAAAAATACTTAAAGATTCTGGAACTCTTTATAATAAGGTATCAGACGGTGCTTCACCGGTTCTGGTAAAAGTTGTTACAGGTCAGGAAAATCATACTCGTTATGACAGTTCCGTAGGGCCGGACAGTCAACCTTCTTATGACGCTCATAACTTTATTGAATTCGTTTATTCAGAACCGGTTGATTTTGACAATGTTTCCGAAGGAACGGGTACACTGAACCTTGTTGCCGCCACATCTGAATTTGAAAATGAACGTGTGGAAAATTCTCTCGGAGCTGTTTCACAGGAAGGGGACAAAATAAAAGTTTCAGGACTTGCTGTATTTACAGGAAAACTGAATGCCGGAAATAGAAACAATAGAAGTAAAGATTCTACAGTTCACAGTTTCTACAGAAAAGTTGGAATGAATCCTCATGAAATAAGACTTTCTGTTGCAGGCTATGTTGATGGAACTGTTGAAGATAATGACGGGCGTTTCTTTAAAAACTGGATCGGCTATATTGATGAAGCAGAAACTCCTTCAGGCGAAGTTAAACTTCCTTTGAAAGAAAATGGCGGATACCTTGAATGTCCTGTATTTGACCTGGCAGATCAGGCTGCAGAAAATGCCCATCCGACTAGAAACAGAATTCAGTCAGTTAAGGAAGGCCTTTCTGTTACCGGCTCTTTGTGGGATGTAACAAAACCTTCATTTGCAACTTACAGAAAAGCGGCAGTCGCCTGGAATGATGAACTTCTGAATGGTCATTTTGAAGCAATCGGTTCTACTGTAGACGGTACCTCTTCTTTGAAACGTATTGAGTTCCATATGTTTGATAATACTCCGTCTTATGATGAAAATACTGATTCTGCTTATTGGGTTTCTCGTAAAGGTTGGGTATCGTCAACAGGTGCTGATGCAGGTCTTGTATCTACTGATTCGGAAAATGGAACTTTCGCAGCTGATGATTTTGGTGGTTCCCGTATGTTTGACTCAAATAGAACTTCGGGTGGTATCCGCTATAGTTCAATTGTTGATTCTGCTCAAGCTTTCAAACATCTTGCAGGAGATGATTTTAATCTTAATCCTGATACGGTTTTTGATGAAACCAAAAAGGCTTATTTTAATGTAACATCACCTATTTTTATTGCTACAGAAGGTTCTGTTCGTACACCTAATTATGCCGATTCTCCATATTTTGGTTTAACTCTTAAGGAATCGATTCCTTCTGTAAAAACTACTTTTATAGTTTCTTATGATGATACAAAGGGTTTTGTAACAGATCTTGCGGGTAACCGTCTTGATTCTGCAAAAATCAGAACAATTGATACAACGCCTCCAAGTTTTGTTATGTCTCTGGCTCCTGTTGGACAGAAAAAACTTTACCTTATGTTCGCAAAACGTTTGAATTTCGATGAAACTGTAAATCTTAAGAATCTGGATTCTGGCGAATCTGAAAATAAAAATCTTCTTGAGTTCTTCACAGAATCATTTGTTCTTGGATCAATTGATGGAACAGATTTTGTTGAATCTGATCTTAAGATTGATTCAAATATAAAACCTATAGTGCATCTTGGAAATTTAAATGTGTCAGATACAGAACAAGTTAATAAAGATTACTGTAGTGTGGAAGTTTGTCTTAACAGGGAAGTAACTTACGATGATGTAAAGAATCTTTATGTTCAGTGTAAGCCTTTAGGGAATAAATTCCAGGATCCTGTAACAGGGCTTGATACAAAGGTTGCAACTTTTGTTCAGGATGATACGGGTGTTGGAAATTATCTTCCTGCATATTCTGCACACTCATTAAGTGATTTTGCTGTAAATGCAGTAAATCCGGTTTATGCATATAATGCAGCCTTTAATGCACAAAATGATGCCACAAAATCAGGGCTCGTCCAGAAAAATCTTTTTGGTGAAAATTCATTTGGTGTGCATGACTGGGATGCGGAACAGAAAAATTTCGGAACTCTTTTACCTGATGATGAAATTCATATAATTGCTTCTGCAGTTTCAAAGGATGCAATGAATTCAAGAATTTATCTGGATAACAGTCCTGAAAGCGGAACAGTTTCAGATGAATATAATCGCATTTCGGGATCCAATCTTCGTGTATGGCTTCCTGAAGTTCCAGGTCTTGAACTTTTCAAGACCATTGCATTTAAGGCAAATCCGGTTGAATCATATATTGTTACCGATGGAAAGGTAATGGAAAATGCAGATGTTTCAAACGGAGTAGATTTCTTGGTTCCTGAAGATGCTGTAAAACTCTGGGCTTCCGGAGACCAGGTTTCGTTCCTCTTTGGAATGACTGAAAGTGACGGCTCTGATGTGCGTATGTGCCATTCACCTGTTTTTGATTATCAGACAGAAGAATACACCGTGAATAAAGACTCGCCTCTGTTCGCATTAAGACTGAAAGATTCTTCAGATATTTTATCTCTCGATCTTTGGTCTTTCCGTCTTAAAGAAATGATTCTTCAGAAAGGTGGCGTTACAATTTTGAATAACGTTATTAACGCAGGAAATGGAGAAAAAGCAGTTGTCAGGGTTGATAATCCTAAAACGGGTAGGGTTGATGTAATTGTTATGACTCTTGATGGCAATGTAATAGAATACCTTCACAGAGGGGAACTTGAAGCTGGTAATGAAAATTACTTTACCTGGAACGGAAAGAACCGGGCAGGAAGAGCAGTGGCACGAGGAATGTATTTTGTACGTGTAATTGGAAACGGCTTTGATGAAACCCGAAAAATCATGGTGGTAAAATAAAGGAGCTGCGGGGTTGTAATTGAAAGATATGAATTTAAAATTAATCGCAGGTCCTATGGCTACAATCAGCCACAGAGCCTTTAGAAATATTATTGAACGCTTTGGCGGCTGTGATGAATATTTTACCGAAATGATTAACGCCGGAAGCCTTCTTGCAAACAGTCATTTTGAAAAGTTTTATATCGATCCTGCTCCGGTCCCAGAAAAAATAGTATGGCAGCTGACAGGTCATGATACTTCAAAAATGATTGAGGCTGCCGGAATTCTTTCCGCCCTTCCGGGACTTGGACTGGACCTGAATATGGGGTGCAGCGCTCCAGATATTTATCGTTTTGGAGCCGGTATTTCCTGGATGATAAAACCAATTGAAGAAACTCAAAAACTTGTTCAGGGCGTTGGTGATGTTGTCCGCCACTGGAATTCGCTTCATCCTGAAAGTGCTAAAAGATTTTCTGTAAAGCTCCGTCTTGGGGATGATGATTTTACAGATGAAAAATTCTTTAGTTTTACTGATATGCTTATTGGGGAAGGGGTGCAGCTTTTGACTCTTCATCCGCGTACAAAAAAAGAAAAGCTTTCACGTCCGCCACGCTATCACTATGCGGAAGATTTGAAACGGCGTTATGGGGGAAAAATTCAGGTTTATGTAAACGGGAATGTGAAAGATAAAAATAGTTTCGAAGCTGCCTGTAAAGCATGTCCGTCGGTAGACGGCGTTATGATCTCCCGTGCTTCGGTTTCAAAACCCTGGATTTTTTATCAGCTGAAAAATTATTTGAATACTGAATGCGAGACTGGAACTATTGAAATTGATATGGAACAGCTTGCACTGAATTATATTGATGATATTCAGCTTTATCAGCCACAGGAATTCTGGAAAACAAGACTTCAGCGTTTCTTTACGTATTATTCAGAAAATTTTAAGTTTGGACATTATGCCCAAAGTCAGTGGATTAATGCAGATTTTTCTTCAGAAAATAATGAAGATCTTCGCGCCCGCATCAGGGATTTTTTTGAAAAATGCCCTGATGAACGGGTGAAGATTTTATAGTTTATTTTAAGAGTTCGGCAACTTCTTTATTGCCCCAGCGTTTTGCAACGTCATAAGGGGTATCGCCTGAAATGTTTTTTACATCTTTTGGGATACCGAATGAAAGCAGGTCTTTTACTGTTTCTGTAGAAGAAGTTTTTGCTGCGTAATGAAGAACTGTATTTCCCTGAATATCACAGTTCTTTCCTGCAGTTTTTACAATTTCTGCAATCATTTTCTTATTGTTTTTATCAAGTGCGATTGTAACGGCGTTCTGTCCTTTCTTGTTGATTGACTGGAAAGGATTTGCTTTGTTCTGAAGAAGAATAAGTGCACGTTCAATATCATTTCCTTCAACTGCATATGTCAGAGCTGTGTAACCGTTTGAGTTGCGTCCGTCGATAGGGTAGCCCATTGAAATCAGTTCTTTCAAAAGTTTAGAAGGTACTTTTGATTTTACTGCAATATGAATTGGTGTGTTTCCATCTGAGTCTGTAATGTTTTTTGAAGTACCAAGAACAGCCTTGATAACTTTCATGTCTTTGTTCATAACGATTGAGAATGGTGTGTTTCCTGCCTTATCACGGCTCAAAGGATTTCCGCCTTCGTCACGAATCATTTTGATAATATCAATGTCTCCGATTCTTGCAGCTTCATGGTATGCGTTTACACCGTTAATTTCCTGAATTGAAGCATTTGCGTTGTAATCGAGAAGAAGTTTTACGACATCTTTATTCTGACCGCGGATTGCATCCATAAGGATTGTGCATCCTGTTGTATCACTTGAGTTTACATCAGCGCCGTTATCAAGAAGAACTTTAGCTGTGTTCATCTTGCCGGAAAGTGCTGCTTCTGCAAGAGCTGCTTTTCCTGAAGTATTCTGGGCGTCGATGTCGATTCCAAGTTCAAGAAGACGTTCAATTGATTTTGTTGCATCCCAGCGAACAGCCATGTGAAGTGGTGTGCTTCCAAGATTGTCGCGTTCATTAACAGGTGTTCCAACTTTTACAACTGTATTGATTACATTTTCATCGTTTGTTTTTGCTGCGCTAAAAAGAATGTTTTCTCCGTTGGCATTTTTAGCCATTGGGTTAGCTCCTTTTTCAACAAGGCTTTCAATGGCTTTTACATATTTCCATTCAGCTGCGTAATGGAGACAAGTGTTCCCCGAACCGTCAGTTGCTTTGATTGTTTTTGATGTGATAATCCAGTCCTGGACTATACCGCCGTCACGAAGTGCGATGCGCAGTGCAGAATCGCTGTCTTTGTTGATACTGAAAATATCTCCGCCTTTTTCAAGAAGTGCTTTTACGACAGGTTCCTGCTTTTTTGTACAGGCAAGATAAAGAACGTTGTTTCCGTCTGAGTTACGGATGTTCACATCTTCTGTAAGGCTGATGATATAAAGAATCTTTTCAAGAGGTGCATCGTTTATAAGTGCAATGTGAAGAGGTGTGTTACCTTCTGAGTTCTGGCTCTGAGCATTTTTTTCAGAAATAATCATTTCGAACAGTTCTTTTTCTGCTTCCAGTGCAAGAGAAAGAGGTGAAATTCCATGAGTGTCTTTTGTGTGAATATCTGCATCATGGTTTGCATAGAAACGTGTCATTTCTTTATCACGGTGCTGGATAGCAATTTCAAAAGGAGTAACACCTTCTTTGTTTTTTGCATTTACGTCAGCTCCATTTTCTACCAGAAGTTCGAGAATTGATGAAGGGGCGTGCATCATTGTTGCAGTATGAATAAGTGTGTCACCAAAAGAATCTTTGATATTCAGGTCAGCACGGTACGAAACCATTGTCTTGTAGATTTCGTTCATCTTTTCTTTAGGCATAATTACCATAATAGGAGTTTTGCCAAGGTTATCCTGTGCGTTAATGTTTGCTCCTGAATCCAGAATAAATCTGATGATATCAATATTTCCGTAACGAACTGCTTCATGGAGTGGTGTAGAACCTGAACTATCCTGAACATTTGTATCTGCGTCTTTTTCAAGAAGATATTTTGCAATTGCAGAATGTCCCATAATTGATGCGATATGAAGAGGTGTCTGGTTGTCTTCAAAACGCATGTCCAGGTTGCGAGAAGATACTGCTTCCTGGAAGTATGCAAAGTCTGTAACTACTTCGTCTGCACCTGCAAGAATCAGTTTTGCTGCAATTTCAATGGAATCATCTGAATCAATTTCAAAAGCAATGTCCAGCGGTGTTTTTCCGTTTACATCTGTAATTGAAAGTGGAAGGTTTTTAGAAATGCAGGAATCTATAGCTCTTTTTGTATCGATTTTCGGGCGATTAGAGCCGTCTTCTTCTATAACCTGTGCTGTTTTAAGAACAAAATAGTGCACAAGATTCTGTCCGTATTCGTTCAGAAGGTTTCCTGTGTTTGGAGTAATGAAAATATCCATGTAACGGGCGCTGTTTTCCAGCCCAAGGTCCAGAGCCGTGACTCCGTCTGCATTCTGGCTGAAAATGTCACTTCCGTTTTCTACAAGGAGTTTTGCCGCATTGAAGGCTGTGTTGTTGATTGCTGTATGAAGAGGAGTGTCCCCGGCGTTGTTTTTATAAAGGGGATCAGCTCCTTTTATGAGAAGGAATAAAACCATATCAGAATCATCTTTTGCTGCTGCCAGATGGAGTAAAGTGTTTCCTTCGTCATCCACACTGTTAATATCAGCCAGTGGCATAAATAGATTTTTTGCATCATCTTTCTTGTTGGCTTTATAAAGCTCGTGAGGTGTATTGGGAGTTTCATCTTTCTGTTTTGATGAACCACAACCTGAAAGAGCAATTGAAATTGCAAGAATAAGTGATACTGCTGAATATTTTTTCATAATAAATACCTCTGGGTAAAAAATACCTGTTCTTTTAGAATATCGGTATTAATTTTGTGGAGTTTATGACAAGTTTTAATTAAATCATTACAATAAAAATATGATTATCATTAAGAATGAAGAAGAAATCGCAGGTATCCGTAAATCCTGCCATATTACAGCTGATATGTTCAATGAACTTATCCCGCAGATTAAAGCCGGTATGTCTACAAAGGATGTAGATAATCTTTTCAAAAATTACATTATTTCCCATGGCGGAAAGCCTGCATGGTACCGTGAAGATTTTCCTGGTGCAATCTGCATCAGTGTGAATGATGAAGTTATTCATGGACTTCCTTCAAAAAAACGCATCCTTAAGGATGGTGATTTAGTTTCCATTGATGTTGGAATCGATCTTGACGGATATATCAGTGATACAACTCACAGTATCCAGATTGGTGAATGTTCGGCAGAAGTAAAACAGCTTCACCAGGTAACAAAAGAATGTCTTGCAGCGGCAATTAATGCATGTGTAGCAGGAAACAGAATTAAAGATATTTCACGTGCAGTTTATGAAATTGCCCATGACAAATACGGTTATGGTGTAGTATATGATTTCTGCGGTCACGGAGTAGGGGTTGATGTTCACGAGGATCCAAGCATTCCAAATGATCCGAACTTTCATGGCGGAAACCCAAGAATCAAACCTGGTATGGTTCTGGCACTTGAACCAATGATCAACCTTGGAACAGCAGAAGTAGATGTTCTTCCAGACGGATGGACAGTTGTAACTGCTGACCGCAAGGTGTCATGCCATGAAGAACATACTGTAGTGGTATATGAAGATCATACAGAAGTTCTTACTGCTTTGGATTACAAAACAAACAACGGCAAATTCAACGTAGGAATGTAATTTGTAATTATATATAGAAAATTCTGTAACACAATCGGGGGATTTTTATTTATATTAGTATAAGATGCAAAACATGAGAGGCATTTAAATGAAAAAAATTACTAAAAAAATCCTTACTATTTCACTGGCAGCCCTTCTGACTGCTTCACTTTTTGCTGATCCGCCTGCTCCAAAAAGAGCACAGGCAAATAAAAAAGAGGCTCTTTCTGTTGTAGAGGCTTTACAGACTTCTTTCAGAAACATTTCGTCTGAAATGCTTCCTGCTGTTGTAGAAGTTGATGTTACAGAAACAAAAACTTATACAAATCCTATGAGAAGTATTCCTTTCTTCTTCTTCGGAGATCCTGATGAAGAAGATTCCGATAAAGGAAAGAAAGAATATGAATCAAAAGGTTTGGGATCAGGTGTAATTGTTCGCCGTGACGGAAACGCTCTTTATGTTCTTACAAATAACCACGTTGCCGGCGGAGCTACAAAAATCAGCGTAAAGCTTAATGATGAACGGGAATTTGAAGGAAAACTTGTTGGTGCCGATGAAAGAATCGATATTGCACTGGTTTCTTTTGAATCTACAGACAAATCAATTCCTGTGGCTCCACTTGGAAACAGCGATGACGTAATGCCTGGCGACATCTGTATGGCTTTTGGTGCTCCTTTGGGATACCGCCAGTCTGTAACACAGGGTATTGTAAGTGCCGTAGGCCGCGATGGTTCAGGAATAGGAAGCATTTCTGACTTTATCCAGACTGATACAGCCATCAACCAGGGGAACTCTGGTGGACCTCTTGTAAATATTTATGGTGAAGTTATTGGAATCAATACCTGGATTGCTTCCCGTTCAGGCGGTTCAAATGGTCTTGGCTTTGCAATTCCAATCAACAACGTAAAAAATGCCATTGATTCCTTTATTTCAGGTGGAAAAATTAAATACGGCTGGGTAGGGGTTTCCCTTACAGAAGTAAATCCTGATTTCAAAAAAGAACTGGGCGTTGAAGGTATTGAAGGGGCTTTTGCCGCTGAAGTATTCACCGGTTCTCCGGCTTTCAAATGTGGAATCAAACCTGGTGATTTTATCATTGAATTAAACGGAAAACCTGTAAAAAGTGTTAATCAGTTGGTTCGTGATGTAGGAAACCTTCAGGCTGGAACAACTGCAAGATTTGTTGTAATTCGCGGTGGAGTTAAGCAGCCTGCAATTAATGTAAAAATTGATGAACGTACAGATGAAGTTGTTAATGCAAACAACAAGCTGTGGCCGGGATTCATTGCTAGTCCTTTGACAGATGATGCAAAAAAACGCCTTGAAATTGATGATAAAAAAGTAAAAGGTATTGTTGTAACAAATGTTCAGGCAAAAACACCAGCTGCAACACTTCGTCTTCAGAACGGCGATGTAATTACAGCCGTAAACGGAAAAAATGTTCGTGATGTAAAAGAATTCTATGATGAACTGGCAAAAGCTGACAAAACAATCAACTTTGACGTTTATTCAAACGGCGGAACACTGACAACAGGAACTTTCAAAATCCGTTAAAAAAGGTTATTGATTGTTTATAAAGGAGGCTTTCGCCTCCTTTTTTTTGTTTGTCAGACGTTTCTATTTATGGTATCATTAAATTAGAGAAAAAGGAGAAATTATGGACAGTTATATCTGCGATATTTGTGATTATGTATATAATCCTGAAAAAGGCGATGCTGATTCAGAAATTGCTCCAGGAACAGCTTGGGAAGATCTTCCTGAAGACTGGGTTTGCCCTGTCTGTGGAGCTTCAAAAGCTGATTTTTTTAAGAAAAATTAATAAATCGAGGTAGAAACATGGAAAGAATGCAGTGCGATAATTGCGGACACGTTTATGATTCAACAGAAGGGGATGCAAAAAACAATGTTGCTCCAAATACTGCCTGGGCAGATGTTCCTGCAGACTACAAATGTCCTGAATGTGGAGCTGGAAAAGACGCATTTATTGTTGAATAATTATGACTGAAACTTCCGAAAACAATCTTCCTGAAAACTTTGTGGAAGACAATCTTAAAGAAATCTGTCATCTCATTTCAAAAAACAGTGATGAAGAGTTCTTGTATAACTTCTTTGACTGTCTTTTTACAAACAATGAAATGACTGATTTCGCCAAGAGATGGCAGCTTGTTAAGGAGCTGGACAGCGGTGTAACACAGAGAGAAATTGCACGAAAATACAATATGTCTTTGTGTAAGATTACACGCGGTTCAAAAATGCTGAAAAATCCTGACAGTGCCTTTCGTATCCTTCTTGATCGGTTGAAGGAAGTAAAGTAAAAAAAAAAAAGCTTCGCGCGAGCGAAGCTTTTTTTATCTCTATTTTTTATAAAAAGTTACTGTTTTAGAGGGAATAAAATTATTCTTCCCCGTCATCTTCTTCAAAGATCATGTCATCTTCGTCAATCAGTTCTTCAGCAGCATGTGTTCTGAAAGAATATCCTGATTCAGGTTCAACATCATCGTAAGGTTCATCGTAGTCGTCTACTTCTTCTTCTTGATAATCATCATTCCAGTCTGAATCTTCATCGTATTCATCCAGAGTGTCGTCATCTTCGTAATCGAAATCATCTTCGAAACCATCTCCGAAATCGTCAAATTCGTCGTCATAAGACATAGACATTTCAAAATCAAAACTCTCTGAAGAAAAATTTGCAGACATTTATTGCCCCTGAGTTATTAAGAAGTTACGCCTAAAATGTAAATCACCTCCGATTTATTGTCAATATAGAAAAATGGAGAAATGGGAAGTGAAGTGACATGAAATAATTCTTTAGTTATAATAACGGCTTGTGTTTAAAAAGAAACAAAGAAGGAAAATGATTATGCACAATAAAGGGAAGTTTTATAAAACATTATTTTTTACTTTTGCAGCATTTATTTTTGCAGGCTGTGAGAATTTTATTGCCGGAAGTTTGCTGAAGGAAGAAATTGAGGCAAAGATTGAATATGAAAAAACTCCTTTCGTAAATGTTTTTATTCAAAAGTCTGATGTTGACGATAATGGTACTCTTTATCCTTCCGCCGACGGGGTTAAAGCAAAAGTTGGAGAAAGTTTTAAGATTTCCTATACAGCAAGTTCTACTTATTATTTTTTATATTGGCAGGCTCTTGATAGTAAAAAAAATATTCTGGATTCTTCAGTTGTAAAATTTGATGATCCTGCAAAGGCTGCTACGTCAGCTGTAGTTTACATTGATTCTGAAGTGATTATTCAGGCAGTTACCAGTCCTGTTCCTAAAGCAGTAGTAAATTTCAAGAAAAACTTTGATGCTGCCGGAAGTATAAAATCTGAAGATAAAAATACTTTCATGATGGATGAAGAATTCAGTTTTTCTTTTGTACCTGCAGAAGGATATCAGTTTATAAAATGGCAGGCTTCAAATAGCAGTATCGAAATAAAAAATCCGGAAAGCATTTCTTCAAAAGCCGTGGCAAAGGCTGACGGAGCCGTTACTATAACTGCAGTTTGTGCCCTTCGTCCTCAGGTTGGTAAAGGCAATACAAATCCGACGCAGACTGATTCTGTTTGTAAGGACACAAATATCATTATTGACTTTGACAAGCCGCTAGGGAATTCTGAAGAAGAGCTTTCTGATATTAAATTATATTTTAATAACGTTGAATTGTATTTTGGCGAAGAAGAAGCTTTTGGAGCTCCATATTTCTATTTTGATAAAGATGAAACAGGTGATAAGGTAATTAATTATTCATGTGTTGTAATTCCTGCCCATTCAAAATATGCAGTTGATGTTCCGGCGGGAAAGACTTCTTTCATTCGCGTTGTTCTTCCAGATTCTCTTTTTACATTAGATGAAGAAAAAAACTGCATTTATCTTTGTCCTGAAGGTAAAACTTACAGCTGGACATATAAAATCAATGAGAATACAAATGATAAAGCAAGAATCTCTGTAGAATATGAACCGGCAGCGGGTTTTGTGACAGGGAATAATGGTGAATTCAATATTGGAAAAAACGTTGAATATTTGTTTAAACCGTCTGAATCTTCAAAATTTATCAGTTGGAAATGGGTTTGTGTTCCAGCTGAAGCTGCTGTTGTAAATACTTCTACTGATAATAATGGTGAAAGAATTTCATTTTATATCAACGAAGCATGTGATATTAATGTTGAAGCGGTAACAGCTGAAAAACTGACTGTTGCATCCTTTGATCCTGTTTCAAAAGTTGAAGGAGTTGCAAAAAACAGCGACATCGTAATAACTTTCAATAAAGCTATTGCCAATACAGATATGCAGTCTGCTATAGATAAAATTAAAATTCTTCTTGATGGTGTTGATGTTAAAAACTGCTATAAATCACCTTTAATTTCAGAAGATAAGAAGACAATTATTTTTAAGGCTGACATTACAAATCTTCTTCCAGTGGAAAAGGGAACAAAGATTGTTACAGTAATTGTTCCTTCTGATTTTTATTATGATATTTCGGAAGCTGTAAAGGTAAACCTTGAAGAATACACGACTTCTTTTGTGGTAAATGCTTCAACTTTGGAAAAGGCAAACGTAAATATCAATGCAGCCGGCGGAACAATAACTCCTTCCGGTTCATACAGTTACAATCTTGGCGACAGCTTTGATGTTCTTTATAAGCCGGAATCTGGAAACAAATTCACAGGCTGGGCGATTGAAAAGGGAAGTATCTCCGCAGAATTGATTGAAACAGACCATCAGGAAAAGTATCTTGTCCGTTTTTATGATGATGAATCAAAATCAACTTATAAAGACTGTTTTGAAGTAACATTCACAGAATCAATAGACAAGTATCAGGCTAGTTTTACAGTTCTTGAAGAAATTTCCGGCTGTTCAATCAGACCTTCTTACAGTTTGATTCCTGCCGTAACATCTATAGTACCGGCCTTTTCAAATTCAGGTACAGCATTTGATGAAAATATAGAAATAGAATTTAACAAAGCCATGGCTCCTGCTTGTTTTGAAGGCTTCTATTCAGAAGATGCAGTCTCAACTCACAATTACGCTGTTTCTATTACAGACAAAAACGGAATTGATTTGTCACAGCTTTTTAATCTTCCATCAGGCTCTGAAGACAATAAAAAATGGACAATTAAACCAGATGCACTGAAAATCCGTTCGCTTCTGGAAGATGCGGCATATTCTGATATTGTTGTAACTGTAAAAACTTCAGCCAAAGACAGTTCAGAAGATGCTCTGTATGTTGAAAAAGAATTTGTAAAAACTTACAGAATCAACAGAAATCACGAAACAATTCCTCCAAAAATTGTAGATTTAAAATTCGCTTCTTCCAGCCAGAAACTTAAAGAGAATGATTTATGTACAGCTGAATACTTTAATAAATGGTCAGATAGTACAACTGGTGAGTATAAGTATGGTGATTTTTCAAGGAACCATGTACGAAACAGCCTTGCTTTCCATGTTGAAGTTGCAGAAGAGGAATCTGGTTTTGACAAAATTGTCATTAGTGAAAGAAGAGTCAAAGCTGTAAATACTCAAAATGTAAATGAAGATTATGTTCAGACAGTTTACGACCTTTCTGAAGAACGGGAAAATACTGTTGTACGTGATTTTGAACATAAATTTAAATCACTGAATGACGGTATCATTGAGTTGAATATTTCAGTCTGGGATAAAGCCGGCAATAAGAATGACAATGATGTTATTGTTTATGCAATTAAAGATACTGAGTATGTTACAAATTCAAGTGCTTATGATAATGTACACCTCCTTAATAGGTTTGACGCAGACTTTAATTTGATTAGTCCTCCTTCTAAATTGGAAACTGGTGACAAAGACGCAATATGCAGAATAGCATACCAGCTTGATGATAATGATGACTTTCTGGATACATTTTATGGAGAATATAAATCACTTATAGAAGATCTTACAGTAAAAATGGAATATTGGAATACAGAAGATCATATATATGAAGTTCCAGCTCCACATAAAATTATTTGTGTTCCAGGTCAATATAATGAAGACGGGCACCCTGGTTTTGGATTTGTAATGAACAAGGATGTTCTTGATTTTAACAAGACCATCTACTTTAAAATAACTGTCACAGACCAGGTTGGAAATTCAAAAACGGTATCTAAGTTTATACCTGCCTGTAATTCTGTTACTGTTTATAAAGATGATACTATAAAAGTTTATCCTGTTTTTGATGATTGTCCGGCTTCACCAGAAAGAGATTCATATGATGCCATTAAATACTATTCTGGAACATCTACCGACGCCGAAACAAATTTTACGGATGGAAAAACCTATCGTGTAGTATATATGAATCCAAACACAAACAGTAGGTCTTATTTATATGGATTACCTTATAGTTTTACAATTAACATGGATGAAACGTCACAAACTCCAGAATTTGAAATTCCAGAATTTGAAATAGTTTCTGTTGAACCAGGACCACAGTCTTCCAGCACAATGAAAGTAACATTAAAGCTGGAATCTGTTGACAGTAATATACAGTATTTTTATTCCGCAAATTTGTATCATCCAAAAGATAACAAAAACAGCCCATATATTGAATTAAAAACATTCAACCTGGGAACAACTGATTATGAAGCTAAAACAACTACATTCGAATTAAAAATTAACAGATTATATTCCTACCAATCTGATAGATATCATGAACCTAATCTTTTATATGTAAAACTGGCCGCCGGATACAATGGAATATTGAAGAAACCGGCTAGTGACCAATATAAATGCTATGATTTTAGCAGTAATATTAAATCTATGGATAATATTCCTCCAGATATATCACTTGCTGCCCATTTAAATATTCCTGGCGTGGACAGAAGTACAAACTCATTGAACATACGTATATTGGATGACCATAACTTAAAAACAGACATTTATGGTTATGCAAGTCTTGAATATACAGTTTCAGATGTAAACAGTTCAGTACAACAAGTTGGAGATATAGAAGATCTTACAGAAGAAGAATGGAATGCTAAAGAAAAAAGAATCATTAAATTTATACCTGCCGAAGCAGGAAAGTCTTCTTATATGTCATTATCTTTTGCAGATTTTAATGCCGGTTCAAAATACAGAATAGACGGATTGATTGAAGATGAATTTGGTAACAAAAAAATTACTAAAATAGGTATTTTTTATAACAATACTACATCTAATATTAAAAATCCTGTTTTAGTTGATAAGGTTAATGATAATACTGCACCAAAAATAGAACGGGCTACAGGTGATACTTATAGTAACTATTATTATAAGTTTTGGTCCTTTGATGGAGAAAATTCTGCATCAGATTGTAACTATAACGGAGCCGGTAGTTGGCCATATACGCTAACAGCCGGCTTAAAAGATGAAAATGGAAATTATAAAGACTGTTTCTATTTACTGCTTTTAAAAAGGAATTCAGAAACAGATAGTGAATCCTCGGATCCGACTTACAGTCTTTTCAGTAAAAATAAAACAGCAAATCAGAAGATTTTATTAGATCTTAATGATAGCTATGTTGTTTTCTGTGACAATAAAACTCTGCTGTTTACAGCCTACTCAAAATACAATCTGGATAACAATATAAATATCTGGAACCGTTGTGCTGGTAAAACAGGCTATAGTCTTATAGAAGACACAGATTCCTATAATCCAGACCTGACAGAAATTCCTGACGGTTATTATTACAGAGTATTTGCAGTATTTGCCGAAGGCGAAATGAAAATGTCAAAAGTAAAACAGAAGTAAAGAAGGGTAGCAGAATGTAACATTGACTTCTAAAATAGATAATGTTAAAATATTCTACTTATATTTATTTCTACTTAAACTAAAAGGATTAAAAGTAAAATGAAAAAAGCAGGTTATACAATTGGTACACTTATCATTCTTTTGATTTGTGCTTTCGTATTTGTTCTGGTTCCAGCAATGGCAGGAAGCGGAAAACAGCAGGAAGTTCCATCTTTTGGATCTTATAACAAAAAGCAGATTCGCTATGAACAGAATTCTGACATGGCAAACTTTGTTTCTCAGTATGGTCAGTATTATCAGAGCATGGGAATGCAGATTGACCAGTCAACATACTATTACATTTATAATTATGCCTTTAATTCAACTGTAGCAAAAATGGCTGCAGAAGATACAGTATCAAAAAGTGGTTACAAAGTTCCAAAAGCTGCTGTAACTCGCCAGATGCTTCCATACTTCTCAGATGAAAATGGAAACTATAATTCAAAGGCTTACAGATCAACACCTGAAAGCACTATTGCTCAGATGAGAAATGAAATTGAAGCAAGTCTTATTTCTACCCGTTACAATGATGACCACTTTGGTTCAGACAACGGAATGTTTGGTCTTAAAGCTTCAACAGCTGAGCTTGATTTCCTTGCAAAAATGGACGAAGGAAAACGCGGTTTCGATATGGCTGCTTTCCCACTGGCAGGTTATCCTGACTCAGAAAAAGCTGCTTTTGGAAAAGCAAATGCTTCAAAATTCATTAAATATGATATGTCTGTAATTACAGTAGAAGATGAAGCTACAGCAAAAAAAGTTCTGAAAAGACTGAATGCAGAAGAAATCACATTTGCAGATGCAGTTGCTGAATACTCAGAAAAGAATTACTCAAACTCTGAAGGAAAACTCAACTCAAATTATGCATATCAGATTGAAAACATTATGAATGATTCTGCTGAAGCTGCTCTGATTGGTGCTCTGAAAGCCGGAGAAAAATCAGAAATCATCAAGACAAAATATGGATACTCAATCTTCATGGCAGACGGTGATTCAGTTGCTCCAGACTTTGATTCAGAAGATATGCTTAAGACTGTTAACTCTTACCTGAATTCTTATGAATCAAGTGTAATCGAAAACTACTTCATTGCAGAAGCAAAAGATTTCATTGCAGAAGCTGCTATGGATGGTTTTGATGCTGCATGTACAAAACATGGAATTGAAAAGGATGTCATTGCTCCATTCCCATTGAACTACGGAAACTCTTCAATTGCCGGAACTCTTAATACAAATGTTCCTGGCCTTGCAAATGCTGCAACAAATGAAAACTTCCTTAATACAGCATTCGCTCTTAAGATGAATGAAGTTTCAGAACCATTGGTTCTGGATGGAAACGTTCTTGTTCTTAAATACACTACAGATGGTGAAGCTGCTGAAGAAGAACCTTCTCTTCCTGATACATCAAGCTTTGATGAAAACAGTGCTTCAAGTGCTATTATGAACAGTCCAAAACTGCAGAATAACTTCACATCTACTTACTTTGAATATTTCCTGAACTAGGATTTTCATATTGAGTGAAATAAAAAATACAAAGCCCTGTCTGGTAGAAACTGGTCAGGGCTTTTCTGTTGTATATAACGAAAAGTTTCTCTATTCAAAATATAACCCTTCCAAAAATATCTGTCAGAAAATTTCTTCAATGGATTTTTTGCCGGGAACAATAATTCTGGCGGTTTCTCCTGTTCTTGAATATGGTTTGAAAGATCTGTGTGAAAAGCTCCCTGAAAATTGTATTGTTCTTCTTTGTGAAGCAGATAAGAATCTTGCGGCTTTTGAAAGGGAGAGGGGACTTGAACCCCTATGTCATGACCCCCGGATTATTAAAGTTTCAGAAAACGAATTGTATGATCTTCCGGTAATCTTTCAAAAAACAGCATATACATTTGAAGGCGGAAAACAGGTGAATTTTGCAGGAAATTATCGTCGTGTAATCCGTATTGATTTTTCTGCCGGCGTTCAGTTTTGTTCTGATTTTTACAATATGCTTGAAACTGCCTGTGTGAACTCCATACGACAGTTCTGGACGAACCGTTTTACACTTGCAAAATTCGGTCGGAAATATTCCCGTAATATGTTCTGTAATCTGAAAACTATTTCAGAAACAAAACCACTTTCAGATTTTATAGGAAAAATTGACCGCAATATTTATGTGTTTGGGGCAGGTGAAAGTGCCGAAGATGGCATAAATGAAGTGAAAAGACTTTCTTCCAGCCAGAAGCCTTTTATTTTGTGCGCGGATACGGCGTTTCCAATGATTAAGTCAAATGGAATTGTACCCGACGGCATTGTTGTGGATGAAGCCCAGAGTATAATTGCGCAAAGCTTTATTGGTGCCCGAAGGGCCGCTATAGAAGATGGCGTTCAGGTTTTTCAAAGTCTTTGTTCTCTGCCACATGTGGCAGGACGACTTTTCCCTAAAAAGAATATAACTTTTTATGCCACAGAATATGCAGCAAGTTCTTTCTTTGAGTCACTTAAAAATGAAAAATTCTTTCCTCCTGTAGTTCCCGCTTTTGGCTCTGTTGGAATAACCACATATATTCTTGCATGTCTTTTCAGATTGAATGAAAGCATAGAAATCAGAGATTTCGGCCTTGATTTTGCATACAGTAAGGGAAAAACTCATGCCCGGGGAACACCTTCTCATAAACGTCAGCTGAGACAAGTGACAAGACTTAAAGGCTCAGAAAATTTTGAGAGCTGTTTCGGAAAGAACGTTTTACGGTTTCCTGAAACAGCAAGGTTTCCATATACCACACCAGTTCTTGTCGGATATGCTGAAACATTCCGTCAGGTAAAAGAACAGGGAAAAGACATTACTTCTTCCATAGAAAAAGAGTGGACGCTGAAGCATAAAGCTTCAAAAGAAAGTGAAGATACATCTGTTACGGCGTTTATTTTATCTGAAAAGGCTGCACTTGAAGAGCTTCGTGATCTTTTAAGCGGTAAAGGTGATTTTCCTGAAACGGAACGAAGTGAAAAAATCCGTATTTTACTTGAAAACCGTCAGTATCTGTATCTTCATTTCCCTGATGGATACAATTTTTCAATGGAATTAAATTTCCTTAAACGTGTACGCGGTGAAATCGACGGTTTTTTGAAGGTTCTACAATAAAATCTGGTTAAATCTTAATTGAAAACTTAAAGTCTTGGGATTATAATTAACAAAATATACAAACTAGTTTTACTGGTTATAGGAGTTAATTTTATGGATTTGATTTACGGAATCAAAGACAAGCCAAGCTTTGGAAAAACAGTGCTGTTTGCTATCCAGCAGCTTCTGGCTATCATGGCTGCAACAATTGCAGTTCCTGCTATTGTTGGTAACGGTCTTTCGGCATCAGCTGCATTATTTGGTGCAGGTGTTGGTACATTTGTTTATCTGCTCTTTACAAAAAGTGCTTCTCCGGTTTTCCTGGGAAGCTCTTTTGCTTTTATAGGCTCAATGTTCAGTGCATTCGGTGGAGCTGCTTCGCTTGCCGTTGGTTACTGGGGATTGATTATCGGTGCTCTTATGGCAGGGCTTGTTTATGTAATTATCGCTGTAATCGTAAAATTCTGCGGTGTAAAATGGATCGATAAACTTATGCCTCCTGTTATCATTGGACCTACAGTTTCTATTATCGGACTCAGCCTTTCGGGAAACGCTGTAGGTGATTTGATGAAATCAAGCGTAGCTGGTGGAAGTGTTTACGTAGCACTTATCTGTGGTCTTGTTACACTTGCCGTAACAATGCTCTGTTCTACATATTCAAAGAAAATCGGACGTCTTATTCCTTTCATCATTGGTATTGCAGCAGGTTATGTTCTTGCTTCAATTTTCGCTCTCATTGGAACACTGGCAGATGCTCCAGCTCTTATTGTAATCAACTACGGTGCTCTTAAAGCTCTGGACTTCGGTTCGGTTTCTGGTTACCTTTCACTTCCTAAATTTACATTCATGCTTGGTGGAACGGCTGGTCTTAAAGGTCTTACAGGTTCTTATCTTCTTACTCTGTTTGCTGCTTACGTTCCTGTAGCTTTCGTAGTATTTGCTGAACACCTGGCAGATCACAAAAATCTTTCTGCTATCATCGGAACAAATCTTCTTGAAGAACCTGGTCTTACAAAGACACTTCTTGGAGACGGTGTTGGTACAATGGTTTCAACATTCTTCGGTGGATGTCCAAACACAACATACGGTGAATCAATTGGTTGTGTAGCTATTACACGTAATGCTTCAACAATCACAATCTGGTTCTGTGCAGTTCTCTGTATCATCTTCTCTCTGATTTCTCCTCTGGTAGCTCTGCTTGAAACAATCCCATCTTGTGTAATGGGTGGTGTATGTATCGCACTTTACGGATTCATTGCCGTTTCAGGATTCAAGATGTTCCAGCAGGTTGATCTGAATAAAAACCGCAACCTCTTCGTTGCATCAGTTATCTTTATTACTGGTGTTGGCGGAATGGTTGTAAGCTTCGGTAAAGTTGAAATCAGAACAGTAGCTTGTGCTCTGATTCTTGGTATCCTTACAAACGTAATGCTTTCTAAAGAAACAGAATAGTTCTAAGTCTTGTAAAGTATAAAGTCGCCTGGATTTTTCCAGGCGATTTTTTTTATAGAATTAGATCGAATATATTTTCTGGTCCGCACAAGGCAAAGTAGTTTTAAGCATTAGATTAAACGGGGGATGTCACACCGATTTGGTTTTGCTCACGCAAAACCTTTGCAGTAAGTTATCTTTTTGACAGAAAGATATCCTACAGAATACGCCATTCTAAAAAATAAATTCCCATACAAACAGACGGCCCCATAGCTCGTTAGAGCGTTGCGTTAGCTGCCATTACCCCTACATTTCAATCGGTGTGACATTCTCCGATTTATCAAAATTAATAGTTAGAATTACAACTATGCGGCCCGGGAGTAAGTTTTATGAAACAAAGGGGACAGATAGCTTATTGTCTGGTAATATATAATTATGGAATTTATATCACTTATAAAAAAGCGGCACAGTGTGCGCACTTATGCTGGTACTGAAGTTTCAGATGAAAAAATTACTGAACTGATTAAAGCCGCAGAACTGGCACCAACAAGCCGGAATAAAAAGCCTGTAAAACTGATTGCAGTAAAAGACCGAAAACTGCTTGAAAAACTTTCTGTTGCAAAAGCAGGCGGTTCACAGATGCTGAAAGATGCCGGAGCGGCTATTGTTGTAACAGGGGATTCAGAAAAGTCTGATGTATGGGTGGAAGACTGTTCTATTGCTATGACTTATCTGCATCTTGCCGCCACAGACTTAGGGCTTGGCAGCTGCTGGATCCAGATCCGCAACCGAAAGAATGCAGAGGGTAGAGATTCCGCTGACTACATAAAGGATTTGCTTGGAATCAAGGCTCCTTTTGAAGTTCTTGCGGTATTATCTGTTGGAAATGTGTGAGTAGAAGTCACACTGATTGGATTTTGCTAACGCAAAATCTTTTTTTTTAAATTAAAAGGGATGACGTTAGTCAGCCCGAATCAGTGTGATAAACAAAAAAAGGACTGTACAATTGTAAATGTCATGTTGAATTTATTTCAGCATCTACTGTAGAGATTCCGAAACAAGTTCGGAATGGCATTCTAATTTAGTACAGTCCTTTTCTATTTAGTAAATCTTATGCCTACAGGTTGTCAAAAAATCCTTTAGCTTTAAGAAGTTCGGCGTTCAGGATTCCACCAAGAGCAGCACCACGTTTTGTGTTGTGGCTCAGAGCAACGAATTTAACGTCGAATACGTTACATGGGCGGAGACGTCCGATTACACAAGCCATTCCTTTTTCTGTTTCACGGTCACGGCGTGGCTGTGGGCGGTTTTCTTCGTGGCGAACAACGATTGCGTGTTCTGGAGCTGAAGGAAGTTTCAGTTCCTGTGGAACTGAAGAGTATGATGTCCATACTTTTTCGATTTCTTCCAGGCTTGGTTTTTTGTCTTCTGGAAGGTCAAATTCCAGAGAAACACATGCTGTGTGTCCGTCAATTACAGGTACACGTGTACATGTTGAAGAAACTTTTGGAAGTGTTGCGTTTTCAATTTTTCCGTCTTTTACAGTTCCAAGAATCTTAAGACATTCTTTTTCTGTTTTTTCTTCTTCACCACCGATGTAAGGAACAATGTTGTCGATCATATCGAATGAAGGAACACCTGGGTAACCTGCACCTGAAGTTGCCTGAAGAGTTGTAACGATCATTCTCTTAACAGGGTAACCTGCCATGATGAGAGCGTGCAGCGGCATCATGTATGTCTGAAGAGAACAGTTTGGTTTTACTGCGATGAAACCTTTGTCCCATCCGTGGTGTTTTTTCTGTTCTGCAATTACGTCCAGGTGAGAGTAGTTGATTTCTGGAACCAGCATTGGAACATCTTCTGTCCAGCGGTTTGCAGAAGCATTTGAAACTACAGGGATTCCTTCAGCGGCGTAAGCAGCTTCCAGAGCCTTGATAGCGTCTTTGTCCATTTCCAGGGCTGAGAATACGAATTTACATTTTCCGATTGCTTTTGAAGCATCGTTTGCATCTTCAACGATAAGGTCAGCTACATCGGCAGGAATATTTGCACCGATAAGCCAGCGTGAAGAAACTGCATCTTTATAAGGTTTTCCGGCAGAACGTGGTGAAGCAGCTACGAAAGTTACTTTGAACCATGGATGATCTTCCAGAAGTTTGATATAGCGCTGGCCAACCATACCTGTTGCGCCAAGAACACCTACACTAATTTTTTCCATGTTAAAATCTCCTAATAGGGTTTTAGGGGCGGAGCCCCTAGGTGATGGGGGTGTGGAGCAGACGCTCAGCGACTGCGACCAGGGGGAAGGCTTTCCCCCTCCATCAGATAAATCTTAAAGACCGCATTCAGTAAGAGCGGCTTTTATTACTTCCTTAGCAGAGTCTGTAACTTCTACCAGTGGAAGACGAACAGTTCCGGCTGGAAGTCCTTTTACGGTCATAGCATATTTGATTGAAGTAGGGTTACCGTCAACAAAGGCTGCCTTGAAGAAAGGAAGAAGTTTGTAATGCATTTTGCGTGCTTCTGCAAAATCGCCTTTCAGAGCTGTGTTAGCCAGTTCTGTAACTGCTTTTGGTGCCAGGTTAGAAACTACAGAAATAATTCCGTCTCCACCAACTGAAATCAGTGGAAGTGTGAGTCCGTCGTCTCCAGAAAGAACTGCAAAATCAGGATGAGCTGATTTAACCTGCTGGATAACTTCCATCATCTGGTTGATGTTTCCGCTTGCTTCCTTTACACCGCAGATGTTTGGAAGTTCTGCAATGCGCTTAAGAACGTCTGTTGGAATGTTTGTTCCAGTTCTTCCCTGAATATTGTAAACCAGGATAGGTACTCCAACTTTTGAACAGGCTTCAAAGTGGCGGAAAATACCTTCCTTGCTTGGTTTGTTGTAGTATGGAGTAACAACCAGGGCTGCATCGGCACCTGCTTTTTTAGCGCGTTCGCAGTATTTGACTGCGTCACGTGTGTTGTTACTGCCGGCGCCCAAAACGAGAGGGATTTTTTTACCGGTAGATTTTTCAAATGCGCGTACTTCTTCAAATACGACTTTAATAATTTCGTCTTCTTCGTCTTCATCCAGAGTTGGGGTTTCTGCTGTTGTTCCGAGAGGAACAAGTCCGTCGATGCCCTGTTCGAGCTGGAATTTAACATTTTTACGAAGACCATCATAATCTACTGAACCGTCCTGGTTCATAGGAGTTACCATTGCTGTGAATGCACCCTGTAATTTAATCATAAATCGCCTCTATATAAAATGAGATTCTACCATTATGACGAAATTTGATGTATTGCTCAATATTCAAAAATGAAATTTTACTGAAAAACTTTAGTGAGAGTAAAGAAATTCGGCTTTTAAATTAAAGTATTTATTTAATCATCATTCAGGTATTTTACACACTGGCCTTTTACAAGCCATGCAACCCCGTAGGCAAGCTGAAAAAAGCATTCACCAATGAAAACAAAAAAGTGATATGGTTTTAATGCTGGAATTATATTTGTAGAAAGAATGAAAAGGGCTCCCACGCACATAAGAATAAAACAGGTAAGATAAATTTTGTTTCGTAAAAGTTTTTTATTTGTGACAGTAACACCGCGTTTTCTAAAGCGCATAACCTGAATTGCAAATGAGGAATAAAGGATCAGTGCACTTAAAGTATGGATAGTTCCTGAAAGTTCTACAGGAAGGCAGAAAAGTCCTACAATGGGTTCTGTCGTTGCGCGTCCGTCGGAACATGGAAAAACTACGATAAAAATGGAAGTAACAGCTGAAATAGTTGTAATAATGTTGTCCCAGGTGTCGTATCCATTGTAAGCCCAGAAATAGATTCCTGTAGCACAGAGAAGACCAATCATCATCATACGTGAATTGGCATAATATGTTGCAGAAATCGATTCATACCAGCCCGGATAGTTTACTCCGCGAAGGGCACCTATAAAACCGAATCCAACAGAAAGAACCGGGAGTAAAATACAAAGTACTCCAAGAATCTTCTGTTGTCTCATCATTGTAGTTTTCTGTAAATCTGTCATATCTTATACGATTTTCTTGAAACGTTTTTCGATGTCGCGGATAAGCTTGTATTCAAAGGAATCGCAAAGAGCAATCCATGAAGCTTCGATCAAGTCGGCAGAAACACCAACTGTAGCCCATGTTGCTTCGCCGTCTGTAGATTCAATTACTACGCGGACGCGGGAAGCTGTGGCAGATTTTCCGTCCAGAACACGAACTTTATAGTCTGTAAGGCGAATCTGGCTTACAAGAGGGTAGAAGCGTTCAAGCGCATTGCGGAGTGCGATGTCCAGTGCGTTAACCGGACCGTCACCTTCACCGGCTGTTACGGCAATCTGGCGGTCAACTTCAACTTTGATCTGGGCTGTAGAACATACGCCTTCTTCAATGCGTGGGTTCGAGCCGCTTACTGTGTAGTAGTGGAGCTTGAAGAATGGCTGATATTTTCCGATCATTTTGCGAACCATAAGTTCAAAGCTTCCGTCGGCACCTTCGAACTGGTAGCCTTCGAATTCCAGGTCCTTCATCTTTTTGATGATGTCATTAACGATAGGATCTGACTTTTTAATAGAAGGTTCAAACTTCTGGATTTTTTCGATGATTGTGGCGCGGCCTGCAACTTCGCTCATAAGGAATACGCGGCTGTTACCTACGCTTTCTGGACTTGTGTGTTCATAAGCTACAGGATTTTTCATGATGGCATCGATATGCATACCGGCTTTGTGAGCAAATGCATTTCCGCCAACGTATGGAAGTCCTGCATCCAGTGCGATGTTTGTAATTTCTGCAATGCGTTTACAAATTGGTGTAAGGTTCTGAAGGTTTTCTTCCGGAATACAACGGCAGTCCATTTTAAGCTGAAGGTCAGCAATGATTGTAGAAAGATTTGCGTTTCCTGTTCTTTCGCCAAAGCCCAGCATAACACCCTGAACATGTGTTGCTCCGTTCTGAACGGCAACCAGGGAGTTAGCAACTGCAAGACCTGAGTCGTTATGTGTATGAATACCGATGATTGCTTTTTTACCAAGGAGTTTTGAAACTTCTTTTACGGCGTCCCGCACATCATCAATCATGCATCCGCCTTTTGTTTCACAAAGGCTCAAAACAGAAGCTCCGCCTTCAACTGCGGCTTCAAGAGTTTTAAGGGCATAGTCCTTGTTCTTTTGGAATGCTGTGAAAAAATGTTCTGCATCGTAAATTACGTAGCGGCCGTTTTCTTTAAGGAATGCACAGGTGTCGCGGATCATATTCAGGTTTTCTTCAAGAGTTGTTTTGATGATGTCTGTTACCTGGAAATCCCATGATTTTCCAAAGATAACAACTGTATCTGTTCCTGCGGCCAGAAGACTCTGAAGGTTTGCGTCTTCTGCACATTTGATGTCCTTACGGCGTGTTGAACCAAAGGCGCAGAGCTTTGCGTTCTTAAGAGGAATTTTTTTCATTTCCTGGAAAAATTCCATATCCTTTGGATTTGAGCCTGGGTTACCTGCTTCAATATATTTTACACCAAGTTCATCAAGGGCCTGACAGATGTGAATTTTGTCCAGAACTGAAAAGCTGATGCCTTCGCCCTGAGCGCCGTCACGAAGTGTTGAATCCAGAATTTCTACGTGTTTCATAAATGCTCCAAAAATAAATTATGTACTCTGTCAAAAATGGGCCCCGCAACGCGAAATCCCGTCTCGGCTTGCCACGGGTGTTGCTTTTAGGGCGAGGCTTCCGCATGCCTGAGACGCAACAAGTGGCGCCGGTCGGTTTTCGCTGCGCCCCATTTTCAATTTTATCTTGTTATGGAGCATTTATGCTCCATGCTTAAATTCATTCTCTTTAAGAGATACGGAATACAAGTTTCAAAATCTACGCCGTACCAGTTGTAGTCCGGGTGGGACAGGGTTTCTTTTATGCTGGCGCAGACAAAGTCTGCGGCAAGGCTTGCGGCGTTTTCTAAAGGAAGTCCCCGCATTATGCCGCCTGTGAGAACACTGGCAAAAATATCTCCTGTTCCATGAAAATTCTGCGGCATTTTCTTGTGGAAATACCAGCTGAATTTTTCAGTTACAGAATCATAACATAAAATGCCGATTTTTTCTTTAGTTCCTTTCACCGATTTCTGTTCTAACTCAAAATTATCTGCAAATTCAATGCCTTTAAGAATAACTTTCTGGGCACCAAGACCAGAAAGGCGGACAGCAATATCTTTTATGTAGTCTTCTTCGTATTCTTTTTCTTTATATGGAAGATTCAGCATCAAATGAGCTTCTGTAAGGTTCGGTGTAATGATATTTGCCTTTCCGCAGAGCTCTGCCATGCGTTTTACAAAATCTTCTGAAAAGCCTGTATAAAGTTTTCCGTTATCTGCCATGCAGGGGTCCACTATTGAAAGGGTCCCCCGGTCGCCAAACTCTTCTATAAATTGGGCAACAATATCAATCTGCTCTATAGAACCAAGGTAGCCTGTAAGAATAGCATCAAAATGAATCTGATTTTGTTTCCAGTGATCTGCTGTTTTCTGGATGTCGCAGGTTAAATCGCGAAAGGTAAAACCTTCAAAAGCTGTGTGGGTGGAAAGAACCGCGGTAGGAATGACACTGCACTCAACACCCATAGCTGAAATAAGGGGGAGTGCAACAGTAAGTGAACATTTTCCGATGCAGGAAATATCCTGGATTGTGACGATGCGGTTCATAGCAACATTCTGACAGAAAAGGGAAATGTTTGCTAGTTGACCGCACCGGTATTTTTTCGTTTATACTGCTACGTTTAATTCAATATTGTCTTCTGCAATGTTCTGTGCAGCATAGCTGTAAAGGATTTCTGCAACATCATAGATTGGCTTTTTGTATTTAAGTCCCATTCCTTCTGCAAAGTCCAGAGATGACTGAACTCCTTTAGGGTTCCACAGTTTTGCATTTTCAAGGTTTACAAAAGCAGCCTGTTCTGACTGAGCAATGGCTTTAATGTGATTGTTCATCTGTGTGATTACAGAATTGTCTTGAGGATTGTTGAGTGAAACCAGAGCAATGCGGCAGTCTTTATTGTTTGATTTAATCAGGCTTAAAAGTTCCAGATACATTGTGTCAAAAACTGAAGGATTTGATTTGAAAATATCTGCATCTTCTTTTCCAAGCTGAAGGATGATTCCGTCAGAGTTCAAGTTTGCAACGTATTTATTAAAGTATTCTTTTGCGTTTTTAAGTGAAAGGGCAAAAGAACTTTTGTTGTAAAGGTCAAAGTCAAACTGGAATTCTTCGGTAAGTTTTTTTGCAGGAATATCTTTTGCGTAAGTTCCGCCCATAAGAGCAATGTTATATTTTTTAGAAGATGTTTTTTTCTCCTCTGCAAATACAATCTGTTCTTCGTGTGCGTAAACAACTTTCTTTTCTTTTACCTGAGTTGTTTCGTTTTCTCTGCTTTTATCAAGAGCACGGTTTCTGAAATAAACCAGGACGTTTGAAAAAACAATTACAAGGTTCAGAATATATACGGCAAGAACATAATTGAACTGGTGGTTGATAATTTTTGCGCTGATTCCAAGAATGTAACCTGTAATAATCAGAAAGATAAAGGCGAGACTTGTACTTTTTGCTGTACGGGCTTTATAAGCCTTAACAACGTTGATTGGCCAAGAGAAACCAAAACATACAAGCATTCCTGCTTCAAAAAGATGTGCAAAATTCATTTTTATACCTCGTTATATTTATATTTGTGATTTAGTTTTTGTGCCTGTGCACTTTATGGCCTTTATAATAACGGGGAGAAAAAAATAAACAATTTTTTGAAAGATAAAAAAATAATTTTTCTATGTAAAACTTTTTTTACTTTCAAAAGTCCCTCAATTTTTGGATGAAATGATATAATAACAATATGAAAGAAAATAAGGGCAATCTAGGTAAGCTCCGGAAAGATATTACAAGAACTCAGTTGATTCTGATTATTTCAGTAACAATTCTGCTGAGTGCCGGCGGAATGATTATAAATATAAACAGCAATAACAGGGCTTTTAATCAGACACTTCAGAATACATCGGAATTGATTACAAGGCTTTACAGTTTTACAAAAAATATGAGCCAGGAAGAATTGACTGTCTACCTGGATAACACTGTGGCTTCAATTTCTAATGTTGATATTTTTTCTATTGTCGATAAATCAAATAACCGTTTATATCACACGAATCATCAGCTTATTAATACCAATTATGAAGGAAGTCATCCTGACTTTTCGAATATGTCATTAAGCTATTTTATCGAAGACAGTAACGGTCCTTCAGGACCTCAGCGAAGAACCTATTCGCCTTTCTATGATGAAAACGAAAATTACGAAGGCTTTATCATGACAATCGCTTTGAAAACTTCCATGCGGAATGTAACAAAACATACGGTCCTTCTTTTCCTTGTTGTCACTCTGGCGGCAATTTTTATAGAACTTGCAATCTGCACAACTATTTCAAAGAAAATAAAAAAAGAATTCATCAGCTTCACCGAAGATTTTGAAGGAACAAAATTCCTTGTAGATTCCATGCGTGCAAATAATCATGACTTTACAAACAAGCTTCACGTAATACTTGGACTTATTCAGATCGGGCAGTATGAAAAAGCTCAGAGTTATATCCAGAATATTTCTATCATTCAAAAAGAAACAGTTTCATATGTAATGCACAATATTCAGAATAATTCTCTTGCGGCTCTGCTTATCGGGAAAATAGCAAGGGCCAGCGAGTGTAACGTAAAATTCAAGTTTCGGGAAAATTCACAGTATAACAGTCAGGATATAGAAGTACCTTCTGAAGCTCTTGTTACAATTACAGGAAACCTTATTGATAATGCTCTGGACTCTATGAACAACAGTTCGGGGGAAAACAAAATCCTTACAGTTGGCGTTTTTACAAAAACCGGGGAACTGCTCCTTTCTGTTCAAGACACAGGTTTCGGAATCGCAGAAAATTTTAAAGAAAAGATTTTTGACAACGGCTTTTCTACAAAAGGGGAAGGCAGAGGTGTCGGTTTATATCATACAAAACAGCTTATAAAATGTATGGGTGGAGAAATATTCGTGGAATCTCAGGTTGGGCATGGTGCCTGTTTTACTGTAAAATTAAAGAGATAAGAAAATGATGTTCAGAGTTTTAATTGTTGATGATGATCCGATGGTTTCTGACATAAACCGTCACTATGTTGAAACAAACAGTCAGTTTACTGTAACAGGTATTGCTAAAAACGGAGAGGAGGCTTTGCGCTTCCTTGAAGAGAATGATGTAGAACTTGTCGTGCTTGATGTTTTTATGCCGGTTATGGATGGAATAGAAACTTTGAAACATATCAGAAATAGAAAAGAAAAAGTTGAAGTCATTATGGTGACCGCCGCAAATGATACGGCTACTCTTGAACAGACCATGCATCTTGGCGTTCTTGATTATCTTGTGAAGCCTTTCACACTGGACAGACTTCAGGTTTCTCTTGAAAAATTTATTTCGAAATTCAATTTAATAAATAAGAATACAGTTCTTGATCAGAATAAAATCGACAGTCTTATAACAAATTCAACCGCCGCAAAGGCTGAAGAATATCCTAAAGGAATTCAGAAAAAGACTCTTGAAAAAATCCTTTCTTATTTTGAGACAGCAACTTACTGGCAGTCTGTAGATATGATTTCAGAAAAAATTGGCATCTCGGTTGTAACGATCCGCCATTATATGAATTATCTGGTTCAGACAAAAGTTCTGGAAGAGACAATAAATTATGAGACAGGCGGACATCCATCTGTTTTATATAGAAAGAAAAACTAATTCTAATAAAATCAAATATTTTTCTTATATATTTTACTTTGTTTATGATTTAGAATTGTAACCATGAAAAATACATTTTTGGAATACGGCTATAAGCCTGAAGAAATTGAAAACAAAGTAAACGATACCTTCTATGATATTTTTGAAGGTCCAAACCGTTTCTTCTTTGACGGATTGAATGATACATCATATTTTATGGATACAGGCAACTGTGACGCCCGTACAGAAGGAATGTCTTACGGCATGATGATGTGTGTAATGATGGACAGAAAAGATTATTTCGACCGCATGTGGAAGTTTTCTCATGATTTCATGTACATGCGTGAAGGATACATGAAAGGTTATTTCGCCTGGAGTGTTGGTCCTGACGGAAAGAAAAACGCATTCGGACCTGCCCCTGACGGTGAAGAATTTTATGCAATGGCTCTTTTCCTTGCTGATAAAAAATGGGGAAGCGGGGAAGGACTCTATAATTATAAAAAATGGGCACAGGATATTTTAAGTACAGTAATTCATCATCCGGTTCCTATGTGGACTTCTGATAATTATCTTATTAAGTTTGTTCCGGGTTCACCATTCAGTGATCCGTCTTATCACCTGCCACATTTTTATAAATGTTTTGCAATGTGGGCAAAAGAATGTGACCGTCCTTTCTGGAAAGAAGCTGAAAAAGCAAGCCGTGAATATCTTGTGATTTCTGCAGATCCAAAAACCGGTATGCACCCTGAATATGCTCAGTTCGACGGAACTCCTGATCATGAAGTTCATTTTAAAGGTGGAGATCCAATGTTTGATGATCACGGCTGTTATTTCAGTGACGCTTACAGAACTGTTGCAAACATCGGGCTTGATGCACTCTGGAATAAGAAAACACCTAAGCTTTCAAAGATTGCAGATAATCTTATTTCTTTCTTTGCAGATATTGAACCAGAAAATTATATGAAATATGAAATTGATGGAACTGCAACAGAATACAAGGCACTTCATCCAATCGGAATGCTGGCAACTCTGGCTCAGGGAACTCTGGCCTGTTCACCGTCAAATAAAAAAGCGGCAGAAAAAATTATCCGCCGCTTCTGGAATACTAAGCCACGTACCGGTGAACGCCGTTACTATGACAACTGTCTGTATATGTTTGCTATGCTTGCCTTAAGCGGCAAATATACGGTTTAAAATATTAAACTGATATAAAAATCGAAAAATGGGGCCCAGCATCGCGAATTCGTGTCTTCTGTGGCATGTGTCCTCGTTCGCAAGCTCACTGCGGGATGCCCCAGAGTCACGATTCGCTGCGTCCCATTTTTCAGTTTGTTGTTTATTATTTTAATTAATTCCGGCCATATAAGCTTGATAGAAAACTTAATGACCGGGCAGCCTTTTCTTTTAAGTCTGACTTTTTCATGCGCCAGCACCAGTTTGCTCCGGTTGTAGCAGGACGGTTCATGCGGGCGTCGTTGTTGTAGCCTGTAATATCCTGGAACGGAATAACGGCATAAGCGGCAGATGAACTCATTACAGATTTTATCATTAAATCTCTGAGTGCACCTGATTTAACCATAGCCTTTGCCTTTTCAACTGTTGTCTCAGAACCTGTAAGATACTGTGCAACAATCAGAAGTGTTTCATCATCAATTAATTCAAGCCAGCCCTGAGCTGTGTCGTTGTCGTGAGTTCCTGTATAAACTACGCACTGGTCTGTTGTAAAGTTATGAGGCATAAAATAATTTGTCATGCCGTGTTCTTTCACTTCATCTTTACTGAAAGCAAACTGAAGAACTTTCATGCCGGGGAGTCCTGCAGTGTCCCGCAGTTCTGCAACTTCTTCTGTAATAACTCCTAAGTCTTCTGCAATGATTGGAATATCTCCAAGCTTCTTTTTGATTGTTTTGAATAAATCAAGTCCCGGACCTTTTACCCATTTTCCGTACATTGCTGTATCGTCTGTTGCAGGAACTGACCAATAGGCTTCAAAGCCGCGGAAATGATCAATGCGGATGCAGTCTGTAAGTTCAAGAACGCGCTTGATGCGTGCAACCCACCAGGCGTAATTTGTTTTTTTCATGGCATCCCAGTCGTACAGCGGGTTTCCCCAAAGCTGACCTGTGGCACAGAAATAGTCTGGTGGAACACCTGCTACAGCTTTTGGATGAGCCTGGTCATCTAACTGGAAAAGACTCTGGTTTGCCCATACATCGGCACTGTCAGGAGCAACGAAAATAGGAATGTCTCCGATAATCTGGATGCCGTTTTCGTTTGCATATTTTTTTACTTCTGACCACTGAACGTCAAAGAAGAACTGAATAACTTTGTAAGTTTCAATTTCATTTTTATGTTCACTTTTCCATGCCTTGATGGCTTCCTCTTCGTGGTTTTTAAGTTCTTTAGGCCAGTAGAAATTCCATCTTGAATCAGCAGGTTTTTCTTCTGCAGCTTTTTTGTCGAAGAAAGATTTGATGCTCATAAAAAGAGCGAAGTTATCCAGCCATGAAGATTTTTCCTTGCAGAAAGTTTTGTATGCTGTTTTATCTTCGTCGCTTGCATTTAAAAGGAAATAAGAGGCGCATTTTTCAAGAACCGGCATTTTCCACCAGACAACGGCGCCGAAATCTACATTGCCGTTTGGTTTTATGAATTCTGCAGGTTTGATTTCTTTTTTGTCGGCCCAGCCTTTTGCGGCCAGTTTTTCAAGATCGATAATCAAAGGATTTCCTGCAAAAGTACTGAAGGAAGCATATGGAGAATCTCCGTAGCCTGTTGGTCCAAGGGGCAGAATCTGCCATAAGCTCTGGTCGGCAGCGGTAAGCCAGTCTATGAATGCAAAGGCCTGGTCACCTAAAGTTCCGATGCCTTCTTTTCCGTAAAATGAAGTAGGGTGGAGAAGAACTCCGCTTTTTCTTGTGAAAGTCATAATCACCTCAAAAAAAAATTAAAAAAAAGACCATCCATGAACTTTGTATCCGGATGGTCTGTTGTTATTTACTGTTATTATCCATTAGTCAACTTAAGCAAGTGCTTCTTCGACTGCTTTGTGCAGGTCAGCAAGCTGGAGTGGCTTTCTGAAGAAGAAATCTGCTCCAAGGTCGCGTACTTTCTGTTCAACTTCTGCATCCTGAAGACCTGTTACAACGATAATCTTTGGTTTTCCGTAAACTTCTGTGTCATGGATTTTGCGGCACAGTTCAATACCGTTAACGCCTGGAAGATCGATATCAAGAACGATGCAGCGTGGATGTGTTGAAGACATAAGTACACCAGCTTCGAAACCGTCATGGGCTGAATTTATCTTCAGTCCTTCCATTCTTTCCGAAATGAATTTAACAACAACGGAATTGAATGCAACATCATCATCAATTACCAGAAGTGATTTTTCGTTTGTGCTTGATCCGTTACATGAATCAATGAGGGCCTGAGGAATGTACATTTTACGTTCCTTCATGAAGGCCAGAAGATCTTCAGGGTAAACACGGTACTGACCGCCTGGAGTTTTGAATGCTTTCAGGTGACCAGTATTAATCCAGTTGATGGCTGTCTGATTTACGACACCACAGATATTAGCAACTTCAAGTGCTGAGTAAACAACTGGTTTTGAATCTTTGTTCTGTTCTTTCTTTGGCATAGTTATCCCCTAATAATTATTGTTCTCACCTAATCTCCATTATAACCAAAATGTCTAGATAATGCCACTAAAATGTGGAGAATTTGAGTAGAATAGAGAAAAATTCTTATGATTTTACTCTATTTCGCCGATAATATATGTTGAATTTCATTTTGAACTTTAGTATTATTAAAGAAATTAAATAGCATTAAACTTTTTAGGAGTTATTGATATGAAAAAGACAATCGCTTTGATTCCTGGTGACGGAATCGGACCTGATGTTGTAGCAGAAGCAGTAAATGTTCTGAATGCAGTAGGAAACAAATTCGGACACGAATGGACTTATAGAGATGTAATTGCCGGTGGTGTTGCTATCGACAAATTCGGAAATCCACTTCCAAAGGATCAGCTGGACATCTGTCTGAAAGCTGACTCAGTTCTTCTTGGCGCTGTTGGTGGACCAAAATGGGATGATGTTGATCCTTCAATCCGTCCTGAAAAAGCACTTCTCGGACTTCGCGGCGGCATGAAAGTTTACGCAAACCTTCGTCCAGCAGTTATGTTCCCACAGCTTAAAGCTGCATGTCCTCTTAAAGACGAAATCGTAGGTGACGGACTTGATATCCTTATCGTTCGTGAACTTACTGGTGGTATCTACTTCGGAGACCGCGGAACAGCTTCTGACGGACGCTCTGCATACGATACAGAAAAATACACTTGGGAAGAAATTGAACGCATCGTTCGCCTTGGTTTCCAGTCAGCAATGGGACGCAAAAAGAAGCTCTGTGTTGTTGATAAAGCAAACATCCTGAACTCAAGCCGCCTCTGGAGAAAAGTTGCTGAAACAGTTAAATCAGAATATCCGGAAGTAGAACTGAGCTACCTTTACATTGACAACGCTGCTATGCAGCTGGTTCGTAACCCACGCCAGTTCGACGTTATTGCAACATCAAACATGTTCGGTGATATCCTTTCTGACGAAGCTTCACAGATTACAGGTTCAATCGGTATGCTGGCTTCATCTTCACTTGGTGACGGAACAGGTCCTGGACTTTACGAACCAATCCACGGTTCAGCTCCAGACATCGCAGGTAAAAACCTGGCAAACCCACTTGCAACAATTCTTTCTGCTGCAATGCTTCTCCGCTATGACTTCAAACTTGAAGAAGAAGCAAAAGCAATTGAAAACGCTGTTCAGGCTGTTCTTAATGAAGGCTGGAGAACAGGTGATATCGCCGGTGACATCGAAGCTGTTAAGGCTGCTGGTAAACTGGTTGGTACAAAAGAAATGGGTAAACTGGTTGTAGACCATATCTAAATAATTCACAATTGTTGATGAGGAAAGCGTTCTGTGGTGGATGAAAGTTCACTGTGGAACGCTTTTTTTTGTTTTTGAATCATGAATAATTGTTATGTTTTTAGAAAAAGATGTTTTATACAGATTTTAAATACTGATGTAAAATATAAATTATGGAAAATTACGAAATTGAACATCTTGCCTCTTTGAGGCCTTATCTTGCTGAATGTACTGTTCTTCTTAAAAAGAGCGGTAACTTTCCTTTGAAAAATCCTGGAAAAATCGCTTTGTTCGGAAGCGGTGTCCGCAGAACCATGAAAGGTGGAACCGGTTCGGGTGAAGTTAATTCCCGTTTCTTTACAACCGTAGAAGAAGGTTTTGAAAAGGCAGGTTTCACTATTACTTCAAAAGCCTGGCTTGATGAATATGATGATGTTTTTGCAAAAGCAAAGCACGCTTTCCGCCAGCGCATAAATGATGAAGCAAAGGCTAAGGGAATGGATGTTATCTGGTTTGCTATGGGAAAAATCATGGCGGAACCGGAATATAATATTCCGCTTGATGCAGAAGGGGATACTGCAATTTATGTTCTTTCCCGTATCTGTGGTGAAGGAAGTGACCGCAAAGTTGAGCCAGGTGATTTCCTTCTTTCTGAAACAGAAAAAAGAGACATTCTTGCCCTTGCGGAAAAATATCCGAAATTCATGCTGGTGCTGAATGCAGGCGGTCCTGTAGATCTGACTCCGGTTCTTGATAAGGTTTCTGATATTCTGGTTCTTTCCCAGCTTGGTGTTGAAACAGGAGATGCCCTTGCCGATATCGTGCTTGGAAAAGGAAATCCTTCCGGAAAACTTACTACTACATGGGCTTCGTACAATAAATATCCTTTCCCTGAAGATTTTGAAGGTTATGATGATACTTTCTACCGTGAAGGTGTTTATGTAGGTTACCGCTATTTTGATTCAGTAAAGAAAGATCCTGCATTCCCTTTTGGCTTCGGGCTCAGCTATACAGACTTCGACATTTCTGAATGTGAAGCAAAAGCTGACGGCACCAGGATTACTGTAAATGTAAAGGTGACAAACAAAGGCAAGGTATCAGGAAAGGAAGCCGTTCAGGTTTATGTTTCTGTTCCAAAAGGAAAACTGGACCAGCCGTTCCAGACTCTTGCAGCTTTCGGAAAAACTCCGCTTCTTGAAGCCGGGGCTTCTGTGATTATGAGCCTTTCTTTTAATATGGAAGAAATTGCTTCATACAGCGAAGAACTTTCTTCATATATTCTGGAGAAAGGAAGTTATGTGGTAAGAGCTGGAAACTCAAGCCGAAATACAGTTCCTGTATGTGAACTCTGTCTTTCAGAAACTGTTACTGTTCGCGAAGTAAAGAATGTATTCGGAAAGCCAGAATTCAAAGACTTTGTTCAGGAAAGCGTTTCAGAAAAGGTGGAAGGAATTCCTTCTATAGAAATTTCGTCAGCCGCCTTCAAAAAGGAAATCTGTACTTATACCACAGAATACGAAATTGATCCTGCAGTAACAGAACTTACTGATGAAGAACTGGCAAAACTAAATATGGGTTTCTACCATGAAGAAGATTATATGACTCAGGTTGTAGGAAACTCCGGGAATATTGTTGCAGGTGCTGCGGGTGAAACCTGCAGTGTAGGAGACATTCCGGGCATGTCTCTTGCAGACGGTCCTGCCGGGGTTCGCATCTGTGAAAAATTCTACAGAGAAGGAAACAGAAGTCAGGGAATAACAAACCAGCTTCCGGCTTCTTTCATGGACCTTCTTCTGGAAGAAGAAGCAGAGGATATTTACAGAAGACAGCGTGAACTGGAAAAAGGAAAAAATATCGAATATCAGTATGCCACAGCAATTCCTATTGGAACTGCAATAGCACAGAGTTTCAACACTGCTTTTGCAGAACTCTGCGGCGACATCGTAGGTGACGAAATGTCACGCTTTGGTGTTCACCTGTGGCTGGCACCGGCCCTTAATATTCACCGCAACGTTCTCTGCGGAAGAAACTTTGAATATTATTCTGAAGATCCACTGGTTTCAGGTCGTATGGCCGGTGCCATTACAAAAGGCGTTCAGAAACATAAAGGCTGCGGTGTAACAATCAAACACTTTGCAGGAAACAATCAGGAAAAGAACAGAACTTCCAGCAACAGTCAGGTTAGCGAAAGAGCAATGCGCGAGATCTATCTCCGCGGGTTTGAAATCTGTGTAAAGGAATCAAAGCCTCTTTCTATCATGAGCAGCTACAACCTGATTAACGGGCGCCATTCTTCGGAACATCAGGGGCTCATAAATGATGTTCTCAGAAATGAATGGGGCTTCGAAAATCTTGTTATGACTGACTGGATTATCCGGGGCGGAGTGATTCCGCCTGATGCAAAGTATAAGAGCCCGACCCCTTGGGGAATTGCAAAAGTTGGGGGTGACCTGTTCATGCCTGGAAGTCGTGACGACTACAATCAGCTGCTTGAAGGACTTAAGGCTGGAAATGTAAGCCGTCATCAACTGGAAATGAACGCAACACGCACACGCCGCATTGCCCGCCTTCTGAACGGAATAAAATAACTTATGTCATATTCCCTGCTTTTGTGATATACTGAATATTCAGGGTAGGGAAATGACAAAAGTTTTAGCACAAATCCTTCCGTCTTTTGACCATAAAGTTGTGGCAGCAGACGGATCTACAATCACTGATCTTTCTGATATTCAGAATATTCCGATTTCAAACCTGGTTTTTGATTCTCGCCAGGTTACTAAAGATTCTCTTTATTTTGCTTTACCTGGAACTCATGTTGACGGAAATATTTATATTCCGCAGGCAATTGAAAAAGGTGCAAATGCTGTTGTCTTCCAGGGTGAACTTACAGATGAACTAAAAGAAAAAACTGCAAAGGCAATTATTGCCCGCAGCATAGAGAATGAACTTTCCTCAGATTCAACAAAGTTTTCTCCTGTATTGATTAACGTTCCTGATGCACGTTTTTCAATGGCACCTCTGTCTGACTGCTTTTACAATTCGCCGTCTAAACGACTTATTGTAATCGGCGTTACAGGAACAGAAGGAAAATCTTCTACAGTATCTTTCATCTGGCAGCTTTTACGCGCATGTGGAAAAAAAGCGGGATTCATTTCTACAGTTGAATATTCTATGGGCGGAGACGCAATTCCAAATCCACAGCATCAGACAACTCCTGAAGCTCCCATTATTCAGCATCACTTGAACGAAATGCTTGATAATGGCTGTCAGTACGCCGTTGTGGAAGCTTCAAGTCACGGACTTTCTACAAAGCTTAATCGTTTGGGGAACGTTCTTTTTGACTGTGGCGTTTTCATGAACGTAACTCTGGAACATCTGGAGTTCCATAAAAACTTTGAAACTTACAGAAACGACAAAGCAAATCTTTTCCGTGCTCTTGATAAACACGATCACTGTAAGAAAATTGCAGGAGTTGAAATGACAGTTCCTTCTATTGGAATTGTAAATCTTGAAGATCCTTCTGCTGTTTATTTTGCTCAGAGCACAAGACAGAAAGTTTACGGATACACATCTTTTGGAAAAGCCGGCAAGGCTGCGGTAGAAGGTTCAGCACCTGTTGAACTTCCTGCAATTCCTGAAGGTATGTCATACATGACTGCTTCAAATATCAGTGCCCGGAAAGAGGGCATTACTTTTGATATGAGCTTCAGCGAAACTTCTGACAAAGTGATAAGCGTAAAAGCCGCTCTGCCAGGTGCTTTCAATGCCTACAATCTGATGGCTTCTGTTCAGGCAGTAGCAAGCGTTACAGGACTTTCTTATGAAGAAGTTGCTTCAAAGATTCCTCTTTTGACATCGGTAAAAGGCCGCATGACGGTAATTGATGAAGGTCAGCCTTTTGAAGTAATCGTTGACTATGCACATACACCTTCAAGCTTTGAAACAATTTTTCCTCCTGTAAGAAAACGCTGCAAGGGAAAAATGTTCTGCGTGTTTGGAAGCGGTGGAGAACGTGACCTGACAAAGCGTCCGCTTCAGGGTGAACTTGCCGCAAAGTACTGCGATGTTGTGGTGCTTGCAGATGAAGACCCTCGCGGCGAAGATCCTGTTGAGCTTCTGAAAATGATTGCGGTGGGAGCAGAAAAGTGCGGCAAGGTGATGGGCAAAGACCTGTTCATCATTCATGAACGTCAGAAAGCAATACGTGAAGTTTTCCGTATGGCGGGTCCTGATGATATTGTACTTCTTCTTGGCAAAAGCCATGAAAACTCGATAATTTATAAAGATTATGTAATGCCTTACGATGAAATCTCTGAGGCAAAATCTGCACTGGCAGAATTAAAATAGGAGACAGCTATGACAGTAACATTGATATATGGTGGAAAAAGCGGTGAGCATGAAGTTTCACTTGTAAGTGCTGCAGCAATTGCCAGAGGGCTTTCAAAAAATTACAGCCTGAATCTGATTGCCATTACAAAAAAAGGAAAGTGGTATCTTCAGCCCGCATCAGAACTGGAGCGCATTCTTTCTGACTTAAAGGCACATTTTGAAATTATCGAAGATGAAAGCAAGGTTGTGTCGGTTCTTCCAGCTGCTGGAAAATCCGCTTTTGTAGCAGACGGCAAGGCTCTGGAAACAGACTGTGTTTTCCCGGCTCTTCACGGCTCTTTTGGAGAAGACGGAAATATCCAGGGACTTTTTGAAATGGCTGAAGTTCCATATGTTGGATGTACTACAATGTCCAGCGCCTTGACAATGGATAAAGAAAAAACAAAACAGGTTTGGCAGGCCGCAGGACTTCCTGTTGTTCCTTATGTGTGCATGCCACGCTCTGTAATGATGGATTCTGTTGTTTATGATGCTTTCCTTGATGAAACAGAAAAAGAACTGGGCTATCCTATGTTTGTAAAACCAAGTTCAGCTGGTTCTTCAAACGGCGCTGCCAAGGCTAAGAGCCGTAAGGAACTTGCATTTGCACTTATGGAAGCTTTCCAGTGGGACGATAAAGTTCTGATTGAAAAATCAATTGACGGGGCACGCGAAATTGAATGTTCTGTAACTGGAAATTCAGTTTCAGGCGATCCTAACAATGAAGTTGAAGATGTTGTTGCATATATCCCTGGTGAAATTCTTCCAAGTCATGATTTCTACGATTACGATGCAAAATACAATGATGAAAACGGAGCAGCTCTTCAGATTCCTGCAAACCTTTCAGAAGAAGGATTGGAAAAAATCCGCAAGGCTGCAGTAGCCGCTTATAAGGTTCTGGACTGTTCTGGACTTTCCCGTGTGGACTTTTTCATCAGTAAAGAAGACGGGCAGGTGTTCTTGAATGAAATTAACACTCTGCCAGGATTCACACCAATCAGTATGTTCCCTAAGATGTGTGAAGCCGCAGGACTTGAGTTCGAAGCCCTTACAAAACTTCTTATAGACGAAGCTCTTGCAAAATATGAAAGCAAGAGCCAGCTTATAAGATCAAGATAAATAGTAAATCTTAAAATTTTTAGTTAAACAAAAAAAACGGGTCCCCGCATCGCGAACTCGTGCCTTCAGTGGAATGTGTCCTCGCTTCGTTGCGGGATTCCACTGAGTCACGATTCGCTGCGCCCCGTTTTTTTATTTTTCACCATCTTTAATATTTGTTATTTATCTTTGCAAACGTAAAAGATGACTTTGTTATTTTTTTAGATTACTTTTCTGCTTTTTTACTTGCTGCTTTTGGGCAGGAGCTTTCTTAGTATCAGTCTTTTTTACAGCTTTCTTTTCCACTTTAACTGCAGGTTCGAAAGGCTTTACAAAGTTGTCGGCTTTGTATGCTGCCTTTGTCTTTGCGGCAGAAAGAGCTTTGTACATTGCAAGAACTGATTCTTCTTTTGCTGTTGTGTTTCCAAGAAGCATGACAGATGCAAGAACGTTCAGGGCTTCATCACTGGATTCTTTATTGAACCAGCGGATGTTGTCAAAGACATTAACGCCGCTTAAAAGCCATGAATATTTTCCGTTTATCATTTCGTTTACCACAGGGTAGAGGCCTTTCTTTTCATCTTTTATGAAAGCTTTAAGATCTGCTTTTGCTGAGAGGACGAAAACTTTTGTCAGGTTCTGGCGGAAATCTTTTACCGAAGCATGGAATTCAGTTTCTGGATTCTCTTTCTTGAAGTTTTCAATATCCTGATTCTGGATGTTTTTCAGAATGTTGCTGAACTTGCGTGGTAAAGCGAAATTTGTTGCACAGTCTGTGTCTGCAAGACATGAAGCAAATGCATAACAGAGAAGACTTACAAAAATGTCAGAAGAGCCTTTTTCTGAAAGAAGACGGATGAATGAAACTGAAGTCTTTTCTTTAAGAAGAGCTTTCTGAAGATCAAATTCTTCTTCCGTTTTTGCTTTTGAGTTTTTCTTTTCTTCTTTTTCTGAAATGATTTTTACAAGTTTCTTGATTCTTGCTTCATATTCTTTTACACATTTTTCTGCATCAAATGGTTTGAAGCCTTGTGGAAGGTAATCATTTGCTTTTTCATAGAAAGCCTTTGCAGCTTCAAGAGAGTCTTCAATAATTTTTTCGATTTCTTTTTTATCAAGTTTTGAAGGTTTCTTGTTTTCTGCAAGCTTTGCTTTAATTGCTTTTTTTGTTTCAAACGGTGTCAGTTCAAAGTCGTCCGTGTCTATGTCAGACAATTTTTCTTCAACAGGAGTAATATTGCAGCTGCATCCGTATTTTGCATTCAAGACTGTGAACTGTGCGTTAAGTTTTGGAAGAGTGCTTTCCGCAAAGGCTGCAAATTTTTCGTACAGGTCTTTGTACATCAGTTCCTGCCATGCAGTTTCAATGTCTTCGCATCCTTTTCCATTCAGGAATGCACACAGAGTTCTGTATCGCCCGTCGGCTTCATCAGTAATCTGCTGGATATCGAGATAAACCTGAGTTTCAAAACCGTTGAGCTCAACGTACATACCGTGTTCACAAAGATCTTTTGAACTTCTGATGAACCAGAGCCCTGAATGGTGTTCGCGGAAGATTACGAATTTGTCTTCTTCTGCAGTAAGACCAAGTCCTTCTGTAATTGAACGGGTCATCTGCGTAACGTCATTTTCGCCGCTGCCGGTTTTCACGGCATAAGGTTCCGATTGTTTAATCCAACCGGCAGCCCGTTCATATTTATTGTTGTAGAACACAATAGCCTGTTCGTTTCCTGCTCTGTTTGAATAGGCAAATACGTTTTCATTTACTACGTTGTTGTTCCAAAGTGAATAGAAAAGGAAGTTTTCAACGTTAGCAAATAGGTAACGCTTCTTCATAAGAGGGAAGATGTCATGCCAGTGGCGGTCAATGAGCCACTGGTCAGGAGTTTCGTTCTTGTAGGCTTTGGTGTATTCCATGCCGTACTTTTCTTCAAAGCCTTCAATCTGTCCGTGACCGAACATAGGAAGCCCCGGCATAGTGATCATGAGTGTACATACACCAAAATATTTGTCGCCTTTTCCGAACTGTGCTACGGCTGTTTCTTCATCAGGATTGTTCATGAAGTTTACGTAACGCTTAAGAACCTGAGGGTCAAAGGCGATGGTGTTTTTTACAGTGTCACGGTATTTCTGGTTTTCTTCTTTTTTAAGCATGTTCATGAATGCACTGTTGTAAACGCGGTGCATACCAAGTGTGCGTACGAAGTAACCTTCCATCATCCAGAAAGCTTCTGCCAGAAGAAGTGTGTCAGGAACTTCCTGTGCAACACGGTCTACAACTTCCCGCCAAAATTCATTTGGAATTGCATCGTTGAACTGTTCTGTAGAAAGTCCAGTTTCAGAACGGGTAGCGATGTCTCCTCCGTGGCCTGGTTCCGGATACCAGAGACGACGGATAGATTTTTTTGCAAGAACCATGGCGGCGTCAAAGCGGATAATAGGGAAGTTTCTTGCAACGTGAAGAATTTCCTGCATAACAGCTTCACGGGTTTCAGGATTCAAAAAGTCCAGCTGGGCTGTATCATTCCATGGAAGTCCTGTACCGTCGTTTCCGTGGTAAATATAGCGAACGTCACCAGTTTGATTGTCTACGCGTTTGAAAACAACAGAACAGTCTTCTTTCGAATAATAATGATCTTCAAGGTAAACTGAAGTGCGGGGATCCTGTGAAAGATTTTCCCCTGTGAATGTGTACTGAGGGAAAGGACAGTCGCGGCGCTGAACAAAAAGGTCAGGGCGGTTCATAACCCAGTCGCCGTCCATGCCTGTATGGTTTGGAACCATGTCGGAAGCAAGACGGATTCCGCGGGCCCAAAGGCGTGCGCGAAGGTTTTCCACGGCGTCCCAGCCACCGATATTCTGTGCGATATTGTAGTCAAAAAGTGAATAGGCAGAGGCTGCAGCTTCAGGGTTTCCGCATTTAATTTTAATGCGTTTTGAAGCCTTACTTCGTTCCCAAAGTCCGATAAGCCAGAGACCTGTAAAACCCTGGTCACGGAGTGCGTCCAGTTCAGGGTCAGGAATTTTATCCAGAGTGTCGATAGGGTAACCGTATTTTTTTGTAAGCTGATCCAGCCATACCAGAACTGTTTTTGCCATAAGCACAACTTTAGGCATCCATTCTTTGTCAGGGCTGTAGCGTTCGTATTCATGCATTAAGTCTTCGTAGCTTGGTGGAGACATATCTGGTCCGCCAAAAGCTCCGCCGCCGCCAAAAGACTGCCATGCGGCTTTCTGCTCCTCGCTCAGTGTATCCATGCCTGTAAGGATTCGTTTAAGCCATTCGCCAAGCATAGGCTTCCAGTGCTTCTGGATGTAATCAAGCTGGCCTTTAAGGTCATCAGGACTGAATGCTACAGGTTCTTTCAGCATTGTGATAAGGTCGTGGTCGAATGGACCGAATGGAGCTTGAGTCTTCACAAAAGCTTTGATTACAGCCCAAACTTTTCCGTAGTTTGAATTATGAGAAAGTTTATCATCATCAAAAAGGATTTTGAACTGCTTGAAGGCAGGGTTTTCATTTGCCAGAAGAAGCATGATCATTTCTTCCAGGGTCTGTTCAATGTTCGAACGTTCTTTGAATGTGCCTTTATCAATGCAGGTCAGAGCAAGATATTCTTTTGGAGAAAGTTTTCCCTGATAAACTGCAACAGGAGGGAATTCGCCCATAAAATCAAGAAGCAGATTTTCAAAGGCTTCTTTCCCGATTGCGCCTTCTATTTCAGAAATCAGATCGGTCATTATTGCCGGTGCTTTGTCTTTTCTGTAAAGCATGCAGACATAATGGAAAATCTCATCAATAAGTCCCATGGCGTTCAGTGAGCCTGCAGAAACTTTCTTATCATTCTGATTTCTCTGTTCAAAAAGATTGTTCAGAAGAACCTGAAAGCTTTTTACATTTTTCAGATTTGCAAAAACTACGTTTCCGCTGGAAGCAAAAAGAGCTTCATCAAATTTACAAAGGTCGCGTACTGTTTTGGAGATGTGGAATTCGTTGAAAGAAGTGTTCATAGTATGTCCTGTAGAGAATTGATTGGATTTTCACTTGCATAGTAAAGCAGGATCGCTTACTTGTCAATATACATACCGTTCGGTATACTAATAATTATGAATGAAGTTTCAAATAAAGAAGTAATTCTTGAAGTTGCACTGAATCTTTTTTCAAAAAAAGGTTATGACGCTACAGGAGTTCAGGAAATTGTAACTGAAGCCGGCATAACAAAGCCAACTCTTTATCACTATTTCGGGAATAAAAAAGGCATTCTTACAGCTATGACCGAAGTCTATGGTGAAAAAATGAAGAAGATGCTTTTCAAGGCTACCGATTATGTTGGAGATCCTGTCAGACATTTTACACAGGTTCTGGAAGGACAGGTTCGTTTTGCAAAACAGAATCCCGAGTTTTTCAAGCTTTATATGCAGTCTGTGACAGGCGGGGAAGAAAGCGATATTTTTACAGCCTTTGCTCCTTTTCGTGACGCCGTGTCTGAAATCTACAAGGTTCTTTTTAAAAATTCTCTTTCTCTTTTCGGAAATATGAAAGGCTATGAAAATCTTTTTGCCCGAAACTTCAAAAGTCTTGTGGAATCTACAGCTATTACGGCGCTTAATGACGAAATCAAAATAGATGAGGACACGGTTTACCGCATTATCCGCGCTTTCTGCTACGGTATTGCAAATTAATATTTGGCCGGCACGGCTCGCTTCGCTCGCCGCCGGCACTTCCGCAGTTCGGTAACCCTCAGTCTCCTCGCCGTCAAAGCCGGCTCTGGTGACCGCTTCGCGCTGCTCCAGCGCCTGCCGGAATTCAGTTTTTTTATTGTTGCAGATTATTTTCTAGTGTTATAATTTTATAAAAATAAAAATATAAAATAAAAAGGTGAATATTTAATGAAATCAAATGTTAAAATAATATTTCTTTTGTCTTTATGGTCAATTTCTATTTTGGGTTGTGAGAAAATTGTTCCAGACCAGAACGCTACGATTCCAGATCCAATTGTTAAAGAAGTTAAGAAATATATCTGTCCGGTTGACGGAAAAGAATATGACTCCATCGAAAAAGCAATGAATTGCTGCAAACCAGAAACTGAGGAAATTGAATATTATGTTTGCCCTGTCTGTGGAAAACAGTATTCTATAAAGAAAGATGCTGCTGACTGCTGCAAGACACCAATAGAAGATATTCCGACAATTTATATAAACAAAGAGATTCTGGTTTCTGCTCCAACATACAGAAGTGATGATTGTAATCTAGATCCAGACGGAAAGCCTGTAACTATTACTTCTTACTTTTATGAAGATTCATCTGTTGAAGGCGGATTACGCTATACTAAAGATCATGATGAGGCTGAAGGTTGGCGTGTAGGAGGTCTTAAAGAAAGAGGTCAATTTACAGTTACTTCCACATCTAATGGACTAAAAATTTCAACTAATGTTGATGACAAATATAAAAACGGATCTATATGTATAGCAAACCTGTCCTTAGGCTGGGTTCAGAATGTAGCACTTACAAATGCTGCAAATGTAACTAAAAAAGGAAATGATTATATATACCCATTTGTAAAACCAGGTGATCGATATAAAGTCTGGTTCTATTTTGCTGATGAAAACTGGGCCAATGGCTGGGACGGATATAATGGAAGTATTGAAATAATAGCCATTGGCGGAATAGGAAATTATGCGGTTACCAATAACGGATATAATTTTGATAATAATAGCTGTTCAATGTACTTAAAAGATTTTTCTGTTATCTGTCCGAAAGATTTACTGGATACGGCCATTTTAGATAAAAAACAGCTTTCTGGAAATATGTATTCAAATAAGTCTTATAATAATGGAGTTGGCTGGACTAATCAAATATATATTACCAATAACTGTATCGATTTTTCTGCTATTAAAAATAAGATTCTTAATGTGGAAGATTTTTTTGCTGATGTTTCATATTCATTCGAATATGATGGTAATAAATATGAATGTAAGATTATTGGGGAGTACCAGTATTTTACATATACAACAGAGCCTCAGCCTTTTGCTGTAAGTGTGAAGGGTGGAACTATGGAACAGCAGTATAGTTATTTGAAACCTTCTATTGAAAAACTTGTAAATAATCTGAAAGAAACTACTTCATATGAATTACCAATCATTTACGTAACTACTTTTGATACTGAAGAAGTTCTTCAAAAAGAATATTACGACTGTTATGTAGAAATGTTTAATTGTGACGGTTTTGAGTTTTCCGGAAAAAAAGCCGGAATAAAAGTCAGGGGTAATTCTACATCGGAAGGCAGTTCTAAGCCGTACAGAATTAAGTTTGATAAAAAGCAGAATATGCTTGGACTTCATGAAGGTAAAAAGTACAAGAGTTGGGTTTTATTGAATACAAATGGCGGTATGGATTATGTAGGCTTTAATCTTGCAAGAAAGATTTATGAATCTTCTACGGATTTCAAATATTATGCTTCAGACTGTACATTTGTTCATGTTTATATAAATAATGAATACAAAGGAATGCGCCTGCTTTGTGAACAGAGTCAAACAGGTAAAGATAGAGTTGATATTACAGAGCTTGCAGAAAACGACAGTACGACGAAAAAAACAGGATATTTCCTTGAACTGGATAATTATGCATGGCGGAATCGTATGGAAGAACCGGTATTTTCATTAAACTATCCTCAAAAAATTGAATATATGTATCAAAATGATTCCTGGAGAAAAGATAAGTCTGTTTCAGTAAACGGGTATAATCTTGTTTTTGAATCTCAGGGAGATGAAAAAGTATATCGGTTTAAAGATATTCTTGGACATGACATATCATATGGAGGAAAGAATTATCTTCCAGAAGATTTATATACCATAAAATCTGATACATATTCTAAAAATCAGATTGAATATATTGGAAAGTGGATGAATAATGTCTGGGAAATCTGTTATCAGGCTATTGTCCATAAAACTTTATATCGCATGGATGCTGATCATGACCTAGTAACTTTTGCAGGGGATTATTCAGATGAAGCCGCAAAATCTATAATTTCAGATTATATTGATTTGGAATCTTTGATGAACGAGTTTATTCTGGAAGAATTAGTCCGTGATAACGATGTAGGGGCAGGAAGCTTTTATATGGCAGTAGACTTTACAAAGACAATAAATGAAAAATACGGTCGACTGACTTTTGAATGTCCATGGGATTTTAACTGGGCATATATTAAATATGATGGTGATTCTACATTCTTTGGAGCAGGTCCTAAATATTATGCCGGCGCATATCAGCCTATGTATGTTATTGAAAATAATGAATATGACCGTTCAAATTTCTGGTTTACATTGTTCAATAAAGCACCTTGGTTCAGAAAAATGATAAAAGAACGTTGGGATAAACTGCCAAAAGAAGAAATTAAAGCATTATGTGACACTCTTAAGACAAAAGCTGGAACTGCAGAAAGCGAAGGAAATTTCGAGGTTTCAGGACCTGTAAATTTTGTAAAAGAACGTGTCGACGAAATAGATCAAACATTGTGGGGCAATTAAGCCCCTGCAGATATTTCTATTAAAGCTCTTTGATTTTCTTGCAGAGTTCTTCGTCTGCTAAAAGTTCTTCAAGCTGGGTCGGGATGCGGTAAGTCCAGTTGAACTGGTTTACTGAGCCCGGCATATTGATTCTCTCGTCTTTTGCATTTTCCTTCCAGTATTTTTCATTCATATATAGAAGGTCCTGAAGGGGTGGAATAAACCAGGCACTTTCTGCAGATTTACAGGCTTTAAGAAGTTCTTCCATGGAAAGAGATTTTTCTTTTTTCTCTGTATTTTCAGCAACAGTTTCATCTTGTGTTTTTTCTTCTTTGATTTCTTCTGTTAACTGACCTGCAGAAATATAAAGTTCTTTGTTACTTTCCAGCCATTCCCGCATTGTGCTTGAGTCGTGAACACTTGTTGTGCAGACGCTTAAAGGTTCGTAGTCCTCAAAAGGAACATAAGGCTGGCCTTCTTCGTCCCACTGGCGGCACCAGCGTACAACGCGAAGTCCAAGAATGCCAAGCTTTTTCATAACCCGAGGAACACATTCAAAGCCCACACCAAGGTCTTCGCCGCAAGGAATCATATTTGTTGCTTTTGTTAATGCGGAAAGAATTTCTGTTGCATTCTTTTCCCAGGTTTTGTTCTCTTTGATAGATGTGGCTTCAAAAAGTTTTGAAAGCTTTTCTTTTTCAACGTCGTTTAAGGTACCCCATGAAGTGCTCTGTCCGTAAATCCAGCTTGGAACAAATTTATTTTTCCCCATAGGAATAAGAGTTCTGTCGCTCCAGGCTTTCACAAGATATTCCTTTATTTTTACAGAAGCTTCTTCTGTGCAGAGCTCCATTCCGGAAAGATCAGTTTCTTCAATGGTTTTTGAGCCGAATGCTTTTTTACCCGCTCCGTCTAAAAGCCAAAGTTCTTCACCCGGGAGTTTTGTCGCAAAGAGCTTCAATATTTCGTGGCTTTTTTCGTGGTTCCATGTAATGTCTTCTATCACGTGTGTGGGAACGTGAGGCACTGAAAGCCATCTTATGCGGTCGTCATCAAAACCAAGTTCATAAAGATCGTCTACCTTGAAGCCTGCGAATGGCTCTGTGTGACCGTTTAATGCGTTGCAGTCATTTTCAGGAATTGCCCAGATACGGAAGAATCCTAAGATATGGTCCAGACGGTATGCGTCATAAAATTTGGCAGCATTGATAAGTCGGTTTTTCCACCATGTATATTTATCAGCTTTAAGGTTTTTCCAGTTGTAAGTTGGAAAGCCCCAGTTCTGTCCGGTAGGATTTTCGCCGTCAGCAGGAGACCCAGCCCTGAGTGACTGGTTGAAAATTTCAGGATGGCTCCAGGCATCGCAGGAATCTTCATTCATCAGAATCGGAAGGTCGCCTTTAATCAGTATTTTATTTTTACGGCAATATTCTACGCTTTCAGAAAATTGTTTTTCACATTCAGCCTGTAGCCATGCGTAGTAAAGGTGAGCGGGTTCGGCTTCCCAACGTTTTTTTATTTCTTCTTCTGAAAGACCTGTGTCTGTTTTTTTCCAGCTTTTCCAGGAAGCCTGCATATAGGAATACTTCAGGTTTTTGTAAACGGCATAAGGAATTACCCAGTCATTATTTTTGATAAAACTTTCCAGGTCCTTTGAAGCTTTTCCTTTTTTTGCAGTTTCAGTTTCTGCGTAAATCTGGCGGAGAAAATAATCTTTTGAGTTATTTACATCGTCATAGCTGAAGCGTTCCGCGTCTTTGTGGTAGGAAATGAATGCGTCGTAATTTTTTTTGAATTCTGCATTTGATTTATAGATTGCGTCAAAGCCTTCAATTGATTCCAGCGAAAGATAGATTGGATGAAGTGCGAAGGCTGAAAGGGCAGAGTATGGCGAACTCTGTGTTCCCGAATCATTTACCGGAAGCAGCTGGATAAGTCCCAGTCCCGATTTTTTTGCAAAATCAGCAAGTTTTTTTAAATCTGTATATTCACCGATGCAAGCGGCTTTTTCTGTTCGCAATGCGCCAAGAGGCACAGCGGTTCCTGTAAGTTTTCCAATTTGTGTCATAAGGAAAGTATAGCAAATAATTGATAATTGACAATTGAGAATTGAAAATTGACAGCTGCCGGAAAAACTAATTTTGTGAAATGGCGGTCATAAAAGATTTGTAGACAATGGTTTCTTTTGCCTTGTCAGAAAGATCCCGGGCTGCGTTATAAGACCAGTGGAAATTGTTTTCCTTTAGAGATGCTTCAAGAATTCTAAGATAAATCTTATCTTTCATAGTGTTATCAGCAGGGCATCCGGCAAAGACCGAGTAAATGTAATTTGCAGAATTTAATACTTCATTATCTGGAAGCAGCAGAAACCGAACTGCTTCTGTACAGGGCATGTAAGGGTACTTATTTATTACAGAATCTATTTCTTTAAAATCAGCTTGAATATGTCCTTCCGTGGCATTTTTCAGAAACTTAAAATCAGAAATCATCTGGGTATATTTTTTTTCATCTTTTTCAGCCAGTTTAATAGTTTCTTCAAGCGTCAGAAATTCTTTATTTGCTGTCTCTACTACATCCAGAGAATATACGCAGAGTGATGTAATTAAAAAAATACTTACACAAAAAAATATCTTCTTCCGCATCCAGAAATCCTTCTTTCATTACAACCAGACATCTTCCTCTATGATAATTATCCATTATCCATTATCCATTGTCAATTCTCAATTTTACTATTCCAGTGCCATATTGGTTTTGCAAGCTTGTTTGGGAAAGGCTGAAAATTGCGGAAGTCTGGAAGCCAGGATGTATCATCCGAAAGTTCCTGATAGAAAAGATAATCAAAGTCGTAAATTTCGAGCATGTCCCGGATATCTTCATCTTCTACTGTTGAAGTGAGGCGGTTTTCAATTTCGGAAAGACTCTTTTTACGCTCTTCGAGACATTTAGTATCTTCTTCGAAAGGAACCGGAGTGTACTGGTTCATAAGTGAAATGACAGCTCTGCCGTCGGCATTTTCAGAAAGCCAGCTCAAAGTGTCACAAGTCTGCTCGAATTTTCCCGGAAGGAACAGGTGCCGGATAATGACTCCCGACGTCATTTTTTCAAAAGTCTCGCCATTTCGACTAACTTCTTCTATATTAATAGGATTATTTTCCATCATCCAGGTGATGGCTTTTTTTGCAACTTCAGGGTAGTCAGGCGCCTTGAAAAGTTTTGCACTTAAGGCGGAGTCCAGAGTTTTAAGGTCAGGAAGCCAGATTGTAACAAGACCTTTCAGAAGTTCCAGCATTTCTACGCTTTCATAGGCAGAACTGTTCCAGCAGAAAGGAATGGTACAGCCTGCATCTTTGGCATCGCGGATAAACTGTGCAAGAAGAGGAATATGGTGGCTTCCCGTAATGATGTTGATGTTTTCAGCCCCGATTTTCTGTAAATCAAGACAGATTTTTGTGAATTCTTCGGAATTGATTTCCCGGCCTATACCGTTTTGTGAAATCTGATAATTCTGGCAGAAGGCGCAGCGGAGGGTACAGCCTGTAACAAAAATAGTGCCGCTTCCGCCTTTTACGGTAATGAGAGGTTCTTCGCCAAAATGAAGGCCCGCACTGGCAATGCGTAATGCAGCAGGTTCTTTACAGAATCCTACTTTTTCTTCGCGGTTTACGCCGCACTTTCTAGGGCACTGTTCACATTTGTTATAAAGCATGATGATCTACAAGAATGGACATAAGTTCTGTAAGTTTTCCGATATCCATATCTTCGGCTTCGAAATTTACAAGTTCAGCAAGGTTTTTCCAGTCTTCGTCTGTTACAAGCTCGCAGTTTTCGTCTGAATTGTTCAGGAAAGCAAGAAAAGCTCCCAGTTTGGCAACATCATCATCTGTTGGGGCTTCGCTTAAATCGGCCTGGTTCCAGATATAATTCTTTTCCCAGTAGTCAAAAATAGTGTTTGCAAAGCTTTTTTCAACCTGTGAAGACTTTGCAAAAAGATCGGCCAGAGGATTACTCAGACGGTTATAGTCTGTAACATTGTTATGTTCGTGACGGTCCATTTTTTTAAGTTTTGAAACGTCACTGGTGAATTTTTCTACATCTGTCATGAAAAATAGAATATCAGATTTATCTGGAATATAAAAGAATATTTTTATTGACAATCGTGCGACGGAAAACTAATATTATATGTATGGATTTGAGAACAGTATTAACAACAGACACAGTAAATCTGCACCTTAAAGGTACTACAAAAGAAGAAATCGTTGACGAAATGCTGGAAATTCTGGTTAAAGCCGGAAAAGTTACAGACAAAAACTCAGCACGTGAATGCGTTCTGGACCGCGAACGCAAAATGTCAACAGGTATGAAACATGGAATCGCTATTCCTCACGGAAAAACAGATACAGTAACAGACCTGGTTGCTTGTATTGGTATTTCTGACAATCCGGTTGATTTCGACTCACTGGATCAGGAACCATGCAGAATTTTTATCATGACTCTGTCACCAATCAACAAAACTGGTCCACATCTTCAGTTCCTGGCAGAAGTAAGCCTTCTGTTCAAGAGCCCTGAAAAACGTCAGGAAATCCTGAGCACTCAGGACAAAGCTGAAGTTATCAGAATCCTTACAGAATAGACTTGTCTGTTTAAAGGTAAACGCCGTGTGTTTTTGAAACCTGCCGCCGCTGACAGTTGTTTCATATCGCACGGCTTTTTTTTTGCATAAATTAAATTAAAAAAGGAATAAAAATGGAAGAATCAACAGTAACTCCTGAGGTTAAATCAAAAAAGAAAAAGAATCCTGTGGTAAAACTCCTTCTTGGAATAGTATATTTTATCCTTATTGTTGTTCTGATTCTGGCTTTATGGCTTGGAGTTAATTTCTGCATAAGAGCCGATATTTCTGATTCTGTTCCTGACGGATTTTCGGTTCACCTCCGCACAGATTCTGTCTGGGATTCTGTGAATCCGCTTTTCGATCTTCAGGCGGCAGATATTCTTCTTTCTGAGCCGGGACTTGCTTCTGTAAAACCTGTCCTGATAGATTTTCGTCAGTCAGGGCTGCGTACAAATAAGATTGTGAATCTTGTTCTTTCCCGCCGTCTTGATTTTATGCTTTATGAAAACAATGAGTTCCTTGCAGTTCTTGATACAGGAATTCTTTCCGGTATTGTAAAATTTGCTCCTGTTTATTTGAACTTTAAACCTGTTGAAAATCTTTCGATTGTAAAAAATGACGGTACAACCTATTTTGAATATGGAATTGAAGATACAGTTTTTTATGCAATGATCAGAAAGAACCTTGTCATTGCTTCTTCATCAAAAGCACTTTTTGAAAAAGTAATGGCCGGTGGAAATTCCCAGTCTCTTTCTAATGCAAAAAAAGAATCATTTTCCGGAAAACTTGCTTCTTCCTTTGCAGTTACTGCAGACAGCCGTAAAGTTTTAGATATGTTCGGAACTGATAATGATTATGTTAAAGCTGTTGCAACATGTCTTCCTGAAGAAGAACTTGCAACTGTAGATTTTGATATTACAGACCATAATTTGAACCTTTCTGTTTCAGTTCCTTTTGTTATGAATAATGAAAATGAAGAAAATCCGGTTGCCCATATTTTGAATCGCGACTCAAAAATTCCGTCACTTATTCAAAAACTTCCGGCTTTTGTTCAATATTATACAGTCCTTTCTGTAGGATCTTTGCAGGAATTAAAGAATGCTGTTTTCTTTGCAACAGGTGATAAACTTGGGCTTGAAAATAAATGGGGAACTGCACAGAGTCTTTCAGGCATGATTTTTCATGACAGTATTGATAATTTAATTTTCTCGTGGACAGACGATGAATATGCTGTCCTTGGTCTTGAACAGAAAGCAGAACCTGTTTTTGTGCTTAAGATAAAGGATGAAAAAAAACGTCGTGAAGTGTTTGAGACAATTTTCAGTTCAATTATCCTGCAGAGCGATACAAGTCTCATTATGGATAACGTTCGCCTTCCACGCATTGAACTGCCATCTTTCATACAGGTGATTCTTGAAAGTTTTGGAATTCGTATTCCGTCGCCATATTACATGGTAAAAGATGGTTTTATGTATTTCTCTCAGAGTCCTGAAAATCTTGCGGCAATCAATGCTGCAATTAAGAATGGAACACGACTTTCGCAGAATGACAACTGGAAAGAAATTTCAAATCATTTTTCACAAAGTTCATCTGCAAGCCTTTATTACAATCTTGAACGAAGCATTCCGTTCTTTTTGAAATCAAAATCTTCAGTTTCAAAGATCCTTTCACTTTACAATATTGGACGCCTTGATCTTCGTGTAAAAGATTCAAAACTGGAAGTTTCATTAAGCTCTGTTGAAAGTAAAACTCCATCTACTATGACACTTGCAGGTTTCCCGGTTTCTGTTGAAGGAAAAGTTTCGTCAGAACTTTATGGGTCAAAAATTAAGAACAGCAGAGTAGTTTTTTATCGTCAGGGAAATAAAGTTGTTTCGTACAATCTTGCAAGTCAGGAAAAAAATGAACGTGTAATAGACGGATTAAAATATCTTTGTGCAGCTGAAGTTTCCAATAAAAAAGAGGGGGGAGCACTTTGGGCTTTGACCGGAGACGGAACTGTATATTTCCTTGATGAAAAACTTAAGGATCCTTCAGGGTTCCCAAAAGTTACAGGTTTTGTACCTTCATCGGGAATCAGCGCATCAGAAGAAAAAATGATTTTCAATGCTAAGGGACAGAATCTGATTGAGGTAGGTAGTGACGGAAAATTTACCCAGAAAAAAGTTGAATCATTTGATGATATATCTACAGTACCACTTTTTGTAAAAGGTTCTTTCGAAGGAAAAAATACAGAGAAAATAGTGCTGTATGAAAGAAGCTTTATGGGTGGTTTTCATGTGATTGAAACAAAGGAAGAAAACAGTGAGTTTTATCCGATAGATGGAATAGGCTTTGGTAGCCCCGACGTAATGAAAACTGATAAAGGTTTTGTTCTTGGATTTGTTTCTCAATCCGGACTTCTCACTTTGACTAATATTTCTGGGTATGTTCCTGAACAAAAAACTATTCAGCTGGACGGAGTTTTCTATACAAATGTAAAAAAATGCGGCAATTCTTTTGTTGCACTTTCTGAAGACGGAACTCTTTACAGTATTCATGCTTCAGATTTTTCAGAAGAACTTCTTACAAAAATCAAGATTCCTCATCTTACCGCCCGAACTGCATATATTACAATTTCTGATTTTGACAACGACGGATATGAAGAAATATTTGTCTGCGGTGATGGAAATGTTATTTATGGATTTACAGAATATCTTGATATGATTGGTTGTTTCCCTGTTTCAGGTTATGGCCGTCCACTGTTTATGGATCTGGACGGTGACCGTAAAAATGAATGTATCTGTCTTTCCCTTGATAACAGACTTAACGGCTGGCGACTTATATATTAGAATATAAGGGTACATATAAATCAAATATAGTTTATTTGATTTTATATGTACCATAATATCGAAGGAGTTTTTATGAAGAAATCTTTTATTATGGCCAGTTTTGCCGGTTTATGTTGTCTGACTTTTTTTTCCTGTGCAAGTTTACAGGAAGATGTTCTTGTTCAAACAGATTCTGAAAGTTCGGTAACAAGAGAAACTTCTTCTTTTGAAAATTCTTTTATAGATTTTGACAGTGCGGCTCTTACAGGAAGTGTTGTAAGTATGAAAGAAATGGACAGGTTTGTTTCTGATGTTGAATCAAAACTTTCAGTTCATACCGAACCTTCACTTTCTGCACGCCTTCAGGCTTTTGAAGGTCTTGTTCTTCTTCTTGAAAGAAAAACAAAGAAAAGCTCGGAATGCTATGAAAAAGCAAAAGCACTTCAAAGTGGTGATGAATATGTTCTTCTTTTGAATTCGAGACTTCAGAAAAATACTTCTGAATCTCTTAATCTTTTAAATGAATATCTTTCATTTGATTCTGATAATCCACTTTTCCTTCTTGAAAAAGGCATTCTTCTTTATAAAAACAAAAATTATGGTGAAGCTGTGGCAAATATGGATAATGCCTTCCTTATTTTTGATCAGAAGAATGAAACTGTGTACCGGGAAAAATATGGTTCTCTTAGAGACAATGCATGGAAATTCCATTCTGCTGGAGCATCGGTTATTTCTGCAGATCCAGGGGCTGCTATTTCCTGTGAAAGAATGGTAACGTTGACAACCGAAAATACAGGGCTTCTCGATGAGTTTACATTGGATTCAAAAATTACAACTGCGTCTCTTGTAAAAAAACTTGAAGCCGCAGGTTATTTCAGTGCTGTCGGCGATATTGATGAGGACGGCTTTTCTTCAAAAGAAATGATTTCTTCAGGTGAAATTACACGTACACTTTGCGCAAGATTTCTGTGGAATGTATATGTTCGCGAAACAGGTAATATGAAGCTTCTAAATGCATATTCTACCCGTTTTTCCCGCAGAGCAAATGCAGAAAGTCCTGTAGCCGATGTGCCTATGAACAGCATCGACTTTGATGCATGTATCGGAGTTGTTGAGAAAGAAATAATTCATCTGACAGACGGCCTCCTTTTTGAAGGAGACAAGCCTGTTTCAGAGATTGAATTTATTGAATACGTTATTCGCTGTGAACAGATTCTTAAATAACGGAATTATTCAGTCCAGACTTTTTTTACAATATTCAGGTTTCTGATTGAGTCCAGTTTTGCCGGGGAATTATCCATGTGCATGAAATCGTTTCCTTTTACAACAAAGGACTGTCTGTCTTCCTGAATGTGGAAAAGAACTTTGCAGTTTCCTGAGCTTTCAGAAATAATGTCGCGAAGCGGCTGCAATGTAATGCGGGTGAGGGCATCTGTATCAAGTTCAATGTGGACTTCACGAACAGAATGTGTTTCAAGTTTCGAAGGATCTTCAATTGAATCAACAATGAAGCTAGGATCAGGTCTCTGTTCACTTACTTCAACTCGTCCGCGGAATGCGTAAATGCCACCTTCTACAACCTGGGTTTTCAGCTGTTCCCATTTGTCGCTAAAGAAAGTCATATCGATGAAACCATCATAATCGGAAAGTTTTGCAAAAGCCATTGGTGTTCCTTTTTTTGTTACAATGGTTCTAAGCCCTGTAACCATTCCAAGAATTGTATAAAGCTTTCCTGAGTTTCTCAGATCCCATGGTTTGGCACCTGCTGCAATGGCTCTTTCTTTATCGGTTTTTTCTTCCTGTGCGATTTTTGCAATGGTTGATGCCCGGCAGTTTACTGCCCGCTCAATAGCAAGTTTGTAATCATCCAGAGGGTGACCGGAAACGAAACAACCGATACAGTCTTTTTCCATGTTCAGAAGTTCCATACGTGGAAGGTCTCCGATTATGTTGAACTTGAATTCAGTCATCTGTGCAAAGCCTGTGTCGTCATCATCACCAAAAAGGGATCCTTGTGCAGAATTCTTTTCAGCATTGATTTTTTCGGCATGTTCCATTGCGGCTTCCATGTTTGCAAGGAGGGTTGGGCGGTTCAAGTTTAATCCTTCGGCTTCGCCGGTGTGGTCAAAAGCTCCAGTCTTAATAAGAACTTCTATGGCGCGTTTGTTTACTGTGTGCAGATCTACACGGCTAATGAAATCCATAAATGATTTATATGGACCGTTCTCTGTGCGTTCACGAACAACTTCCTGGGCAGCCGCTTCACCCATTCCTTTAATACCTTTAAGTCCGAATACAATACGTCCGTCAACAACGTCGAAAATAACGTCGGAACGGTTAACGTCTGGAGCATCAACAGGAACACCCATGCTGCGGGCTTCTTCAATATAAACCGGCAGGGTATCGGTTGAAGTGATTTCGTTTGTTAAGTTGGCAGCCATGAATTCTGCAGGGTGGTTGGCCTTTAAGAATCCTGTACGGTAAGCAAGAACTGAATAAGCTGCGGCGTGAGACTTGTTGAAACCGTATCCTGCGAATGGAACCATGATTTCAAAAATGTCACCGGCGTGTTCTGCAGTGTGGCCCTGAGCTTTAGCACCTTCAATGAATTCGTCCTTCTTTTTCATAAGAACGTCCAGTTTCTTTTTACCCATGGCGCGGCGAAGCATATCGGCACCACCAAGAGAGAAACCGGCAATTTTCTGGGCAACCTGCATAACCTGTTCCTGGTAAACCATAACCCCGTAAGTTTCCTTAAGAAGAGGTTCCAGACAAGGGTCAGGGTAGTGGATTGTTTCAGGCTTCCATTTACCGTCGATGTACTGAGGAATGTAATCCAATGGCCCCGGACGATACAGGGCGTTCAAGGCAACAAGCTCTTCAATACAGTGAGGCTGACACTGGCGCAAAATTTTCTGCATACCAGGACTTTCGAACTGGAAGATGGCCACCGAGTCACCACGGCAGAAAAGTTCGAAAGTTTTTTCATCAGTTTCAGAAACATCACCTGCGCTGAATTCCGGAGTTCCTTCCGGACGGTGCTTGTTGATAATGTCTTCCGCATAACGGATAAGAGAAAGGGTCTTAAGCCCCAGGTAGTCAAATTTAACCAGTCCACATGGTTCAATAATATCCATGGTGTACTGAACGGCAGTTTTCATTTTGCCGTCGGCATCGGTAATAGCAAAAACCGGAGCCCAGTCTGGAAGAGGTGTAAGCCCGATAACCATACCTGAAGCGTGAAGACCTGTGTTACGGAACATGCCTTCCAGACGCGAAGCAAGGCTGAAAAGTTTCTGATACCGAGGATCATCCTTGTAAGGAATAAGCTGACCGCCGTCTGGGAATTTTTCTGTTGGTTCTTCAAAGGCATTCTTAAGTTTTGCCTTAGGGTTTTCTGGAATACATTTTTTCAGCATGTTAACTTCGGAAAGCGGAATGTCTAAGATGCGGCCAACGTCGGCAAGACAGTTCTTAGGTTTAAGGGTACCGAAGGTTACGATATGCCCTACGTTTTCGTCGTGGTACAGATCGCGGGTATGCTGGATGATTTCCTGTCTGAAGTCGAAGTCCATGTCGACGTCGAAGTCCGGCATGGAAACACGTTCAGGGTTTAAGAATCGTTCGAAGATCAGTCCGAAGCGGAACGGATCAATGTCTGTAATTCCAAGACAGTAGGCTACAAGAGAACCTGCACCGGAACCACGTCCTGGCCCGATTGGAATTCTGTGCTTGGGTTTATTATGTACTGTATCCCAGTCAGATTTTGACCAGTTGATGAACTCCCAAACGATAAGGAAGTAACCGGCAAAACCCATACCAGTAATGATTTCAAGTTCATATTTAAGTCGTTTCTGAATTTCTTCGTCTTCGTAATTAGTAGGATATCTTTTTTTAAGACCTTCCATAACCAGGTGAATCATGTAGTCATTCTGGTCAGACTGGTAGTCATCTCCGTGTGTACGGAATTCGGCAGGAAGTTCAAAGCGGGGAAGGGTGCCTTTAAGTTCAGGAGTTGAATACTGAAGAATTGTGAGGTTACACATGTTTGCAATTTTTGTGGTGTTTGCAATCATTTCTTCCATTACTCCTGGAGTAAAGCCTTCAACGCCGTAGAAAGTCTGGCGCATTTCTTCTTCGCTTTTGAAGTAGAATTCAGGGTGACGTGTTCCGTCGTCATCGGTTCCCATAGGAATGCTGTCTTTAATCAGTTTTTTGAATCCGATACATTTAAGGGCATCCTGGGCTTCCCAGTCTTCTTTTTCTGTATAGTGGCAGTCGTTTGTAAGTACGATAGGAATATTAAGGTCCCGGGCCAGTTTAAGAAGCTTCGGTGCAACTTCCCGCTGTTCCCGCATACCGTGGTCCTGGATTTCAATGTAATAGTGGTCGGGCCCGAAGGTATCCCTGTAATCTGCAGCAACTTTATAGGCTTCTTCAGTGCGTCCTGAAGCTAAGAGCTGTGGAATTTCCCCGGCAATACATGCTGAAAGACAGATTATTCCTTCGTGGTACTTTTTTAAAAGCTCAAAATCAATTCGTGGTTTACCGAAAGCCTGACCTTCTGTAAAACCTATGGAGTTCAGCCAGCACATGTTTTTATAGCCGGTCATGTTTTCGCATAAAAGAATTAAGTGGAAATATTTGCAGCCTTTACCGCCTTTTCCGTATGGAGCACGTTCCTGGGCTTTATGGTCGCCGTAGGCAACATAAAATTCACATCCGACAATCGGATTGATTCCGTTTACATGGCAGAGTTTTTCAAAGTTCAGTGCGCCAAACATGTTTCCGTGGTCTGTAAGAGCAACTGCAGGCATGTTCAGACGTTTTGCTTTTGCGACAATGGCGTCAATTTTCTGGGCGCCGTCCAGAAGAGAATAGTCTGAGTGAACATGAAGATGTACAAAGTTAGAAACCGGTGTTCCTTCAGGAGCGGCCGGGAATTCGTGATAATCTGCCATTTTTTTATCCTTTTTAGTATGTTTTAAGATTATACCATAATTTCTGCTTTTTTTTGAGGTTGCAGCGTGGTTTCCGGGATAAAAAAAAATCCGCAAAGAGCTTAAGTCTTTGCGGATAAGGTATAAAAAGAGATTTTCAGTTTAATTCAGCTTGAAAGAATCGATATCTTCCTGAATAGCCTGAATATTACGCTGTGTTTCAGCTGTATTTGAATTAACAATGGTAATTGCATCTGAAATCTGATGTGCACCGGTACCAATAAGTGCCATTTTTTCGTTGATTACGCGGGTAACGGCGCTGAGTGATTCCATTTCCTTTGCAATCTGTTCTCCGCCGTTGAGCATTTCAGCTGAACCGTCTTTTACGATAACTGTTGCATCGTTGATAGAACGCATTGCATCCAGAACCTGCTGGTTACCGGAACTCTGTTCTGCCATTGCGTTTGAAATTACTGATTCCTGATTTTTAACAGTCTGGGCAAGGGTGTAAATCGTTTCGAATTCAGACTGAACAGTTTTGATGTTTTCAGAAACTGCAGCAATGCTTTCAGAAAGGGCTTTAAGGCTTTCATCAATAGATTTTCCCTGATTTGTAGACTGTTCTGCCAGTTTACGGATTTCATCAGCAACAACACTGAATCCTTTTCCGGCTTCGCCGGCATGAGCCGATTCAATTGCGGCGTTCATAGCAAGCAGGTTAGTGCGGCTTGCAAGTGTCTGAATCATGCTGGAAGCCTGCATAATGCCTGCACTCTGATTGATAATGTTTTCTGCAGTATCTACAGCAACTTTAACAGAAGTCTGTCCTTTTTCAGAAGCTTCGCTAAGACTGTTTACAGCAGCATTATTCTTTTCAAGGATAGCCGTTACAGAGTTGATGTTTGCAACCATTTCTTCAACGGCAGCAGAAGACTGTGTAACACCAGCAGCCTGATTTTCAATGGCATTGTTCAGGTTTTTGATTGTTCCAAGAATCTGGTTTACTGTAGCAGAAGTTTCTTCAACGCCTGCGCTCTGGTTCTGCATTTCTGATTCAACAGCGCTGATTGCATTTGAAATGCTTGAAACGTTTTCACCAGCTGAAGCCATGTTTGAAACAAGATATTCAGAAGAACGTGCTGTGGCCTTTGTGGAAGTTTCCATACCTTTAATAAGGTCCCGTGTCTGGCGGAAGAATTTGTTCATGCTGACAATAACCGAACCAAGTTCTGAACGCTGTGTAACTGGAGCTTCGCTGATAGTGTAGTCGCGCTGAGCAAGTTTGTCAGCCATATTTTCGATGTTTTTGATTGCGTGTTTAACATCGCCAATCAGAAGGAATTCAACCAGAAAAACATGAACTGCTGAATAAATAAAGATTGGAAGAATACGTTTTGTAACGATGGCAGATCCAAGCGCAATATTTGCAGGTACAAAGAGACTGGCAAAAATATGGAATATAATACCTGTAATCATAAAAAGGATAACCAGCAGGTTTCTTGAGGAATAATCCATAGTAATCTTTTCTTTGCTGAACGGAAGCCATGAAAGACGTTTTTCAATAATCTGGATTGAAGCTGTGTAACAGAGAAGTCCTGTCAGAAATAGTGTCCCGATCATAAAGAAAGCCAGACTCGGAATGAATGTCATGGAATTTCCAAAACAAGTCAGAGGAAACATTTGTGTTGCAGACTTTACAAAAGCAAAACAGGTTATTCCACAGAGAGTAATAGGAAGCGCAATATTCACATAATCCATTATCTTAAGCAGTTTGTTCAGTTTGTCTGTATCTTCTTTAGATTCAGGATTGCATTTTTCAATTTTTTTCTTCATTAAAAGACATGAACAGACTGCACATGCTATTACAATCAAAAAGATTAAGAGAATTATTGGTTTCTTTGTTAAATTTCGCCATTCTCTGTTGGTAAGTCCGCCTCCAAGGTAGCAGAAAAGACCTCCTAGAAAGTTTGGTGCAAGATAAACTCCTGCAATCAGAATATAGGCTGCCAAAGGTATTTTTGGTTTCAATGTAGTGTTTTTCTTATCCATAAGCAGATATAAATACTCCTAAAATAATATTTATAAGTTTCAATGATTATTCTATCATAAAAAGTAGAAATTATCATCAAAAAAGTACTATAAATGTTAAAAATCTCCAAAATTTGAAAATAACATAGAAATATTATCTATTTTTAAAAAAAACGTTATAATAGTAAAATGTTTGAAAAAGTTGGAAAATCTGTTATTGCTAAAGTATCGGGACTGCCTTATATTTTCGGTTTTATAGGTCGCGTTCTTTCCAGCTCTTTCTTTTTCTTTTCTCGTGAAAAAGCGGCAAGAAAAATCCTTATCATGCAGCTGCTGTTTACGTTTATAGAAGCTCTTTCCCTAGTTGCAGTTCTTTCCCTGGCACTTGGAAGCGGACTTTATCTTGTGGGAAACTCTTTTCTGCTTTCAATCGGACAGTCGTCACTTATTTATCAGATTCTGGTACTGATTATGACCCGGGAACTGGGACCTCTTCTTGTTGCCTTTGTGGTAACTGCCCGCTCGGCAACAGCCATTGCAACAGAAATCGGTGGTATGGTGACAAGCCATCAGATAGAAAGTTATGTGTCTTTCGGTATAGATCCTATCGGTCATCTGGCAGCCCCACGTTTTCTAGGTGTTACACTTTCGGTATTTTTTCTGAATCTTTATTTTTCATTCTGCGGAATTCTTGGACCTTATGTTGTTGCCCGTTTTGTGGATCCTACCGGTTCTGCAGATTATTTTCAGATGCTTTTTCAGGCTCTTTCAATCCAGACAATTTTGTTATCCATTTCAAAAAGTCTTGTTTTTGGCATGATAATTTCTTTGTGTTCAACTTATGCAGGATTTGCAGTAATCCGTGCTTCTACAGAGATTCCTGTTGCCGGTATTAAGGCGGTAGGTAATTCCTTTTTATTTATTATTCTGGCAGACGTTCTGTTTATTGTACTGCCGTTTATTTTCTGACGGGGAAAAGAAAATGACTTTGTTTGATGTACAAAATATTGGCTTCTCGCAGAATGGGAAAGTAATTGTAGAGGATGTAAGCCTGACAATAGAAAAAGGCAGCATAACAGGTTTTCTTGGAAGGTCAGGCTGTGGTAAGACCTCTTTAATCAAACTGATTTCAGGAATTCTGGTTCCTACCAGCGGAAAGTCTCTTTTTGAAGGAAATGACATTCAGTTAATGAACAAGGAAAAGAATCTGGATTTCCGTCGTCGCTGCAGTTTTATATTCCAGGATGCGGCTTTATGGGCAAATCAGGATATCAGCCAGAATCTGAATCTTCCTTTAAAAATTCATTATCCAAAAATGCCGCCGGAACAGATGAAAGATGAAATAGCTCAGGTATGTGAAAAAGTGAATTTTAATCGACCTTTAAGTCTGCGACCGGCAGATCTTTCTGCAGGGGAACAGAAAAAAGTGGCTTTTGCCCGGGCTATGCTTACAAAGCCTGAAATTCTTTTTCTGGACGAAGTTACGGCGGCACTGGATATTGCTTCAAGTGATTTGATTATGGGGCTTTTGAAGGAATTTGTTGATGCTGGAAATACAATTGTTTATGTAAGTCACAATAATGACTTTATTAAAAACTTCCAGGGAACTTTGCATATTATTGAAGACGGAAAACTGCAGACAACACGTAAAGCGGTTAGAACTGATATTGATAAACTTATGGATAAAATTGATGGAGAAGATGGGGAAAAACAATGAAATTTAAAATTCGTTATGCAGATCAGATTGTAGGATTTTTCTCTGTAGTGGCGCTTTTAGTTCTTATGGTGCTGGTGTTTGCTTTGGGCGCCCGGCAGAATTGGTTTGTGCGTAAAAATATTTATTACACCCGTTTTGAAAGCGGATCTTCCATAAAGGCCGGTATGGATATTACATACAAAGGCTTTGGTATTGGAAAAATAAAAAGCATCAATCTTCAGGATGATCAGGTTATTGTAGAATTCTATATTCTGGATGATTACATGGAATACGCAAAGGAATATTCACTTCTGGAGTTTAGTTCAAATATTCTTGGTCTTGGAACTTCCTTTGTATGGCATCCGGGAAAAGGTCAGGGGTTCATTGAACCTGGTTCAGAAGTATACCGCTACGATTCCCGTGAAGGCATGAAAATCCGCGAAAAGCGTCTGGTTCAAAGTGATAAGGGCGGAGATTCAATTACTGCCATTATCGATAAAGTTGAACCGCTTCTGGATACAGTTACAAGACTTCTTAACGATCTGGATGATGGACTTACAGGAACAGTTCGCCCTGGCCGTAATGGACAGGAACGTAAGAATGAACTTGCCGAAATGATGCAGCACATAAAAGGCATTACAGCAAATGTGGAAGTTCTTACACGAGATATTACAGTTCTTACTGGAAAACTTGGCGGAGACGCTGGAGCTGTTGCAGCCCTTCTTGGTGATGACGCATGGAAATCAATTGAAGAAATTCTTGTAAGCCTTAATGACCTTCTTACAATGGTTGGCGGACTTGGGGACCAGGCCGGTACACTTATTGAAAATACAACACCTCAGCTTGATTCAACTCTTAGTCAGGTTGATATGCTGCTTCTGCAGCTTCAGGATGTTCTGACTGGAGTTAAGAATAATCCTCTTATCAGAAAAGGTGTTCCTGACAGAAGCCAGGAAACAAGTGCTACACCGAATATGAGAAGTGAAGAGTTTTAATAATTGATTTTGTAGGAAATATTTTATGAATGTAAGAAAAATAATAGTTGAGTGCAGGAAATTTTCATGGGTTTTAGCGCTTGTTTTTATTGCAGGGTGTTCATCTGCACCAAAGCGTCAGATGGTTTATACTGATATTTCGCAGCATGCTTACGATAACTATGAAAAAGCAAACAGTGCAATTACACGCGGGGACTATGAAAAAGCCGAAAAGTATCTGGAGGATGCTTACGCACAGGCTGTTTCCATCGATAAAAATGATTTGATATGTAAAATCCTTCTTTCGGGGCTTTCTTTAAGAATTCAAAACCCGGTTGTGGATCTTTCTGAAAAATCATTTGCTCTTCCTTCTTACATTGACAGTCTGTTATCTGATGCAAAAGTGGCAGCTTCACTTTCCGATGATAAAACCCGTCCGACTCTGGAATCTGTAATCCGGGTTTATGAATGCCGGGCAAGACTTTTTAAAGCCCAGAATGACCTGGACGCCGTAACAAATTCAGAAATTCAGAAACTGCTGGATGCAGAAGTAAAAAATCTTTCAAAAGAACCTTATTACCTTGCATTCCTTTACAGAACAAAAGGGGACTGGTCTTCTTTCCTTATGAATTACGGGGCAGCGGCAGAGGCCTATAAAAATGCCGCCGATATTCACGCAAAGAACCGTTATCTTTTTGAAATTGCTTATGACTGGTATCTTTGTGCGGCAGCTTTTTCTAAAGACGGAAAAAAACAGGAAGCTTTGGATGCTATCGGCAATGCACTTAAATATGATAAGGATGCTGAAAATGTTGCCGGCATTGCACAGGATTACATGGCTGCCGCTAATATTCTGGTAAAGAAAAGTCCAGGTGCAGAAGAAAAAAAACAGGCGGTTTTTTATGCAGAACGTGCAGCTTCCATTTATAGAAGTGTTGGAATGCTTCAGAATGCTGATGACTGCATTGCATGGATAACCGAAAACAAGTAAAATAAGCGAATATTTTCTATATTATTTTATTCAGGGGCTCTTATGTCACGCGAAAAAATCGTTGTTCTTGATTTTGGAAGCCAGTATGCTCACCTTATTGCAAAGCGTTTCCGCATGCTTGGTTTTTATTCTGAAATTGCATTACCTTCAACTTCTCTTGAAGTTTTTGAAAATGCAAAAGGTATCGTTTTTTCCGGAGGACCTTCAAGTGTTTATGATGAAAAGGTTCCTGAATTTAACGAAGAAATTCTGAATCTGGATATTCCTATCCTTGGTCTGTGCTACGGTCACCAGCTTATGTCAAAATGTTATGGTGGAAATGTAGGAAAGGCTGATGTTGGTGAATTCGGATTTGCTACGCTGAATCTTAATCCTGAAGTTGAATCTCCACTTTTCAAGGGAATTGATTTTTCTAATGGTCAGCAGGTTTGGATGAGCCATCAGGATGCAGTTCTTGAACTGGGAGAAGGTTTTGAAGTTGCCGGCTCTACAAAAGACTGTAAAAATGCCGCTGTTCAGAATCTTTCTAAAAAGAGATTTTCTCTTCAGTGCCACTGTGAAGTAAAAGACACTCCATGCGGAAATCAGATTTTCCAGAACTTTGCAGAATACTGTGGAATGGAAGTAAACTGGGACCAGGACAAAGTTCTTGCAACAATTCTTGAAGGAATTAAAAATGATGCTCACAAAGCAGACGGCGACAAGAATGTTCTTCTTTTCCTTTCAGGCGGTGTAGATTCAACAATCGCTTTTGCACTTCTGAATAAAGCTCTGGGCCAGGACAGAGTTCTTGGTCTTCACATTGATAACGGTTTCATGAGAAAAGATGAAAGCCGTAAGGTTGCAGATGCTTACCACAAATTCGGATTTGATAACTTTATTGTAGAAGATGCATCTGCAAGCTTCCTTAATGCCATTGCAGGTCTTACAGATCCACAGAAAAAACGTATGGCAGTTGGAGAAAACTTCATTACTGTACGTGACGCCGTTGTAAAGGCTCAGAACCTGGATGAATCTAAATGGATGCTGGCACAGGGAACTTTGTATCCGGATATCATTGAATCGGGCGGAACAAAAAACAGCCACACAATCAAGACACACCATAACCGTGTTGAAGGTATTCAGAAACTTATTGAACAGGGCATGATCATTGAACCTTTGAAAGATCTTTACAAAGACGAAGTTCGTGCTATCGGTAAGAAACTGGGACTTTCAGATGACCTGGTTATGCGTCATCCTTTCCCAGGACCTGGGCTTTCAATCAATGTTCTCTGTTCTGAAGGCGTTCAGTCAGAAAAAGATCTGGAAGAACTTCCAAAAGCAAAAGAAGAAATTCAGAATATGAAGATTACAGAATTCTGTGAACACTGTATGGAAGGGCTTGTACGTTCAGTTCTTCCTGTTCGTTCTGTTGGTGTTCAGGGAGATTTCCGTACTTACCGTTTCCCAGCTGTTCTGGCATTTGCTCAGGATGAAAACGGATTCTGTCATGTTCCAAAATACTGGGAAAAGATTGAAGCCTGTTCAAGTAACATTACAAACTCTTCAACATATCTGAATCGTACTCTGATTAAGCTGTGGCAGAAACCTGGTGTAAAAGATGAAGACCTGAAACTTCAGAAAGGTTACTGTACAAAAGATAGACTGGATCAGCTCCGCGAAGCAGATAATATTGTTCTTACAAACCTGCATGAATCTGGCTGGTATGACAAGATTTTCCAGCATCTGACAATCACTCTTCCTTATGCAACAAGCGCAGACAGAACAAGTTTTGTTCTGCGTCCTGTATGTTCAGAAGACGTTATGACAGCCCGCTTTGCTCAGCTGCCACTGGATCTGCTTGATAAAATTGTTCGTGAAATTGCAGCGCTTCCATTTGTTGATGCACTTTACTTTGACGCAACAAACAAACCGCCTGCAACTTTTGGATGGGAGTAGGACGCAAAGCAAATATTGAAATATCACATAAAGAAAACGGGGCCCAGCAACGCGAATTCGTGCCTCTTGTGGCATGAGTCCTCGTTCGCGGGCTCACTGCGGAATGCCCCAGAGTCACGATTCGCTGCGTCCCGTTTTCTTAATAAATATTTTCATGTTTGCTTTACAGACACAGAAAAACTCGCGGATTGGCTTTGGCGTCCATCAGTGGACGCCATTTTTATTTTAAATTCTCATCTTTGATTCCGGGGATTTGTAAAATATTACAAATATGGAAAAGGTGTTCTGTTTTTAAGTAGGCGGAAAATTTTATGAATAACATGGAAAAATACAGTGAATAAAAGAATTCCAAAAGCAATTGCTCCTGCAACCAGTCCTGTTTGTACTGCATAATCGGCGGCAAGACTTTCGTTTTCTGCAACTACTGCACTCATTGCATAATACAAACTGCTTCCGGGAATTAAAGGAACAACTGCAGGTATTACAAAAACTGTTCTTGGAGTTTTACAGAAATTTCTCATTATTTCCGAATATGCAGATGCAAATAATGTTGCAATCAGATTCGAAACGAAAATATCCAGTCCGAAATGAGCGGAAAGAAGATAAACAATCCATGTAGCCCCACCTCCAATACAGGCAGCTGTCAGATGTCGACGTTTCATTTTAAAAATAATTGCAAAGCCTAATGAACCAAGCAGGGCAGTAAAAACCTGGATTACGTAAGCCATCATAAAATTTTACCTCCAAGGAAAACAGCAAGAGCAAAACCGCAGGCAATGGCGGCAGCTTGAATCAAGGCTTCAAGTAATCTCAATATTCCTGAAATGGTATCTCCGGCAAAAAGATCACGGAGTGCATTGGTAAGAGCAATGCCAGGAATCAGAAGCATGATTGAGCCGATCATTACTTTATCAACATTGGCACAGAATCCAATTTTTTTAAGAATTAAGGCAACTAAACCTGAAAGAAGTGAGCAAATTAAATAGAAAATTAACTGACTGTTCCAGACTTTGTTCAGTTTTTTATTAAAGAAAAATATAACGGCACCACATACAGCAGAACAGATGCCGTCCATAAAATTTCCACCAAAAAAAACTGCAAATGATCCAGAGGCAAGAAGGTATCCTGCAAGTTCCAGTATGGGATGATAAACGTTTTTTTGACAGGCTTCTTTGATTTCTTTTTCAAGCTCTTCCAATTTTGGTTTTGTGTTGCAAAGTTGAGTTGATAAATCAACTAATTCATCAAGCTTACGGAAGTCTGTATTATAATGATTTATTCTCCGGGTCTGAGTGAAGGAATCATCATTGCGTTTCATAGTGACAACAATGCTTGATGTAATTACAAATACGTCAGTTTGTTGTGCTCCATAGGCTACACAGATATTGTTTATTATTTTTTCCACGTGATTTACATCGCCCCCGCATTCCAGGATTTGAGAACCCAGGTCTAAAGCAGAGGACAATAATTTCTTACTTTCTTTTTCAGTACTATTCATGTCTGTAGATATAATTTTTAATCCTTAAAGTTTTCTTAAAGCTATGTATGCATAAAGTGCACCTTTGCGCACTGACTTAAATAATTTCCACTATGCAAACGGGACTCGAGCTTTAGCGAAGAGTCACGTACGTTTTTCCGAATCCGCCGTCTTCCGGTGGAGCAAAGCTGAATTCCTTTACACCGTGATAGTGGCTCAGGTAGTCGTGGACGGCCTGCTGAAGAACGCCGTTTCCTTTTCCATGAACAATGCTGAAACGAGGGAAGTTGTGGATTGTACATAAATCCAGCTGATGTTCCAGAGCCCGGATAGCTTCGTCAGCATACATACCAAGAAGGCGGAGTTCGAACTGTGGATATTCGCTGTCTGAACTTGCTTTTTCAACAACTACAGAAACTGTGGCAGTTTTTTCAGGTCCCTTTACCAGCTGAATGTCTTTTTCTTTTGCCGTCATACGGACACTTCCAAACTGTACGACCCAGTTTCCTTTCTTGTCTTTTTCTACAAGAGTACCGCGGTTTTTCATAGCGCCCACTTCAACTTCAACTCCTGGCGCAAATGTCAGAGGAACAGCTTCTTTTGCGCCGCCTTTTGATTTTGCATCAGTGTTTTCGGAAAGGGACGGTGCACTTTCTGCATATTTAAGTGCTTCAGAAAGCTTCATCTTTTTCTTTGTCTTTTTGTGAGAGACTCTGATTTTTTCAGCAACCTTTTGAACCTGGATTTCAGCTTCACGGATTTTTTCTTCTTCTGCTTCAAGTTCGTCTTCAAGTCTGTGACCGTTTGCTTCAAGTTCTGCAATGTACTGTTTTACACTTACAGTTTTGTCGCGGGTAATTTCGCCTTCACGAATCTGGCGGACCAGATTTTCCAGCTCTCTCCGGGACTGGCGCATGAATTCATCCAGCTCCCGAGTCTTGTTATTTTTAAGTTCGTGTTCTTTTCTACGGAGCTGGACTTCTTTTTCAGAAAGCTTAAGTTCTTTTTCTTCAAGTGCCCGATTTTCTCTTTCTGCGGCATTTCGAAGTTTATCCAGTTCGGAATGCTTTTTTGAAAGTCCTTTAATCAAAGCAGAAACGTCTGTTTGTTCAGTCGCAATATAGTGTTTTGCATTCTTAACAATAAAGTTAGGCAGACCTGATTTTGATGCAATGTCCAGAGCGTGGCTTTCTCCTGGAACCCCCATAAGCAGGTGGTAGCTTGGGGCCAGAGTGTCTGTGTTAAATTCCACAGAAGCATTGATACAGTGAGGATTTGTGTATCCATAGTTTTTCAGGATACCCATATGGGTGGTTACAAGAACAAAGGCCTGCCGTTCAATCAGGTGGTCCAGTACGCTCATGGAAAGTGCTGTTCCTTCCTGAGGGTCAGTTCCGCTTCCAAGTTCGTCAAGAAGAACAAGAGATGCAGGTCCTGCCTTTTTTACAGCCTTTGCAATATTTTTCATGTGTCCACTGAAAGTAGAAAGACTCTGATCAAGACTCTGTTCATCTCCGATATCGGCATAGATATTTTCAAAAACCGGAAGACGAGTGCCTTCTGCGGCTGGAACCGGGAATCCGCTCTGGTTCAGCATGGAAAGCAGGGCAAATGTCTTTAATGAAACGGTCTTACCACCGGTATTTGGCCCTGTAATAATTAGGACTCGTTTACCGTCCATAAAGCGGATGGTAATAGGAACGCAGCGTTCACCTAAAAGAGGGTGACGGGCGTTCAGAAGTAACGGTGGTTCCTGAGAGGTCTGATTTTCCGGATTTTCTGGATCTGTGTTTCCGCAGGAAAGGGCGTAAACACAGTTGTTTTCTTTTCCCCATTTTGCAGCAGCCCAGGTAGCATCGAAAAAGTTCATAAGAGGAATGTTTTCCCGGAAAGCCGGAATGGAAGGCTGCAGCTCTTCTGTTGTTTTAATAAGGATTTTTTTGATTTCTTCCTGAAGTTCATATTCTTTTTCAATCAGTTCGTTTGTTGCGTAAACAGAATCTTCCGGTTCCACATAAACTGTACGGCCTGAAACGGAAACTTCGTGAACAAGGCCTTTGATTCTGTTTTGCTGACCGGCACGCACTGCCAGAACCTGGCGACCGTTTTTCAAAACAGGAACATTGCTTTCAAGAATGTCTGAAAGCTTGTTGTCGGTGCAGTAGCGGTGCATGATCATTTTGATTTTCTGATTCAAATCCGCAATCTGTTTTCTGATAGCCTGGATTTCCGGCAGGTCTCTTAATTCTCCGTCGGGAGTCAGAATGCGGAAAATGATTCTTGTAGCATCAGAAAGGTCCATAAGTTTAGCAGTTTCTTCAGGAAGAACTTTGAATTCCAGTTCTGTTTCTTTAAGTTTTACTGTGTCTGAAACCTGTTTTACGGCGTTACAGAACTGACCCAATGCGTAAAGCTGCTGAAGGGTAAGGGCAGAACCTTTTGCATGAATTATTGGAATTAATGGATAAACCGGGTCCCATGCATGGAAAGGAAGGGCTGTTGTCCGCGACATATATCTTTCCCATTCCCGGCTTGCATTTTTCAAATGTTCGATTTTTCCGGCGTCATGATAAGGTTCCCTTCTGAGAAGATAGTTTTTCCCTTCTTCAGAAATGGCACAGCCGGCTACAGAGTCTCTTATTGTGTAATAATCAATTTGTTCTAAAGTCTTGTTCATTTTTCTGTTTAAAATAGAAATGCCACAAGCCTTTATATCAAATTCTTGAAATAAAGGTGTGGCAATTCAAAATTGTTTATGTAACGCAATATTCGGTTTCTAACTATTCAAAAAGAACCTGTTCTTTCTGTGTTGTTGCTTCACCTTCAGCATATGCAACTTTACCGATTACGTATGCTTTCATATCAGGTGTATCTTCACGGTGATATTTGTGAGAGTTTTCATTGAACATTTTCAGAACAGCGTCTGCTTCTTTTGCGTTTACTGCCAGAACGAATCCGATACCCATGTTGAATGTGTTGTAGATTGAGTCCAGGTCAGCACCGCGGCGAATCAGTTCACCGAATACTGGTGGAATGTCCCAGCTGTCACGTTTGATGATAGAAATCAGCTGTTTCTTTCCGTCTTTTGCTTTTGGATACATACGAGGAATATTTTCATAGAATCCGCCGCCTGTTACGTGAACCATACCGTGAATTGCCTTGCGGTATTTTCCAAGAACTTCCATAACAGGTTTTACGTAGATGCGGGTAGGGGTGAGCAGAGCTTCACCGATTGTTTTTCCTGTATCTTTCCCGTCAATAATAAATGGATCCATTGGGTTTGGTACAAGTTTGCGAACCAGTGAGAATCCGTTTGAGTGAACACCAGTAGAAGAAAGTCCGATCAGAACGTCTCCTTCTTTAATGGCTGAACCGTCAATCATTTCTTTCTTTTCGCCAACACCAACACCGAATCCGGCCAGGTCATATTTTCCAACATCATAGAAACCAGGCATTTCTGCAGTTTCACCGCCAAGCAGTGCACAACCAGTTTCTACACATCCGTCTGCAACACCTTTTACCAGGTCAGCAGCAACATCTGCTTCCAGTTTTCCACAAGCAATGTAGTCCAGAAAGAATGATGTCTGAACGCCACAACAAAGAATGTCGTTTACGCTCATGGCAACACAGTCGATACCAACTGTATCATATTTTTTCATCTGGAAAGCGACGTCCAGTTTTGTTCCAACACCGTCAGTTCCTGAAACCATTACAGGGTTCTTGTATCCTTTTGGAATTTCGAACATACCTGCAAAACTTCCCAGTCCTGTAAGCATACCAGGAATCATTGTGCGCTTTGCATGATCCTTGTACTTGTTTACGGCGCGGTAGCCTTCTTCAACATCAACACCAGATTCTTTGTAACTTGCCATGTTTATTATCTCCTGTGGGAATCCCACTATATAATCAAAATAAAATTAGATATTTGCCACGTGATCAGCCTGTGCTGAATCAGCCAGCTTCTTTCTGAAAGCCTTAAGCTTTTCTTTCAGTTCAGGATATTTGATTGCCAGCATTTCTACTGCCAGGTATCCTGCGTTCTTTGCATTTCCGATTCCAACTGTTGCAACAGGAATCTGTGGAGGCATCTGAACAATAGAAAGAAGAGCGTCCATTCCGGCAAGGCCGTTTGTTACGCCTGGTGTTACACATTCAAGAGGAACACCAATTACAGGGATTGTTGTCATACCGGCAATTACGCCAGGAAGGGCGGCTGCAAGACCAGCGCCCGCAATGATTACTTCAAATCCGTCCTTTTCAATCTGAGTTACAGTTTCAGCCAGAAGTTCGTGTGCTCTGTGGGCAGAGATTACAAAAGCTTTGTATTCTACGCCGAATTCTTTGAGTACATCTGCAGCTTTTGACATTTTGTCTGTGTCAGATTTAGAACCAAAAAAGATTGCGACTTTCATAGATGTAAATATAACAAAAAGAACAAGTTATTTCCATATATATTATATCCCGATAATTCTGACAAATATCTTTATATAATTTCTTGAAATCTCCCATATACTTACGATATAAACCACTGACAGCTGTCTACTGACCACTGGCCACTGTCCACTGACAACTGATCACTTTTTCAGGAGTAACTGATGGTAAACGTAAAAGGAAAATGGGCTCTTATTACTGGTGCAAGCCGCGGAATCGGGTATCTTACAGCTTTATTTATGGCAGATCAGGGATGTAATCTGATCCTTCACGCCCGCAAAGAAGAAAATGCTGCAAAAGTACTGGAAGAAGTAAAAGCAAAAGGTGTTCAGGCTCACGTTGTTGCTGCAGAACTTACAGACCTTACACAGGTTGAAGCCATGCTTAAAAAAATTGATGATCTTGGCGTAAATGTAGAAATCGTTCTGAATAATGCAGGTCTTCAGATTGCTTACCGCACAGAATACCTTAAAACTCCTGTAAGCGATTACACAGAAAGTTTCAAAATCAATACAATCGCTCCGGCAATGATTATGTATCACTTCCTTCCAAAAATGATGGAAAAAGGATTTGGCCGCATTCTGAATACTACAAGTGGAATCAGACTGGAACCACAGCAGGCAGGTTATTCTGCAAGTAAGGCAGCTCTTGATAAAATTACAATCGACCTGGGACACAAGGTTCAGGGAACTGATGTAATGATTAATCTTACAGATCCTGGCTGGTGCCGCACAGATCTTGGAGGACCAAATGCTCCAAATGCTCCAGAAAGTGCAATTCCTGGCATTGTTGTGGGTGCATTTATTGATGATAAAAAATCAGGACGCAATCTTGGCGCTCAGAACTTTGCGGGCATGACACTGGAAGCTGCAGTTGCAAAAGCAGAAGCAGAGTTCAAAAGTCCTTATTAATTCTTTGTAAGACTTTCCATGGCATCCATTCTGGCCTGCATGAGCATTTCCTTGTCGCGTACCACATCTGCTACGCTAAACTCAAGTGCTCCGGCTTGAAGGGTGCCGTTAATTTCGCCAGGTCCGCGGATTTTCAGATCTTGTTCCGCAAGGACGAAGCCGTCAGTGCTGGTGCGCAGGGCTTTCATTCTTTCAATTCCAGTTTCTGTTATTTTTTCTGAATAAATTAAAAAGCAGTAAGACTGCAGGTCGCTTCGGCCTACACGGCCTCTAAGCTGGTGCAGCTGCGAAAGACCGAAGTGGTCAGCGCCTTCAATTACTATGCAGGTTGCGTTTGGAACATCCACCCCAACTTCAATTACAGTGGTAGCGGCCAGAACCTGAATCTGTCCTGACTGGAATTCCTTAAGAATTCTTTCCTGTTCTTCTTCACCAACTTTGCCATGGAGCAGGGCACATTTATATTCTGGAAAAATATTTTTCGAAAGCTTTTCAAAATTTGAGACTGCAGTTTTTAATCCACGGGCGTTTTCTTTTCCGTCGCCGGTTAGGACAAAGTCGTCTGCATCTTCAGCTTCTCCAATGGCGGGGTAAACAAAATAGGCCTGACGTCCTTCTTTCAACTGATTGCGAACATAGTCATAGGCTTTGTATTCATTGCCTTCTTTTACAAGATATGTGGTGATTTCTTTTCGTCCTGCAGGCTTTGTCTTTATGACAGAAACATCCAGGTCTCCGAAAATTGTCATGGCAAGAGTCTGGGGAATAGGGGTGGCGCTCATCATTAAAAGGTGAGGTTCGAATGTATATGATTTTCCCTTTTCACCTGCAGCTTTCTCTGCTTTGCGGCCCTTTGCAATAATGGCTTCCCGCTGCATAACACCAAAGCGGTGCTGTTCGTCTATAACTGCAAGCTGTAAATCTTTATAAACAACATCGGCACTGAAAAGAGCATGGGTTCCGATTATCAAATCAATCTGACCTTCTTTAAGTGCTTTGAGAACTCTGGTCCGTCCTGAACTTTTTAAAGAGCCTGACATGAATGCTACGCTTATTCCAAGCGGCCCCAGAAGTTTTGCGGCAGTTTCTGCGTGCTGCTTTGCAAGGATTTCTGTCGGTGCCATAACGGCACACTGGCCTCCATAATCTTTTACCCGAAGGGCCATGAAAAGTGCAACAAGAGTTTTACCGCTACCAACATCTCCCTGTAAAAGTCTTGCCATAGTGAAAGGCGGCTTTTCGCATACAGGATTTTCTGAAACAAGAATGTCATTTCGTTCTTTGAAACCACGGTCTATTTCTTCATTCATTTCGGAAATAACTTTTTTCTGGTCTTCTGTAAGTGAGAAGGGAATTGCGGCGAGAAGTTTTTTCTGGGTAGGAGAAAACTGACTGCCGTCGTTTTTAGTTTTTTTCTGTTCTTCTGAATTTAATTTTCCACGTTTCGCAGAACGTTCAAGAATTTTTTTCTGAAAGAAATAAAGTTCTTCGTAAGCCAGAGTTTTTCGGGCAAGTTCTGCTTCTTCAAGAGTTCCAGGTTTGTGGATTTTTGTTATGGCATTCTTTTTTGAAAGCAGTCCACGTTTTAATCGAAGGTCTGTATCAAGCTCTTCGTCAAAATTTTTTCCATATTGAATAAGGGCGTTTTCTATAGCCGTGCCAAGTTTTTTCTGGGTAAGACCTTCGGTTAATGCGTAAATTGGGATAACCCGGGAATCGGGCGGTAACTGGTCGCGGTATTCGTCCAGGGCGCCGTTTTCCGAAAGTTTCTGAATTTCAAAGGCTGTGCATTGAAGTGTTCCGTATTTCACTTCGAACTTTCCTGTTACGGCTGCAATAGCCCCAACAGGATAAGCGTTTTCCATGAATGGTCTGTTAAAGCAGACTAAAGTTCCGGCAGCTGTTCCGTCATGAATCTGAAGTTTCAGAGTTTTCATGTTTCCGTAGCCGAACCATTTGTGTCCTGTAATCTGAACAATTGTGTGGACTTTGTTTGTGATTCCACCGGTCTGAAAATCTCTTAAAGGGATTTTCTTTGTCCGGTCTTCATATTTTTTTGGATAGTATTGGAGAAGGTCTCCGACAGTAAAAATGTTGAGTCTTGCAAGCTGTTTTGTCATTGCAGGGCCAACGCCATTTACAGCGCTGACACTGGTGTTGATTTCGGAAACTTTCATTGATCGTCTTTTTATTGATTAGAATGGAATCATGTGGCAGAGATTAATAATAATGCCGCAGAGAAGGTTACCAAGAAGAATCACAACAATAAGAAAAATCAATGCTGTGAGCAGACAGTATTTGTAGCTGTTCTGATTTTTATAAAATGGTTTTGCAATTTTTTCTGCCAGCGGGCGGAGAAAGTTATCCAGCTGTCCCCAGACTGAATTGTAATCGTAAGGATTATTTTTAATAAGGATTACGATAAAACGAATCAGCATAAGGACAAAAAGGAATCCGAGAAGGGAAGAACATAAGCCCCATACTGATCTGAAGATTTCTGCAATTGCTCCACCAAGGTAAAGCCGTCCGCTTGATGCCATTGAACCAAAAATGGTTGAAAGCAGGGAAAGAATCCCAAGAGAAATAATAGGCGAAAAATCTACGTAGCCTACGTGAGTCCAGCGGAGCTTTGAGAAAATGCGGAGGTACGGGTCTGTGATTTTTGAAAGACTCCGTCCGAACTTTGTGTATTTGGCTCCGGGAAACCAGGTCATAATGATATCAATAAAGCAGAGAATTGTATAAATAGTAATAATTGATGCGATGAGAGAAAAAATTGCTGTCATAATTTAAATATAATCATAAAAAATATTTACGACAATAACTTTAGCCTATTTTCAAAGATAGGGGAAACACACTATAATTTCAAAATCCAAAACTTTTATCTATATATAACGGAGTCAAATCTATGTCTGTTACATGGTCAAATGCTGACACACTTTCTTCATGGAAGAAACTCATGTCACTGAAAGGAGTTTCTGTAAAAGAAGCTCTCACTGCAAAAGATGCTGCAAAACGTGTTGCTAAATATTCTGTTCCAATGGCTGCAGGTCTCACTTATAACTACGCTGCAAAACAGGTAAATGATTCAGTTCTGGCTGAACTTAAAAACCTGGCTGAAGAAGCACAGCTTGTTGCCAAGTACAAGGAACTTTACAACGGTGCAGTAATCAACACTGGAGAAAAACGTATGGTTCTTCACCAGCTTACACGCGGTCAGCTTGGCAAAGACGTTATGGCAGACGGTGTAAATAAACGTGAATTCTACGTAAAAGAACAGGAAAGAATCGCTGCTTTCGCAAAGAAAGTTCACTCTGGAAAAATCGTAAACGAAAACGGTGAAAAATTCACAACAGTTTGTCAGATCGGTATCGGCGGTTCAGACCTTGGTCCACGCGCTATGTACCTGGCACTGGAAAACTGGGCAAAGAAAAACAAGACTTTCAAAATGGAAGCACGTTTCATTTCTAACGTTGACCCTGATGACGCAGCAAGCGTTATGAAGTCAATTGATATGGCTCACACAATCTTCATCCTGGTTTCAAAATCAGGAACAACTCTGGAAACTCTTACAAACGAAAACTTTGTAAAAGCATTCCTTAAAAAAGCAAAACTGGATCCTTCAAAACACATGATCGCAGTTACTTCAGAAACTTCACCACTGGCTCACAACCCAGACTATCTTGAAGCTTTCTACATGGACGACTACATTGGTGGACGTTACTCTTCAACTTCTGGTGTAGGTGGAGCAGTTCTTTCACTGGCATTCGGACCAAAAGTATTTGCAGACTTCCTTGAAGGTGCTGCAGAAGAAGATAAACTTGCTGCTAACAAAAATCTCCTTAAGAACCCAGCTATGCTGGACGCTCTTATCGGCGTATTCGAAAGAAACATGCAGGGATACCCAGCAACAGCAATCCTTCCATATTCACAGGCTCTTTCACGTTTTCCAGCACACCTTCAGCAGCTGGATATGGAATCAAACGGTAAATCAGTAAACCGCTTTGGTGAACCTGTAAACTACTCAACTGGTCCTGTAATTTTCGGTGAACCAGGAACAAACGGACAGCACTCATTCTACCAGCTGCTCCACCAGGGAACAGATGTAACTCCACTGCAGTTCATCGCTTTCTCTGAAAACCAGACAGGTGACGATGTTGTAATTGAAAACTCAACAAGCCAGGTAAAACTCTGCGCAAACGTAACAGCTCAGATTGTTGCTTTTGCCTGCGGTAAAACTGACGAAAACCCAAATAAAGCATTTGCAGGTGAAAGACCTTCAAGCCTTATCTACGGTCAGCAGCTGAATCCAAAGTCCCTTGGTGCACTTCTTGCTCACTACGAAAACAAAGTTATGTTCCAGGGCTTCGTTTGGAATGTAAACAGCTTTGATCAGGAGGGCGTTCAGCTTGGTAAAAAGCTCGCCATGACTGTTCTTGGCGGCAAGATGGAAGGGGCCCTCAAGGCTTACGCAAATCTCCTGATCAAATAGAAAATAGAAAACTTTGATCAGGATAGCGGGTTTAGGGTTTATCCAAACCCGCTAAACAAGTCTGTCACAGGCTTTAAGTGAGCGGAAGCGAGCGTGCCTTGACGGACTTGTAAGGCGTTCAGCTTGGTAAAGTTCTTGCAAAGACTGTACTTTCCGGAAAAATGCAGGGTGCCCTTAAAGCCTTTGCAGGTCTTCTGATTAAATAGGTAAGAAAGAATTGTTGGGTGGGGGAAGTCTCCCCCTCGCTTCAAGCAAAAAGCCGAAGTCACTAAAAGTGCCTTCGGCTTTTTGTTTTCCGCTACCCCCTCTGCGGGGACACCCCGCAACGCCCCATTCTTTTTTCGTTGATTGCGTTTTTTTTTAATGACTGATAAACTTTCCTCATTATGAAATTAGATCCAATTTTCGAAGTTAAAAACAATTCACTTTTTCTTATTGCCGATGGTTCTTCCGTAGATCCTTCTTCTTTTTCTTTTGTAGAATTCAAACAGTCTGATATTGAATTTGATGAAGAAGTTTACAACGAAGAAACTCTTGCAGCCTGGCGGGAAGATTTCCTTGCAAAGGATGAAAAAGGGGAGTTTGTTGTGCTTGCTCCTCATGCTTCAATGGATCTTTCAAACGCTCTGAATTTTGAACGTTTCTGTAATACCTGTAATCATACTGCACGCCGTGTAAAGGACTGTAAAAGTGTTGCAGGTTTTCTTTTTGATGAAACTTTCCTTTCTGAAAATGCAGAATCACGCATTGCAGAATTCGTAGAACTCCTTGCAAAAAAACATGCACAGTATGTTTATTTTGTTCAGAAATCTGTTGCAGAGAAATTAAATATAGGTGATTTACTGCAGAAATCTGCTATCGTGATATATTAAACCGTAAACTTTGCAATAAAACGTAAAGTTTGCGGAAAAATATCAAAATTTTCCGTAGAATTCGCAAAATTTTATCAAAATTCACTTGAATTCATTTCCCGTTTATGAGATTATTCTCCCCATAGTTTTGAGGTGGTGGTCTATGAACTCCAGCAGCAGAAACAATGGTTTTTTCAATACTTGTTTCTTATTCTCAATTCTGGGCATTCTTTTTACTGTGGCAGCTTTTTGTGTTTACTTTTCAGTGCCTGCAGAAGAAACATCCGAATCAAAACCATTAGTTTCAGAAGTATTGGATATTTCTGACGAAGGTGAAGTTCCAACTTTCGTAAGTTACCTTAATGAGGTAGCTGAAAGTAGTTTTAAAAAAGATTCAGACACAGGGCTTGAATTATACAGAAATCCTGTTTCAAAAGGTGCAGTTGAATGGTTTTATATTCACGTAACCGGAAAGGAAGATGTAGCAAAAGCAATCCTGGATGAAGCTGAAAAAAACAACATTCCGTTATCGCTGGCTTTTTCTCTTGCATATACAGAAAGCCGTTATAACGTAAATGCTGTAAATAAAAATGCAAACGATTCAATTGACAGAGGCTTGTTCCAGTTGAACAGCAATTCTTTCCCGAATCTTACAGAAAGCGATTTCTTCGATCCTGCTGTAAGTGCAAAGTTCGGAATGAGTCACTTGAAGTTTTGTTTGAATACAGCGGGAAATGAAGTTTCCGCTTTAGCAATGTATAATGCCGGAACTAATAAGGTCCGTGCAAATAAAACGCCACAGTCTACTTTGAATTATGTTGGTAAGATTATGGCGTATCAGGATACAATTGACAGACTGTTTGACGACGAAGTTGCCTCCTACTTTGAAACAAGGCTGACATCAAGTGCATCCTTAGCAATGGCCGCCAAAAACTGAGTGTCACTCAGCGGATGGCCGCCAAACATAAAAATCCTCCTTTTTTTTTGACAAGCCCGTTTTAGTGTTTTCGGGCTTGTTTTTTTTTAACTTTTGAGGATTTTCTTAGAATCTAGGTTGTTTTCTTTTCTTAGTTGATTTTTCAGTGTACATCAGTTTATCGGCAGTAGTAATCAGACTGTCAATTTCTATTTTTGAATTAAAGGATGTCCATTTTGATCCGATGCTTGCATGAACCTGAAATTCCCTTCCACAGGATCTGTTCAGTCCTTCCAGATTTTCTTCGAATTTTTTCTTGAATTCTTCTATTACTTTTTCGGCAGGTTCTCTTGTAATAATCGCAGATACGAATTCATCGCCGCCAAACCTTGCGTTAATTGAATTTTCAAGCCCGGATTTTGATATGGCTTCTGAAAGAATCCTGATTGCCATGTCACCTTCCTTGTGACCGAAAGTATCATTGATATATTTCAGATCATCCATATCAATTGAATGAATGATAATATTTGCTTTTTTGATGCCGATATTTTCTTTCTGATTTTTTATTTCAGAATAGAATCCGCGGCGGTTAAGAAGACCTGTGAGGATGTCATAGTTTGTCAGTGCATCCAGCTGGAGTCTGCTTTTGATTGAAGAAAGCGCCTGACTTAATCCTTGAGAGAATCTTTCAATGTTCATCTGGGAAACGTAGGTGTCATCATAGTTACCAACCATATAGCCTAAGGATTCTCCGGCAAAATATAAATCCATGAAAACAAAATTTGAAATACCTTCTTCGGAAATTAATTTTTCCATGTCAGGTATGTATTCTGAACGTAGAATCGGTTCATGGTTTTCCATTGTATACCAGTGGCTTGTATAGAAACATTCCATCTGATCTGTAAAAGGGAAGTTTTCATTTCGCTTTGTGTAATCATTCAGGTTTGTAAAGCCTGAATTCAGAAGAACCCAGCAGTTCGGATTATGAAAACCATTTTTGAAAATCATTGGTTTAATAGCTTCCAGTGAATTAACTTCTGATGTAATGGTTCCCAGTTTATGCATCTGGGTGTTTAGGAATCTGAGTGAGCCGATCATGCTGAATGATTCCAGACCCAGATTTTTTGTTGTGGTTTCGTTTTTTTTCTTGCATCCGCAGGATTCTGAGAAAATAACTTTTGGAGTCAGTTTTTGAAGTTTAGGCTGCTTTTTACCCTGAATATGTTCCACAAGGCTTTTGAATGTAACAGCGCCAAGTTCAACATAATCACATTTTGCCGTTGTGAGGCGGGGATTACTGTATTGTTCAAATTCGACTCCATCATACCCTGTAACAAGAACATCTTCCGGAACTTTGTATCCGTATTTGTTCAGTGTGGTACAAACGGTCATTGCCATTACATCATTGCAGCAGACAAATGCATCCGGAAGAGGGAGGTTCAGAGAAAGAAAATATTCGATTTCCCGTTTTGTTGGTCCTTCCCAGAATTCTCCGTAGCAAAGACGTCTTTCATCAAATTCAAGCCCATGTTTTTTCAACGAGTTTTTGAAGGCTTTTATTCGGCTGTCTGAAAATGCATTATTTTTTACTCCGGCAACAATGTTTAAAACTTTGCAACCGTGTTCTTCTATAAGGTGATCAATCAGTTGTTCCTGACAGTCAGTATTATCATAAATATAACTATGACAAAGATTTGTTTTGAAACCAACAGAAAAAACCGGAAGTTTGTTTTCATTACATAGCTTAATAAGCTTTGTGCTGATTTCTGTTTTGAGCATCAGGTTCTGGGTGATAAGAACTCCAGAAACTGTATCAGGGTTAAAAAGCTTATAAATATTTGTATCAAGGACAGTTGTGTTGTCCAGAACAAAATTGTACTGTCCGTTAAAGATAAGTACTGTCCATCCCATTTTTCTTGCAGTTGAACAAATCCCGGAGACTATTTCTTTTTCTTCATTTGCAGAGCTGGTAGCTGTAAAAATTGCGATGGTCTTATCTCTTTTTATCATACTTATATTATAGAGAGATTAGAGAATTTTTGCCATCAAAAATTTACAACGTTTGCGAAAAAATTTAAAATAGTCTGTTAAAATTTTAACAATAATCGACTTTTTACACGAAATTTGCTAAAATTTGGCAGTCTAAAGACTATTTTTTCTTGAAAATCCATTGTAACACCCGTTGGAGGTTTCTATAATGCAATCATCCTGTGAGTTACCGAAGGCAACGCGCAAACGTCTTGTTCAGTTTCTGCAGATTTTGAAGATATGGCAGAATGACAGGATAAAATCGGTCGATCTTGCAAAGCTTACCGCTTGTACAGAATCTACCGTAAGGCATGATATTTTTCTTGCCGGTTTCGCAGGTGGAGTTTCAAACGGCTACAGCAGGGAAGAACTAAAAAATTTCCTTACTGTGAAGCTAGGGTTTGAAACAGAAAGTCAGGGATTGAAAAAGTGCTGCATCGTTGGACTTGGCCGTCTTGGTGCCGCTCTGCTTGATGACAGCATTTTTCAGGATTCCGGTTTCAGAGTAGGATGCGGATTCGATTCCAGCGTGAACCGTGTTGAAATCCTGCGTTCAACTTTTCCTTTGTATCCGGCTTATGAAATGGAAGCGGTTCTAAGGAAAGAAAAAATAGAACATGCAGTTCTGTGCGTTCCAGATAAGGATGCACAGAATATGGCTGACCGCCTTGTGAAGTTCGGAATAAAAGGTATTGTGAATATGACAAGAACCTTTATTGCGGTTCCAGACGGGGTGCATGTGGCAGATGCAAATCCTGCTTTAGCTTTAATGAGTCTAAAAAAATTTAATATAAACTGACAATGGAGTTGGTTCTGTCTGAAAAGTTTTTGACCGGACTGACTCCTAAGGAGTTACAAATGGCAAGAGTGTATAACTTTTCAGCAGGACCAAGCTGTCTTCCTGAAGACGTACTTAAAGAATGCGCTGCAGAAATGATGGAATATGGCACAACAGGCCAGAGCGTTATGGAAATGAGCCACCGTTCAAAGGCTTATGAACCAATCATCCAGGATGCAGAAGCAATGATCCGCAAACTTATGAATGTTCCAGAGAACTATAAAGTTCTTTTCGTTCAGGGTGGTGGTTCAACACAGTTTGCTATGGTTGCTCAGAACCTTGGTATCAAAAACAAGAAAGCTGCTTACATCGAAACTGGTGTATGGGCAAAAAAAGCTGCTGCAGAAGCAAAACACCTTGGTGTTGCTGTTGATGTAATTGCTTCTTCAAAAGACAAGAACTATTCTTACATCCCAAAAGTTGAAAAAGTTGAAGGTGACTACGACTACGTTTACATCTGTTTCAACAACACAATCATGGGAACACACTTCGAATACATCCCAGAAACAGGAAACATTCCACTGGTAGCAGATATGTCTTCTTGTATTCTTTCAGAAGAAATCGACGTTTCAAAATTCGGTCTTATTTTCGCAGGTGCTCAGAAAAACCTGGCTCCAGCTGGTGTTACACTGGTAATCGTTCGTGAAGACCTGATTCCAGAACCTGACGCATGTCTTCCAGGAACTCCAACAATGAGCATGTACAAAACACACGCTGACAATGACAGCATGTATAATACACCACCATGCTATACAATCTACGTTCTGGGAAAAGTTCTTCACTGGATCGAAAAGAACGGTGGAGCTGCAGGAATCAATAAGCTCAACGTTGAAAAAGCAGATTACCTTTACAACTTCCTGGATTCAAGTGATTTCTACCATGCAACAACAGAAGTTGGAAGCCGCTCACTTATGAACGTTCCATTCCTTACAAAATACTCAAACGATTTAACAAAGGCTGCAGCAAAAGTTGACGAAGCTGAACAGACAGCAGAACAGAAAGCTGCTCTTGCAAAAGAAAAGGAAATCAACGCTAAGTTCGTTAAAGAAGCAGAAGCAGCAGGTCTTGTAAACCTTAAGGGACACCGCCTTGTTGGTGGTATGCGCGCTTCAATCTACAATGCTATGACTCTGGACGGAGTTAAAGCTCTCGTAGAATTCATGAAGAAGTTTGCTGAAAACAACTAAAAAAGGAAATCGAAATGTACAAAATTCAAACATTAAATAAAATCAGTGCTATCGGTCTTAATGTTCTTGACCGTGACAATTATGAAATTGCAACAGATATCAACAATCCTGATGCAATCCTGGTTCGCTCAGCTGACATGCATGAAATGCAGCTTTCAGACTCTGTAAAAGCTGTTGCACGTGCAGGTGCTGGAACAAACAATATCCCAATCCCAGCACTTACAGAAAAAGGTGTTGTAGTATTCAACACTCCTGGTGCAAATGCTAACGCTGTTAAAGAACTGGTTATGATGGCTCTTCTTCTTTCAAGCCGTCCAGCAGTTGCAGCTAACGCTTGGGCTAAAACTCTTACAGGTAAGGGAGATGAAATCCCAGACCTGGCAGAAAAAGGAAAGTCACAGTTCGTAGGACCAGAACTTAAAGGAAAAACTCTTGGTGTTATCGGTCTTGGTGCTATTGGTGCTATGGTTGCTAACCTGGCAATCAAATTTGGAATGGATGTAGTTGGATACGACCCATTCCTTTCTGTAAAAGCAGCTCTTTCACTGGATCACAATGTAAAAATTGCTGAAACTCTGGATACTGTTTATGCAAAAGCAGACTATATTACAATCCACGTTCCACAGACAAACGATACAAAAGGCATGATTAATGCTTCTACAATCAAGACAATGAAAGACGGTGTTCGCATTATCAACATTGCCCGTGGTGGACTTGTAAACAATGCAGATATGATCGAAGCTCTGGATTCAGGAAAAGTTGCATGTATGGTAACAGACTTCTGTGCAGAAGAACTTCTGAACCATCCAAAAGTAATCTGTATGCCACACCTTGGTGCTTCAACTCCAGAAGCTGAAGACAACTGTGCAATCATGGCTTCACAGCAGCTTAAAGACTTCCTTGAAAACGGAAACATTGTAAACTCTGTAAACTTCCCAAAAACAGTTACAGACAATCCTGTTCCAAAGGGAGGAACTCGTCTCTGTGTATTCCACAAAAACGTTCCTGATGTAATTTCAAGCTTTACAAAATTCCTTGGTGAAGCTCACCTGAACATTACAGGAATGGTAAACCAGGCTAAGGGTGAAGTTTCATACAACCTTACAGACGTTGATACAATCGTAAGCGATGAAATCATCCAGAAACTGGCAGCACTGGACACAGTTATTAAAGTACGTGCTATCAATGGCTAAGATATAGGGTAGGGCATTTCGGCTCGCCTGACGGCTCGCCGTCGGGTGCTGCGTGGCTCCGGCTTTCGCCTCCGAACCTTCGGTTCGCTTCGCGCCATTCCGCCCCCTAATGCAAAAGGGGCTGTCCAATAAGTTCTGTCATGCTGAACTTGATTCAGCATCTACACTGCATATTGAGTAGAGATTCCGAATCAAGTTCGGAATGACACCATGAACTTTATTTTAGGACAGCCCCTTTTTTTTATTTAACCGAAAGAATAATTTCTTCATCCAAAACAGTTTTCGGATAATAAATCCATAAAATTATGTTTCCTTTTGGAGAAGTCGTAAGTGTCGGATTATATGACAAAGAAAATTCTGTTCCGATTTGAATATTTTGTATGTGCCCCTGTTTTTCAAAACCTCCGTCGAGTTTAAGCCAGTAATTGTTAGTTTCAGAGGTTGTATCAACAAAGTAGAAATACAAATCTGAGAGTTTATTGTTAGAAACTAAATCACAAGATACTGAGATAGTATTTCCTTCCACAGGCAGCTGATTAAAACTTTTTGTAAGATCAAGTTTTATTCCAATATTGTCATATTCTGTATTTGAGAGAGCATTTGTCGAATCATCCCATTTATAATCTCTTTTTAGTTCGAGGGTTGTCTCATTTATTACTACTTGTTTGTATTCAGAAGGATAAATATTATCCTGAATTGCTTTTATAAATTTTGGACAGAAATGAACAGCATCTTTTTCTGAAGTGTATCCTGTAAAATTGCAAGGAAGCCAGAGAAATGGAGTAAGGCCGTGTTTTGTTGCATAGCTTATAAACTGTTCGGCATATTTTGCCCGTTCTTCATCTGCAATTTGTGTGCCATTTTGTTTATCAAAAACACCCCATTCACCAATGTAAACCGGAACATTGTATTTCTGACTGAACTCAAAAGATGGGACAAGAGCATGGTTTATTTCAAAATTACTTTTTGCAAATTCTGTAATATTACATTCATCACCATCTCCACAAAATGGCCATGGATCATAACAGTGAACTTCAAACAAAAGATGATTTTCTGCAGAATCATTTGGCAGCTGAATTCTTGAAAGGGATATTTCATCATACGAAGTTGCTATGGAACTGACGCTGATATTTCGTTTGTCATTATTACCGCCACTTTTACGGACTGTATCAACAAAAATCTGGTTCCATTTTTCCATGGCGCGGAAACTGGAATCATGAATTGCACTTTCACTCTGATCGCCTGGAATATTATCCCCTGGACAAATTTCATTTACGTTTGCGAAGATTAGTTTTTCACTGTAGTTTTTGAAGCGGTCACAAATCTGGCTCAGGATTTCTACATAAAGATCTTTATTCGAGTTATAACTTTCTTCTGTAGCGCGGATCCAGCTGGCTCCTTCAACTCCATCTTTTCCAGGTTTTGGACCTCCATCATGATGTGTATTTATGATTACATACAAGTCTTCATCCATACACCAGTCTACAACTTCCTGAACACGGTTCATCCAGCTGGCAAATACATTTCCATCTGAATCCAGATGCTGCCCCCAAGAAACTGGCAGTCTGATTGCATTAAATCCTAATGATTTTAAGTAACGGATATTTTCCAAAGTTACAGGTTTTGCGAGCCAGTTACTTTCCCAAATTACAGGCGGTAAATCTAATCCTTTAAGACCATCAACATAACAATCGAGGTCATTGGAAATATTAGCTCCATTTTTCATTTTTTCAGAAGCTTCCCAGGCAGTTTCGTCTGTAAAGATCATGTTTTTGGGAGTAAAGGATTTTTTACTGTAATCAAATGCAGCAATTCTTTCGGCATTTGGCTTATAGTTATATCCTGTATGGCAAATGTATTCCCATTCGTTATTCACTTTCAGAATTGTAATCGTGATTTTTTCTTCTACAGGAATGTTTTTTGTTCCTCTTACAACGGAAGGAAAAATTTCATTATCAATATTGAATGAAAAATCAGTATCATATAAAAACGCTTTTGCATATTTCCATGTTTCATTTTCATTTGTAATTACAACGGCAATTTTACTGTTATTGGAAATCCCATCAAATGAAAACTTTTCTGTAAAAGAAAGGATGTTATCTTCAATTTTGAGCATTGGGGTTTCAATATTCTGCTGGTCTCCAGAATTGTCAGAAGAATTTTCACCAGGTTTATCAACAGGATTTTTACATCCTAAAAGGCATAAAGCCACTGTACCAATCAAAATCAACTTAAGTTTATTCACTGTTTCCTCCAAAATGACTTTTTGAAATTTTATCATGGAAGTTTATTTTTTTGTAGTTTCAAATTATAAAAAAAAGCCTCCAGCATTGAAGTTCACTTAATTTCAATACTGGAGGCCATGAATATTGTAGTCTGCTGTGTGTGAAAAAAAACTATCTGTTCTGTTCTTTAATCAGAGATTCGTAAGAGTTCTTTGTTGTTTCATAACCTTCCTGTGGAGTCCAGTAACCAGGGTAAACGTTCCAGATGTAGTCTCCAAGCTGGTTGATGCCTGAAATCATATGAATAAGGTTTGCTTCTCCGTTTTCATACATCATCTGCATTGTTTCATCTACCGCACGTTCATCGCGGAAGCGAGGGTACCATTCGTCTTTCCATGTGTCTACGCTGTAACCTGGTGTAATGTCTGACCACAGATCGAATGCTTTGATGATTTTTTCTGCGCGTTCCATGTCATAACATGCAGGAAGAACAATGTAGTTGTCGTTGAAAAGTGTCTTGTATTTTCCGTCACCATTTGGGCCAAGAGGGAAGGAAACGAATCCGTAGTCATCAAGATTTTCTTCAAGTTCTTTTGCAAAGTAAGCCTGGTGGCAGCAGAAAGCTGTTTCTCCGTTCTTGAAGCAGGCATACATCCAGTCCCAGTTTGCTCCTTCCGGCATAGGTTTTTCATAGTTCTGAACCATTTTCTGAACCCAGATCATAGCTTCTGTGGTTTTATCTGCTCCAACCTGAGAGAAATATTTTCCGTTTTCATCTTTTCCAATAAATGTTGAACCATTTGACTGAACAGCAAGAGTTGCAAAGTCAACTGAACCGGAAGCCATTCCGTAAATATCAATCACACCGTCGTTGTCGATATCGCGTGTTGTTGCTTTAAGTGCTTTTTCGAATGAATCCCATGTCCATGTTCCATTAGCCTGCATATCATAAATTGAATCCGGGTCAATGTTTGCTTCGCGAAGCAGGCGTTTGTTAAAGTAAAGTCCTCCGCGTGGCTCTGGTGGAATATGGCGGCAGGCATAAACTCCGCCTTTTTTAGAACAGAGTTCAAATGTCGATTTTGCCCATTTGTCTGCGGTCCAGTCAACAGATTTGAATTTGTTCAGGTCGTAAAACATTCCGGCTTTCAATCCTGAAGCAATTGATCTGTTGTCTACAAAGAAGAGATAGTTTTCATCTCCGCCAACGAAACAGAAGTTTGAAACGGCCTGAGGATGCTGGTCCCAGTTACCGATACCAATCTGATCAAAATCCATGTTGTATGTATAGCAGATGAATTTACGGAATTTTTTTGTATCTTCTTCGGACTGAGAGTGTGTCTTTTCAGTAGAAACTCCGTTTGATGGTGACCAGTAATCAGCCAGTCTAATTTTCATGCCACCAAAGTCATAAGGTTTTCCTGTTTTAGGATCTTTCTGAACTTTGTAGTCCTTAAACTGTTTCTGAAGAGCTTTGAACTCTGCTTTTTCATCTTTAGACATTTTCTTTGGAGCTGCAATAAGTGAAGAGGCAATAAGAAGAACTGTCATTCCGGCAAATACTGCTTTTTTAGATACTTTAAGCATTTTATATCCTCCTGATAAAATATAAATGAACTTAATTTGGTTAATTTTATAGTTAAATTATAGCATCTGTTTAGTATAACGCAAGTAAATTTAATTAATAACATAGCAATATTTACTTAAAATTACTTAAAATCAAAGGTATAACTGGATGAAAAAAATAGATTTTAGATTTTTTTTGTAACTTTATTTCGCCGTTCAAGTTCTTTATGTAAAATATATGACAGTCCGTTTTCAACGGGGAATACAGGAGGTGTCCTATGAAAAAGCTTTTATTGATTTTTGCTGCTTCTTTTGTTTTCAGTGCAGCTGTTTTCTGCGAGGAAGGATTAAATCTGGATATTGGAACTGGAGCTTCTATTAGTGTTGTTGGTAAACCATATGCCGATTTTGATTCAAACCTGAATTACGAATTTTCAAACCGCATTGCACTGGGACTTGGTATTAAAGAAAATTTTAATTTCACTCCAGGAAAAAAAATTACAAACGGGTCAAATGGAGAGTCTCTGCTTTATATCCAGCCGTATCTTCTGTTTAAGGCCGGTTATTTTACTATGGCTGGAGGACTTACAGTCTCTAACGATACAGATCCTGGTTATAACAATGCTTATGTTCACCTGGGAACTGATATTCCAGTATGGGAGGCAGGTCCTGGAAAAATCGGTTTCGATGCAGGTCTTGAAGGCTGGCTTTCTTTGGATTGTATTGAATCTAAAAGTGAAAAAGCAGGGGATAGTTTTGCTGCAGGAATAGGAACTATTTTTACTACCATGCTGAATACAGTCAAACTGAATGCTGGAGTTAAATATTATCTGCCATTGTAGAACAGTGAATAGTTGAAGACAAAAAAAGGTCTGACATTTGATATGTCAGACCTTTTCTGTTTTAAGAGCTTATAGCCTTAAAAATTATTTTGCACGTTCGATGAATGATCCGTCACGTGTGTCAACGATGATTTCGTCGTCGATGTTTACGAACAGAGGAACGCGAACTTCAATTCCTGTATCCAGTGTAGCTGGTTTAAGTGATTTACCAGATGTATCACCTTTAACACCAGGTTCTGTGTACTGAACTTTGCGGCGGTTTTCTACAGGAAGAACGATACCTACTGGGCTTCCTTCGTAGAATGTGATTTCTACAGGGATTTCTTCACCTTCAACAAGGTATCCTGTGTAGTCACCAAGCTGGTCAGCTGAAAGTTCGAACTGTTCGTATGTTTCCTGATCCATGAATACGTAGTTTGTACCACCTTCAATGTAAGAAAGAGCTGTTGTACGTTTGTCCAGTTCTACTTCATCGAATTTAACACCGGCGTCGAGACCAACTTCCATTGTTGATTTTGTAACAAGGTTCTGTACGCGGAAGAATGTTGTCATACCCTGGCGTCCTGAAACCTGACGAAGGAATTTCTGTACGATAAGTGGTTCTTTAACTTTCTTGTCATTTTCGTAGTAGAAAGCTGTACCTACTTTCAGTTCAGATGTCATTAACATAAATATTACCTCTAAAAATAAAGTTTACAGATTATTATTTTTCTATTTTAATATTTTTTTCAATAAAAGTCATCAGGTTTTCTGCAAGGTCACCGTTAGACCGTAAAGACAGTGCAAAAGATCTGAAACCTGTTTTCAGTAATTCAATATTTTTTAAGAATTCATATACTGTATTTTCAAGTTCAGGATTTTCAGCGGATGACTCATAGCTGTTCATTTGACTCCAGGCATTTTTTACAAAAATGAATTCTTCCCCAAAGAAGGGCTTCATTCTTTCAAGCAATGCTTCAACTTTTACAGTCTGAAAATCATTCTGCTGTGGGTAAGCCTGCCAGATAAAAGGGACTCCGGAAAGACAGCCCTGTGCCATGGAATCTTCGCCGCGGATAATCATAAAATCCATGGAGAGCATATTCTGATCCCATTCATTTTGATTCATGAATGAAAGTTTTTCGGCTTTGAAACTTGAATTTTCTTTTTTACAGGCTTCAAGAATTGAATCCTGTCCGGCGCCACCCGCCACCTTTACTGTAGTTTCTGGCGTAAAGACTCGGTTCATGGCGCGGATTACAGGTGCCCAGTCACGGTTATAAGCAAAGAACAGAATATTTTTAAGCTGATAATCGTGATTTGGAAAATCCTTTTTATTCAGTTCTTTCTGTATATTTGAAGTGAGGAGCAGGCCTCCGGTTTTATTTGTGAAACCAGGCATGAAATTTACTTTTGGAACAAGTGCTGTTCGTGTCAGGCTTTTCAAGCAGTGAAAATCATCGACCCAGGGTTCTGCCGAAAGATAATCAATCATGATTATATGAACTTTGTAATCGACTCTGTCTTCAAAAAGGATTTTCTCGAGCCAGTCAGGCTGACCGCACTGGAACATTTCAAGAATAACTTCGGGAGGATTGTCTGTAAAAGTTCTGTAACAAAAATCGTAATCTGTCCAGTCGTAAACTTTTATAGTTCCGTTTTCACATTTGCATTCCTGAAAGGGGAGGTCTGGATTAATCTGATTGTTGATTTTTGCAAAAGAAGAAAGGCTGTTTGTAACAAGCCTGATGCTGATATTTTGTTTAGGATTTTCGCCTGCAGCCTGATTTCTGAAAATGTTTCTGCAAAGACGCCAGGCTACACCGATATCACCAAAGTTGTCTACAATGTCTGCGAGAATAGTAATATCGGGAAGTTTTGCTTCTGTCATTGGAGTTTTATTTTACCTGACTGTAGAGGCCTGAATATTCATTTCTCCATTCAGGTTTTGAGTCACGGTCTTCGACTTCAATGATTTTTTTGATTGTGAATTTTCTCTGGTCTCTAGGATTTTCGAAATAAAGGATTCCGAAACGTCCCTGACCGATGTAGGCGATTTTTTCATTCTGTTCAAGTTTTTCCTGTGACTGAAGTTCGTTCATTACACAGTCAAAGTGAACTGGTACGCCTGCTGTTTTATCGTGGATTGCACCTGCTACATCTTCAATGCGCTTTCCGCATTTCGGGCAGATTATTTCCCGTGCTTTTAATTCTATAATTGATTTCTGACGGAGGGCTTCGCCTTCACGGTCTTCATACTGGCTTTTGTTAAACTGGAAAACCTTCTGCCGGGTTGCAAAAGGTTTGTCATTGTTTTGTTTGTTTGAAGAATTGTTATTCTGGTTATTGTTCCAGTTTCTGTGATGTCTTTTGTTTCGTTTTCTGTCCATAGTTTCCTCTAAGGTCGGGGAAACTATTATTCATCAGTTTCCCGTAACATCAGTTCTTCCGGATTATCAATCAGCTTCTGGCTGATAACAAATGCAATACGCTGTACAGCATCATTAAGATAATCCGCGTCATGTATCTTTTTACGCAATTCAAGAATACGTGGTGACAGTGTCTGTTCTTCTTCCTGATCCAGTATCAGAACAGTTGTGTCATGTTTAGCAGCATATGAAGGTATCATAAAAGCTCCGAAAAAGCGTTTTCTATATGGTATACAGGTGGTAAACCCTGCATGTCATTAATTATTACATCGAATCTAACGAAGTATTTACTATATTGTCGATGCATTTGTAGAAAACGTTTAGAAGTTTTTATAATCCTTTTTAGTTTTTGAGGCCCCAGAACAGACCGAAGCATATCTGGGGTTGCGTTTGGCAGAGTTTTTACCTCTACAAAAACTATTGTTTCTCCTATTACTGCTACTATATCAATTTCGCCGCCTTGAATCCTCCAGTTTTGTGCAATAATTGCATAGCCTTTGGAAATCAAATATTCTGCGGCTTTTTTTTCACCTTTTTGTCCTGTTTCGTTCGTTTCCAGACTCAAAGTTCTTCTAAGACCTCAATGTCTTCTGTTCCATCTTCGTCCAGGTCTTCAACATCTTCCAGAACTTCGAAGTCTTCTGCAGCTTCAACGCTATCCAGTTCATCAAAACTGTCAGAACGTTCTTCTTCAGATAATTCTTCATCAGGAGCCATAATGTGTCCGTCAGAAAGAAGGAACGGAATGCGCCACTTGGTTAAGGCGGCCATGTGATAAGGTTTTACAGTAATCCCGGATTCGATGAACATATTTTTGCCGTCATCGAAATAAACAGGTTTTGAGAAGCGGATGCCTGGTTTTATGGCTGAAATTTCAATTCGTTCCATAATTTTTGTCCTGACTTTTTGCTATATACGAGAATATTCCCGCAACAACTTCCCATGCTTCCTCCGGAACATAAGTCCCGATATCCTGCACGGAAAGAAAATCTGTCATCTCCGAGTTTTCTACTATTATGATATCATTCATTTTAGCACATTTCAACAATTCTTCTGCCAGCTTTCCTTTGGCAGAGGCTGTGATGAACGGAGCAGGGGCACCTTCAGGATATTTCAGTGCTACGGCTTTTTTTTGTTTTTCACCTTTCATGCAATGCCCTCCGCTGTAGCAAAGTTTTCAAGTGCGGAAGCATAGCCTGCAACTTTTTCATATGGAACATATTCTACAGAAATTATTTTCCCCATGGAAAGAAATGCTTTTTGCAGTTTTTCACATTCATCTGATTCATTCTGGCAGTCTGATTTATTGAAGGCAATTCTGCTGATTGAACTGCTTCCCGGTTTCATGAAGACTGCAAAATGGTAGCTGGCTCCGGAATATTCTGCATGGAGATTGATCTGTTTCAGGTTCTTGTCACTGCTTCCCATAAGCAGCAGAATTTTTCCGTTTCCAGAAGTTGTTTCTTCAAAAGGATTTGTTATTTCAAAAGGGATTGTAATCCAGGTATTTTCGCTGGTTTTGTCTTTGAAAAAGCCCAGGTGATTCAGCACTGTAAGTTCTGCAGGTTCATTTGAAAGTTCGCCGCTAAGAACAGTATGCAAAAAGTTTTTAACTTCCGAAAGCCAGGTGTTTTCTGGTTCGGAAGATTGCTCTGGATTGTTTTGTTCAGCTTTCTGATTTTTTCCTTCAGTGGATTTCTTGTTTTCCTGATTCTGTTCTTTGAAGTTGGAACCGTCATCCACCGCTCGTTTCACCCGTTTTTGTTCTTCGTTTATAAGTTCTTCAAGTTTCTTTTCCGGATCCGGGGCTTTTTCTGCTTCCCTGCGGAGTTTGTTCATTGTTTTAGGATCCAGTTTCATTCCCATCTGTTTGAACTGAAGCAGCATCTTAAAAGAAAGGTTATCCTGGGGGAGATTAAGGGAAGCCAGAAGGGAGGCAAGGGCAGGGGATGCTACAGAATCAAAAAGGTTTCCGGTTTCCAGTATGTTTGTGGTTATTACTTCTTTCAATGAAGCCGCGGATGTTTCAGCCTGGGGATTTATTGTAATAAGCCCGTTTTTTATGCCGATTTTTCCGGTAAAGGTATCTCCCGGCTTCAGGTCCCTAGCCGAAGTAAGCATAATCCTTGCTCCTGCAACAGAGGCTTCGTATTTGCCGTTCCCCTGGGACGCTATAATCCGCACCAGCACAGGACTTCCCGGTTTCAGATGATTTTTATGCTGAACTACATTTGGAGAAGAGTTATGTGCCTGAACTGATTGAATGGGAGTATCTTTCACAAGTTACATTATACTGAACAAAACTTAAGCAGGCAAAAAAAATCCCGCAGAAACTTGCGTTTCTGCGGGTTATAAGCTAAGCGCTTAAAGAAAACTTATTTGTTTTCTTCTGCTGCTGCAGCTGCTGCTTTTGCTTCTGCTGCTGCCTGTGCTGCTGCGTTACGAGCTTCGAGAGCTGCGTTAACTTTAGCACCAACCAGAGTCTTAACTTTAGCTGCTTTACCAACTTTATCACGGATGTAGTAAAGTTTAGCGCGGCGTACTTTACCAGGGCGTACGATATCAACTTTTACGATACGTGGAGAGTTGTAAGGGAATACACGTTCTACACCTACACCGTAAGAGATTTTGCGTACTGTGAATGTCTGACGAGCACCTTCGTTCTTTTTGCAGATTACCAGACCTTCGTATACCTGAACACGTTCTGTTTTACCTTCGATAATTTTGAAGTAAACTTTTACTGTGTCACCTACATTGAAGTCCTGTGCTCCAGGACGTTTCTGTGTTTCTTCAATTGTCTTAATAAGATCCATTTTAGTCTTCCTTAGGATTAGGATTTGCAGGCTTCTTTTTCCTTCGTTTAGGCTTGTTGTACTTAACCGAAGTCTGCTCTGTAATTTCCTCAATCATCTTTTCGGCTTCTTCAGAAAGCTGTCCGTTCAGTCTTGCAGAAACGATCATGTCTGGTCGGTTTCTGAAAGTCTTTAGAATGCGTTTTCTAAGACGCCACTTCCGGATTTCTTCGTGATTCCCTGAAAGTAAAACTTCAGGTACTTCAAGTCCTTTGTATACAGGAGGTCTTGTATACTGTGGATATTCCAGAAGTCCACCGCAATAACTTTCTTCTTCCAGTGATTCGCTGTTTATAACCCCGTCAATCAATCTGTAAACAGTATCAATTACTACGGTTGCAGCTACTTCACCGCTGGACATTACGTAATCTCCAATGGAGATTTCCTCATCAACGTAAGTGTCGATTATTCGCTGGTCGATACCTTCGTAGCGGCCACAAATAAAAATCAGTTCGTCTTTGCAGCTTAATTCTTTTGCCTTAGCCTGTGTAAACTGCTTTCCGCTAGGTGTTAAGTAAATAACAGTCTTGCGTTTGGCTCCTACACTGTCCAAAGCTTCTCCCAGTGGTTCACAAAGCATTAACTGCCCGGCTCCGCCACCGTAAGTTCCGTCATCACAAGTTTGGTGCTTATCGTGGGCAAAATCCCGGATGTTCACCAAATCGTAGGCAATAATATCCTTTTTTACTGCACGAGCCATGATTGAGTTTTCAAAATAAGCCCTTACAATATCAGGAAATAAGGTCAGCACAGTAAATTTCATGGAATTACTCCAGAATCCAGAGGTGCATCAATTGTACTGTCTGATTATCAACATCAACTTTACCAATGAACTGGTCTTTGAATGGTATAAGAACCGTTCTGACCTTACCGTTGGAATCATATTTAATGCTGTCATCAATACAGCTGCAACTCTCGGAGAGAGAAACCTGTAACAGGTAACCAGCTCCGCCTTCCAATACGTCTGTGATAGTTCCCACACTTTCTGCAGGTGCAGCAGACGCTGCCGAAACTCCACCGTCCCAAATAAGGGAACAGTTTTTTAAGTCTTCAATGTACCATTCACCTTTTTTCAAAGGCTTTGCGTACTTTCGGTCAAC
>JAKSTN010000030.1 GCA_024402535.1 Treponema sp.
AGCAATGGACTGAAAATCCATGTGTCGTTGGTTCGATTCCAACCGGTGGCAAAAAGACTCCTTGATCAGGAGTCTTTTTTTTTGCTCTTTTCAAATCCTCCGCAATACGATATTTTAATCCCATACACATTTTGGAGGTTTTTACTCATGAAAAAATTAGTATTAGTTTTGGCTGCAGTTTCTATGCTGGCAACATCTGCATTCGCTGCTCCTAAAAAAGCTAAAAAGGCAAAGAAAGCTAAGGCACCTGCTTACAAAGTAGCAATGGTTACAGACTCTGGTGACATCACTGACGAATCTTTCAACCAGACAACTTATGAAGCTGGAAAAGCTTTCTGTGACGCAAACGGACTTGAATACAAGTACTACAAGCCACAGGCTGACAACGATGCTTCACGTGTAGCTGCATGTGAACAGGCTATTGCAGAAGGTGCAAACATTATCCTTTGTCCTGGATACCTTATGGCTGCAATGGTTGTTGAAATTTCTTCAACATACCCTGATGTAAAACTTGTTGCCCTTGACGTTTCAGAATTCGACCTGACAAGTGCAGGCGGAAAACTTGGAACAGAAAATGTATTCTGCGCAATTTACCAGGAAGAACTTTCAGGTTACATGGCTGGTTACGCTGCAGTTAAAATGGGATACAAACACCTTGGATTCCTTGGTGGTATGGCAGTTCCAGCTGTAGTTCGTTTCGGATACGGATATGTTCAGGGTATCAACGATGCTGCTAAAGAAATGGGAATCACAAACGACATTTCAGTTGAATATGTTTACGGAAACCAGTTCTACGGCGATGCTGATATCAAAGCTTACATGGATACATGGGTTTCACAGAACGTAGAAGTTATCTTCGCTTGTGGTGGCGGAATCTGGACATCAGCTGCAGAAGCTGCACAGAAATCAGGTGTAAAACTGATTGGTGTTGACGTTGACCAGAAACCAACAATCGACGGTTCTTACGGTAAAGGAATGACTGTTACATCAGCAATGAAAGGTCTCAGCGCAACTGTAAAAGCTGTTCTTACAGCAATCGTAAACGACAACAACTGGGCTAAATACTCAGGAAAAGTAGAAAACCTTGGTCTCGTATCAGAAAATCCTGCAGAAAACTTCGTTGCTCTTCCAGATTCAACAAACTGGTCTGACAAATTCTCTCAGGCAGATTACAAAGCTCTGGTTAAAAAACTCCTTGACGGTTCAATCAAAGTTTCTAACGACATTGAAAAAGAACCAGCTGTTACTGTAAAAGTAAGCTACCAGGGAAATATTAAATAAGAGCTCAAAAAAGCAATGAAGGCGCTTTTTTGAGCGTCTTAATCGAATTCTTTCCGAAAACTTCAGCTTGAGGAAAGACTCTTTATAAAAACAGCATGCTGTAGTTCAAGGAACTGCAAAATGCTGTTTTTTTTTTGCCCGCACTGATGATATAATATCCGTTATGGAAAATTACGCTATTGAAATGCTTGGCATCACAAAAAGATTCCCTGGAATCGTTGCCAACGACAATGTCACTATTCAGCTGAGAAAAGGCGAAATTCATGCCCTTCTTGGGGAAAACGGTGCCGGAAAATCAACCCTTATGAGTGTTCTTTTCGGTTTGTACCAGGCGGAAGAAGGAAAAATCCTGAAAGACGGAAAAGAAGTAAAAATCAATAATCCGAATGATGCAAATGACCTTGGAATCGGAATGGTTCACCAGCACTTCAAACTGGTTGAATGCTTTTCGGTTCTGGACAATATCATTCTTGGAGTTGAAGATACAAAAGCAGGATTCTTAAAAAAAGAAGAAGCCCGTAAAAAAGTGCTGGCCCTTTCTGAAAAATACAACCTGAAAGTTGATCCTGATGCACTTATAGAAAACATCACTGTCGGTATGCAGCAGCGTACTGAAATCCTTAAAATGCTTTACCGCGAAAATGAAATCCTCATTTTTGATGAACCGACTGCAGTTCTTACTCCGCAGGAAATTGAAGAACTGATGCAGATTATGAAAAATCTTGCAAAAGAAGGAAAAAGCATCCTCTTTATTTCACATAAACTGAACGAAATTATGTCGGTAGCGGACCGCTGTTCTGTTTTAAGAAAGGGAAAATATATCGGAACTGTAAATATTTCAGAAACCAATCAGGAAGAACTTTCTTCAATGATGGTTGGTCGTCAGGTAAGTTTTGCGGTTGAAAAAAAGGAAAGCGTTCCCGGAGAAGTTGTTCTTGACGTTCAGAACCTTTGTGTTGCCGGCCGGTCTAAGTCAAAAAATGCCGTAAACAACGTATCGTTTAATGTAAAGCGAGGTGAAATTGTCTGCATTGCGGGAATTGACGGCAACGGACAGAGCGAAACAGTTCACGCCCTTTCGGGACTTGTCCCTGTAAAAAGCGGAACATTAACTCTTCTTGGAAAAGACATTACAAAAGCTCCAGTAAGAAAAAGGTCTCTTGCAGGCATGAGCCATATTCCTGAAGACCGCCATAAACATGGGCTTGTTCTGGACTACTCTCTTGAAGAAAACCTGGTCCTTCAGCGTTATTTTGAACCAGAATTCACAAACAAAGCAGGATTTTTACGGAAAAAGAATATCCGTTCCTTTGCAGAAAAACTTATAGAAAAATTCGATGTGCGTTCCGGACAGGGACCGGTTACAAAAGCCCGAAGCATGTCGGGCGGAAACCAGCAGAAAGCAATCATCGCCCGTGAAATCGACAAAAATCCTGAACTTCTTATTGCAGTTCAGCCTACCCGCGGTCTTGATGTTGGCGCAATTGAATATATCCATAAACAACTGGTTGAACAGCGGGATAAAGGAAAAGGAGTTCTTCTTGTAAGCCTTGAACTTTCAGAAGTTATGACAGTTTCGGACAGAATTCTTGTAATGTGCGAAGGTGAAATTACTGGTGAATTCAAACCTTCAGAAGTTACAGTTGAAGAACTTGGACTTTATATGACAGGAGCAAAACACAATGGCAAATAAATCTGATTTCTGGAAAAAACCGGGAGTAAAATCAGTTCTTTCATCTCTGATTTGTATTTTCCTGGGACTTTTTATCGGTTACCTGGTTCTCCTGGTAATTAATCCGGCTGAATCATTCAAAGCACTTGGAGCCATTATAAAGAATTATTTCTGGTATCCAAATGCAATGATGGTAAAACGTGCTATGGGGAACACTCTTGTCCGTACAGCCCCTCTTATTATGTGTTCACTTTCGGTTCTTTTTGCCTACAAAACAGGTCTTTTCAATATCGGAGCTGCGGGTCAGTACACACTTGGAGCAGCTTTTGCACTTTTACTTGCAATCCGCTTTGAATGCAACTGGTTCGTTTGTCTTCTGGCTGCAGTTCTTGCAGGAGCTTTCCTTGGCGCCCTTTCAGGACTTTTAAAAGCCTTTTTCAACGTGAACGAAGTTATTTCCTGCATCATGCTGAACTGGATTTCCCTTTATTCAACAAACATGATCATGCTTGCATGTAAGGAACCAACAAGTCCTTATACTTTCCCACTCCACACAAAAGGAAAACAGGCACTGCTTCCAAACCTGGGACTTGGTTCTCTTTTCGGAAAAAACAAATACATCACAATTGCTGTTTTCTTAAGCGTTATTATGGCAATCCTTGTATGGATTCTTCTGGACAAAACTAAGTTCGGTTACGAACTTAAAGCAACAGGACTCAACAAAAACGCCGCAAAATACGCAGGTATGAACGAAAAGAAAAATATTGTCATTACAATGGCGATCGCCGGCGGACTTGCAGGTATGGCAGCCTCTTTCTACTATCAGAGTGGAATTGAACAATGGTCATGCTCAGCAACAACTCTTCCAGCCATGGGCTTCAACGGCATTGCAGCCGCATTCCTTGGAGGACTTCATCCAATCGGAACTATTTTCTCTTCATATTTTATTCAGCATATAACTGACGGTGGTGCCCTTGTAGACAAATCAATCTATTCCCCTCAGATTTCAGATTTTATTTCTTCAATCATCATTTACCTTTGCGGATTCGTTCTTTTCATCAAATATCTGCTTGGGAAAATTGCTGAAAAAAAAGAATCAAAGGGAGGTAACGAATAATGCTTTTAGTACAGTACACACTGATTTTTGCTTCAGTTCTTCTTCTTGTTGCCCTTGGAGGATGTTTTTCAGAACATTCAGGCGTTATCAACATCGGGCTTGAAGGCATTATGGTATCTGGCGCTCTTGGCGGAGCCCTTACAATGAGTTTCCTTCCAGCCTCTACCCCAGCCTTTTTCATGGTTTTAATGGTTGTTTTAATCAGTCTTCTTTCAGGAATGCTTTATTCCCTTCTTTTGGCCGTTGCAAGCATAAACTTCAAGGCTGATCAGACACTGACAGGAACTGCCATGAACCTTTTAGGAACTGCAACAGCCTGTATCATCGTAAGAACAATCAATATGACAAGAAATCCTGATGATGTTTCCACAACAGTAAAATACATTCAGGAAAAAGAAGCCCTTATAATCAACATCGGAAAATATGAATTCAACTGGTTCATTGTTATTTCTGTAATTGCATTGATTACTTCTTTCATTGTGCTTTATAAGACAAAATTCGGACTCCGTCTTATGGCCTGTGGTGAACACCCTCAGGCTGCAGATTCAGTAGGAATCAACGTTTACAAAATGCGTTATGCAGGTGTTCTTATTTCCGGGGCACTTGGAGGACTTGGCGGCATTGCATATATTACAGCAGGTGCTTCCCAGTGGAAATTTGAAAACGGGGTTGCAGGATTCGGCTTCCTTTCTCTTGCCGTAATGATTTTCGGACAATGGAAACCGACACGAATTGCACTTGCAGCATTACTTTTCGGATTTTTCCGCGCCCTTTCAAATGTTTACATGGGATACGGCTTCCTTAAAGCAATGAATATTCCTGGAACTGTTTATAACATGCTTCCATATATAATTTCACTTGTAGTTCTGATTTTTACATCCCGTAATTCCCGCGCTCCAAAAGCCGAAGGAATACCATATGATAAGGGTCAGAGATAAATCTCTGTCCCTTATCGTTTGCATAGTGGAAATTATTTATGTCGCCGCGAAACGCGGCTGGAGCATACGATAAGGGTCAGAGATAAATCGAAATAAAAGATTTTTCTCTAAAATCTCTACCTTTTTCTGAAAAGCTGTGGTAAAATATGTAAATATGAAATGGCTTATTTTATCACAGAACAAATCAGACCGCGAAACTCTGGAAAACGCAATCAGACTACGTGAAAAATCCAGCATTATCACTTCTATATCTTTCTCAAAAGATGAAAGCGCCAAGTGGGTTAAAGGTCTTTACGATATTACAGACGTTATTATAACAGGTACGAAGGAAGACCTTTCAAATCCTGATACAGCAGGACTGATTTTTTCCCTTGCGGGCTACTGTACCCGAGGAAACGTTCCTCTTTTCACAAATATCCCTGAAATTGAAACATATTCTGTTGGAAACACTGATGTTATCAAAGTCATGAAAGACCTTGGGGAAATCGAAGCTGAAATCAAGAATAATTATCCATTCATTATGAATGCCGCAAAAAAACATGAAGCTGAAAAAAATCTTATGAACAAGGGGATTCCTTTTACAGTTGACTGTTTTGCAAGCTATATTTCAAAAGGTAAATTTGAAATCTGCCGTCAGTTCATTACAGCCGGTATGGACATAAACAGCCGTGACGAGCGCGGAACTCCTATGCTGAACATTGCTGTTCGCACAGATAAGGAAGAAATTGTTTCATGGATGATTGATAACGGTGCTGAAATAAACGTCCAGTCTCAGGACCGCGGTTACACACCTGTTATGGATGCCGTCTGGCGCGGAAACAAAGAAATCACCCAGTTCCTTATTGAACACGGTGCTGATCTGAACACTATCTGTAAAGAAGGACAGTCAAACCTTGTAATTGCTGTTGGTTCTGGAAAAGCTGATATTGTTGAACTTCTTGCCATGAACGGCGCAAACCCTGACATTAAGGATGCAATGGGAATGAGTGCTTACGACTATGCTGTACTCTTCAAAAAGGATGATTTAACAAAAATCCTGTTCCCGTACCATAATCTGCCCTCTTGAGCAGAATAATTGCTACTTAGTCACTCTTTCAGTATAATTTTAATGTTATGTTCTTAAAAAGTCTCGATATTTACGGATTCAAATCTTTTGCAGACCGAACCCATATTGATTTTGCAGACGGTATTACAGCATTGCTTGGTCCTAACGGATGTGGAAAAAGTAATGTTGTTGATGCCATTAAATGGGTAATTGCAGAAAACAGAGCTAAAAACCTTCGCGCAGAAAAAATGGAAGACGTTATTTTTAACGGAACCGAAAACCGCGCAGCTCTTAACACAGCAGAGGTAACTTTAACCCTGTGCAACGAAAACGGACTTCTTCCTCTTGAAGACTCAGAAATTGCAATCAAGCGCCGTATTTACCGTTCCGGAGACCAGGAATATTTCATCAACAACCGTCAGGTGGGTCCTACAGAAATCAGAAAACTGTTCATGGATACAGGGGTTGGTAAAGCAGCCTACTCTGTTATGGAACAGGGAAAAATCGACCAGATTCTTTCAAGTAAACCTGAAGACCGCCGTTATCTTTTTGAAGAAGCAGCAGGTATCTCTCGTTCAAAGGCTGAAGTTCAAGAAGCAGAACGAGAACTGGAACGTACAAGACAGAACATGGTTCAGATTGAAGTTGCCATGGCTGAAATCAAACGCAGCTATGATTCACTTAAAATCCAGTCTGAAAAAACAGAAAAATACCGTAAATTAAAAGACGAAATCAGTGCTCTGGACCTGGACCTTACCCTCCTCCGCCTGAAGAACTTTGTTACAGAAAAAGCCCGTCACGAAAAAGAACTGGAAACAGTTATTGAAAAACGCGACAAAGTCCGTGCAGAAATTGAAGAAATCAACAATACCATTTCTGAAAACATGGACAAAGTTAAGGCAATGCAGGAAGACCTGTATAAAAAACAGGGTGACCTTCTTGCAATTGCAAAAGAAAAGAACGGTAAACAGGAACTTATAAAAGAATATTCAAACCGTCAGAGCGAAATAAAAGCAAAGCTTTCAAGTCTTGAACTTAAGAAAAATGCAATTCAGGAGCGCATTGATAACATTCAGGAAGAAATCGATGAAACTGAAGCCGGTCTTCACGAAAAGACAAAACAGCTTTCCGACATTCAGAAAAACATTGCTTCCTTTGAAGAAAACATCAATACATCTTCTCTTCAGATTACTGAAAATGATATGCGTGCTTCCGAGTACTCAGAAAAAATCAAAGTACTTGATGAAGACCGTAAATCACTTCAGGCAGAACTGGCAGCCATTACAGAAGACATTGTAGGTATGCTGGATGAAAAACTGAAGAGTGCCGGTTTCTCTGAAGGCGCCATGAGAAAAGCCCGGGAAAACCTGGACGAAATTCTTGGTAAACTTAAAGTTTACGCAAAAGGACGCCGTGACATTTTCAGTGACGCCGCAAAAAAATCAAAAGCAGAAATCGCAACAGTTCAGGAAGCAGCCGATGCTTTTGGCGAAACCTGTAAAAATCTTGATGAACTTTCATCTGCCCTTGAAACATATTACAACGCTTCCCCAGCCTTCATTACAGAATTCCTTTCTCCTGAAGGTGTAATGACAAAGAAGCGTTCCATCGACCAGAAAATTGAAGACAACATCAATCAGATTGAAACAATACAGCAGCAGATTGCAGACCTGAATGCAGAAAACACAGGCCTTACTGCAAAGATTGATGAATACAAAGATACACTTCACAAGCTTCACGGCAACCAGATTAAAATGCAGGAACAGATCTCTGCAAGTGAAAATCAGATTATCTTCATTAAACGAAGCCTTACTTCTGAACAGAATTCTCTCCGTGAAACTGACGAAGAATACTTTGCAGAAGAAAAACGTGCAGAAGATCTTGCAAGCCAGATTGAAGATGCTGAAAGCGAAATGGCCGAAATTGAATACCGCGGTCAGAAGCTTGCTGATGAACTGAAAGTGCTTGATGAAGAGATTGCAAAATGTAACAAAAGCGTTTCCGGGAAAAGTGATGCTCTTCAGAAAAAACAGGAAGACCAGAGAAAATTCCAGGAACAGTACGAACGCCTTACTCTTCAGCTTAACTCTTCTGACAACGACATCAGAAATATCAAACAGAACTATATCGAACAGTATTCCCGTGACCTTATGGAATTCGAAGAGCGCATGTACAAAATCACAACGCCTTCTCAGACTCTCCGTGACAAGCTGCAGGAATCAAAAGACAAACTCCGAAACCTTGGTTCTGTAAACCTTATGGCCGTAGAAGAATTCGCAGAAGTTAAGGACCGCTACGAACGCCAGAAGGCAAACTACGAAGATACTCAGAAATCTCTGGATAACCTTATCCGCGTTTCAGAAGAAATCAAATCTAAATCTTCCGAAATGTTCCTTGAAACATACAACCAGATCAAAAAGAATTTCCATAACATGTTCCGCCGTCTTTTCAACGGTGGCCGTGCCGAGCTGAAACTTGCTGATCCACAGAACATCCTCCAGTCAGGTATCGACATTTATGCCCAGCCTCCTGGAAAGAAACTTGAAAATATCGCACTTCTTTCCGGTGGTGAAAAGACTATGACTGCCGTTGCACTTCTGTTCGCAACATATCAGGTACGCCCTAGTCCATTCTGTCTTCTTGACGAAATTGACGCCGCTCTGGACGACAAGAACGTTACAAGCTTTGTTACTGCATTGGAAAGTTTTGCAAACGTCTCACAGTACATTGTTATTACTCATAACAAGAAAACCGTTATGGGTGCATCAACAATGCTTGGTATCACAATGGAAGAATCCGGCGTTTCAAAAATCATCGCCCTTCGTTTGGATGAAGACCTTAAGACAGGAAAGAAATATAAAACAGAAGACACTTTCGTTGACGAAGATATTGACGTTGAAGAAGGTGCTGTAATTCCACCACGTCCTGAAAAACGCATTCACAATGAAGACGGTACAATTACTGATCCAGAAATCGAACGCGTAAAAAAGGAAATGAAAGAAAAGGAACGCCTGGCAAAACTTGCTGAAAAAGAAGCAAAGAAAGCCGCCGAAGAAAAAGCAAAAAATGAAGAAGCTTCGGAAAATCATGGCGAACCGGAAACTTCTGAAAATGAAAACAAAGAAACTCCCGAAGGCGGAAACCAGTAATGGATTTCAAGGAACTGTGGGAAAACATTAAAGAAAAAAGCAGACTCATTTTTGAAAAGGTAAAAAATTACATCCTTGAAAATACAATGATGTCTGCATGTGTCGCAGCCCTTTTTCTTGTAATCATCATTGCAATCATTCTTCTTTGCGCCGCATTGAAAAAACCGGAAGAAGTAAAATACGAAAGACCTGTAACCCTTACAGAAGAAATGCTTGTACCTCCTTCACCGGCTATGATGGACGGATACAATTCTTCCAGAGTTACAAAAGAAGCCTGGTCAAAAGAAGAAGCCGAAGAATGGTTTACAGTTCCAGGGAAAAAAGAACTGGACGATCTTTCAAGAGCAAATGACCAGATTATTAATGAAATAACAGGAGCGGCCCCGTGAAAAAATCAGTTATTATTTATTTGTGCCTGACACTTGCAGCTTTTACTTTTTTTTCATGTGCCTCAAAAGAAACTGAACTTCCAGAAAATTTACTTCAGGATCTTTCCGAGATGAAAACAACAGAATCAGCTCAGGATGATATAAAAGAAGTTTCAGAAAACTTTTCTGATGAAGAAAATAACGAAACTGCAGAAGATGTAGAAAACTCAGAAACAGAATCTTTGGAAACTGAAGATGATGAAGTTCTTGATTGTGATGAAATTGAAGAACTTGATGAAATAATCGAACCGGAAGTTTTTGAAGAAGAACTGCCTCCAGAAGAACCTGAAATCATCAGTTCTGAAACAGCAGATGAAGAGGCTTCAGACAAAGAGACAGAACCATTAACTGAAGAAGAAACAACAGAGATTGAAGAACTTCCTGAAGTTATTTCCGAAGTTGAGGCAAACAATGAGGAAACAGAATCATTAAATAATCAAATTACAGAGTCTTCACCTGACCAGGGAAAAAATGAAGGCAAAAAAGAAGTTGATGAAGTAATAGAGGTTTCCGATGACCAGGCCGACGAGGTTGAATCTCTTGAAGAAAGTTCTACAGACGAATCAGATAAAATCTCCGAAGAAAATGAAGAAGTTAAAGTAATCCCTTCAAGAAGTGTAACACTTAAAAAAGGCGAAACTCTTGAAGTGTCTTACCCTGGTAAAGGCTGGATTTTCCTTGGTGCTACTGACGGATCAAAAAACCTGACAAGTACTGGCCGCAAGACAAATGCAAAATCAACTGATTTCTCACTTATGGCAAGAGTTTCAGGAACAGTTATCCTTCACTTTTATAAAGAAGATATTCTGGCAGACAAATATATTGACGACTACCTTGAAGTAACAGTTCAGGACATAAAGTCGAAATCTACTGTTCATATAAAAGCTCCGTCTTATGCAGAAACTGTTCCTGCAAAACCAGCTCCTGAAAAACCTGCTCCTATCGTCCAGGAAAAAACTGAAGTTAAACAGGAAAATGAAACTGTAACACCGGAAGTAAAAGTTGAAAAAGAAAACAAACCTGAAATTAAGGCTTCTGAACCAGTAAAGCAGGCGGTTCCAGTTCAGACTCAGGTTCCAGAAAAAGAATCTGTATCCCCTGCAGTTCAAAAAGCAGAATCAACTTCTTCCCTTTCGGCAGATGATTACCTTTCACAGGCAAAAAAAGCACTGGATGAAAAAAAATTCACTGAAGTATATAATAACATTCAGAACTTCCTCCTTATAACAGAAAAGAATCGTGACGAAGGTCTTTTCCTTCTTGCACAGCTTTACGAAGGAAATTCTGAATACAGAAATATCAAAAAGTCAGTTGAAACTTATGAAGAACTGACAAATAACTATCCTCTCAGCAAATACTGGGATGATGCAAATAAAAGAGCTATTTACCTGAAACGTTTCTATATAAACATCAGATAACAAAAGAGGGATAAAATGAAAAAAGTAAAATTACTTGCAGCCGTTCTTATTTCACTGGCAGCATTAACATCGTGTACTATCAACAAGCCACAGGAAGTTACAAGAAAGATTACTGTAAAAGGTTTTGGAACAGTAAATGTTGACCAGATAAATCTTACATTCAGCGTTAAAACCCGTGAGATGAATCAAAATACTGCAGCTGAAGAAAACTCAAACATCTCTTCAGTTGTAAATGAAATTCTTGTAAACGCAGGTATTGATGCAAAGGACATTTCAGTTTCTGGAAATAAAGTTACAACTGAAAAAGGACCAAAAGTCTGGGTAAAACAGGATGACGGTGAATGGGTTGGTCTTGATGATTACTTCACAGTAATCAATACAATCCAGGTTGCTGTAAAAGATGTAACAAAGGCAAAAGCAATTAAAGATGCAGTAATTCAGAGCAATTCTTCTGCAGTTTCACTTACAGATGCAAAATATATTCCAGGAGACTTTAACTCAAGTGTCCGCCAGGCAAGAATACTTGCCGTTCAGAATGCACAGGATTCTGCAAACCTTCTGGCAGGCGCTTCAGGATGCAAAGTAAACAATGTTCTTGAAATTACAGAAGAAGCAACTGTAAACGAAAAAGCAAATGCAAAAGCACTTCTTCAGGAAACAATGCCTGGAGCAATAAGTACTGTTTCAAATGGTAATATTAATGTTACAACAAATGTAACAATTACTTACACCCTTATGGACTAAAACTGCGTAGCAGTAATATATTATAGAGAAAATAAAAAATTTCAGAGGAAACGAAATGTTAGACTACAAATACATTAAAGACAATCTTGCTGCAGTTAAACAGAATGTTCTTGACCGCAACATGGATCCAGCCCGTGCTGATGCAGATAAAGTTGTTGAACTTTATGACAAACGTACTGCCCTGGTAACAGAACTTCAGGGACTTCAGCAGAAACGCAACGAAAATGCCCAGGCTATGAAACAGAAGCTGGACAACGATGCCCGTGCAAAACTGATTGAAGCCGGTAAAGCACTTAAAGAAGAAATTGCTAAAGTTGAAAAAGACCAGAAAGAAACTGAAGAAGCTCTTGAAGAAGCAGCCCGTCAGATTCCAAACATGTACCACCCTCAGGCACCAGTTGGAAAACTGGATACAGAAAACCTGGAAGTAAAAGTTGTTGGTACACCACGTAAATTCGACTTTGAACCAAAAGATCATGTTGCTCTTGGTGAATCACTTGATATCCTGGACTTTGACCGCGGAACAAAAGTTTCTGGTCCTAAGTTCTACTACCTGAAAAACGAAGCTGTATTCCTGGAACAGGCTCTCATCATGTACGCCCTGAACACACTGCGCAAGCACAACTTCAATATGTTCATCACTCCTGACGTTGCAAAAGAAGATATCCTTAAGGGGATCGGATTCAACCCACGCGGAAACGAATCAAACGTTTATTCAATCGAAGAAGAAGGAACATGTCTGGTTGCTACAGCTGAAATCACTCTTGGTGGATACCACCAGGATGAAATTCTTCCAAAAGATAAGCTTCCACTTATGTACGGTGGTCTTTCACACTGTTTCCGCCGCGAAGCAGGTGCTGCTGGTCAGTTCTCAAAAGGTCTGTACCGCGTTCACCAGTTCGACAAAGTTGAAATGTTCGCCTACTCTACTCCAGAACAGTCAGATGCAATTCACGAACAGCTCCGCGCTATCGAAGAAGAAATCTTTACAGGTCTTGGACTTCCATTCCACGTTGTAGATACATGTACAGGTGACCTTGGTGCTCCAGCTTACCGCAAATGGGACCTGGAAGCATGGATGCCTGGACGTAACGGTGGTGAATACGGTGAAGTTACATCAACTTCTAACTGTACAGACTACCAGGCACGCCGCCTGAACATCAAATACAAGGATGACGACGGAAAGAACAAGTACGTTCACACACTGAACGGTACAGCAATCGCTGTTGGACGTGCAATGCTTGCAATCCTTGAAAATTACCAGAACGCTGACGGATCAGTTACAATTCCTGAAGTACTGGTACCTTACTGTGGATTCGACAAGATCCTTCCAAAAAAATAATTTCCAGAAAAGGAGAATTATAAAATGTCAGAAAACAGTAATTTTTCAAAACAGATATTCTATATTCTCTTTTTTATTGGAATTATAGCAGCGGTTTTCGTACTGAAAACTCTGTCTCATATTCTTCTGCCGGTAATTTTTGCAGTCATTCTTGGATTCGCTTTTTTACCGGTAGTTGAAAAATTACGGAATAAGTTCCATTTTCCATGGGCCCTTGCTTCCATTCTTGTTACAATCCTGGCAGTTGTTATAATCGGATTGTTATTCTCCCTTCTTATGACAGGTGTTTCTTCAATTCTTGGAAACTATCCAAAATACGAGAAAAAACTTGAAGTCATTTTCCAGCTTTTTGATTCAATTTTCAATTTTGGATTTGATGAAGGGAAAACTTTCTTCGAGAATATCTGGGGATTCCAGAAAATCCGGGATATGGTCCAGAAATTTGCACTTTCACTTTCTTCAGGTCTTGTAAACTCAGGGAAAAGCATAATGATGGTTTTCCTTCTTATGGCATTTTTCCTTATAGAAATTGAGTTGACTAAAAAAAAGGTAGTTCTTGCTTTTACAGAAAAAGGTGACCAGATTAAAGGAATAGCTAAAAGTGTAATTGGAGAAGTTACACAGTTCCTTTCAATTAAGTTCTTTGTTTCTCTTGCAACAGGATTAATTGTTTTTGCAGGAACAGCACTTGTAAAAATGGATTTCCCAGTTGTATGGGGATTCCTTGCATTCTGTATGAACTTCATCCCTATTTTCGGATCAATTATTTCCTGCATCACAACAATTCTTTTTGCCATGGTTCAGTTCTTTCCTGACAGTTACTGGCAGATCATTGTTGTAGCAATCCTTATGCTTTCTGTAAACATGATTATAGGAAATATTCTTGAACCAAAAATCGAAGGAGAAGGATTAGGCATTTCACCTTTTGTTATCCTGATTTCGCTTTCTCTCTGGGGTTATATCTGGGGATTCCTTGGAATGCTTCTCGCAGTTCCTATGACAGTTATGATCAAAATCAGCTGTGAGAATATAGAATATCTGAAACCTGTTGCAGCCTTAATTGGAAACGGAAAAGGTAAATCAGCCAAAGAGCCTGCTGGTAGCCTTTTCAAAAAGAAATCTTAAATCTTCTTCCTGAATTGAAGTATAAACACAGTCAGCACAATATTTTGTTCCTGTAACATCATTATAAATTTTATTTACTTTACAGGTCACAAAAAGGTCCCTTGAAACAATAGGACCTTCTTTCAGTGTAAAGGACATTTTCACTGCGTATTCAGCCCCAGCAATAAGATTCAACCCCTTTGTTTCATTTCCGAAAACAATGCGTTCATGATCTACATAAAGAATCGAAAGAGGTTTTGCCCTGTCCTGTAAAGCTTCCATTTTTGCCTCTTCCTGAAAAGTCAGATAATTACAAACAGAAATCAGCTGTATACCATTTCCGGCATTCTTTTCAACTTTTGCCTGCTCAACAAAAATTTCAAGATATTTTTTCGCCTTAGTCTGATTCTCAAGGGCAATATCTTTCCATGCAGGACGTACAAAAAGCGGTGTATGATTCCATGGAACGCAGGTCATATTCATATCAGACTGTGTTCTGCATTCATAATACAGAGACACAGTAAAATCATATTTCTGGGAATCGTTTATATCTTCAATATAATTGATTGACTCAGGAAGTTTCAAAGAAAGGCCGGAAGAAGTTTCGGTTACATCTGAGTGGAAATAAAGTCCAACCCGATTGAAATAAAACTCAACCTTCACATTTTTACCGGCAAAGGAAAGAACTGACTGAGGAGGATTTTCAAGATAAATTGTCCCCGATCTGTCAGCACGAATTTTGTCGCCTTTTAAAGCAACCGGGAAAACTGCAGAACTTAAAGGCTGAACACTTTCTGACTGCCGTTTATTCCCAGAAGGAGTTAAAGTTACAGGAACGTTACCGTCAATTAGATACTGAAGAACAAGTTCACGTTCAATACCAGAAAGAGCCTTTTTTTCCATATTCTATTTCCCCCACCGGTCAATTTTTAACTGACTGATTTTATTGTCATTTTCATCAATAAAAACTGTTATGTCTGCATATTGTTTCCCATTATATAAGCGGACAGGAACCTGAACTTCTGAACCACTAAGGAAACTGTTTCCAATAAGATATGAAGTAAAAAGTTTTGTTTCATCATCACTTTGCTTCTTACCGGTAAAGCCTTTTTCAAGGTCATCAGCAAAGAAAACAAGTGAAAAAACAGAATCATTTTTCATAAGATTTTCCGCAGAAAAAATATCAGTAGAAACGGCATTGAAAAATTCTTTTATAACATTCTGGGTTGAAACGGAAAGGCTTTCTGTATCTAAAGATCCGAAATCTTTAAGCTGCGGATAAATCTTTTCAGAATTACTGTCTGCAACATTAAGGACTTCTGTTGAAAGGTTTATGCCTTTAGAAACTTTATCATGCGATTCAAGAGTTTCTGTAAGAAACTTTGGTTCAAGTTCACCAGTCCAGATGGCCGACTCACCTTTTGTTACAAGAACTGATTTTAATGTATCATTTCCGTTATAAGTGGAAACACTTTCTGTTTTTGAACATGCTGAAAAGAGAAATGGTAATGAAAAAATGAAAAGATAAACCCGTTTCACATTTTAATTTTACCATATTAAGGAGTTTTTGTCTTTTAACTTTTCTTTAGCATAATACTGTGTTATAATTTAATAGATATTTTGGAGGTTTATAATGAATATTCACAACTCAATGGAAGATGCAGTAACACAGGAAGTCAACAATCTCTATGAATCACTGAAAAGAGATAATATCAAATGGTTAAATTGTGACTGTGAAGGCTGCCGCTTGGACACAATCTGTTACGTACTGAACAGAACTCAGCCAAAATACTATGTTTCTGAACGCGGAATCCTCCATAATGCTCTCGATATGGAAGATTCACAGCTTAAAACTGATATAACTAAACTCGCCATGGAAGGTATCCGTCTTATAAGCGGTTCTGCACGTGCAAATCATACTGTAAAACCTCAAGAAAACGAATCTGAAACAGGAAAACTTTACTACAACTTCCCTCTTATTATGGGGACTATATATAATGGCGACAACTTTGAACCACTTGAAGATGTTTCAATTATCCTGAAATTGAATAACGAAGTAGCTGAAATGGCTGACTGTACTTGGTCAAATCCTGCAAAAACATACAGAGCAACAAAAGGTTCTTATACTTTCTGGCCTGCAGCTATTGAATGTGAAAAAGAAGAAACAAAAGTTTTCAAACTTACACTTGAAATTTCTGCCAAAAACTTCCAGTCAACAATTTATGCAGTTGAACTTCCATTGGTTCCTGAAAAAGTAAAAAAATCTTCTCTGGAAGCAACATATTCTTTAAAAGTAAAAGATATATTCCTTTTTGATACAAATTCTGAAAACCCGATGGAATAAACCCGCCGTAAAAGGTAAAATTGGGTATACTTCTTGTACTTGAGGAGAGTACCGGGTGACTCAGAAAGACACTTATCAGGCTGACATTTTCAAAAACCGTATCTCAAAAAAATTCCGTGAACTGAAAAAATGGGCACGTAAAAATCGTATTACATGTTTCCGCATTTATGACCGGGATATTCCTGAAGTACCACTTTGTCTGGATATTTATGAATTCCTTCCTGATGACGTTCAAACTCCTTTAGACTGTGCAAGGTTTATTTCCCTTCAGAATGAACGACAGTCTGCAAATGATAAGACTGTTGAAGCAGAAATTGCTTCCCGCCGGTACGCTGTTCTTTATCTTTATGAACGGCCTTATGAAAAAGACCAGAACGAGGAAGATGAATGGCTTTCATTAATGGCTGACCAGGTTTCTGAAGTTTTCGGCATTTCAAAAAATCAAATAATTACCAAACAGAGAAAACATCAGAAAGGAACTGACCAATACGAAAAACAGGAAGATACAGAAATTCAGGCAATTCGCGGCCTTGTTCAGGAACAGGGACAGATTTTCCGTGTTGATCTTACTTCTTATATTGATACAGGACTATTCTTTGATCACCGCCCTCTCCGTTCCATTATCCGGGACACTGCTTCTGGAAAATCAGTTCTGAACCTTTTCTGTTATACAGGAAGCATTTCGGTATATGCAGCTGGTGGAAATGCTAAACGTGTTGAATCAGTTGACCTCTCAAACACATACCTTTCATGGGCAAAAGAAAATTTTGAATTAAACGAATACTCTGACAGAAACAAGTATTTCTTTACAAAAGCAGACTGTGTTCAATTCCTTCGTGACAAGCAGGAATCTGAAAAAAATGAAGACCGTTACGATATTATTATCCTTGATCCTCCAACTTTCAGTAACAGTAAAATGGCAGACACAATGGACATTAACCGTGACTGGCCTGAACTCTGCAGACTTTGCCTGAATCTTTTAAATGATAAAGGCGTTCTTTACTTTTCAACAAACAGCAGAAGACTCAAATTTGACCAGTCACTTCTTCCCGAAACAACAGCAACAGGTCTTAAAGTTTCTGCAACTGATATAACTCAAAAAACAATTTCCCAGGACTTTGCAGGAACAAATCCACACAAAGCCTTTGAAATAAAGGTAAGCCAATAGTGAGAAAATTTCTCTTTTTACTGGTTTCTTTATTTCTGGTTTTTTCATGCAAATCACTTCCGGACGCTGAAAAGGAATTACCTGGAAATCCCAAAAGAGAATTATTTTATCCACCAAAAACTTACATCCCTCAAAATGAAGAGTTATCTCTTGTTTTTGCGGGAGATATTATGGCCCATACAGTTAATTATTCAATGAAGAATTACAATAAAATATGGGCAGACATAAAAGATTTAACTTCAGATTCTGATTTCACCTTTGCAAATATAGAAGCTCCGGTTGATGACAATCTTCCCCTTTCATCATATCCGGCATTCAACATGCATAAAGAATATGTTCAGGCAGCAATCGATGCAGGTTTCAATGTATTTTCCCTTGCCAACAATCACACAAATGACCAGTACCTTGAAGGCATAAACGCCACAATGAAATATGCATCTGAAAAAGAAAAATCAACAAAGCACAGTTCCCGCCCTGTCTATTTTTCAGGTCTCAAAAACGGGAAAAAAGCAGAGTTCAGTTACCATGTAATTGAAAAAAACGGATTCCGACTTATTTTTGTTGCCATAACCCAGCTTTTAAATAGACCTGACAATGCAGACCACATAAACTTTGTTCCATCCAAAAAAGCTGAGAAAACAGCGTTTCTGGAATGGGTAAAAAAAATAAAAGCTGAAAATCCATGTGATTTTTTCATTCTTTCACTTCACACAAATGAAGAAGAATACATTCGTGAAGTAACAAAAAAACAAAGAAACTGGTATACTGAACTTATGAATTCCGGTGTAGATATTCTGTGGGCAAATCATGCTCATCTGATTAAACGCCAGGAAATCATTAAAACCGAGAAAAACAAAAAGTTTCCGACAAAGCTTCTTATGTGTGCTAACGGAAACACCATAAGCGGACAGCGTACCGCACCAAACCTGAATCTTTCCTTTACAGAACGTGATGATACAGGTGATGGACTTTTATATAAAGTGACATTAAGAAAAACTTCTGATACAAAAGAAGCTTTTATTTTTGATACCCGGCGCTATTTTATTACAACTTACAAAAATACGGCCGGTGAATATATTCTGAAAAAAATGGATGATGACTTTATAGACTACCTGAAAGAAAACAGACCATCCTGGGTAGAATATATTCAAAAGCGCAGAGAAATCTGCGAAGCAATAGAAGATTAAGGATATATTATTTTATGAATTATCAGGATTTACCTGTTTATCAGCAGAAAGAAAGAATTCTTGAAACATTAAAAGAAAATCAGGTGATTGTAGTACAGTCGCCGACAGGATCCGGAAAAACAACTCAGATTCCGGTCATTCTCCACGAAGCGGGTTACGATGAAAAAGGAATGATTGCCGTTACACAACCACGCCGTATTGCCGCTTTAAGCGTAAGTGAATTCATTTCAAAACAGCTTGGAACATCTTATCCGGGACTGGTCGGTTATAAAATGCGTTTTGAAGACAAGACTGACCAGTCTACAAAAATCAAAATTATGACAGACGGTATTCTGCTTCAGGAAATGAAGCTGGATCCGTGGCTAAGTAAATATTCAGTAATAATGGTTGATGAAGCCCATGAACGCAGTCTGAACATTGACTTTGTTCTGGGACTTTTGAAACGTGTTCTTAAAAGCCGCAGTGATTTCCGCGTAATCGTCAGCTCTGCCACAATGAACGCAGAAAAGTTTTCTGAATATTTTGACAACTGCCCTATCGTTACAATCGAAACTGTAACTTACCCTGTCACAATGATTTACGATCCTCCAAAAGGTCCGGCCGTTACTACTTTGACAGATTCCGGATGCGATATGCTCCTTCAGAAAATCTCAGACACTGTAGAAAGAGTTCTGGATAACAAAGATGACGGCGGTATCCTTATTTTCCTTCCGGGCGAAAAGATTATTAAGGACTGTGTCCATAAACTGACACATGCTTATTTCGGACGAAAACTTTTTATCCTTCCTTTATACGGACGTCTTGCAAAAGAAGAACAGGAACGGGTTTTTGTGGATCCACCTGCCGGGAAAAAGAAAGTTGTCATTTCAACAAATATTGCCGAAACTTCAGTTACAATCAGTGACATTTCAACTGTAATTGACTCAGGTCTTGCAAAGCTGAATTTTTATAATCCTCATACTTATACTTCAAGCCTCATTGAGACTACAATTTCAAAGGCAAGTTCAAACCAGCGCCGTGGACGTGCCGGTCGTACTCATGAAGGAACCTGTTACCGTCTTTATACAAGAAAAGATTTTGATACACGCCCTATGTACACAACCGAAGAAATCTACAGAACAGATCTTTCTGAAGTTGTTCTCCGCATGGCGGAACTTGGTATTTCAGACTTTTTCGGTTTTGATTTCATAAGCCGTCCTGATCATGAAGGAATTATTGGAGCCATTGAAACCTTAAAACTTTTAGGTGCCCTTGAAGACGACAACACTTTAAGCACCATCGGGCAGATGATGTGCCGCTTCCCTCTTGAACCTCGAATTTCACGCATAATTGTTGAAGCAATAATGCGTTACCCGGATAATATCGGACACGCCCTTATTGGAGCAAGTTTTCTTTCTGCTTCCAGTCCTTTCCTTCTTCCTGAAGGCGAAGAAATGGAAGCCCGGAAAGCACACCATCATTTCCGTGACATTCAGGGAGACTTTGTTTCATACATCAACCTTTTCAAGCTTTACAAAAAGCAGGAACAGTATGATTCATGGAAAGAAATACAGGATGCAAAAACCCGCTTCTGCAAAAATTATTATCTTGATGAAAGAGTCATGGCAGAAATCGACAATATTAATGATCAGCTGACAGATATTGTAAACCGTATGGAAATTCCTGTTACAATGAGCGGCTCATTAAGCGATTATCTCTGTTGTGTTGCAAGCGGTATGATTCAGTTTGTCTGCATCAGAAGCGGACGTGAAAACTACAAAAGTCTTACTCAGGGAAACATCAGTATCCATCCTGGATCTGTTATGTTCAAGCAGGATCCTTTATACATTGTTGCAGGTGAAATTACAAAAACCTCCCGCATGTTCGCCTTTGCAGTTTCTCCTTTAACAAAATCATTGCTCGATAAAATCAATCCGAACCTGGTAGCAGCACTTGATGCCGTAAAGAAAGGCCGTGAAGAAAGACTTGAAAAAAGCCGCAGCGAAAAAGAAAAATCTCCTGACAAAACTGCAAGACAGCTTGAAAAGAAACAGGCAAAAGCACTTAAGACACAGAATATTGATAAAGAAGATGCTCTTTTCCTGGGATCTGAAATTTTTGGAACAAGAAAAATAAAAGGAAAGAAAACTGCGCTTCTTGAAATCGACAAGCTTTTACGGGCTGTTGAAACAGAAAAAGATGAAAAGAAATTGAAAGTGGCCGGAGCCATGACAGCAAAAGTTATTCTCCGTGACGGAGGAACTCTTCTTGAAGGAGAAAAACTTTCTCTCATTCTGGACCTGGCAAAGAAACTGGAACTGAATCCTATCCGCGAGGACGGCTGGAACCGTAAGGCAAACATCAATCTTTATGACGGAAATGAAAATTCTAAACGTCAGATTCTTACATGTATAAGTGTAATTCTCCGTGTTGCTTTGGCAAAACAGAAAAACAAAGAATACGGCTTCATCACACTGTTTACAGATGGAAACGGTAACTACTGGCAGAAATCAACAAGAGGTTTCAGTACGGCATTGAACGAAAGCCTTGCAAGTCTTGAAACTCTTATTGAGGAACCGGATATTTCATGGACAGATGAAGAAAAAGACGTTATCAGTAAAGCTCTTGGAAAACTGAACGGACTTTATAAATAATCCTAACTGATTACAAAGCCGTAGGAAACTTTTCCTGCGGCATCTTTATTTATAAGCCCCCAAAAAGAAACTTCTTCGTTAAAAAAATCATCTTTCTCAAAGACCGCAATGGAACAGTCATTAGGATAATCCCAAAGGCTCTTATCAAACATCGAAGACTTCAAAGGTTTTCCATGTTTAAAGGCTTCCAGACAAAGGGCATTTTTTACAGAGATTGTTTCAAAACCGCAGAGTTCTGCTACTTCAAAAGTGACATCCTGTTTCTGTTCAAGAATCTCTTTTTGAATTATTAAGTCTTCTTCAGTATTTATTTTCTTGCCGCTTGTTTCAGAACTGGAAGATTCAGCATCTGATTTGAATTCAGTTTCTTTTTTACAGGCATTTTCAATATTGAACTCTGGTAGCAGTCCAACCCCTGCAGCATCTTCAATCAAAAAGTTACCTACTTTTGTTCTGAAAAGACCTGTAAGATATGCTGCACTTCCACAAGATTCTGCAATGTCATGGGCAAGACTTCTTATATAAGTTCCTTTGGAAACGGAAAACTCAATTAATGCATATTCAACAAGCCGCTCATCCCCTACTTTTTTTTCTCCGCTTTCTTCAGCATATTTTAATTCCTGAATTTCAGAACTAAAAACTTTTACAGGTCGTGCTGGAATTTCAAAATCTTTCCCTTCACGAATCAGATCCGAAGCTCTTTTGCCATCCACATGAATTGCAGAAAAAAGAGGAGGTTTCTGCATAATATCACCAGTCCATTTTTTTACAGCTTCCCTTAAAGCCTTTTCAGAAGGCAGCCCGGCTTCACGAATAATATTTCCCGTGTATTCGCATGTATCTGTTTCTTTTCCAAAATGAATGACTGCTCTATAAGTTTTATCAAAGGCAGTTATCTGCCCGCAAAGCTTTGTATAGTGCCCTGTACAAACAACAAGAAGGCCTTCGGCAAAACTGTCCAGAGTTCCTGTATGCCCTACTTTATTTGTATTCATGGCTTTCTTTACATTTCTAAGTGAAGAGAATGATGTGAGCCCAGGCTGTTTTGCCAGGAGAACAATTGCGTCAGTATTCATAAATATTATTCTTCTTCCAGCCCCAAAAGGCGTTTTGCACGGTTACGGTTAGATGCATTTGCTTTTTTATCATCTGCAATTTTCTGAAGGTAAGGCTTGGCACTTTCATATTTTCCGTTCTGATACATTTCAAGCCCCTGACTTTGTGTTGTAGTATCCTTACTTTCAAGATATTTTATACACACTTCATCAAAACAGTCCCGGGGATATTTTGCAAGATGTTTTCCAAGAGCCGCACGAAGTGACTTTCTTTTGTCGTCTTCTGCAACTTTAAGAGCAAGTTCTTTAATCTCGTCTTCACCTGTATGGCCTTCCTTAAGAAGAACTTCAACAGCTTTTGATTTATGACTGTCTGACCCCTTTTTTTCTGTCACACGTTCTATAAGAAAATCATTTCCTTCTTCTGTATTCAAAAAAGCAAGAACTTCATAACACTTAAGTTTTACTTTTTCTTCAGGATCATTTTGAGCACGATATGTAAGATATGGAACAGCTTCTTTAAGTTCCTGTTTTTTTACCGCATCAATAGCTTCTGTACGGACTTTATAATGATCATCTTTTACAGCCTGAATGATTACAGCCTTAGCTTCGAGAACATCCGGAAAATATTCAAGTCCTTTAAGAACATACTGACGAAGGTTTGGATCACGTTCTTCATAAAGCCCCACAAGGACCGGAACAGATTCCTTTTTTTCCATTGCACCAAGTGCTTCAGCAGCGTACATTCTTACAAAAAGATTTTCATCATCATTCTCTGCAATTTCAACAAGTTTATCCCAGGTTTCAACGGCGTGAATTTTTCCAAGCGTTCTCATAAGAGCCTGTTTCTGGGCATCTGTTATTTCAGGCTTATCAAGATATTCTGTAAGCTGAACAGCATCTTCGGCTTCCCCAATATCTCCAATTGTTGTAAGAGCATCATTAAAATAATCTTCATTCTCGTTTTCAATAAGTCGGAGAACTGCCGGAACTGCAGATTTTGCATGTACTTTCTGAACGTAAGTAAAACAGGCTTTTACTGTAGCACGACGTTCATCAAAAGGATCTTCAAGTACAGTCACTGCATAATCTTCAAGACAAGGATCTTCAAGATTTCCGAAATATACAAGAATTTTTTCTTTTACATCAGTACTTTTTGTTGTCTGAAAAAGATCATAAATCTCATCAGCAAATCTTGGATCTTCATTGGAAACAAGTTTATCTATAAGTTCTGAAATTTCAGAAGCAATACCATATTTTATTGTTTTTCTATATTCATCGGCTGTTTTTTCAGATTCATCTTTTTTTGATGCAGCTTCTGCTTTTTCTTTATCCGGGCTTTTAGGACGTCTTTTTTCAGGTTTCTGGAATTCACGTTTTTTTACAGGAGCCTTTACAGTATCTGATTCTGTTTCAGCTTCAGCAACTTCTTCTGTTTCGCTTTCAACAGTATCTTCGGTTACAGTTTCAACAGATTCTTCAGTTTCGTCTTCAGCATTTTCTGAAATGACATCTTCCATAATCGATTCAGAAGAAACTACATTATCCACTTCAATATCATTTGATTCAATTTCAGCTTCCTGTGCTGAAACACTGGCCAAAAGAAAAACTGATACTCCCAAAACAAAAAGTTTTTTATTCATAAATCTAATTATCCAGAAAATGAAGAATTACTGCAAAGGAGCAAAATATCCGCTTTCATCTCTTCCACTTCTGTTCAGAAGATAAACTTCTACTTCAAGAGGAAGATAGTCTTCTCCGAAATTTGTTGGAAGAGCCGAAACAAAAGACAACTGATATACTCCTTCAGGAATATCAATCAAATCTTTAACGATCGGTTTAAGCCCTTCGGGACGGAAAACGTAATACTGTTCACCATTTGTATTATCAACAAGATAATTTATTTCCTGAGAAACTGCCCCCTGAGCCATCTGAACTACAGAAAAGTTGATTGAATTGTTATTCATAAATGCTGCAAGTTCAGCAAGATTATATTCATTAAAACTGCGGTTTGTTACATTTCCGGCAGTAAGAAGAACTATAGCACGTTTCTTTTCGCCGTTAACAAGATCATTTACAGCAAGACGGAATGCAAGGTCAAGGGCAACTTCTGATGATACAGGAGTCTTCAGCCCCGTAGAAGTAAAATCTCTGCATCCGTCAGCATTTCCCTGATATTCAATTACAGGGATACGTCCAGCACTGAGAATACGAACGGTTCCACGGTTATTCATTGCTCCTGTAATCTCACGGACCGCAGAATCAATCTGTTCTGAGAAATAAGAACTTTGGATACTGCGGTCAATAATAAATGTGATATCTGTATATGTATTATTATAAGCCGCACCTACAAGTTTCATGGATGAAACAGAACGTTTATTTTCAGAAAGATAAAAATTTGATTCTCCAAGTCCAACAACAGGCTGACGGTTTCTGTTTTCAACCTTAACTTCAACTGTTACATTTGGAAAATTTGAAGCATTAACATTTTCAATCTGAACAAACATACCGCCAACAAGTTCCTGAATTTCACTCATCATATAAATTTCATTTGATTTGAAATCTGTAACAATAAGGTTCGAATTAACATCAGAAACTGCACAATTAAGGCGTGAAGGTTTATTTCCAGATTTCCCGTATTCAAAAAGAGATCCTGTGTCTGTTGTAATACCAATCACACGATTAACATCACATACAAGAAGTCTGTTGTTCCAGAAACGTATAGCTTCAGGCTTTGTGAAAGTCTTTTCTTCACAAAGCTCCCGTATATAGTTTCCGCTTCTGTCGAACTCGTAAATACATCCCTTATGGTCATCTGCTACATAAACACTTTCATCAAGAACATATATGCCCGTTGGTCCTTTCAGCCCTTTAAAATCTCCCTGACGGCCGCCAAAGAAAAACAAAGGATTACCATCCTGGTCAAATACATCAATACGGCGGTTTCCGTAATCTGACACATAAATATTTCCCATATTATCTTGTGCCAGATACTGAGGACCGATCATCTGTCCAAGTCCACGGCCTTTCTTCCCGATATATTTAATAAAGTTTCCTTTTTCGTTCAAAAGAGCAATTCTGTCACCAGCACTTTCGGAAACAAGAATATTTCCGTCAGAAAGCCTGATAATATCAACAGGACGGTCAAAACCATTAATTGGACCTGTTTTACGGTCAATTACAATTCCGTTCTGGTTCATAAGAATCAGGATATTTTCGTTGTAAGTTGTAACCCAGAAAGTTCCGTCAGGATTAGGAAGAACTGAAAGTGGCCCCGAAAAAACCAGGTTTCCGTTATAATCTCCATCAAAACTTCCAGATTCAGAGATTCTTATATCCCCCTTATCTGTCTGACCAGTTACACGCCGTTCCTTTACAATTTCAATTTTATTTTTAAGTAAAAGTCCGCCATAACCTTCAGAAGAAGCCGTTTCCCAATAATTAAGTGCACTTCCCTCTAATCCCGATTTATAATATGCCTTTCCCAGCCAGTCCAGAATAAGATAATCCTGTGGCAAATAAGAAAGAGCTTTTTCAAACTGCATGATAGCTTCGTTATAGGCACATCTATAATATGCCTGTACACCACGGCGGAATTCTTCTCCCGCAAGGCCTTCTTCAGCTGAACGGATTCTGTCTTCTGGAACTGTAAGCCCCGCATTTGAACTCTGTGCAAAAAGAGAGTTTCCTGAAAACAGAGAAACAAGACATAAAGCAGAAATGACTTTTAATTTTTTCATTTAATGGCTCCAAGCTTTGCCATGCGGATATGCTCGGCAATCACATCGTTGTCTTTATCGAGTATTTCGGCCTGTTCAAGATATTTCAGCGAATCCTTGAAAAGTCCAAGTTTATAGTATACCCATCCAAGAGAATCAAGACAGGCAGCTGAATCTGGAGCCTGTTCTACAGCCTTTTTACAAAGACTCAGCGCTTTTGTAAGATCTTTTTCTTCACAGGCCAGAACATACCCAAGACCGTTCAGGGATGTAACATTCTTATTATCATTCTCTAAGGATTTTTCATAGTAGGAAAGACATTTTTCAGTATCTTCCTGTTCCCAGGCAACAAACGCAATAGCTGCATACACAGAAGCTGTCATATAGCCAGTTTCAAGAAGTTTGTTCAATTCAAAATCAGCAAGACGCTTGCGCCCCGAAACCGCATAAATAACAGCCAGAAGGAAACGGCACTGAAGAACTCTTTCAAGTTTTCCGCCGCTTGTTACCACAGATTCAAGATATACAAGTGCTTCATCATATTTATGCAGTTTGGCATAACAGAGGCCAAGAAAATAAGCTATTTCCATTTTATCAGCATCTGTTGTTGAAGGAAGAGAAAGAAAAAAAGCCAGGGAATCTGCATAAGCTTTACCGTTATAAAGTTCTATTCCCTTTTTAAGATCACTGTTTCCACCCATTTTTTACCCCCTTTATATCAGGCTCGGCATAGCTGCCATTAAAGCAACCGCAACATAACCGTCCTGCGCAATTCTGAAGTCTGAAGTTTCACCTCCAAAAGTATCAGACCTGCCCATAATAAAGTGTGATTTATATCCGGTATCAGTTTTTTCAAGTCTTACCTGGTCCCCGTAATCGCGAACAGCTATTTCGGTTACCAGTTTCATACCTTTGTAAGCGTCACAGGAAAGACCGTTAACATTCACAAAAGTTACATTTTTTTTCGATTCTGCAAGGGAATAAATTTCATCAAAATGATCCAGAACAAACCGTGCAAGATTTTCAAAATTATATTCTTCTTCCTTTGCGTCCCAGGCTTTTGGGTGTTCAAGACTTACCGCTATGGACGGAATACCATAAAGTGATCCCTGGCGTGCAGCACCACAAGTTCCCGAATAAACTATATCAGTTCCGATATTTGCCCCGTAATTGATTCCTGCAACAACGCAGTCAATTTTTGGGAAAATACCTGACATAACCCCATTAATTACGCAGTCTGCTGGAAAGCCTGAACAGGTATAGAAATTGTCTTCTATGCGTTCAAGTTCAAGAGGACGATTCATTATTATACAGTGAGAAACTGCTGATCTGTTGGAAGACGGAGCCATAACATACACATTGTGTTTTTCAGAAAGCACATCTGCCAGAGTTTTTAAGCCTCTAGACAGATAACCGTCATCATTTGTAATAAGAATATTCATAAACGTTACTTTTTAGTCTTTAAAAATGACGGCTCCGTCTGACGGAGTCACTTCATACATATCACATTTGAAAGCAAAGATTTTTTCAAATTCGTGGAGTTTTTCCTTAAACTTTTCCAGGTCACTTTCACGGATTATAGCATAAAGGCAGCGGCCGAAACCTTTACCTGTAATGCGTCCGCAGGAAACCGGATTTCTCAAAGTATCAAGATTTGGTTCAAGTTCAGAAACACGTTTCAAAATCCAGTCAATTTCAGGACATGAAGCTTCGTAATAATCCCTCATGGATTCATGGCTGTGATTTATTGAACGGGCAAACTTGAAGAAATCTCCTTTATTGATTCCGTCCAAGGCTTCCTGAATATCATTGTGTTCACGGATTACGGAAAGCAGCCTGTGTTTGGTAAGTTCAGACACAGTAGAAAGACCTTCATTTATGTCAGTAACGTCATTAATATAACGCCATCCGCCATAAACACCGGCTTTACTTTCCTTAAGGTCTCCCAGAACAAGGGCATTTGAAGGTTCAAAAAGAACTTCTTCATTCCAGACAGTAAAACGTGGTACATGAGTATCAACAATTACAATCTTTTTTCCTTCAAAATTAAACGGAACATAGTCCCATGAGTTTTTATGATGATCTGTTACAAGCAGATTGCCTTTTTTTGCAAAAAGACATGCGTAATTATCTGCAATATAGTTATTAATCTGCAGGAACCGCTTGTTTCCACGTTCCAGAACCTGAAGCAGCTGTGAATCGGAACAGTTCAGATTAAAAAGCTTACGCAGTGCAATGGCTGTTGCACATTTTATGGCTGTTGTAATACCAAATCCTGCAGAAGGAAGAACCGGAGAATAAACTGTAAGGTTGAATCCTCCAATATCAAAACCACCTGAAACATAACCGTAAAAAACAGCTTTCACAGCGTTAGCCCAGCGGTCTTCTTTCTTAAATTTTACAGATGTTAAATTTGCCTTTTTATGTTCCCCTGTCTGAACAAAATAAAACTTCAGGACTGAATCGTCACGTTTTGAAACTGCTACATAAACCGGGATATCGGCGGCAAAAGAAAGTGTCTTGTCTTTGAAGAACCAGGAATGTTCTCCAATCATATGAAATCGGCAGGGAGCCTTAGCGGTTACTTCAGGATATTCCTGATATTCCGAAAAATGTTCGTCGTTAAGTATTTTCAAAGCAGCATTCCCCTCTTTATTGCTTTTTTGAATTTAAATTGTTATATTTTTTATCAATAATATTCGATAATAATAAGTAGATATTTAAATAATTATAAAATAATGAATCTGATTTTACAAGTTTTTTATACCCTTTTTTCAAGTCTCCTCCTGTCACTGGCAATTCCAAATGAACTTTTAAAATTCGGTTCACCTTTTATCGCGTTTATTGCACTCATTCCATATTACATGGCAGTAAAACGTTCAAAAAACTTTTACATCGCCTTTTTACTGGGCTTTATCCAGACATGTACGACACATCTTCTGTCTTCTTACTGGCTTGCCTTCTTCAAGGATTTTGCAGCCCTTACACTGGGCGCTTCTGCCTTTGGAACAGGATGTATCGGAGCTCTTTTCGGGGCCCTCTTATACATGCCGTACTATACAGAAAAACGCCGGAACAGCCTGAATGTTACGTCCATTTCTCAGATTCACCTGATACCACAGCGGATTTTCTGGTTTGCAGCTGTTTACACATCCTATGAATGGCTAAAATCATCAGGCTTCCTTGGATATCCATGGGGAACCATATCTTCATGTATGTTCAGAGCCCGCATTTTCATGCAGCTTTCGGCAATTACAGGAACCTATGGCATTACTTTCCTGACAGTATTCTTTTCCGCTCTCCTTGGGGAAGGCCTTGAACTTTATTTCAAGGTTCCGGATTTACCTGCAAAGAAAAGACTTGTTGATTCCTACAGAACATGTGCCCTCTTATGGGTAGTCTTTTTTTCATTTTCCATGGTTTACGGCCTTGTTGAATATAAAAAGACAAGAATACCTGTAAAACAGCTGACTACAATTCTTGTTCAACAGAATGAAGACCCATGGCTGGAAGGTTCCGACCGTCAGTCCATCCTGCTTTCCCAGGAACTTACAACTAAACAGATTAATGAACTTAAAGATGAAGACAAAAAAGCAGATCTGATTGTCTGGAGCGAAGGATGCTTAAAATCCGCATTCCCAGATGCAAATTCAAAATATTCAAATTACCCGAAAGAAAAACCGCTTTTCGATTTTATACGTGAAAATCAGACACCTCTGTTAGCAGGTGGTTCTTTCCGCAAAAAATATAGAAAAAGTTCTCCCGAATATTTCAATGCTGCCATTGTTTTTGATAAAAATGCAAATTTCCGGGGTTGGTACGGAAAAAATCATCTTGTTCCATTCGCGGAAGCCATTCCATTCATGGAATATCCTGCTGTCCGTGAGTTTATGGACAAAGTTATAGGCATTTCTGCCGGTTGGACACCAGGAAACCAGTACACATTCTTTGATATTCCATGCCAGTGGTACGACAAACCTTTGGTAGATGCAGTAAAAAACATTAATCTCAATCAGGAATTCTATCAGCAGAAAAGCGAAGAAGAAAAACCGCCTGTTACAAGAATCAGTACTCCAATCTGCTATGATGACGCTTTTACTGATATCATGCGTCCTCTATGGAAAAATGGATCTGAAGTTTTCATGAACATAACAGACGATTCATGGTCACTTAAGAAATCTGCCGAAATCCAGCACTTTGTCATTGCCTCATACCGTTCAATTGAATACAGAACAACTCTTGTACGCTCAACAAATGCAGGTTTAACCGTAGTTTTAGATCCTGCAGGCAAAGTTCTTTGTGAACTTCCTCTTTTTGAAGCAGCCTCCGCAAACTGCGACATTCCGGTATACAAGAGAAAAACAACAACCTACGCCCGTTTTGGAAACTGGCTGCCATTTATCCTGAATATTTTCATTGCTTTCGGCCTTATTTTTGAGATTTCAGGTTTCGAAAACCGGGAATATGTATTCCCTGAAAAAGAAATCCGCCTTAGAAAAAAACGTGCAAAGAAAGACGACAAGAAATCTGATAAAAAATCAGACAAAAAATCTCATAAGAAATCAGATAAAAAATCCTCAAAAAGAGACAGCAAAAAAGAGAAATCAAAAAAGAAATAAACCTTTCTTTCTAGCTGTCACTAACACTCCACTTACCCTTATCTTATGAATAGTGAAACAACAACAAGCAGTCACGTCATTTTTTGTCAAGAAAAAAAGTTTCTGAATTTGCAAATTTATTTTCTGAATTCCTCTTTACACCCCATTAGTAGTGTTATAAGATATTGAACCATAAGCAAAAAACACTATATGTGAAAAGTAAAAAAAGGGTGGGAAATGCGCTGTCCAAATTGTGGTAGCCTGGAAGACAAAGTACTCGAATCACGAACCATGGTTAACGGAGAATCAATCCGTCGACGCCGTGAATGTCTTGAATGCGGCTACAGATTCACCAGTTATGAACGAATCGATGAAAAGCCTTTCTTTGTCGTAAAGAATGACGGTCGCCGCCAGCCTTTTGACAGAACAAAGCTTGAGAAAGGAATCGAAAATGCTCTCAAAAAACGTCCGGTCCCTACTACACAGGTAGAACAGCTTATCACTGACATTGAAGATGCAGCTATCCGTCAGGGCCGTGAAGAACGGGAAATAGGAACTGCAGAACTTGGAGAAATCGTTCTCCAGAAACTTTACGAAGTAGATAAAGTGGCTTATATCCGCTTTGCTTCGGTATATAAACGGTTTGAAAATATTGAAGGTTTCCTTAGTGAAATTAAATCAATTGAGAACCGTAAATAATTTTTTTCAGTAAACTTATATAAATAAAAATAAAAAGGTGGGACCAATGAGTGACCAGACAGTTTTTCCGCAGTGGCGGAGCTTTTTAGGAAACAGTTCAGACGCCGAAACAAAAGGATTTCTGAAATCTGTTGTTAAACGTTCAGGCGAAATTGCTGATTATGACCGTTCAAAAATTGAAGCAGCTGTAAACAAAGCTATCGAAGCTGTAACAAAAAGTCCTGATGACGAAAAGGCAGCAAAAATTACAGACCTGGTAGAAGAAAAACTCCGTGTAAAACTTGCAGGTAACCGTGCACACTCAATTCCTGCCATTGAAGAAATTCAGGATATTGTTGAAACAGTTCTTATCGAAAACAAAGAAGTTGAAATTGCAAAGGCTTATATTCTTTACCGTGCAAGCCGCGAAGCTGTACGCGATGCAAAAAGCCTTATGGTTGATATCAACAAAACAATGGACGGATACCTTGGTCAGAGTGACTGGCGCGTAAACGAAAACGCCAACGTAAACTTCTCTCTTGGTGGTCTTATCCTCCACAACTCAGGAACAATTACAGCTAACTACTGGCTTAACAACATTTACTCAAAAGAAGTAGCAGAAGCACACAAAACATGTGCATTCCACATCCATGACCTTTCAATGTTCTCAGGATACTGTGCCGGATGGTCACTCCGACAGCTTATCGCAGAAGGCCTTGGTGGTGTTCCAGACAAGATTACATCTACTCCAGCAACTCACCTTTCAACTCTGGTAAACCAGATGGTAAACTTTCTGGGTATTCTTCAGAATGAATGGGCCGGTGCTCAGGCATTCTCATCTTTCGATACATACCTTGCTCCTTTCGTAAAAAAGGATAACCTTACAGACAAAGAAGTTCGTCAGTGCATCCAGAGCTTCCTTTACGGTGTAAACACACCTAGCCGCTGGGGTTCACAGGCTCCATTCACAAACGTAACACTTGACCTGAACTGTCCAGAAGACCTTAAAGGCAAGAAAGCAGTTGTAGGCGGAAAAGAACAGGACTTCACATACGGTGACTGTCAGAAAGAAATGGATCTTATCAACAAGACATTCATCCAGCTTCTGATTGAAGGTGATGCTGCAGGACGCGGTTTTGCCTACCCTATTCCTACATACAATATTACACGCGACTTCGACTGGAATTCAGAAATCGCACAGCTTCTGTTCCAGATGACAGCACAGTACGGTACACCAAACTTCCAGAACTTCGTTAATTCTGACCTGAATCCTAACGATGTTCGCTCTATGTGCTGCCGTCTCCAGCTGGACAAACGCGAACTTCGCCGTCGTGGTGGAGGTCTTTTCGGTGCCGATGAATTCACAGGTTCTATCGGTGTTGTTACAATCAACCTTCCACAGATCGGTTACCTTGCAAAGAATGAAAAAGAATTCTTCAGCCGCCTGGACTATCTTATGGACCTGGCAAAGGAAAGTCTTCTTGCAAAACGCAAGGTTATCCAGAAGCTTTATGACGGTGGACTCTTCCCTTACACAAGACGCTACCTGAAAACTCTCGTAAATCACTTCAGCACAATCGGGCTCTGTGGTATGAATGAATGTTGTCTCAACTTCCTTGGAAAAGACATTACAGACCCACAGGGAAAAGCTTTTGCAGAAAAAGTTCTTACTCACATGAGAGACCGTCTTGCTGACTACCAGGAACAGACAGGTGACCTGTTCAACCTGGAAGCAACACCTGCTGAATCAACATCATACCGCCTTGCTCGTCACGACAAGGAACAGTATCCGGATATTATCACAAGCGGAAAGAACGAACCGTTCTATACAAACTCTTCACAGCTGCCTGTTGATTACACTCCTGATGTATTTGAAGCCCTGGATCACCAGGAAGCCCTTCAGACAAAATACACTGGTGGTACAATGTTCCACGTATTCATGGGCGAACAGGTTAAGGACTGGCAGAGCTGCCGCGACCTGGTAAGAGCAATTGCAGGTAAATACCGCATTCCGTTCTTCACAATTTCACCAACATACTCAATCTGCCGTGTACACGGTTACCTGAGCGGTGAACAGTTCGAATGTCCTAAGTGTAAAGCTGAAAGAGAAGCAGAACTTCGTATGGTTCTTAAAAACCTGGAAGAAGAAAGAGCTAAAATTCTTGCTCAGGGAAAATAAACGGTTGGAAGACACTAAAGTTTTTTGCAAAATGCACGAAAATCATAGTGTCTTTAATTGACAAAGATACCACTTATACACTATATTTAGTGGTGGGTGGTACAAATTAGGAATCATTCCTATATTCAACTAAAAGATAAAAGTATTGCCAAAAATAAAAGGGGAAAAAGATGGAAACAAAAACTCTCGAACAGATTGAAAAAGAAATTGCTGAAACAAAAGCAGCTCTGGAAAATGTACACGGGTCAGAAACTGAAGTTTATGCCCGCATCGTAGGATACTACCGCTCAGTACGCAACTGGAACAAAGGTAAACGTGACGAATTTGACCTGCGCAAAAATTTTACTCTTGAAGACAGTCACATCTACGAAGTATCTGAAGCAGACACATCTTGCGCATGCGCTTCAGAAGCACCAGCAATGACAGCAAAAACAGTTGCAGCAGACGGATCTGTTGCATCATATGAACTCTTCGTTCGCAAAACTTGTCCAAACTGCCCTCCTGTAAAAGCTTATATGGCAGACGTTCAGGTTCTGGGACGTTCAATCGATGTTGACTCAGAAGAAGGACTTGCAGAAGCTGCAAAGAAAGGTGTATTCGCAGCTCCTACAGTAATCTGCTACGACGCAAACGGAAACGAAACAGCACGCTGCCACAATGTTGAAGAACTCCAGGCTGTATTCGAAAAAGAACTGGTAACAGCATAGTTCATAAAACAGCGTAATGCATGACTTAAATAAACCGGCAGGTGTTCTGGTAAAAACTACAATGGTAGATTTTCCGGGACACATTGCCACAGCCATCTTCCTGAAAGGCTGTAACTTAAGATGCCCGTATTGTTACAATACGGGTCTTGTTTTAAATACCGAACCTGAAGAAAACCTGACCTCTGTAAATGACCTTTTTCAGCACCTGGAAAAAAGAAAAAATGTCATATCTGCCATTGCTATTTCAGGCGGCGAACCTCTTATAAATCCATACCTCAAAGACATTATCCTGAAAGCAAAATCCATGAATATGCTGGTAAAAATGGATACTAACGGCATGCTTCCTGACAGGCTTGAAAGCCTTATTAATGACGAAAGTCTGCGCCCAGATTTTATTGCAATGGATATAAAAACAAGCCCTGAACGCTATGCAGAAACAATGCTGCCCCGCAGCATACCCTCAGAGAAAAAAATTATGGCAGATGCTCTCAGCCGTTCTGCAAAACTTATAGCAGAAGCCTACCCTGCTTCAAACCGTGAATATAGAACAGTCCTTGTACCAGGTCTTGTTACAAAAGAAGACATAAAAAACATAGCTGTTATTCTTCCAGAAGACGCTTCCTGGCAGTTTGCAGGCTTCAGAAATGAAAACTGTCTGAATCCCGAATACAACAAGATTCCGCCATACTTGGACCGAGAACTTTCAGAACTTGTAGAATACGCCAGAACTCTGATCCCCGGCGCAGCACTAAGATAAAAAAGTACATTTTTTTTCAAAAAAACTGAAAAGTGCTATTGACACAAAACGGGTAAAAAGCTAATATAATAACACTTTCGGTGCCTTAGCTCAGTTGGTAGAGCACACGGCTCATA
>JAKSTN010000031.1 GCA_024402535.1 Treponema sp.
ATGTCAGGAAATTTATTACCAGAAAGTAACCAATTGCATCTGATCTACTCATATTATCTCTCCTTGAATCCTAATTTACGAGAACCCATTTATTATTATCTAGCACCCATAAAGATTCATTTACTCCATCAAAAGAGTATCTGAACCTTTTGCCTTTGTAATTAAAATAAGTGAAATGCATTTTATATAGAGTTCCATCTACCAGACCTCTATGAAAATTGTCTATGATTTTATCCTTTTTCATAATTACTCCTGCTTCAGGTCTTCTTCAGAAAACAGATTTGGCAAACAAGCTCCTCTTAGGATTGTGCACCACAATCTTTCTCGTGAATATATGATGTAGGCTTAATCCATTCATCAGAATTCCAATAACGTATTAAAATACTTTTTGACACGTACTCTTTTGCTTTTTCCATTTTGAAAATGAAGCTTGTTTGGCAGATGTTCCTATTTACATCCTCTGTGTAGAAACCTTTGCTTTTAGCTAACCATTCTGCAAGTTCTTCATTTGTCATAGGTTCCATTGGAGAATCTTCTTCAATTTCGTAATCGGTATCATCCCATGCCCAGGAAGGTTCTAAAGGTTCTCCTTTCTTATAATTTCTAAATGTGCCAGAAGGATAACAGAAAGCTTTTATTTTCTTTCCTTCTTCATAGGCAGTCATTATTTGGATTTTCTCTGTTGTTGTTTTCATAATTACTCCTGCTTCAGGTCTTCTTCAGTGAACAGATTTGGCAAATGGGATTCATCTTTTGAGGTTAATCCGATAATGCTTTCTTCGATGTCGCTGAAGGCTTTTTTATGCTCTATCATTTCTTCTTCGCTTAAGTCTTTTGCTTTTGCGTTCATTTTTTCCTCATCGTCCCAGACTACAGGACGGTTACAAAGCATGTTATCAAGGATGTATTGTTGAAGGGATTTCTTTGTCAATTTAAGCTGTTTTTCCTGCAGCATTCGTTCAATTGTGGGCATTGAAACATTAAGAATTGCTGCAGCACTTTGTGGGGTTAGTGTTTCTGGAATATTGGGCAGAAGATCTATTCCACGATAACAGTCATTCAGAAATTCATAAGCGGCTTCTTCGTCTATGTCGTTTTCTTGAATGATTTGACGCATAATTTCCTCCAACTTTTTTAAACTTCTTCCAGGCTTTTATGTGGCAGGCTTTTGATGTATTCTGCCACCGCTTTGTCCACGTCCTCAGCCGGGTCTATTAGGTATTCACAGATTGACCACCAAGGGATTCTTAACGTTGTCCTTATGCTGGTACAATCGAGCCGGTAGGAGTAAATCAGTCCCTGCATTTCATCTATTGTCAGCCTTAACATGCTGGCTATTTCATTGACTCCATACAGGAACTGGACTCCAAGTTTTGCCTGTTCTATGAGCTTATGAATCATGGATTCTTTTTCTGCTGCAGATAGAGCGGGCTGTCTGAGTTCTTCGCTGCCGAAGAACTGTAACTGTTTTATCATTTTGGTCTCTTATAGAAATACGCCATGCAGAAAAGAACCTTATCGCAGGCGTTATCCAGGCCAGAGCAGTAATCATCTGTGCGAAATCTCGCGCAATGTTTGCAGAAGCCTTCATTGTACGGATACCTAATCCGTGTTCCTGGTTTGATGTTGTATTTACTGTCAATAAGCTTTGCTCGAAATTTATCTTCCATTTGCTTTTCCCTTTTTTTCAACTGTTGAAATCCATCCCATAATCTGGCGGACTTCTTTGTCTGTACATTTGTAAACTGAGGTTTTATTCAGTTTTTGTAAGAATCCTTTCAGGCGTTCTTCCCAGCTTTCACCCAGTACTTTCTTTGCTCTGGCAATGACTGCATCCTGAATAGTTGCTCCCCCTTTAGGCTTTGAATTTCTGTAGAAAGTAAAGCCTTTCTGTCCCTGTTTGATGAGCACGGCATTAAGGTCCCGATGTATTGCGAACAGTTCCTGAATACTGCATTCAGAACATGATTGCTTTTCGGTTGCGCCTGTAACCAATGCTCTGTACTCTTCATCTGTAAGCTTTGCGGCTGACTTCTGCATGTGAATCATTCCAATCAACCGGGCTCTGTATGATTTTTCTTTTGCCATGAAAACCTCCTAGGCTGAAAGCTGGTCCAGCATCTTTTCAGTGATGGTGTCCAAAGCAGAAGCTTTTGACATCTTTGAAAGTGCAATGGAATCATTAACGATAGATCTGAATCCGCCCTGGGCATGACGTGCAAGGCGTTCTGCAGTTTCTCTTGTGATCTGCAGTCCTGCGGCTTCGTGATAGTAAGCGGCAACATCAACACTCTTTGCTTTCTCAAACAAAACAACAGGCTGACGGATTCTTGAACGAAGGCGTGGAACTCTGTCTGTTTTGGTCTTCAGTCCTTCCTCTCCAACCAGAAGGAAAGGAAGGTTACAGCGTTCATTGATGCCACGAAGCATTTCCAGAAGCTGAACCGGAAGTTTGTCGGCTTCATCAATGATTACCAGACGGCGGTTGTATTTGCATGACTCTTCAAGAGTGGCTACACATCCGCTGAAACTGTAAGGTCTTGTGTGAGCTACTACATCGCAGATGTCACGGAGAAGCTGAACACGGCTTGAGCCGTCAACGAAAAGAACGTAACAGGCGTTCTGATTTTCCTGCGTGTACCATTTGGCGGCATGTGTTTTGCCGCGTTCTGCAGTTCCGATTGCCATTCCGATTGATGAAGACAAAGAGCCGTTTGGATCTGACAAATCATCTGCCAGAGCCTGGAAATTCATGACGTTCTGATTCATCACCAGTACGTCTGTATTAATATTAATTCCCTGTGGTATAGTGTTGTTGTAGCCTGCTTCTTGGAGGTGATGAATGAACTCTACTTCCTTTTCTTCCCAATGAGGATAAGTTCTGTTACACACCTTAACAACCTGTGTTTTATCAACTCCAAGAGCATTGGCTGCTTCCTGCATAGACAATCTGTTTGCTTCTATAACTTGTCTTAAATCCATTTTTTAACCTCTGTTAAAATTGTTTTTTGTGAACGCTTCAAAATAAGCTTCTTCCTGTGGTGTCATTTTTCCTTCGTAGAAGAACTTGAAATCAAGGTCTTCACGGTTCAAGCGTTCACCGTTCAGATAACGTTCCAGGATAGACTGGTATCTGTCGCGGTCTGTCATGAATACATCCTTTGTGTGTGAACGCAGGATGTTTTCTGATGATATTCTGCTGACTAAGCCCTGCATGAATTCTTCATCTGACATTTCACTTTCAGATTTAAATGATTGTGGAATGAATTCAGATTCATAGGATTCGGTGCGTTTTCTGCTTTCAGGAATTGCAAATTCTTCTTCCTGGTCAGTTTTTTTGATAACAGGTGTTGGTCTGAACTGCTCTTTTGGAGCTTCCAGAACTGCTGCCTGTTCTGCTAAATTTTCTGCTGTGCGTAATTCGTGGAACTTCTGAGGTTCTGAAAGTACGCGGATTGATTTGTCTTTTGTTGCATCTTCGAATGCTTTCTTAACGGCTGTGATGTTGCGGTTTTTCCATTCAAGACTCTTAACCATTGCTTCATCATCAAGCATGTCAATTTTTTCTACAGGACGAAGAGCGATTGCGTGATGTGTTCCTGGTTCAATTGCAAAAACTCCGATGTCAAGATTTTCAGGGTCATAACGCAGTTCAATCTTCTGTCTGTTGTATGCAACAAGTGTTCCTCTGTTCTGCAGAATCATTTCCTGTGTCAGTTCCGGTCCTATGTAGTCAACGTTGTTGAGTCTTACACGGTCGCCTTTTACTGTTGCGAAAGCTGATTCCATAAACAGATAAGCTTCATCTCTTGGGTCTATGTATGTAGGCATCCATCCTTGCATTTTGTATTCTTCAAGCTGTTCTTTTGGTGTACAGCCTAAAGTTGCATGGCGGCGGTTTTCGTATATATCCAGAGCCTGAGCAACCTTCTTGATGAATTCATCATAGGTCAAAATATATCCGTTTTTTTTCTGCCACTTTAAACGCTTGTCTGCCTGTTCTTCTTCAGGTGCCGACATACCCATTTCTTTTACATATCCTGGAATACACAGGTCACGAAGAATCTGTTCCAAGGTGTTGAAGAATCGTTCAATTGGTTTTGTTTTTGCGTTCTTAACACGGGCGAAAATTCTTCTGTGCTGTTTTTCCCATTCTGCTTTTGTCTTTACTACATCCACTACACAGCCTTCTGTGTCTTCGACGATGTACCGTCCATTGTCTGCGTGATACAGGTCAGCTTCATCCAGAAACTTAACTCCGTAACTCTGCAAAGCCTGTACAATCTGTGTTGAAAGTGCAGATTTTTCAGAACTACCGTTGTCATTGTAAGTAGATTCAAATTTACCGAATCGCTGGATTCCCATACGCAGTGCGCGTGTTACTGTTCTTGTGTTGTAATGAGGGTCAAAGCTGACACCATAAACAACACGGGTTGCCATATCGAGCCACAGGTAACATTCAGCGCGGATGTAAGTCTTTCCGTCATCAGCAAGACACCAGAAGTCAAAGCGGTGCTGGTCTCCTACAATCAGCTGGAATGGTTTGAGTTTACTCAAATCTCTGCTGATGTAGAACATGTTATCCAGGGCGCGCTGTCCGCCTTTTGCGAGCATGATCATTGCCGGGCTTATTTTCCGGGCGTGAACGTATGCGCTCTGTTCTGACCCAATGCTCCAGCCTTCCTGTTCTGCGCGTTTCTTGGTGTACTCGTAAGCATTGCGGACTGTACAGCCTCCAACTTCTGCCATTGCGGCAAGGTAAAAGTTTGTAAAGAAACTTAAAGCTTCATCATCCCAGGCATAAACGTGACGGCCCTGTTTTTTGGATTCGTCAATAAAAACACCGCTTTCAACAGTCTTCAAGTAACGCTGAACTGTAGAAACCGAAATGCCGAATTCTTCTGCAATTTCGTTGTATACTTCAACTTTTGTTTTAAGGGGACTGCGGCGCATATAGCGGTCATAAACCGCACAGCGCAAAGGGTGTTTTTTGTCTACTACCGGAACAAATGCATTCATTATTCAACCTCTACTGAATCGAACTGATTAAGTTCTGCCATCTGATTTGCAAATTCATTGATTACTTCACGAACTCTTAAGCCGATGTTGTAACCAGCGGCAAGGCGTGTTGAAGGGTCTTCGAATGATTTCAAATAGTTGGAAATGTGTTCCAGAAGCTCCATCTGTGCGAGAGTCTGGTCTTTTGTTTCAAGGGTGAAACGTGCGTACTGCTTGGCATTCTGCATAGCTTCTGAAAAGTAATCACGGCCTTTGAAATTGGTCTTGATTTTCTTTGAACCCCATTTTTGAGCAAGTTCAGCAAAATGCTCATTTGCTCTACGCTTTTTGTATTCAAGCTCATCTTTCTGGGTCCATCCAGAAGGGCGTTCACCTGTAGCCATTGCATGAGCAACGCGGGCTTCGTGTCCGCCGTCGTCAATTTCAAGATTAGCACTTTTGAGAGGTGCCAGTTCTTCCGGGGCTCTTACACGATCTTCTACCGGGTCGTAAAGTTTCATCCAGAGCATGGCTGTTTTTCGGCTGATTCCTACTGCATCGCAGAAGTTTGTCCAGGTGAATTCAGGAGCATCTTCTGTTCTGTTTCCACCACGAACAGCAAGAACTTCATGAGCGATGTATAAATCTTTGGCAAGCAGAGCGGCTGATTTCTGAAAGCTGTGAAAATTTTCAGAACAACGGTTGATTGCAGATTCCAAATCCCACTGAATGATTTCCTGTTCAAATGGGAAAGCTTCTTTTGCAGATACCGAATTATTACTTGGAACTAAGCTGTTCATAAAAAAAACTCCTTTGTCAGGCTTGAACTGACATCCAGAAAGCTCAAGCCCGATTAAACTTAAGCTACATGTTCAGGAATTGCTCGTTCCGCGGCCTTGCAGTAAAATGATTCTGAGCCAGGAATGAGGTTAATATGAAAGTCTTTTCGCTGGGCGGCGTCAAAGTTTTTCAGTGCGGCCTTTACTGGCTCTTTTTTAATTTTTACGCAGTTTGAGAATCCTGCCTGAATAAGAAGTTCAGCTGTGTCTTCTGCAACTTCCACTTTGTCAGTTCCCTGACGGTAGCCGATTGTTCCATTGATGAAATCACGGCTTTTCTTTCCTTCCTCGTAGATTTCAGAGCGATGGTCGTCTGAATAATTCTTAAGGTTTTCAAGAAGCTTTTCGCGCTGGGCTGTGAGTTCAACGCTTGCCTGAGCTGCCTTTTCTTTTGCGGCATTGATGGCTTTTGTAGCTTCATTGTCAATTGCAGAAATTTCTGCATCCAACTGAGCAATCACTTTGATTGTCTCTTCAACGTCCTTCAGATTTTTGATTTTCATCTGTTTTTCTCCTTACGCCCTTAGGCGTTATTTGATATAATTCCTTTGCCAAGGATTTCCGAAACCTGCTGCAAGATTCGGCTTGCATTCAAACAGGCTTCGTTTGGATTTCCCTGACACCCTTCATACAAAGTTGAGCGAAGGTCGCCCAGCTTATCCATCAAGGCCGCGAAATCATTCTGTGCAAATGTGATTGTGCGGTCTTTTTTTGTCTGATTCATATTCCCCTCCCAGGGCTTCTAAATCTCTGCATATTTCCGCAGGACTCATAAACTTTCCAAGCAACAACAGCCCGTAAGCTGCCATTGCCTGCAAACCACTGTAAGACATGTTCCGGACCGCATAATGTACTTTGTCCGGATTCAGGTCCTTTTCTTCGCTGTCCATATAGGGCGGCTTCTTTCCGTTTTTGAATAATGTCATTTCATCCTTTTCCTCCTGTGGTATAATGTTTGCATGAATAACAAACAGATGTTTTACATTGCCAAGACCCGTCTTGAGCGAGCCATTCACAAGCTTTACCATGAAGACTTGCCACTTAACGAATTAACCGTTTCTGCACTTCAGAAGTACTTTGCAAGTTCAAAAAACTACGGTGAAGCACTTTTTAACTTTCTCTTAGCTATAGATCAGTTTGAAGAAGAAAAACTCTCCAAAACTGAAGAATGGCCTTTTGAAGATGAAAACGATATTATGCTCAGGTTCATTGCTTCCCTTTAGCTTTTCGTTTTCCAAGCCTAATAAACTCGGCCTGACATTCTGCCCTTTTTTTTGCCTGGTCTTGCTTTGAAGTTTTACTTCTCGGATACCGTTTTTTCAAAAACTCTTCATAATCCTGTTGCAGATGCTTTTCGATTATGTAGGCTTCCGCTGGTGTCACTTCAGTTTCCTCTCTTCGTTCCCCAATCACGCGGCGGTGCGGATTGTTTTTAGCATGGTGTTCCAGGATTCAAACCCAAGAACACTTGCCACTTCTTTTTCTATACGGCGGCTGTGGTCGCGCCCCGTAACCACTCTCTGAACTGCAACACGTGAACATTCAAGTTCTGCTGCAAGTCCAGCATATGTATATCCTTTCAACTTAAGCTGATACTGGATGTACATTCCTTCTTCCCTGGTAACGTTTAAAGGTCTGTTTGCTTTTCGTTCCTGGGCCTTCATGATTAATTCATGAATCTGTTCTGGTGTTAGTTTTTCATTAGCCATCATTCCTCCTTTTTAATTAAAGTCCTTCTTCTATCTTTTCGATAAAAAAAATGCTAAACTTGTAAAGGTCATTGTTACCCTTGACCGCTTGACCTTTACTTGTTGAGTGATAATTCAAATATAATGAGCTTTATCTCATTTGTCAAATAAAAAGTGAGATAATTTTAATAAATTGTGAGTGAAATAATTTTAATATGAGTGAAAACGAAGTAATAATTGAGCGTTTAGTGAGGTATTTTGATAGTACCATTGCTGGGGTTGAGAAAACACTCAATCTTTCCAATGGAACTTTACGAAGATTTAGCAAAGGAATTTCTACAACTCCGCATGCTTTAATAAAAGCATTAAAATATGCAAATCTTAATGTCGATTACTTCCTGACAGGCGAAGGCGTTCCGGAACTGGAACCAATCGTAGCAGAATCAGTTGCGTCCGAATGTGATGAAACAAAAACTAACAGGATTCCATTCTATTGCTTTGATGTAATGGGAAAAGTTGAATCTGAAGAAACTTTGATGAACACAAAGCCGACATGTTACTTTGAGTTACCGGGCTTTACTGGGTGCCTTGCGGCGTTCCCCGTATTCGGCGACAGCATGAAACCGAAAATCCTGAACGGTGACATTGTGGTTATCAGCGAGAAAGTACCGGAAGAAAAGATCCTCTGGGGCGAAACTTATCTTGTTGTTACGGATGCATGGCGAGTCATCAAGACGGTACATCCAGGAGAGACGGAAGAATTTCTTGTTTTGCGGTCAATTAATCCTAATTATGAGGGAGATACTGCCGTTAATAAAAGTGACATTAGAGGACTTTACTTGATTAAGGGTAAGGTGTCGAAATTTAGTGTTTAAAAAAAGTTTTAGGAGGAATTTATGGGAGCATCTGCCGCAAGTGCTACAGCATCTTTGCTTGTAGTTCTTTTGCCAATTCTTTTAGTTGTATTAAGCATTCTTGTTATAGTCTACATCATTGTATTAATTGCAAGATTGTATAAGGCTGTAATTAGAACAGCTAACGCAACAGAAGAAACAAACAGGCTTCTGCGGATTCTGATTAAGGACTTACGGGAGAAAAACGAAACTCCAGCAAGTTCTGAAAGCTCATCATCAGAGAGCGTGTAAGCACTAAACCCCTGAGCCCCGGAGTCCGCGCAAGCTCTCCACCTGTCCGCTCAGGGGTTTAAAATTATAAGAAAAAATGATAAATTTTTGTTCCGGAATACTATATTTGTGGTATAATTAGAGCCCCGTACAAATATTTAAAAAACTTGATTAAAAACTAAATCAAGGAGTTGTTTTATGAAAACATACAAAGAGGTATTGAAGTCAGTAAGGGAAAATATCGGAAAAGACACTTTCGTTATTCAAGAACATAACAAATTAGATTATACTGGCGTAGGATTTGGATATAACTTAAAAGATGCATATCCAAAAACTCTGAAGCAAGCAAAGAAAGATATTGAAACTCCAATGTTCGATGCTATTGTGAAAGCTGTAAGGTAAGTTCAGATATGGATTTCAATAACTATGAAGAACTTCATAAGCTTATCGCAGAAGTTGTTGATGAAAAATACAAAATAGCAATTGCAAATATTACTTATCTGGAAGAAATCGATGACAAGTGCTATGTAATTTATATGACTCAGTTTCGAGACGTTCTTAATCATCTTTCAAGAATTTATTCTTGCAATGATATCGTTTCTTCCAAGACTGAAATAATTGAGCAACTTGAAAGAATAAGCGGACATTTGGAAAGAGTCGTTATAGATTCCTTCAGGAAAATAACTGATAGTTTATTAAAGAATGTCCTGGGTTCATGTAAACCAAGAGATAAAAATGCATTTAAAATTCAAATTGCACAGAAAGTCAGAGACCTTCGTTTAAGCAACCAAGAAGTTTCTTTCGAAGATAAACTCAAAGGCTTTCAAGAAATGGTCGAATACCTAGAAGAGTTACTGCAAAAAAACTAATAGCATATCCAAGCCCCGAACTTTTTCGGGGCTCTTTTTTTTTGCCCTACCAGGTAAGCCGTAAACGTTCCGGATTGTTATACGTTCCTACTTGGAGGACTAGTCATGATACAAGCTAGAGGTAACAGTTCAATCTGTAAAGAGATGGCTCTGACGTATACAGAGTTGATCACAATTAAGGACCTGGCTAATAACCTTAGTCAGAAAGAATGCGCGTACAAAGAACACGTCACGGAGGCGTGTGTTTCTATGCGTGTGCAACGAGCCATGAAACGAAATGGCTATAACAACAAAATCGTTTTTCTATCCGACTGCTACAAACTTCTTAATAATCCTTAATCCCTACCTGCTTAATTAATTCAAATTCTAAAAATCTAAACATCTCGCTGAAATTCTAAATGAACCTGTGAAGCCAAATAGTTGTACATTCTGAACATCTGCTTCTGGCAGAAATACAATTTTGGAGGCTATATATGGCTGTAACATTTAATGCTGCTGACCGCGTTGGCGTTGTCGGTGGCTACATTGGAGGCATTGCGTCTTTGCTCGGAATGCTTGGTGGTGGTTATTACAATGGCGGCATGGCTGCTCCTGTAATGGCTAATGGTTATAACGGTAATCCTTACGGACATTCTGTTGTAACAGAATCTGAACTTCGCGATCGTCTGGCACAGGAAAAAGAAATTTCCCGCCTTACAAGCGAACGTGACATGCTTCTGAGCGACCAGCGCAACGAAGTCAAGATGCTTGAAGTCTACAAGTACCTTGATGCAAAGGACAAAGCTCAGAGCGAAGCCCTTGCACAGTTCAAAGCAGAACAGGCTGTCATCAATGCGCAGGTTGGTGCAAACATTGCACTGAACCAGGACAACATCAGAGACCTTAGATTCACTATCGGCTCTCTGACAAAGACAGTTATTCCAATCACAAATATCTGTCCACGTCCTGCTGTTGCTGAAATCCAGCCAACAGAACCAACACCTGCTGCCTAAAGTTCCAGGCTAATTTATGGGGGGGATGCCTTTGGGCATTCCCCTTTTGCGAGGGTAAACAATGGTTTTAATTGCAGATGCAAAAACAAAACTTACAAAATGGATTGAAAAAAACATCATCAATAAGGTTCCAGGAGAAGGAAAACGTGTAGTTATGGCCGTTGTTGTAAATCGTGCAATGAACAACATCGACAAAGTGATTCCGGAACTTACGAAAAATTCTATTCTTGCCGCAACCGGAATCTTTGATGGTGAATCAATCGATGAAAACATTCTGATTGAGATAAGGGAAAAGCTGGGAGCAAATCACTTTGACATTAACATTCCAATGATTGGAACAGTTAGCATAGATGGTGAAGCCCTAGATGATCTTTACAGCCAGATGAAATCATAGGAGAAAAAATCATGGAAAACTATCTTAAAAATAAAATGCAGATGGAAAAGGATGACCTTAAAGACTGTGACATGCTCATGGGGTATGCAGAAGAAGCTCAGGCTCATGGAGAAACAGACTGTGCCACTTTTTTTTATAACAGAGCCAAGAAACGCTGGGAAGATTACAAAACTTCAGAAGCTGAAGTCACAAAAGAAGTGGACAAAATGCGCGGAACCGCAAGCGATGCCCCGGACAGCATACAGGGCATGCTCTACAATCTTCTTATGGAAGACCAGAAAGAACGGGCTATGAAACTTAAACACAGAATTGAAAACTTTGCCTGATGCACTAACCACCGACTCAAAAAGCCGGTGGTTTTTTTATATCCTGTAGATTTATGAAAGGAGGATTATACATGAGTAAATCATTTTCAGATTTGCAATTCCCGTTTTCAATAAAAGCGAGGCAGGCTTATGACGAAATGATGTCAGATACAAAGCTTAAAGAAATGGGTGTCGAAAAAATAGCGGTTTCTGAAACGAAAAGAGAGCTTACGGTTCAGATGGCATATTACTCCAGAGGAAGAATGCCGGTAGATGATGTTAAGGCAATGTATAGAGCTGCGGGGCTTTATGCACTTTCAACAGAGGAAGCAAAAACGCCTAATACCTGGACACTTGAATCCAAACACATTCAAGGACTTGCCATTGATCTTGTCCCTGTAAAAAACGGTGTTTACTGGTGGAGTGCACCATTTCCTGTATGGGAACGTATGGGAGAAATCGGAGAAGCTCACGGGCTTACATGGGGCGGAAGATGGAAGAACCGGGACTGCCCGCATTTTCAGTAGGAGGAAAAAAAATGTTTAGAACTGTATTCAAAGAAAATGATGGTCAGTGGTCAATGCGCCGGGTACTGGCCTTCCTGTTTGCCCTTGCATCAATCGGATGCGGGATTACATCTCTTATTCTTAAGGCTGTCTGGCAGGTCATTGCCTGTGCTTTCGGTATTCCAGGAATAATCAGCATCATACTGCTGTTCTTTACAACATGGACAGATGTTTCAACGGTGGTTAATGCCGTTAAGGGGAAATGATGGATGACAGAGAGAAAATCTATGTTTATTTTCTTTGCGGTGTTTTTGTTGCTTTCTGTGCACTCTATGCTGTATTCGCAGGAATTAATGCCCACCCAAAATGTCGTATTAGTCAGGGAACTGAAAACTATGCTGCAGGAAGTGAGAATGCTGAAAAGCTTTCAGGCGGAATCCAGCAGAGAGTTGGAGAACTGGAAGACCAAATGCGAACTGCAGGAAAAGAAACTTCAGAATGTATTACAGAGCTTAGAGACAGTGTCACAGAAATTGGAAGACTCCGAAATGACTGTGATAGAATTGCAGAAGCTGGTCGAGGAATTAAAGAGTCAGCAGACAGTATTGAAGAACGAATACTTCTCTGTCTGCAGGTCCTTGGAGTTTCAGAAGAAGAAGCAGAAATTCTGGATGGTGACAGCCCTGGGTTTTATGACCCTGGCGGTCAGTGAAGGAATAATTATTGTATGTAAGTAAGGAGAGTCTGATGAGTGGTAATTGGGGATTGATAGCAGGAGTTGCAGGATTAATAGTTTCGGTCATAACGATTGTATCTGTCATCATTGCCATTGGTCAGAACAAAGGCAAAACAGATGCCCAGATTACTACCATGGATAAACAGATTGCTGATCTGCAAACTGAAATGAAAGAGCACAAAAAAGAAGCTGCAAAGACTGAAGCAACTCTTCGAAGTGAATTCAAGGAAGAGGCTTCAAAGCTCAGAACAGAACTTGCGGTTACTAATTCAACCATGCAGGATTTCGGGAACAGATTTTCCGATTTCTCTGGAGAAATGAGAGCCACAATGAACTTCATCAAGGATGACTTTAGAGACATCAAGGAGAAAGTAAATGCCAAAGAGAAATAAAATCGAACTGCAGGGACTTGTGGAGCGGATTGTCCACATGTTCTATGATGAGAAGATGACTCACATTCAGATTGCGGAAACCCTCAAGTCGGAGGGATTTGACGTCTCAAAAAGTGGCGTGGGTCGTACTCTTGTAAGTCATGCAAGCCAGATGAAGGCATACAAAGACGCGGCGGCTGAAGCCGTGGAAATTGTAAAAGAGGTACGAAAAACACCTGGTCTTGATATCAACGAAGCTACAATTCAAATTGCATCTACAAAACTCCTGAAGGAAGTTGAAAGCTTTGAGAATTTCAACACTCTTGAACCGGGAGAAGTTCTTAAAGCCGTAAGCCGTCTTGCCACCTCGCAGACTCAAATTGCCAAAGTTAAACTTGAATTTGAACGCGGTTACAAGAAAGGTCTTTTTGAAGCTGCAAAAACCGTGGAAGAAGAAATCAAAAAAGCCGGCTGGGATGATGACAGAGTGGCTATGGTCAAAGCTAAGATCATGGGCTTGAAGGTAAAAGACGATGATGAATAAAGACATTGAAATCCTTCTGCCTTACCAGAAGGAATGGCTCGAAGACCGAAGCCCTTTAAAAATCATTGAAAAAAGCAGACGTTGTGGTATTTCCTGGACGGATGCCTCTGACGCGGTTCTTGATGCTGCTCCATCCCATGGGTGGAGCAATACTTATTATATGAGCTTCAACAAAGATAACTGCCGCCAGTACATCGAGGATGCCGGAGAATGGGCAAAGAAATTCGGTGATGCTGTAAGCGACATTGAAGTTAAAGAAGAGCCTCTTCTGGAAGATGATGAAAAGAGCATCACAACTTTCAGAATCACTTTTGCAAGCGGTGCCGAAATTATGGGACTTCCTGGAGTCCCTCGTTCACTCCGTTCAAAACAGGGAAACGTTGTTATTGATGAAGCTGCCTTTATCAGCGACTTTGAAGGGGTCATGAAAGCGGCACTGGCTCTTGTTATGTGGGGCGGAAGAATCCGTATCATTTCCACTCATAACGGGAAAGACTCTCCGTTCAACCAACTGATTCAAAGAATCAAGACAGGGAAAGAAACTGAATGGAAGCTTCACAGAATCACTTTCCGGGAATCTGTTTCCCAGGGATTGTTCAAACGAATCTGTCTAAAAAAAGACGACAAATGGACTCAGGAACTTGAAGATGAGTTTGTCGAAAAGATGTATAAAATCTACGGAGACAATGCAGACGAAGAATTGGATGTAATTCCTCGTGAATCCGGCGGAAGATATTTTTCACGTGGATTGCTTGAATACTGCACTGCAGAGGAAGGCTCTGTTGCTATCAGAAGGCTTGAATGCTCCGATTCATTCCTGCATAAGTCAGATTTTATTAAAACAAAACAAATCAAGGATTTCTTCAATCAGGAAATCCGCCCCGTACTGGCAAGCTGTGAGGCTCCGGTTTACTACGGAAACGACTTCGGACGAAGCGGAGACCTTACCACTTACTGGTTAACTCAGGAAGTCAGCAAGACTTCACTAAGTACAGTAATGCTCATTGAACTGAAAAACGTGCCGTTTGAACAGCAGCAGTTGTTTTCTGACCTGATAACCGACTTCCTTGATGAAAGTCATATTTTAGGTGGGGGCGCACTGGATGCAAGAGGAAACGGACAGATGATCGCGGAACATGCAAGCTTAAGGCATCCTGGCGCAATCATTCCGGTAATGGAAACCAACGCGTGGTATGCCAAATATGGCGCAGAGCTTCACGGGCTAATGGAAAGCATGGACTTTACCGTTCCGGATGATGATGTGGCAAAAGGAGACTTTGCAATTGTAGTTCTGAAAAACGGAATTCCTACAATTCCGGCTGTAAGAACTGAAGACCGAGACAGAAATGGACTGCGACACGGTGACTGCGCATCGGCTGCGATGCTTTGCACTTGTGCATGGAGAGAATGCGCCGCGGACCCTGCTCCGATATTTTCATCCTGTAAGAAAAAAGAAATGTGGTAACTTTAAAGGCTGTCTGGTAAAGGCAGTCTTTTTTTTATCTGCAGTAGTATTCTGAGTATGGCTAAGAAAACAGAATTAACTACAAATATCATCAACCTTCAGGGCTTTAGAAATATTGCCGGTTACATGCTTGAATCTCAGGACTGGCTCAGTTCAATAAACGAGCGCGACGATGTATTCCAGAAAATGATGGATGATCCAAGAATCGGGTCTTTGTTCCTGGAACGAAAAAACAAGGTTCTGCAGATGTACGGCTCATTCACTCAGACCGGAAACAAGAAAGTAGATGAAGCTTGTGAACAGCTTCTGAACTTCAATCTCTTTTACAAACTGAATAACACTCTCCTGAATGCCGTTCCATACGGACTTTCTGCATGTGAAATAAAATGGCGTTTTGTTGAAGGGTTCTTTGTGCCCTACGACTTCACTCCGATTCCACGGACTGCCTTGAGTTTTCCACAGACAACAGATTCTGATTTCATGACACCTGTTCTGACTTACCGGAACCTGCCTCTTGATGACCAGCGGAAATTTCTTGTTCACAGAAATGATGACGGAGAGCTTCGCCGCTGGGGACGTTCAGTTCTGCAGATGTGCTACATCTTCTGGAAGTTCAAAAGTCTTGGTGTAAAGTTCTGGGCACAAGCTGCTGAAATAGTCGGTGCACCTTCTATTCTTGCTCTGTTTGATTCACGTACTGTCGAAGAAGGAAAGAAAACCGCAAAGGAATTGACTGAAATTATGAACGGATGGGCCGGCGGTTCTTCCGGAGCTCTTGGAAACGTAAAGAACGTTCAGGTTATTTCTTCTCAAATAAACGATTTCAACACTATCGTCGAAACATGTGATACTCAGATTGCCTATGCAATCACTGCTCAGTCTCTTACAACAAACCAGGCACAGTACGGAACCCATGCACAGGGAGAAACACATGTTCAGACTTTTGACAGTATCATCAAGGGGGATGCCTACGCCCTGCAGCTTACAGACCAGAAGCTTGTTAATGCGTTTGTGGCAATCAACTTTCCTGGCGAAGTTGCCCCGAAATTTGACATTGACTCTACAGATTTTGCTCCATGGGATATGGTGCGAGATGCCATCGACCGCGGTATTCCAATTTCACTTAATGCCATGTACAAAAAATATCATCTGGCAAAACCAGAAAATGAAAAGGATGTCTTTGTAAAACAGCAGAGCGACCTTGGATTTTCAGACCCGCAGGATTTTTTTTTCAGGAAATAAAAAACCCTCACTTCTCTGAAGAAATGAAACAGGCAAAGCGTCTTGACCGTTTGAGCGCTTCTGCCTGGTATTATATCTCCGAATCCTATTACAAAAGAATTATTGACTTCATCAAGGAAGCAGAAAAAAATCCGGACCTTCTGAACACTACAAAAAATCTTCCGGCAGATTACGGTGCAATATCTGTGATGGCTGAAATGCTTACCAAGTCTTTTCTTATGGGGCTTGACCGTTCCACAAGAAAGATGGAGTTTGCAGAACCGACTGCAGAAGAAATTGAAACTCTGCCTTATGCAGAGGCTGTTGAGTATCTGAAAAAGCGGGACGTTCTAACTAAAGTTGACTATAAGAAACTGACAGCACAGCTTAAGTTCCGCGCCTTTACTGCAAGCCGTATTTCTGACGGTGCACTTCTTAAACGAATTAACGGTGAACTCATAAAAAGTATTGAATCAGGTGAAGGCTTAAAAGCTTTCCTGGAAATGACAAAAACAGACCTCCTGAACAAAGTGGGCTTAGGAAATGCGGGCGGCTGGTACTGGGAAACGGTCTACAGAACCAACGTGCAGACCGCCTACAATGCCGGTCGTATGATGGGTTATGAACAGGACAAGCCCTATGCCCTGGAACTGGTTGTCATTGATGATGCAAGAACCACTGACTACTGCAGACAGTATGCCGGGAAAGGTTTTATCCTGCCTTATTCGGATCCATTCTGGAGGACTCACATTCCGCCTTTCCATTTCAACTGCCGCACTACTATCCGCGCAATTTATGACCAGGATGAACTTCCTGAAAGCTGGAGTTCCAAGACCAACCTTGCAAGACCGGCAAAAGGCTTCGGAAAGAATCCTGTAATGAATGATGACTGGTGGAAAGAACTGGACAGTCAGGTGAGACAGGCGAAGATGTACGGGGTGCAGGGAGAGATTGAAGCGGCAAAAGAGATTTTGATTCAATCAGGAGCTAGAAGTGAAATTGTAAATAAACTTGAGACCGACGATGTGATTCAACAAGAAAAGGTATTAGCTGATTATTACGAAAATGTTAGATCTTCAAATAATAAAGAAATGATTCAGAAGATTGCTGAACATTCTGGTAAGAGTTTTGGGGATATAGAAAAAATAATCAATCACATCTTTAAAGAAAAACACCATTTCCAAGATGGAAGATACGAACTATTTGGAACAGATGAAGATATTGTCCGTGCACTAGAACGATTAAAAACAGGTGAGCATACTGACTTGGACATTTTACTTTTGAACCATGAATTTTCAGAGTTGACTTATATGAATAACAAGAAATATAATATTTATGAAATCGCACATGCAATGGCAAATCAGAAATACAATTGGCAGGAGGCTTTGAAAAAAAAATGAGAATGTTCAGAAAAAAATATGAAACACCTATTGAAGCTGTTTATGAATATCTCTGTGAAGACTACAGGCTTCCGTATACAGGTGTTATAAAAATTGTAAAGGATCCAATAAAAATAACGGTCGAAAAACCTGCTGATGGTGAATGGAACGAAAAGAAAGCTATATTCAGTGCTTACACTTTGATTAAAGAAAAATATCCTAAACAGTATACACATTGTGCTGTGTAGTCCACCGCCCCGGAACAAATCCGGGGCTTTTTTTATGCCTTCCCGCAAAAACCCGAAAATAAAGCTATTCTGACTTTCAAAGTCTGTCTTAAAATACTGCTCATAGCGAAAATTCACCACTTTTCACCGACCTATCCCCGAAAAACCGAATAAGTTTCCGTCTTCTTTAAAACACCCCCGTTTTTTTAAATATTTTTAAAATCAACCCTTCCTGAAAAAGCCCTGGCTTTTACTCCATGTGAGATATTTTTCATGACTCACTGGGAGGTGCGTATGAAGATTTATATTGCAGGAAAAATTACAGGAAACCCCGACTACAAAACGCAGTTTGAAAAAGTCGAGAACATACTCATAAAGAGAGGTCACTCTGTAATGAATCCGGCATGGCTTAAAGACGGCAAAGACTTTAAGCATTATGACTATATGGCAGTAACTGAGGCCATGCAGAAAGTATGCGAAGCTGTAGTCTTTCTTCCTAACTGGAAAGAAAGCGAAGGCGCACAGACTGAACATGCCAGAGCAATTGGCAGAGAACAGAAAATTTTCTATGGCGTAAAAAATATTCCTGATTACAACAAGTGTTGTTACCTTATCCAAAAAGAAAGCGAGAAAAGAATTCTTACAAGAAATGAATGTCTGATTTTTTTTAGAATTACTGATAAAGAATTAACCAAAGTGATTAAGCATGGTTACTTAAGACGTGGATACACAGTCAGCATAATGAAGGATTAAAAACTATGCTGACGTTTATATTAAAAAAAGAATGGTATGAGAAAATTGAGTCGGGATGTAAAAAAGTTGAATATCGGGAAGTAAAGTCATACTGGACAGCAAGGCTTAAAAATGCAACAGCGGAAATCTTCCCCAAGGATCCATTCGGGTTTCCAGAAAAATATGGTGAATGCGAAGAATACGGGACAGAATCAAAACTGTTCTGCTATTTCCAGCTTGGATATAAATCCGGAAAGCGGCTAAAAGCCCGCATCACAAAAATTGAGGTCAGAAATGGATTGAATACAGATTTGAAGGTAAATAAGCTTGTGTATGCAATTCATTTTACTGATGTAAAGGAATGCTGAAAATTTATTGTTGTCAAATATGGTAGTATGAGGTACTATGAAAGTACCAAAACTACAAACAGAATGACACTACTGTTAAAAAATTGGTGTCTATTTTTTTGCCCTTTTAAAATTACAATTTTGTAAAGTTTTAAGAGGAATAACCGACTATGTAATTATAGCCGTAAAAAGCCCCGGTCAGCAGTGATGCCCCGGCTGTTTGTAGCAGTGGTAGGACTTTTTGCGGCTTTTTTGTTTTAAAAAACCGTATTACCAAACTACAAGGAGGCCTTTTATGGCTGAAAACAAAACTAAAGCTGCACAGCTTATTTATGACATTGGATGTAAGGTTTCAAGATGTGATGACATTCTTACACTTATCTGCAATTTTGATTGTGACAAAGATAAGACTTTGGAAGGTGGAATCTTTGCTATTCAAGATTTTATTGAACAGACACAGATTTTAATCAATCAATTAGATTCAATGCTTACTGATGTAATACACTGATACTAACTAATACAAAAACCTCTTCAATTTTGGAGAGGTTTCATTTTTTTAGGAGTTGATTATGAAAGAATTTAGCGAAAAGAAATATGAGATTGTTAATAATCTACAAGAAAGAAATAAGTATTTTGAATATTGGAAACAGATAGAAAATCTAAATTATGAAGTTTCAACTGAGGGAAGAATCAGAAAGATAGTTCCAAAAAGAATAATAAAAGCGGGATTATCTGGAAGAAAACGTGATGAATACTATGTCCAATTAGAGACAGATAAAGGATTCCGTAGTTTTCAAGTTTCCAAGCTTGTTCTTAAAGCGTTTACAAAAGAGCCAAAAACAATTTATAAAGTTGTTCATATTGATGGAAACAAGGAAAACAATTGTTTATTTAATTTGGATTATAAGGAAGAAGTATCTTGCGAGGATTTTCTAACTTTTAAAGACATCCCTGATTTTCCAAATTATATGATTAATAAAAAAGGCGATATTCTAAACAAAAACTTAAACAGAATCTTAAAAAAAGCTTATGACAAAGATGGATATGTAAAAACTACATTGTCTGTTAAAAACCAATCAAGTTACTATCGTGTTCACAGATTAGTTGCATTAACTTTTATTCCGAATCCCAACAACCTCCCTTTTGTTAATCACATAAATGGAATCAAGGATGATAATAGAGTTGAAAATCTTGAATGGTGTACAGCTAGAGAAAATTCGCTTCATGCATCAAAAACTGGATTACAACCAAGAAAAGAAAAAAGGAAAAATGCAAAACTAAAAGAAGAATGGATTCCCTGGATCAAGAAAATGAGAGAAGTCGGAATCTCATATAAACAGATTGGCGATGTATACAACGTTAATTCAAAAACGATATTAAGCGTAATAAAAAATGAATCATGGATGTAAAATTACAGACTGTTCCTTATGGAGCAGTCTTTTTTTTATCCCACCTACAAAAGCCTTTTTTATATCAACTTTTCTTAGAATTACCTTATGAAACAAATACGAACTTTGATGCTCGCGAAAACGGGTGTATGGGGTACGCAGAGTGCAGAGCTTACCAAACAGGACTTTGCAGAAATTATTGAGACTTTCAATGTTGCTCCTGTTTATTTTGGGCATGACGCAAGTCATAAGGATTCAGAGCCTTCTTACGGTAAGGTAATTGATGTCAGTCTTTCGGATGACGGAAATACTCTTTACGGTGATGTTGTTCTGATGCCTGAAGCAGACAAGATGTTTAGCGAAAAACGCTATGACTCATGGTCTGTTGGTGTTCCAAGAAGACGAAGTGACGGTAAGAGAGTTCTTAATCATCTTGCATTGCTGGGTAGCACAAAACCTGCAATTCCAGGATTAAGACAGATTGCTGTAAGACAGGAATTTTCAGAAGACGAAATCAACGATTCTGAAATCACTTTTGATGGCAAAATGTCGGAGTTTAGGGAGGAATCTTCAATGACTGAAGAAGAAAAGAAAAAAATGGCTGACCTTGAAGCTGAAAACAAAAAGCTCAAGGACGCACAGAAGGCTTCAGAAGACAAGAAAAAGTCTGATGATGAAAAATCAAAACAGGATTATGCAGATATGGCTGCACGTTGCGAAGCTTTGGAAAAAGGAATCCGTAACGAAAAAGTAAAGGCTTTGACTGACAAGTTCAGCGACAAAGTTCCAGCTGCAGTTCTTCCAAAAATCAAAGCTGTTGCAGAAGCTCTTTCTGTTGCAGGTGAATGTGAATTCTCTGACGGTTCAGAAACAAAGAAACAGGCTGCACTTGATGCATTTGCTGAAGTGCTTTCTGGAATTGCTACTGTAACTGCAAACAAAGAAATTCTTGATGATCAGTTCGATGCCGGCGAATATTCCGACAAAGCAAAGAAAGGCGGCGAAGAAAAAGGCAACCCTGCTGACATTGCCGCCCGCATGTAGGAGAAAATCATGATTGAAACTTCAGGAACCAATCTTGACCGTGGTGTTGTGAGTCCATCACACCCACCAATTATCGGTGTTGTAGAAATGGCTGCTTCAGGCTCGGCCCTTAAAGCAGGAACAATTCTTAAGCTTTCTTCTGGAAAATATTCGGGAGCAAGTGCAAGTGATGACCCTGCAGCTGTTCTTGTTCAGGATGTTGAAGCTCATTCTGACGGAACTGTAAACGCCCGTGTACTTCTTCACGGTCTTGTAGTATCAAGCCGTCTTTTGACAGGTGCACAGACAGCAGCAACTGATACACTCAAAAACAAACTTCCAGCAACTGGTATTTACCTTACTCAGCCTGTCTGGGATGAATCAAACTTTAGCTAGGAGGAAAAGATGGCTATTAGAAAAATCGTTCAGGCTGATATTGTCAGAATGCAGGCAACAAAGCCTGAAAACACATCATTGGCTGCCGCTTACTTCAAGAACAGACCAATGCACAACAGCACTCATATTTCTGCAAGCAGAATCAAGGCAGAAACAGGAAACATTCCTGTTGTAGGACGTGGTGGTCCTGGTGTACGTCCAAAGCACGGAGCTGAAACAATGCTCATTGAACCAATGCCGATTGAAATTGATGACACATTGTCAGCTGTTGAAATGGACGAATACGAACGTTCAACAGACCAGGGAAAAAATCAGATCATTGATGAATGGACAGGTCAGCATTACGACATGGTTCGCAATACCATGAACGCACTCTGCTGTCAGGCACACAAAGGAAAAATCGACTACATGATGAAGACTGAAAGCGGTCTCCAGCGTTATGTAGTTGAATACGGTACAGCTGCAGAAATTGCAGCCATGTCAAAGACTCTGGGTGTAAAGCTTTCAGCTGCTAAATACTCAGACTTCGTGAAAATCCTTTCTGAAATGGCTTCAGCCATCAAGAAAAATGGAGTTGGCGGTCCTGTTGAATTCATCGCGGCCTCTGATGTATTCGGTGCAATGATTGACGTTGTAACTGCAAAGGCTAACCTCAACGCAGGAAGCATCGGTGACGGCTGGGTAATGATCGGTCAGTTCAAGGTTTACCAGGACAACGACTCTTACATGGATCAGGCAGCTGACGGAACAAAGGTATCAAAGAGCCTTTGTGGTGATGGTGAGATTGTGGCACGTGCAGTAAATGCAGGTCAGTCTATGCCATTCTGTAAGCTTGACGACTCTGTTCAGCGTAATGCTGTTGCATTCTACACATTCAGTGTAGACCGTGATGATCACCGCGGAACTGACATCTACAGTAAATCAAAACCATTCCCTTGTATCAACATTAAGGGTATTACTTGGGTGAAGTTTGCTGCAGAAGAAGCTTCTGCTGGTGAAGGAGTTCAGTCGTAACATCCGGGGCTTCGTGCCCCGTAAGTGAGGAACATTTATGATGAATATTCTTATTTGTATTCTTCTTGTTGTTGCTATTCTGTGGATCATCAGCCTTCTTGTTGAAAAAGGCTTTGAAATCTTCCAGGAGTGTGACTACAAGAAAGCAATCTGGGACTACCTTGAACAGATTAAGGAGTTTACCCAGCTGAAGGATAAACTTCTGGAAATGGAATCCGCGTATAATGAACTGTCCAAACGCATGACACAGTTTGAGACAGATTTCAAAACGTATGATGAAGTGCTGGAAAACAGGCTTACGGATATAGAATCAAAAAACGGGAACAAAAAAGATTTTGGAAATACGTCAGGGACAAAATCCCATCCGAAAACAAAACCAAAAACAAATCCCCAGACAGATTTAAAAGAGCCTCTTGCTGAAAAAGGCTCAAACGTCTAGGAGCAAGCTAAACTGAAGCAGGTTTGATTACAGGCAACTGTAACGGCCTGCTTTTTTTATTTCCGGAGGATTTTATGGAATTGACAATCGAAGACCTGAAGAAGGAACTTCCAGAACAGGACTATGACACTCTGACTCTCGGTGAAGATGTGGTAGCTGTGAGAAGCCTCATCAAGGCTAAAACATGGGTTAAGGGAATGATTCAGTCTACAGGGAATGAATATTCCGAAGATAACGACATTGTGCGTGAAGCGGTCCTGAAACGTGCCCTTTATGAGCTCTTCTCTTTCGTAGGACAGGAATCCAGGGCACGGGAAAAAGCAGAAGACTGTGAGCTTCTTATTGAGTCTGCATTCGGTCCGATTCTAAAAAAAGATGACACAAATGCAGGCGGACCTGCAGTCGGATGCATGAAAAATAACCGCACCAATCCTTTAGACAGGGGGCTTTGATGGGTGTAACTGTAAGCAAAAGTTTTAAAAGCCTTGCAGGAAAACTTGATGAAGGGACTCTTGAACCGACTATGCAGAAGATCTCTAAATTTCTTGTCTCATCTGCAGTAAAGAAAATCAACCGAGGAATTCAACCGGGAAACGCGCCTCTTACTCAAGCCGTGAAGCAAGGAAGCAACACTCTCCGCGATAACGGTCAGCTTATGGCATCTATTGCCCCGCAAAACGGCAAGACCTGGGCGGCCGCAAATACCAACGTAAAATATGCAAAAATCAACCAGGAAGGCGGAACCATTCAGGGCAAGGCTAAAGGTCTCTGGCTTCCAGCCGGAGCAATGACAAGAACCCTTTCAAGGCGTTTCAACGCTCAGTCCGCCGGTGAGCTTATACGGTCAATGCGGAGTGCCGGATATTCTTTCTACAGGGTCAAGAATGTTTTCTTTGCCAAAACGAAAAAAGGGAAACCTTTCCCGCTTTTCATAATCAAAAAATCTGTTGAGATTCCGTCCCGTCCTTTCCTGTATATCAGCAAAGAAGATGAGAAATACATTACTGCAGAAATTAAAAAAGCGATTCATAAAGCATTGGAGGATAAATGACTTACGAAGAGATAACAGACAGACTGAAAACGGCAATCAAAGACCAGCTGGGATTTCCCGTTTTTCTCCTGCCACAGACAGCAACCAACAACACGGCGCACATTGACCTTCAGTTCCAGGACTGCACGCTAAACGGAGAAGATTCCGTTCAGCTGTATTTCATTGCCGAGTATGTAACAGACGGAACCCACAAACAGTGGCTTACAAAAACAATTAGATTAAGGCAGAAACTTCATGCTGCAGAAGAAGATCATATTCCGGTTCCGGTTGATAACAACGGAAGTGAGCTCAGGTCCTACTGGGAGAGCCTCGGCGGGCCTCGGTGGGTTTATCCTACAGAAGATGAAAGTTCGATGCCTGCACGCTATGTGATGCAGTATCGAGTAACACTTAGCATACCATCAAGATTATTGGAGGAATAGAAATGAAACCGGGTGGAAAAGACGGAAAACTGTATTCAATTACAGAAGGCGCAGAAACAAGCGGTGGGGCAACCAGCAAGGTTCCTGCAAGCGGATTTTATAAGGTGACAGGAGTTGCGGCTTCTTCAAGCTCATTTCCAGCACCGAGTGCAGAACAGATTGCCAAAGGTGCAAGAGCAATCCGTGTAGGTGATGTTGTTCATCTCTGGAAAGGTCAGGACCTTGCTTCTGGAGACAAAATCAAGAAACTGGATCTGACTCTGATTTCTTTTGTCAAAGATGTTTCAAACTCAAAACAGAAAACTTCTTATGACGTTTCAACACAGGAAAACCTTGATTCAGGAATCCGTGAATACATTACATCTGCATTTACAGATGCAAGCGGAACAATCAACGGAACTATTGAAACAGACAGCGAAGCTCAGAGGACTCTTCTTAACCAGTTTGAAGCAATTACTGTGGATGACGGAGAAAACTATGCAATCTATCCTGCAAAGGAAACAAACCAGGATTACATGCTTTCACGCCGTGAAACAAACATTGTGGGAGAAACTGCAATATGGGAACACTTCCCTGTAACTGTTGAATCAATTCAGATGGACAAACCTCTGGATGGTGAACAGAACTTCAACTTTAATTATAAAGTTGATGGCGGTAACAACCCTAACGTAATCTATTACAAGGTTAAAGCAGAGGCATCAGCATGATTCTGACAGAACAGCCAAGATATACCTTTTTCCCAAAGGTAAACGGGAATCTGAATCTTCCTGAAGAGGAACAGCTTTCGGTAGAAATAATCAGACCGACAGGATTTCAGACTCAGGAAATGAAGAGTGTTGTCTCAACTTGTGAATACTACAAGGATGACCAGCCGGTGGATGAAAACGGGAATCCCCGCAAAGTTGCAAAGTTTAAAAAGCTGACAACTGAAATCAAACTGAACGGAGATTACATTCTCAGAAGCTGTGTCGGTAAAATCAAAAATCTGCAGGTCAAAGATGGCGACAAAGTCCGCGACATCACTACAGGTGCAGAGCTTGCTGAATGCCGTGCTTACGGTATCAGCAAAATCATTGATGCAATCTGTACTGAAGTTGTATCAGATGACCTTACAGACTCAAAAAAAAAGACCTTAGAATAGGCATACAGATTCTGTTTTCGGGGCTCTGGCCTCCTGACTGGAGTCCCGAATATGCAGAAGCAAAAGAATCAATTCCATGGCCGGAAAGCGAAACCGGTTACATCAGAATCCAGCGCAAAGACTTTCAATCCTATGTGACAGAAGAACTCCTCTCTCTCATCCAGATGTGGCACAGAATCAAAAAATACGGATGGCCACAGAATAAAGGCTACCTTGCAGAGCCGCAAGCTGTAAGAGTCATTGTAGAGTTATTTGACGGAGAAAAGGAAACTTTTCTAGCATGGGAGAAAAACAATGGCTCAGGAACTGACGGAAGAACTTAAAGTTTTTGTTACTGCAGAAGTAAACAATGCTATCAGCAATCTTCAGAAAGTCGATAAACAGACAAAGGCTGCAGAATCAAGTTTTAAGGTTCTTGGAAAAACAATTACCGCAGCTTTTGTCGCTACTGAAATAATCAAATTTTCTAAACAGTCAATAAATGCCTGGGAAACTCAGAAACAGGCGGTCGAAGTCCTGAATGCTACACTTCAGGCAACAGGTGCCACAGCCTGGACAAGTTCAAAACAGCTTCAGGAAATGGCATCTTCTCTTCAGAAAATCACAAACTACGGTGACGAAACCATCATTCAGATGCAGTCTGTGTTGCTCGGATTTAAGAACATCAAAGGCGACACTTTTGACGATGCAACAAAAGCAATCCTGGACATGGCAACTGTCATGAAAATGGATCTCTCTTCTGCAGCACAGGCAGTAGGAAAAGCCCTTGATGATCCAATTAACGGAATCACAAGTTTACAGCGTCAGGGTTTCAGATTCTCAGAAGCACAGAAAGATGTGATTCAGGCTCTTATTGATACCGGCGACATGGCAGGTGCTCAGAAGATTATCCTTGATGAACTGAATACTACTTATGGCGGAGCGGCAGAAGCTGCAGTAACCGCCAGCGCACAGATTAAGAATGCCTGGGGAGATCTGCAGGAAGGCGTCGGAGCTTTTTTCACTGGATTCCTAGACAATGAGGCTGGGAAAAAGGTTGCAGCAGTTCTTCAGTGGATTGGAGATGCTTTTGCAACTTTTCATGACAATATTGACCTGCTTAAAGGAATCAGATCAGAGGAAGACTTCAACGAATATTATGCCGGCCTTTCTGACATAGACAAGCAGATTGAAGCCGCCACACTTTGGATAGACAAATACACTCAAAAAATAAGCGAATTGAAAACTGAACTGGCGGAAGGTGGTCCTGGTGTCGCTCAGGATATGAATCAGCATCTTCTGGAAGAAGCCGAAACAAGTATGCGTTTGTGGCAAGGCGAACTTCAAATGCTTCAAGACATCCAGGCTACAGACCAGAGAATTCAACAGCAGAAAAATGACCAGATCGCAGCAGAGACTGCAATTTCAGAACTTATGCATGCAATCGGTCTGGATTACGAAAAGCTCTCAAAAGATGATCCTGTTATTCAGCTTCAGAAATATCAGCAGCAACTTGAGAAAATCCAGAAAGACAAAGAAACTCTTTCCTCTACAACTACGGGGCTTGATACTGCGGATGCAATCCGTCAGCTTGATTACAATGCTGAGCAGATAAAAGCCCGGATGCAGGAAATCCGGAACAAGCTTCAGGATGACGGAAAGAAATCCTGGCAAAGTTATTTTGAAAAAGTCACAGGTGTGTCAGCCTCAAGTTTCACAACAGGGAAAGAAGCAGGTCAGCTTTACATTGATGGACTTTCAAAAGCTTTCAATGATGCAGAATCTCTTTCTGCTCTCCTGGGTAAAAAGTTTGACGCAAAAGCTGCTATTGAAAGTCAGATGGCAGAACTTGAGAAGACTATTACAACTCTGCTTAATATTCCAGCTGATAAAATTGATGAAGTGTACTCTGAAACTGACAACAACATCAAATTAATGATTGATGAATACAAACGACTTAGCGAAGAGAAAAAGAAATTTGAAGTCACAGATGCACTCGAGGAACTCAATACAAAGGTTCAGCAGCTTACAATGTCTGAACGTGACCTGTACATCCAGAAGCTTCAAAATAACGGAGCTACTGCAGAACAGATTGAACAGGCAGAAGCTCTTCTGAAAGTCCTTGAGGAAGCCCAAAAAAAGAGTGGAAAAACTGGAAAAGATGTATCGGATAAGTTTATTTCCTGGGAGGATGAGCTTGAAAAGAAACTTCTTTCAGGTATAGAGAATCTTCAACTGTTCAAAGAAAACGCAGAGGAAAGCAATAAAGCTCTCGCAGAAATGGGAGTTACTTTAACAAGTATGAGTTTCTCTGCAGTTCTTCAGGGAATCGGGGCGTTAGGTGAAGCTCTCGGAAAGGGAGAATCAGCTGGAAAAGGTCTTAAGGACGCCCTTGAGGAAACTGCAACAGCTGTTTTGGATCAGCTTCCAATGCTCTTTCTTCAGGCAGGTCTTACACTCATTTCTCAGGGACAATGGGGAATCGGACTTGGATTTGTTGCAGCGGGTCTTGGAACTCAGCTTGTCGGTGGAATCAATCAGGGTGTAAGAGGAAACACAGAAGCAAATGCTTTAGGTAATGTTTATGGGGACGGTGTTTCAGCGTTTGCAAACGGTGGAACTTTTACCAATCAGATTGTAAGTTCACCGACACTCTTTAAATTTGCACGCGGTGGGAAAATGGGAACTGGACTCATGGGAGAAGCAGGACCGGAAGCAATTATGCCACTGCACCGTGGACCAGACGGAACGCTAGGTGTAGAAGCAAGCGGTGCAAATGTTGCTGTCATTCTGGAAGTAAACAACTACTCTTCCGAAAAAGTTGAGACACAGGAAACCACCGATGAATTCGGACAGAAGAAAATAATGGTGATGATTGGTTCAATGATTAATCAGCACATTGCCGGAGGAAAGGCGGATAAAGCTCTTTCTTCAAGATACGGGCTTAAGGCTCAAGGAGTTTAATTTTGGGAAATATATATTGGCCGGAAGAATTACCTCAAGTTTTAATTCTTGATGGACTTTCTGCAGAAAAACAAAACAATGTGATAAGAACTCAAATGGATGCAGGACCGCAGAAAATCAGAAGACGATACACCGTCGCAACTAAAAATTTTGACGGGCAGATTGTACTTACTGAAGCCCAGCGCAGAATCCTCGAATACTGGTATGACAATGACATAGCAAGTGGTGCGCTTCGCTTTTTAATGAAAGACCCTCAAACTTTGAATCTTTCTCAGTTTCGATTCCGCGAAAAATACAAAGAAGAATCTCTTAACGGTTTGTGGAAAATAACATTATCTCTGGAGAAAATGAATGCCTAGTACTAAATTTACACAAGCAGCAACTGCGCCTGAAACTTCGGAAGTTTTAGTCACACTTTTAAAAATTAAAGTAGACGGTGAAGATGCCCTGAACCTAACAGACAACAAGGAAAATGTAATTTCACATGGAGTAACCTATACGCCTTGCGGATTTAAAGCATTGTTACCAGATCAGTCCTCAGAAAACAATAAAAGCTGCAGACTGCAGATTGATAACACAGACCTGTCAATTTACTCTGCAATTAAAAAGGCTGTACAGAAAAAGATCTCATGTGAAGTTGGTGTTGTTCTTGCATCAAGTCCAGACGTATATGAACAGGGCCCGTTTAATTTTATTCTCAGAAATATAACGGCTGATGTCTCATATATTACAGGGGAACTTTATGATTCTTACATGCATGACAGGAAACTGACAAACAAGACTTATAATCCAGCTGACTTTCCGGGGCTCTTTTTCTGATGTATTCCTGGACACAAAAATATGTCGGAATTCCGTTTCTTTCTAATGGGCGGGATTTTAACGGCTGTGATTGTTACGGGCTTACACGACTCATTTTGCAGAATGAATATGACATTACTTTGCCTGAATTAGATCTTTATCAAAACGCTCTGAACACTAAAGAAACTTCAAATCTTTTCAAAAACTTTGTTCCCGTAATATGCGGAACCAAAATTCAACAACCAGAAGAAAAAGCAGTCTGCTTGGTCAGAACAACAGGCGGGCTTCTGTCTCATGTGGGTTTATATGCAGGTGACGGTTTTATAATTCATACAAGAAATAAAACCGGTGCAGTCTGCGAAAGGATATCTTCACCCTTTTTTACTGGCCGGATAGAAGGCTGGTATCATGTCAACAAAACTTATAACACAGTTAAATCCATTCTCGACAGAACATAACAGTTCAGAAATCGAAAACTCATCTATTGCGGAAATTATAGCAAAACTTGACAAAGGAAGAGCCGTCAATACAGGTTGGAGAGTTCTTCTTAACGATGAAATAATTACAGATTTTCAGCGCATGACCAAAGACGGTGACACGCTCTACATAAAGCTTGTACCAGAAGGAGATGCTTCGGCTCAGGATATCGGAACTGCGGAAAAATGGGTCGGCGGACTCATGACTGCAGTAGGAGCAGTTCTGGTGTTCACAGGAGTTGGAGCCGGAATTGGAGCCGCAATGATTGGAGCCGGAATTGGTCTTTTCGCGGGTGGTGTTGCCTTATACAACATGGACCTCGCGGTTAAAGACCGCGAAAAACCAGAACAGTCTCCAAGCTTACGTGGAAGCAGAAATCATCCACGCCCTTTGGGATTCATTCCTATTCTTTTCGGGAAACGTAGGATTTATCCTGACCCAGCAGCAAACCCTTATACATGGGTAGACGAAAACGGAGATCAGTATTTATATCAGCTTTTCTGTTGCGGGCAAAAAGATCAAGTTATTGACACCTCTTCCATCAAAATTGGTGAAACAGCAATTGAGTTGTTTTCCGCCAGTGGTTCCATTAATCAAGTTTTAGAAGGGACCGATGAATTAATCAGTCTTTCAGTTTCACAGGGGGCAGATGTTCCACCACTCATGAATAAATGTGTTCATGAAGATATGCATAATTCAATTCTTCTTCATGAGACTGAAGAAGGAATAGATGCCTCAATAATCAGCACAACTCCATCAGATACAGAAGAAATCAATGTTGACATATTTTTCTATAACGGACTTGGAAAATATGACGATAACGGCAGTCTTGGAAGTGCCTCTGTCGAAGTTGAAGCTTTTTATAAAAAAGAATCCGAAGACGATTCACATTATCAGCTTCTGGGTTATTTCAATTCAGATTCTAATGTTATTTCTGGAAATGAATTAAAAACCAAAAGATTTGCAGTAACAAAGACAGGCCTCGAAAAAGGCAGATACACTGTTAAAATCAGCCGCAAAACTGTAGATTCAAAAGATTCAAAAATAATTGATGCCGTTTATTTAGGCTCAATCCGTTCAATCAAAAATCAGCAGCCTGTATCGACAGCAAGATGTCGTGAATTAACATTGCTCGGTCTCAAAATTAAAGTCTCGTCAAAGTTGAATGGATATGTTGAAGAACTGAATTTTATATCCCAGTCCATAAACAAAGTTTATGACAGTAACACAAATACCTGGAAAGAAAATACATCAAGCAATCCGGCTTCTGCAGCAATGTATGCAATGCAGGGAGAAATGTCACAGCAAAAACTGAATGATTCAGAAATTGACTGGCCTGCATTCGAGAAACTCTATAACTGGTGTTCCCTTCATGAATATGAATGCAATGAATACGTATATGATTCAATTTCCGTTTCTGAAGTTTTAAATTCCATTGCTTCTACTTGTCGCGCGGAAATATTCCGTCAAAACGGAAAAATTACAGTAATCCAAGACATAAGCCGCGATGGTTTTGTTCAGGTTTTCACTCCTCGCAATTCTTGGGGATACAAAGAAAATATAATAAAAGCTGACATTCCTGATGCACTTTCATTAATGTTTCCAGATTCAGACAGCGGTTATGCTCAGCAGGAATTAAAAGTCTATAACACACCTGACGGGAATTATATATCAGAACCAGAAACCGTTCAGGATGTGAGCTTATGGGGTGTTACGTCTAATGTCCAGGCGCGAAAGCTTGGTATGTACAAATATGCCGTCACCAAAAACAGACCGATTGTTTGCTCATTTTCAGTAGACTTCGAATACATGTTATGTTCCAAAGGTGACTGGATTAAGTACGCTGGGGACATAGCACTTGCAGGACTTACACAGGGGCGTATCGCGGAAATAATCAAAAACAAAGAAGGACGCGTTACAGGATTTTATTCAGATGAAGAAATTCCTGCCATGGAAAACCAAAAGAAATATTCTGTTAGGGTCAGACTTGCTGATGGCACAGCAGTTCTGATAAGCGTTAAAAATAAACTAGAAGGCAGTAAGTTAGTTGAATTTGAACAACCTGAAGGCATTGACCTTACAGAAGGGTGTCTTTTCACTTTTGGTCTTCAAGGTGAAGACTCAATAGACCTGATTATTACTGACATTCAGTGTAATGATGATTTCACAGCGGAAATTACTGCAGTAAATTATTCACCTGAAATTTTTGGCGTTGATGATCCTGATTTCATTCTGCCTGATTTCGATAATCGTATCAGTGAAATTCCAATTGTTGGAGACTCAGGAGAGTTTATTAACCAAGGAATAAAGGACCTGACTCAAAAAACAATTCCAGATTTAAACGCGCTTTATAAAGCAAAAAAGGATGCAAATAATTATACTGACTCAAAAATTGCTCAAGCCACTTTTGAAAAAAATCCAATTTATTCAGCTATTTTTAACACTTCAGCAATCCGTAAAGGCAATGACGGAAGTTATGCGCCTGCAAATATTACCGCTAGCGGACGCGCTTCAATTGGAGACATAAGTTCTGAACCTTATCAGGGAAACTGGTATATATACGTGAACGGAGGAGCTGAACCATTTGCTGCATACATTGGTGAAACCTCTTTCAATTTACCGATAGAAAACATTCTTCAGACTTTCTCAAATATTAACTCTGTGAGAATAGATTTCAGATCAAACAATGACCAGGTTCTGATTGATACACAGACAATCCCTATTCTGTCAGGTTCTGCCACGTATGCGGTTACTCTCGACAATCAGTTCCAGTCTTATGAAGCTAACGGAGACGGTTCGCTTTCTGAATCGCGCTCTGTTAATGTCAAAGCACGTGTATTCTTTGGGCTTAAAGAACTTCAGTATTTAGCAGATGAAGGTTGGGAATATGGCGCAATCGAAACACCTGAAGGATTCAGCATTTCAGTAAATCGAGAAACGGGTGTTCTTACTATAACCGCGCTTGCTGGTTCAAGCATGGCCGATTACGGAAATATTGAGATTCCAGTATTTATTCATTCTCAGACAAACACAGAAATTCTTATCGGTTATGAAAGAGACATTGCACGCGCTAAAGAAGAAATTACAATCGGTTATGATGGAATAAGTGTCGGTTACCTTAAGCCTGATGAAAACGGTTTTTATTATTCATATTTCATATATCAGAAGCTTTCTAAAACCGCTTGGGAACTCTCTCAGCTTTCAGACCGTGTTGACGGTTACTGGCGCACTTTATCCGATGACCTTGTAATTACAGTTTCAGAAAAAAACACACTTGAAGTTCTGTATAAATCAATTGAATCTGAATTCAATTCTATGAAGGCTCAGTTCAGCGCACACAATGCTTTTATAAACTATGAAAATGCGTTTAATGCGTTGCGCCTTGTGGTTCTTCCAATAATCAATTCAAGTGATATTTATACTTTCGATTCTGAAGCTTCAAAAAATGCATTCAACGCAACTTTTGAAAATTATTATTCTGCAAAGACGCTGCTGAATAAAGAGATCGCTTCAAAAAGTACAAACTTTACTGGTATACACAGTGTGGACCAAATCCGCGGACTGAATCCAAAACCAACAGATTACTTTGTATGGACTAATGAAAACGCGACACCTTATGGAGCAATAACCCTTACTCCAGGAATGACTTATACCTGGAATGGTTCTGCATGGGTTGAAGATAATGACACAACTCATGTTATGGCCACAATGAACGAAGCACTCGACATTGTAAAAAATGCATCAGCTGACTCTAATATTCCTGCAGTAGTTCTTGCAAAACGTCTTATTGCCATGAAAGTTATTACTGATGAACTTTATGCAAACTTTGCTAGTATTCAATCTCTTTCTTCAGGCAACGTAATTATTGGTGGTCATAAAAATCCTCAAACTGGTGAGGTAGAAAAATTCCTTACACCTTCTGATGTTAATAATGCAATTTCACAAACTCTTTCAGAAAAAAAATATGATGACCAATTGAAAGAAAAAGTAAATAACACTCTTGCAAATGGGAAAACCATTATAGTTGGCGGTTATTTTAATTCAGAAATTGTTGATGTGGATACTGTTATGTCTAATGACGTGATTGTAAAGAACAAATTACGAAGCAACGGTCTTAATAGCATTACAGATGAAAAAACAAAAGGGTTTTTCTTTGATGAAAACGGCAATACTAGAATTAATGAGTTGTACGCAAGCAATGGTCATTTCAGTGGTGAAGTAAACGCAACGAGTGGAACGTTCCAAAATTGTCGTGTGGATAATTGTTATGGAACTTTTAGATTCACTATCAATTATGGGGATAAGTTTAATTTACTGTCTTTATCCGACTTTGGCGTTACGTATGGGAAGGATTATAGACGTATGACATACACCATACCTTGTAGCGGTAAAGTAAAATTTAATTATAACCTCTCAGCTAGTGGAGTTTTTAACGACCGCGTTACGTTATTACAAATAAGCAATAACAATAAAATCTTACTTGAAGCATATCAACAAAATGGAATTCAATATTCACAAAATCTTATTCAACCTGATGGAAGTTGTGATCTGGAAGAAGGAGAATTGATTATTCTTGTAAGACGATTTATTGGAGGTTCTGTCTGGGCAACCATCACCATAAACAGCTTAACTCTTCAAGTTGAAGAAGACCCTGGCATTTTGAAACACATTTTAAATCCAAGAGATGAAAGTTGGTAAATCAATCACAGAAAATAATAGGAGATAAAAAACATGGTACAAAAATTATCAGAAATCAAAGCTGAGTCAGGACGCGACCTTGATTCATTAGTAGACGAAAACCTTCTGATTCCTGCTGAAACTGGAGCGGGGACATTTGGTGTTCTTAGATTTTTTCAGGGAATAAAAAACTTCTTCAAAGGCATCACCGCCCTTGGAACTCTGTCCAGCACTGGACGCATCCCGACAACCGATTCAGACGGAAACGTGAACTACGTCACACCTCAGCAAATCCTTGATGCAGTCAGCACAATCAACGGAGACAAGAATTTTGCAAACAACGTCTCGGTAGCGGGTGCGTTAAATGTTATGGGTGTTAACCTTGATACAAAGATAAATAATGCTTTAAC
>JAKSTN010000032.1 GCA_024402535.1 Treponema sp.
ATGAAGTTGGAAAAGTATTTGCCCGCGTCCTTGAGGACGCAGGCGTTTTCAAACGTACACCGGAAGGCCAGGAAGCCTTCATGCGATTTATTAAATGCCGCTTGTGCGGTAAATAAATCTTACACGTCCTGTCATATCAGATGAAAGACCTGTGAAACTCTGGTATTTTTCTGTAACGTTCACAGTAGCCTTAAGTCGTGGCAAAACAGCTTCGCTTTCGGCTACAACGTGAATCAGTTTTTCCAGAGTTTCACGGTCAATACCTTCCATACCGTCAAGTAAGCTCAAAGAGTCATCCTGGAAGTTTGCAATATCATTTACAAGTTCAGAACTTCCGTGAACAATTCCAGAAACTGATTCTCTTAATGTAGAAGTTCCATCGGCAAGAAGGATGCTTCCTTCGTAACACTTGTCTACACCTTCTGTATAGGCATTGATTCCGTCATAGAACTTTTTATAGTTATCAAGACTTTCAATCAGATCCAGAACCTGTTTTTTATCTTTCTGGAAAATCAGTTTTTCAGAAAGCGGTTCAAGAACCTGATGATAATTTTCGATTGTCAGTTTTTCGATATTAAGATGATTTTTTCTGAATGTATTTTCGGCAGTATCAAAAAGAGCCTGGAAAACCTGCATTGCACCGTCTCTTAAAGTTTCTGAGTTTGATGAAAGTTCTGAAAGACCTGAGTTCAAAGTATGCATTCCGTCATCAAGCTGAATAACGCCTTCCGAAAGTTCTTCGATTCCGGCATTCAGTTTTCCTGTAACATTTGAAATCATAATTGAAAGTTCATCACTTGAATTTACATCATCAAGGTTGAGCCCGCTAATAACTTCGTTTGTAACAAGAGACATCATTGTGATAAGGGAGAAGTCAGTTGTCTCAGCAGTTATTTCAACATATGAAGGAAACTGGAAATCTTTTGAATCAAGGCCAAGATTTTCCTGCATTCCTGGGAGTGCAACACCAACAACAATTGAACGGTTTCCGTCATTGATAATTTTTCCCGTACTAACCTTTATGTTACGGAAATCTTCGTTATCCATAAGAAGCCCTGACATTACAAGGAAAGCAGGACTGATTTCACATTTCTTTCCGTCAATCACCACTTTTTCAAACTGGTTTACTTTGTAATCGAAACGGATTTTTACATTTCCGCTTTTTCCGGCAATCTGTTCGGCTGTCACTTTTTTTCCGTCCAGAAAGTAGCTGATTTTAATAGAAACAGGAAGTTTGTTTTCGCTTGTTCCCTGATAAAAAATATCATTTCCGTTTGCAGCCCAGACTTTTCTGTTTCCCGATTTTTCTGTAAATGTTTCATCCCCTTTTACATTCACCATATCTTTAAGATCATTTACATCAGTAATTGTTTTTTTCTTGTCTGGATTTTTAAGCCATCCTGAAACAATCACTTTGTTTACGTTTCCTTCTGCATCAGAAAGAACATAAACATTTTCTTCTTTATCTGCATTCTTTTTGGCTTCAAGTGAAGGTCTTGCCCAAACTGCTGTTCCCATAAGTGCAAGTGCTGCACACATAACAAGTTCTCTTTTCATATCTGTATCTCCTAAATAAAATCTGTTTTAGTTTTCTTTTTTCTTCATGCTGGTTGTGTGGATTATGAGTCCGTCAAAAAGCATAAGGAATGTTGGCAGGACAAGTACTACAGAAAGCATACTTACAGCAGCTCCACGTGCCATAAGGTTACACATAGTACTGATGATATCTACGTTTGAGTAAATACCGACTCCGAAAGTTGCAGCAAAGAATCCCACTGCGCTGACAATGATAGAAGGAAGTGATGAGCTCAAAGCAACTGTAACTGAATCCTTCTTTTCTTTTCCGCTTCGTCTTTCTTTCAGATAGCGGGTTGTCATAAGAATTGCGTAATCAACAGTTGCTCCAAGCTGAATTGTACTTACGCAGATTGGTCCGATGAATGGAAGTTCCGTATTTGTGAAATATGGAAGCCCAAGGTTCACAAAGATTGCAAACTCAATTACCGAAACCAGAATGAACGGAAGAGATGCACTCTTGAATACAAAAGCGATAATAAGGAAGATTGCCGCAATAGAAAGCCAGGTTACAACATTAAAGTCGTGATCAGTAATGGCGATCATATCTTTTGTACAGGCAGCTTCACCAATAATCATTCCGTTCGGATCATATTTCTTGATAATTTCATTAAGTTCATCAATCTGATTATTTACTTCATCAGTAGCTGTGTAATATTCCGAGGTTACAAGAACAAGTTCATAGCGGTCGCTTTTCAAAGTCTTAACAAGTTTTTCCGGAATGATTGAATCGGGAATAAGTGAACCAAGAGCAGATGACATACCAAGACTCATTTTTACGCCATCAACTTTTTCAAGCTCCTTCATCATTTTCTTCACTTCTTTCTGGTTCAGTGATGAATCAATAAGAACCATGTGTGTGTTTGCCATGTTGTAATCATTGTTCAGTTTTTTTGTTGCCTGAACGAAATCAAGTTTTTCAGGAAGACACTGTCCAAGGTCATAGTAAACTGGTGTGTGTCTGTATCCGAAGAAAGCCGGAATAAGGATAACAACAAAAGCTGCAAGAATTACAAAGCGTCCTTTTACAATACCGTTTGCAAGTTTATCCATTTTTGGAAGGAAAACCTTGTGCTTTGTTTTTTCAATGGCTTTATCAAAAACAAGGATCATAACTGGAAGTGTTGTTACACATCCGATAACTCCAAGAACAACTCCTTTTGCCATAACAAGGCCAAGGTCCTTTCCAAGTGTGAAGGTCATGAAACAAAGAGCAAGGAAACCTGCAATAGTAGTTATAGAACTTCCCACAACTGAAGTGATTGTGTTTGAAATAGCGTGAGCCATGGCACGGTTCTTGTCACCTTCGAAACGATTTTTCTGTTCAGAGTAGCAGTTCCAAAGGAAGATTGAATAATCCATTGTTACGGCAAGCTGGAGAACAGCGGCAAGTGCTTTTGTAATGTATGAAACTTCGCCGAAGAAATAGTTGGTCCCCATATTCCAGAGAATTGCAATTCCAATACTTGCAATGAAGACAAAAGGAACAAGGAAAGAATCCATAAAAATCAGCATGGCAACAACTGCAAGAACAACTGCGATTCCAACATAAGTTGCTTCTTCTGCTTCGCACAGTTCCTTAAGTTCTGTAACCAGTGCCGACATTCCTGTCACATAAGTATTTTTCCCGCAAACCTTTTTTACGTCCCCGATGGCTTTCATTGTGTCATCAGAGCTTGTAGAAGTATCAAAGAAAACTGCCATTAAAGTGGAACCGTTTTTGTTGAAAGCTTCATAATATTTTTTCGGAAGCATTTCCATTGGAACCGAAATATCAGCAAAGGAATCGTACCAGATTACAGAATCAACATGGTCGATTTTTTCAATTTCCTTTTTCAGCTGCGAAACTTCTTTTGGCTGCATACCATCAACAACCAGAATAGAAAAAGCTCCTTTTCCGAAATCATCAAGAAGAATGTTCTGCCCTTTTACTGTATCCATTGTTTCAGGAAGATAATCAAGCATGTCATAATTTACACGGGTTTTTATCATGCCGATTAATGACGGAACAATGAGCAGAAGCGAAACAATAAGAATCACAATTCTGTTCTTTACTACAAATTTTCCAAACTTATCCACGAGTTTTCTCCTTTCAAATCAATTAGGTATTTTTAAGGTAATAATGAAAAATAAAGGCCATGGTACACAAAAAGTAAAAAATGAGTAAAAAGTAACACTTGTAGCGGAATTTGTGGTATAATTTTATTATGGACAGACGAATTGAACGGACTAAAAAATCAATTAAGGACGCTTTTGCTCTGCTTATTTCACAGAAAAGCCTGAATGAAATCACAATTACAGATATTGCGGAAGCGGCAAACATAAACCGCAAGACTTTTTACAGTTACTATGCGGGAATTTATGAAATAATTGATGAAATTGAAGATGAAATTGCGTGCATTTTTGAAGACACAATAAAAAACGAAGACATGCACACTTTTCTGGAAAATCCACATAAAGTGCTTCACAGCCTGGACCAGATTGTAAACAGGAACTTTGATTTTTACGCCAATCTTCTCCGCATGAAAGGAAATTCAAGCCTGAATACGAAAATCGTAGGAAAAATCAAAAAACAGATTGTACAGGCTTTTCTTACAGATTACCCTGATAAAGATCCTGAAAAAGTTGAAATCATCATCAACTTTATTTTTACAGGAATTGTAGAAGCGTTCTGCAACTGGTTTACAGCAGAAAGAAAAATGCCACTTAAAGAACTGGAAGAAACTCTTGAGAATTTCACTTTCTATGGAATCAAAGGAATGGTGTAAAATTTTTAGGGTGACTTTTTAAGTCTTCGGGTAGTAAACTAAAATTAAGGAGTAATTATTATGTTCAAAATTGCAGCCGTATTCAGCGACAATTGTGTATTACAGAGAAATAAAAATATTGATGTATTCGGATGGTGTGATTCCGATGTTAAAGTTACCGTAACACTTTCTAAAAACGGAAAAGTTCTTGCAGAAAATACAGCATCCACAAAAGCATCAGGAAAAGAAACAAAATGGATTGTTACACTTCCTTCCCAGAAAGCAGAAACAGACTGTGAACTTTCTGTAAAATGCGGAGACTATGAAAAAACTTTCCATGATGTAGCAATCGGTGAGGTCTGGCTTTGCGGCGGACAGTCCAACATGGAATTCGAACTTCAGAATTGTAAGGAAGCGGCAGCTGCCCTTTCTGAAACTAAAGATCCAAACGTACGTTTTTACTATACAAATAAAATCGGCTGGAAAGACGAAGCCTTTTACAAAGCCGAAGAAAACACCTGCTGGTCAAAGTGGGATTCCGACGCCCGTAAAGCATGGAGCGCTGTAGGATATTTCTTTGGACGAAAACTTGCTTCAGAACTTGGCTGCACTGTAGGACTTTTAGGCTGTAACTGGGGCGGAACTTCATGTTCGGCATGGATGCATGAAAACTATCTTAAAACTGACAATGAACTGAACACATATATAGAAGAACAGATTGAAGCCACAAAGGGAAAATCTGTTGAAGAACAGATGAAAGAATATGACGACTATCTGAAACGGGATGCAGAATGGAACGTCCGCGCACAGAAAGTTTATGCTGTTCAACCTGATATTGAATGGAACGCTATCCAGGAAATTGTAGGTAAAAATGAATGGCCGGGACCTAAAAGCTGCAAAAATCCTTACCGTCCCTGCGGGCTTTATGACACAATGCTTTCCCGGGTTTCGCCTTACACAATGAAAGGCGTTATCTGGTATCAGGGCGAAAGTGATGACCACAAACCGAATATGTATGCAAAGCTTTTTACCCGCATGATCGACAACTGGCGCACAGACTGGAACGATGACACACTTCCGTTCATTTTCGTCCAGCTTACAGTAAACCGCTACAGACAGGATAAAGACTTCAAACACTGGTGCCTTGTTCGCGAAGCCCAGGAAAAAGTTTCTAAGACTGTTGCAAACACATATATGACAGTCCTCATGGACGAAGGTGCATTCAACGACATTCATCCAAAACAGAAACAGATTGTAGGAGAACGACTTGAAGCCATTGCCATGAAAACACAGTATGACGGTAAAGCTTCTAATGAAGAAACTTTCAATCCGACACTTAAATCTGCTGTCAGCCAGAACGGAAAAATGATTCTGACTTTTGACAATGCTGAAAACGGATTCATTACAAAAGAAAAGCCGGATGAACTTGCAAATCTTATTGCTCTTGAAAAGATTCAGGGAAATGAAAAAATCGGTGCTATGGTAAACGGGAAATGGACTGGTTTTGAAATCCAGAATGATAAGGGTGAATGGTTTGGCGCGCTTCCTGCCTTTAAGGGAAACACCATTGAAGTGACAAGCGCTGAAGTTCCGGAACCTAAAGCCTGCCGCTACAACTGGTACAACTACTGCCCTGTTACAGTTTACAACAAAGAAGGACTTCCTCTGGCACCATTCCGCACAAACAAAAATGAAAAACTCATTACGGAACATGCCGCCGTGCAGGAAGTTATGACGGTTGCTACCTGATAATTTGACAAATACGTTTCTCTCTGTTATCTTTATTAAATCAGTAATCATTACTAATTTAGGAGTTCTTTGATGAATTACTCACGACAGAGAGAAGCAATCCTTTCCTGCCTGGCAAAGAGATGTGACCATCCTACTGCTGATATGGTTTTTGAATCGGTGCGCCAGGATTTTCCTAAAATCAGTTTGGGAACAGTTTACAGGAATCTTACTCTCCTCTGTGAAACAGGCGACATAATGAAAGTTGCTACGGTAAAAGGTTTTGACCGTTTTGACTACATTACAAAGCCGCACTGTCACTTTATCTGCAGCGAATGCACACGGGTTACCGATGTTGAAGCTGACATGGAAAACCTCATCAACAAAAAAGAACTCAAAAATATTCCGGGAATTATTGACCGGACTGATATTCTGGTTTACGGGCTCTGCCACGAATGCAGCGACAACCGTACACCTAATGACTAAGGGTTTTATACCAAAAATATATTTTTAAGGAGTCCCAAAATGGCAAAATTTGTATGTTCAGTATGTGGTTACATCTATGAAGGCGATGAAGCTCCAGCTCAGTGCCCTGTTTGTAAAGCAAGTTCTGACAAATTCAAGAAAGTTGAAGGCGAACTGACTCTGGCCAGTGAACACGAATGCGGTATCTACGCAAAAACAGTAAAAAACAATGCTGATATTCCTGAAGCTGACAAAAAATACATTTTCGAACAGCTTAAAGCAAACTTCAACGGTGAATGTTCAGAAGTTGGTATGTACCTTTGTATGGCACGTATCGCACACCGCGAAGGTTACCCTGAAATCGGTCTTTACTGGGAAAAAGCAGCTTACGAAGAAGCAGAACATGCTGCAAAATTTGCAGAACTTCTTGGAACTGACCTGGAAGAAAACATGACAGGTTCTACAAAGAAAAATCTTGCATGGCGCGTTGACTGTGAATTCGGTGCAACTCAGGGAAAAACAGACCTAGCAATGGTTGCAAAAAAATATGGTCTGGACGCAATCCATGACACTGTTCACGAAATGGCTCGTGATGAAGCACGCCACGGAAAAGCTCTGAAAGGACTTTTGGACAGATACTTCAAATAAGATAATCTGATTTAAAACAGAAAAGCCACACAGAAAAAATAATTTTTACCTGTGTGGCTTTTTTTATTCTTCACTGATTAAAGAATCGTATTCTTCCTTATCTAAAGGAAAGTTTGCGTCGTATTCATGACGGTTCAGTTCGATTTCTTCATAGGTCCAGAGACGTCCTTTATTCATACCGGGACAAGTTTCTGCACACTCAGACCACATTTCCTTATCCTTAATCATCCAACTCCAGAAAGGATATGTTCTGCACTGAACAGGACGGGCTTCATAACAGGAGCATCCGCTTTCCCACAAAATACAGTCGTAATTCTTTTTTTCCTTCAAAGAAAGAACTGTGGCACCGCCGTAGTAATTTACCCAGCGGCAATACTTTTCTATAAAGTCAGCCCGTTCCATTTTGTGATGTTCACAAAGAAGATCCAGATCTTTAAGCGAAAGATACACAAATCCCGGTGAATGACCGCAGCAGAATGAACAGCGCTGGCATTCAAAATTAAGTCCGTCTTTATAGAATTTTTCACACATATACTTTCCTTATTCTACTTCAGCTTTGGCAGCTTCAAGCAGTTTGTAATATTCTCCGCGGCTTTCGTAAAGCTCAGCTGGGGTACCACTTTCTACAATGCCTTTTTTGTTTACTACAAAAATGCGGTCTGCATTGGCAATTGTTGAAAGACGGTGTGCAATTACAAATGAAGTTCTTCCTTTCAGAAGTTCTGCAATTCCTGCCTGCACAAGCTTTTCGGTTTTTGTATCAATACTTGAAGTTGCTTCATCAAGAATGAGAATCTTCGGATTGGAAATCATTGTGCGGGCAAAGGCAATAAGCTGACGCTGGCCGTTACTAAGTTCGCCGCCGCGTGCCGTAAGCTTTGTATCATACCCATCTTTCAGGCTCGAAATAAAATCGTGGGCATGAACAACTTTTGCAGCTTCAATTATTTCTTCATCCGTGGCGTCAAGTTTACCATAAGCGATATTACTTCTGATAGTACCGGAGAAAATAAAATTGTCCTGGGTCATAATCCCCATCTGACGCCGCAAAGATTCCAGAGTTATATCCCGGATATCAGTTCCGTCAACAAGGATAGCACCGCCCTGAATGTCATAAAAGCGTGAAACAAGGTTCACGATTGTAGACTTTCCAGCTCCTGTAGGTCCGACCAGAGCAATTGTTTCACCCGGAGTAACATGGAAAGAAACATTCTCAAGAACGTTTACAACCTTTGAATTATCCTGTTCTGTAACGTTATTTGAATCGTTAGGGTTTCCGCTTCCGCCGTAGCTGAAAGTAACATTTTTGAATTCAACGTCTCCTTCAATATTACTGATTTCACGGGCCCCTTCCCTATCTTCAATGGCGCTTGGTGTATCCATAATTTCAAAAACACGTTCGGCCTTTGAAAGCGAAGTAATAAGCTGATTGTAAAACTGGCTCAAAGCCTGGATTGGCTGCCAGAACATACCGATGTAAGTGCCGAAGGCAAGGAAAGTTCCAACAGAAACGTTATCAACACCAATTACTTTAATACCAATCCAGTACATGGCAAACATACAGAGTGCCCATGAAAAGTCGATAATGGCAAAGTTTGCATCAGCCCAGCGGACAGCCTTCATAAAACTGTCGCGGTCTTCTTTTACAAGCTGCTTGAAAGTTTTATCTGTTTCATCTTCTGCATTAAAGCTCTGGATTACTTTTATTCCCGAAAGGTCTTCCGAAATAAAAGCTCCAAGATTCGAACCTTTTTTGGAATTCAACTGCCAGTATTTATGAGCTTTTCTTGAAACAACAATTACACCAATGATAAGAACCGGAAGCCCGAAAAGTGCTGCACAGGCAAGCCGCGGATTCTTTACAATCATAATCACGGCAACTGCACAGACTGTAATCAGGTTCGGAATAAGGCTTGTAATGGAGTTTTCAAGAACGTCTTTCAGGCTGTTTACGTCGCCTGTAATGCGTGCAAGAATTTTTCCGCTTGGGCGCGAATCAAAAAATGCAAGGTCCAGTCCCTGAATGTGGTCATACAGACTCTGGCGGATTTCTGCAATCACATTGTTTGTAAGCTTGCTCATAATCAGCATACGAAGTTTAATTGCACCGATCATTACAAGATTCATTGCCACAGCAGCAAGAATAAGTTTTATAAAGCCCGGAATATCACGGTTTGCAATGTGCACGTCTATTGCTCGTTCCATAATAAGCGGATTCACAAGAGAAACCACAGTTCCAACAAACATAAGGAAAAATACGATTGCAATCTTTCCTTTATATTTCAAAACCCAGCTCAAAAGCCGCGAAATGGTTTTAAGTTTTGAAGTTTCATTTAATTTTTCATCTACATTATAAGCATTCATTAATTCATCCCTCCGTACTGAGTCTCGTAAGTTTCAGCATAGAGACCTTTTTTTGCAAGGAGTTCTTCATGTGTTCCTTCTTCGGCAATGCGGCCGTTATCAAGAACAATGATTTTATCAGCATTTTTTACAGAACTGATTCGGTGAGCGATAATGATTTTTGTCATTCCCTTCATTTCGTTCAAAGTTTTCTGAATACGTTTTTCTGTTTCCGCATCCAGAGCCGAAGTTGAATCATCAAAAACCAGAACCGGCGTGTTACGGCTCATAGCACGGGCCATTGTAAGGCGCTGCTTCTGACCGCCGGAAAGTCCCACACCGCGTTCACCAATTACAGTTTCAGCTTTTTCATCAAGCTTTGAAACAAACTCTTCGGAAACAGAATCTTCCATGGCTTTCTGAACAGGTTCATCTTCCAGAGTTTCCTTGTCACCAAGACGGATATTTCCGTTGATTGTTTCAGAGAAAAGGAAAACATCCTGCATTACAACTGCAACATTTCGTCTTAAAGTTCCAATTCCAATATCCTTAATATTTTTTCCGTCAATCAGAATTGAACCGTCAGTAACATCGTACATGCGCTTAAGAAGATTAACGATAGTAGTCTTTCCACTTCCGGTTGAACCCATAATTCCCAAAGTCTGTCCCGCTTTAATTTCAAAGCTTACATCAGAAAGGATTGGCGTACCGCTTTCTGTTGTAAAGTAAACATGATCGTATGTAATGTCACCTTTTATTTTTTCTTCTGAAGCATCTTCTTTTTCTGTAATATCAGGAAGTTCTGAATAAATTTTATCAATACGCTTGATACTTGCCTTAGCCTGTGCAAATCCGCTTGTAAGCCAGCCAAGCATTTCCATTGGCCACACAATATTCATGGAATACTGAACAAAAGCTGTAAGCTCCCCAAGAGTAAAACCTTCCGGATCATTCATGCACATTATTCCGCCGGCGCACAAAATTGCGATTGGAACAAGATATCTGAAAATCTGAAGTATCGGGTGATAGCGTACGAAAATTCTCGAAGTCTGATAGTTCAGCGAACAGTATGTCTGATTCTTTTCGGAAAATTTCTGGATTTCAAAATTTTCACGAACAAAAGATTTTACTGTACGAACTCCGTTCAGGTTTTCCTGAGCAGTATTGTTCAGAACCTGGTTTGCTTCACCAATCTGTCCCCAAAGAGGCCCCAGATGTTTTTCCATTAAAAGAGCTACACAGGCACAAATTGCCATAGAAACTGCAGGAATAATGGAAAGCTTCCAGTTCATGCGGAACATGGAGTACAGAATAAAAGTGATATGAACGACGATTTCACAAAGGAGCATCCCGATGTAAGTGAAAAGCCCCCAGATGGAACCTACGTCATCGCGGACACGGGCCATAAGTTCACCCGAATTATTTTTATCAAAAAAGTTTGCAGAAAGTCCCTGAAGCTTTTTGAAAAAATCTTTCCGGATATCACAACCGATTTTACTTCCCGCCCAGTCGCAGCTGTATTCTCGTGTGTACCCAAGTACTGCACGCAGAACACCAATTGCCATCATACCGGCGAGAAGAATCATAAGATGTTCTTCATTTTTTCCAATGATAACTTCATCAACCAGCAGACGGGAAATCTGCGGAGAAAGCATATCAAGACCTACAAAAACGATGTTAATTATAACAACGCTGATATAAACCGGAAGAACCGGCTTAACGAATCTGAATAAATTTAATCTGGTGTGTTCCATAAGTTGAGAAAAATAAAAATAAAGACCAAACAACGTCCCCCCTCTCTCAAAAGGGATTCGTCATTATATATTCATCATCTGTGTAAGACGATCCGAAGTTTCTTTTGTCTTTTCAGACATACTCTTCAGATCTGATACATTTTCTGAAAGAAGACGGCTTGCATTGGCAATTGCACCTGCGGCTTCGTCTACCGCTTTTGTAGCACTGTGCAGCTGCTCCATACTGTTCTTTACTGTATCAGAATAACTGAACTGTTCAAAGGCAGCCTTCTTCATTTGTTCTGCAGCGTCCGAAATCTTACGGGCTTCTGCTTCAATACGTTCACCTTCACTCTGCTGGCGGTTCATTTCATCAGCTGCAGATTTAACATGACTTGCTGTATCGCTTGCTTCCTTACGCATCTGTGAAAGCGTTTTCTGAACGCCTTCTGCAAGTTCAACTCCATTAGAAATGGATGCCGAAATCTCACCAACCAGGTCACTGATTTTCTGAGCCTGAGCAGATGACTGGGATGCAAGATTCTTGATTTCATTTGCAACAACAGCAAATCCTTTTCCTGCAGCTCCTGCGTGAGCCGCTTCAATGGATGCGTTCATAGCAAGAAGATTTGTACGCGAACTGAAATTATCCAGAACCTGGGCAATATTCAAAATCTCATCTGAACGGTTCTTCATTTCATCCATTGCTTCAGAAAGAAGATTAACATCTTTTGCATTTTTTACTGTAAGTTCATCCAGAGACTGTGCGAGGACAGCAGCCCCGGAAATACTTTTTCCTACAGACTGGAAGCCTTCAAGCATTTTTGCTGTCTGCTCAGCAGAAAGTGCAATACTTTCTGCCGAAACTTCCAGATTTTTATTTGTTTCAGAAAGTGACTGTATCAGTTTTTCAACAGCACCGTCTGCAGCTTTAAGCTGTGTGTTCTGCTGAACAAGAGCAGCTTCAATTCCCTGCACCTGATCAAGCGAAGTCTTTGAAACATCATTTACTTTCAGAACGGCTCCATTCAACGAACCTGAAATACCTGTTGTTTCATTTGAAAGTTCCTTTGCCTTTCCAAAAAGGTCTTCCAATATTTCATTCTGCTGTTTTGACTGATAAACAAGCTTGTCAACCTTAATCTGATTTTTTACAGATTCGATTGAAAGTGTCAGGAATACTGCAAGGTTCAGAATGAAGAATGCGTAGCCCTGAAGCCAAACAAACGGAGTCTTTCCCTGCACCTGGGCCAGAATATCAAACATTGCAAGCCCTACTGCAAGCAGGAATCCAACCAGAACAATTGTCATATTACGGCTTTTATCTTTCAGTCCTTTAACTGAAACAACAATTCCGTAAACACAAACATACATTACAGGTGCCAGTGTGATTGTAAAGAAATTACTGACTGCCACGAAATTCTTCATAAGCAGGAAATGTCCCAGCACCGAAACTGCATCAACTACAGCAACAAAAATTATCGACTTCTTTGGCAGTTTTCCATTTATAAACTGATGGAAGAACAAAAGAAGAAATCCCATGGCTACAGGTAGAAGAGCACGGGCCAGTTCACGCTGAATGATAAAGCCCATGACCAACTGAGTTGCACCCATGTCATAAAAATAAAAACAAACCGAAAGAGCAGACAAGGCAAACCAAAGGAATGTCTTGCCTTTTTCTTTGTTCATTACATACTGGACAATCATGTAAAGCCCCATTGCAAGACACAGAACTGCAATGATTACATACATCCTTGCCCCAAGAAGCTCACGCCAATAAGTCACGACATGAGCGGCATCATAATCCATTATCCGTGGATTTTCTGAAAAACTTATAACATCAGCCGAAGTCCAGCACTGAAGTGCAAGCGTAAACTGATTATTTACTATAAGATTTTCTGGAATCAGCAGAACGGAATTGTTTCCAGCCCTGATATTTGTTTCCGGTGGAAGATGCCCGTTCGATCCTATAAAAGTTCCATTTACATAAACATCATATGCTGCATAAGCATGACCTGTATCAAGATATACAGCTTTTCCATTTAAGCTGCGGGGAACATTCACCTTTGTCCGAAAGCAGACATAGTTTTCTCCCTTAAGCGGAAGAGTCACAGGAAGTTTTGTTGATTCCCATGAAGAATCATCAAATTTGGCATCCTTCCAGGACGAATTGCTGCCTGTCTTGTATTTCCAGTTATCCTTAATATGCTCCTTTACCCCGGATCCGCGGGCAAAAAGATTACCGGTAAGAACGATCAGAAAGAAAGCCAAAATCAAATTCTTTTTCATGTGTGTGTTCCTCATATTATAGTAATTTTAACATGAGTAAAATGAATTTTTCAACAAATTTGAGATTTTAAAGAAATACTTTATATTATTTTGTTTTTCCTTTTTCGCTAATTCCATTGTAAAATGAAGTAAGTTTATAGTTATTTACAGGAGGACTTATGAATTTTTGGGATTATGGTGTTTGGGGATTTTTTAATCTGGTTACAGTGCTGCTTTTCGCACTTATAATCGCGAATCTTTTGAAAAAACATTTAAAATTTCTTCAGGCTTCACTTATTCCAACATCAGTACTTGCAGGATTAATGATTCTTATCGTTTCTACTATATATAAAGCAGTAACTAAAACCAGCATGTTTGATGTCCGTGCTTTCAATTTTGCAGGAACAACAAACCTGGAAATCATAACATTCCATTGTCTGGCCTTTGGCTTTATTTCCATGAGTTTCAGTTCAAAAAAGAAGAAGCTTTCCGGAAAACGGGCCGCAGAGATTTTCAATACCGGTGTTACTACTGTTTCCAGTTACCTGCTTCAGGGAATTCTGGGGCTGACTATTACCATTATTGCGGCCGGATTTGTGACAGGCCTGATTCCAGCCAGCGGAATGCTTCTGCCATTCGGATACGGTCAGGGAACAGGACAGGCTTTAAACTTTGGAAGCCTTTATGAAAATGATTACGCCTTCATGGGCGGCAAAAACTTCGGTCTTTCCGTGGCAGCCCTGGGATTTTTAAGTGCCAGCATCGGGGGAGTAATCCACCTGAACATCATGAAAGCCCGCGGAAAACTTAAAATCTATACAAAAGATGATTCTGTTCAGAACGAAGAAACTGAACAGAAAAAAACTGCAGACAAAAAGTTCATCAACGGGGGACTTGAAGACCTTTCCATTCAGATTTCTACTGTTTTCATCACTTATATGATTGCTTACTTCCTTATCGCCGTTTTAGGGAACGCCCTTCCAGGCTTCAAATCGGTTCTTTACGGATTCAACTTCCTTATAGGCGTTCTTATTGCTTCACTCATAAAAATGGTTCTGCGTTTTATGGAGAACAAAAACATTATCGATGATGATTACATCAATCCAGAACAGATGGACAAGCTGGGAAGTTTCTTCTTTGACCTGATGATCGTAGCAGGAATTGCCGCTATTCAGCTAGATTTATTAAAGGATTACTGGCCTACTCTTCTGACCATGGGAATCCTAGGACTGCTGATCACATATTTCTACAACCGCTTTGTAGCAAAGAAACTCTTCCCAGAATATTCAGAAGCTCAGTTCCTTATGATGTACGGAATGCTGACCGGTACTGCAAGTACAGGTGTTATCCTGCTCCGTGAAATTGACCGGGACTTTGCAACCCCTGCCGCAGACAACCTTGTTTACCAGAATTTCCCGGCAATCGTATTCGGCTTCCCTATGATGCTTTTAGGCGCCCTGGCTCCGGTAGATCCTGTAAAAACGCTGATTATCATGGTTGCCGCCTTCGCAGGAATGAACATTATTCTCTTCCGCCGCCAGCTCTTTTTACGCAAAGGAAAAGCCTGCTAGACAGGAAGCTAAAAAAAATGGGGCTCTGTCGGGCCCCATTTTCAAGCTTTGATTAAAATTACAGCTTAGCAGTCTTTTCCAGTAATTGTCGCAAACACTTCGTGTTTGCTTAGCGAGTTTGCAAAGCAAACTCGTTCTAACAATCTTTGCCAGTTATCTTCAAACAACACTCATGGTAAATCTGTGAAGTCTGAGCAACAACATCTGCTGGAACTTCTTTAATGTTAGGATCTCCGGCCAGGTTGTTTGCCTTAAGCCAGTCGCGAACGAACTGTTTGTCATAAGAAGCAGGACTTCCACCAACTTCATATTTTGAAAGATCCCAGAAACGGCTTGAGTCCGGTGTTAGAACTTCGTCTGCCAGAACCAGGTTTCCGTCTTCATCAAGACCAAATTCAAATTTTGTATCAGCGATGATGATGCCGTTCTTGTAAGCATGTTCGTAACATTTCTTGTAGATAGCAATAGCTGTGTCAGCAATTTTCTGTCCAAGTTCTGCACCAAGATCATTTTTCATGTAATCCAGAGTTACGTTGATGTCGTGACCTTCTGCAGCTTTTGTTGAAGGAGTACAGATTGGTTCTGCCAGTTTTTCAGCTTCTTTGTATTCTTTGTCGAATGAATGACCAAGGAATGGTTCACCCTTCTTGTATGCTTCGTACATAGAACCGAACATGTATCCGCGAACGATTACTTCGTAAGGAATCATCTTCAGTTTTTTACAAAGGATTGTACGTCCTTCGAATTCAGGTTTCTGGAAATCAGCTGGCATATCTTTAAGATCGCTTGAAATCATGTGATTTTTTACCAGATCGCCTGTGTAATCAAACCAGAAGTTTGCCAGTGCGTTCAGAACCTTACCTTTATCTGTAATCATTGTAGGAAGGATTACATCAAAAGCTGAAATGCGGTCAGTTGTAACAATGACCATGCGTCCGTCTTCCAGGTCGTAAACTTCACGAACCTTACCAGAAATAATTTTCTTCATTTATAAAAACTCCTAAATTAATTTACAACTTATTTATCTGTATGCCGTATTTTTCAGAAATTGCCTTGTATTCAACATTTTCTGAATCTCCAGTGACATACAACCGGATAGCAGGATTATATGCTTTTTTTTCATCTTTTGAAATATGACAGACATCCAGAGCCCGGCGTGCAACACCGTCACGGCTGTCCACAACCTTTATGTCAGAGCCGAACACCTTTTGAAGTGTATCAGCAAGATTCAGAAAATGGGTACATCCAAGAATTACAGCATCACAGTTTTCTTTACGGAAAAACTCTGACGCAGGACGGCATGCAGCCGCACATTCTTCCTCTGTAGCAGTAAAACTTTCGTGTTCAATAAAACTAATTAATTCAGTATCATCCCGCAGAACCAAAGTACAGTCATTTGCGAATTCTTCTTTCAGCCGTTTTGTATAGTCACTTTTTACTGTGGCCACTGTGGCCAGAAGTCCTATACGGCGTTTTTGGGAAACAGATGAAGCAAGTTTTATAGCAGGAACGGTACCAATAAACTGAGTTTCAGGATGTGCTAGTCGAACTTCATCAAGTGCATTTACACTCATAGTATTACAGGCAACAACAATTGCACGGGGATGAAAATTATTGATTATTCTGTCACAAATTGAAAGAACGCAGGAAACAATTTCTTCATGACTTTTTGTACCGTATGGGAAATTTGCAGTATCCCCTACATAAATACATTCAGCCGAAGGTTCCATTTCCTTAAGTCGTAAAAGATATGGCAATCCGCCTGTTCCAGAATCCAAAAATGCAAAATCAATCATTTTCTTATTTACCTGAACTTCTATGGTGACAGTATACCCATATCCGCTATAATATAGAAGTATGTTTGCACAGAATAAATGTCTGGTTCCATCTTGCACAAAAATATCTCTTTCAACTTTTGATAATAATGGGGAAATTCTTGAAACCAGGTCCTATTGTCTGGACCATTCGCCGGACCCGGGAAAAGACTCTCAAAAAATTTACAAGTACATTCAGGAGCATGAAACCATTGTAGGCATAAATGCTTCAGGTCTCATTTTCCGGGATGCAACTTTTTCAAACAAACGTTTTTACGGCTGTAATTTTTCCCACTGTACATTCACAAATATTACAAGCCAGAATATGAGAAGCCGCACATCAATCTTTGATTTTGCCATTTTCAACGACTGTAACCTGGTAAACAGTAATATTCTGTTCACTTCGTTTTCAGGCTGTACATTCAACCATACACTTTTCACTTCCAGTGACCTGATTCAAAGTAATTTCAATGGAATCCGTACTTTTCAGTCATCTTTTGATGATTCGGACCTTTTCAACTCAAAATTCCTGAAAGCACATCTTATAAATACCTCTTTCAGAAACTGCAACCTGAAACGTGCTGACTTTTTCAGTTCAAAACGGGAAAATGTGTCATTCAAGATGTCAAATACCCGTGAGGCTCGTTTCCGACGTAACGGAAGCGAAATTTATACAGGTACAGGCTCAGACCAAAACGAAAGCCAGGAATTTCTTGAAAATTCCACAGGAAACGAATAATGAAAGTATATTTTCACCTGAATCTCGGCGGATTTTCAAACTGTTACCTCATTGTAAACGAAGAAAACAAGGAAGCCATCATTGTTGATCCAGGCCAGGTAACCGACGAACTCATTGAACAGATTGAAAGTGTTCCCTATCACCTGGCTGGTGTTCTTGTAACACACAACCACGGAAGCCATGTTCACGGGCTTAAAACACTGCGCAAAATCTATTCGCCAAAAATCCTTGCTGCGGACTGGGAAGTGGCCCGCGAAGAAACAACTGTCATAAGCGGTGACGGCAAAGTACGCATTGGCGGCATGATGGTTCACTATATGGCTGTTCCAGGGCACACTGCAGACTCCATGGTCTACAAAATCGGAAACATGCTCTTTACCGGGGATGTTCTTATGGCCGGAACCATTGGAAACACCGCCTCAAGCTTTTCAAACTTCATTCTCAAAACGAATATTGAAGACAAAATCCTTTCTCAGACAGAAGACACTGTTCTTTTCCCGGGACACGGACCGCCGGCAACAGTAGGATCCGTACGCCAGTTCAATGTAGATTTTGAAGAAAAAATCCAGAATCTGTGATATAATCTCGGATATATGGAACATAATATGATTTTATCTGCTTCAGGATGGAGAAAAGTTTTTGCTGTTTCAGGAAATGAACAGGATAAAGCTCCGGAAATCTCCCCTGAGGATACTGCACTTTCTGCCATTGCCGCAGAAGTGTTTTTTGATTATCTGAAAGATAAAACTGGTATTGAAAATCCCGTAATTGCAGTTGGAATGGATACAAGACCGACAGGTCCTGCCATTGCAGATGCAATGAACCGGGCTCTTCTTATAAAAAAAGCAATCATTCAGTTTACAGGTGTTTCTTCGGCTCCAGAAATCATGGCTTTTTCAAAGAAAATCGACGGATTTATCTATATAAGTGCAAGCCATAATCCTGTAGGTCATAATGGAATCAAATTCGGAATTAATGACGGCGGGGTTCTTAACGGAACAGAAAATGCAAAGCTTGTAGAAGAATTCAAAAAACGGCTTTCAGCTCCTGACGCCTGCGAATCAGCGTTAAACCGTATTTCTCAGGCAAGCGCATCAGAAATGCGCACTCTGGAACAGCAGAGCAAAGGCGCAAAACATAACGCCTTAAGAGCATACGAAGATTTTGCCCGCCTGACAATTGCAGGAAGCGAAGAAAAAGAAGTCCAGGACAATTTCTTTGAAGGAATCAGAGATACTATGGCTCTGAATCCTATGGGAATCGTGTGCGACTTCAATGGTTCAAGCCGCACTCTTTGTATTGACCGGGACTTTTTCAAATCAAACAGAATCAAATTCTACGAAATCAATAACCAGGCCGGCGTTTTTGCTCACGAAATCATTCCGGAAGCAGAAAACCTGGTTCATGTTGCTGCAGAAATGGAACGCCTCCAGAAGGCAGGCTGCAAAGACGCAATTCTTGGTTACATGCCTGACTGTGACGGTGACCGGGGAAACATTGTTTACTGGGATGAAAAGGCACAGAAAGCCTGCATCTTAAAAGCCCAGGAAGTTTTCAGCCTGTCAGTTCTTGCAGAACTGACATACACAATCTGGAGCTCAACCGACCCGAACATGAAGCCTGCAGTTGCAGTAAACTGCCCTACTTCCATGCGCATTGAAGAAATAACAAAGGCTCTTGGGGCAAATGTTTTCCGTGCTGAGGTTGGAGAAGCAAACGTTGTAAACCTGGCTCGTGAAAAACGGGAAGAAGGTTACACGGTACCTATTCTTGGTGAAGGTTCAAACGGAGGCACAATCACATATCCGGCTGCCGTTCGTGACCCACTGAACACAATTTTTGCCATCCTAAAGCTGCTTACTATCCGTGGCGGCGGTCTTTATGAACTCTGGTGCAAAAAATCAGGTCATAAATACAAGGATGATTACACTCTTACTGACATTCTTGAAAGTCTTCCTAAATACACTACAACAGGCGTTTCAGAACCAAGAGCAGTACTGAAAGTAACTTCACTGGATCACGCAGAACTTAAACGGGATTTCCAGAAAAAATTCGAAGCTGACTGGGAAAAAAATCCTCTCAGAAAGAAATACGGACTTGAAAGCTACCGTGTTGCCATTACAAACGGCACAAAAGAACGTTACGACGTTGCCGACTGGGGTGAAAGCGGAAAAGGCGGACTTAAAGTTGTATTCTACAACGACAAGAAGGAACCGGTTGCATTTATCTGGATGCGCGGAAGCGGCACAGAACCTGTCTTCAGAATTATGTGTGATGTTCGCGGAACCGATATACAAATGGAAAAAGATTTATTAGAATGGGAAACAAAATTACTAGGTAATTAACCCTATATTTGGAGGCTATAAATGACAAACGAAGAAATCCTTGCCCGTGCAAAAGACTATATCGCACAGGAAAAAGATGAAAGATTTGCCAACGAAGTAAAAGAACTTGTTGCAAAAGAAGATTACAAAGAACTGGAAGACCGCTTCTACAGAACTCTTGAATTCGGAACTGGTGGACTTCGCGGTGTAATGGGTGGCGGTACAAACCGTATGAACACTCTGGAAATCAACCTTGCAACACAGGGGCTTGCAAACTACCTGATTAAAGCCTGCCCTGAAAAGGCAAAGGCAGGAACTCTCAGCGCCGTTGTTGCATATGACTCACGTCTGAACTCTGATGTTTTCGGTGAAGCAACAGCTCTTATTTTTGCTGCAAACGGAATCAAGGCTTATCTCTTCTCAAGCCTCCGCCCTACTCCAGAACTTTCATTTGCTATCCGCCAGCTTGGTGCTGATACAGGTGTTGTTGTAACAGCTTCTCACAACCCACGTATGTACAACGGTTACAAAGCTTACTGGAACGATGGTGCACAGGTTATTGAACCACACGATGTAGGAATCATTGAAGAAGTAAACAAAGTTACTGAAGTAAAAACTATGACTCGTGTAGAAGCTATTGCTTCAGAAAAACTTGTAATCATTGATAAAGAAATCGATGAAAAATTCTGGGCTATGTGTAAAGCTGAACTTTTCCGCCCTGACCTTATCAAAGAACGCGCAAAAGACGTAAAAATCGTTTACACACCACTTCACGGAACTGGTGGAATGCACGTAAACAAAGTTCTTGGAGACCTTGGTCTTGAAGTAATCACAGTTCCTGAACAGGCAGAACCAGACGGAAACTTCCCTACAGTTGTAAAACCAAACCCAGAAGAAAAACCAGCTCTTACTCTGGCTGTAGAACTTGCAAAAAAAGAAAATGCTTCTTGTGTTATGGCAACAGACCCTGATGCTGACCGCTTCGGTACAGCTTTCCCAGACAAAGACGGAAACTGGGTTCTCCTTTCAGGAAACCAGATGGGTGCTCTTCTTATGGATTACGTTCTTCTTTCACGCAAAGAATTCGGAAAAATGCCTGCTAATCCTGCTGTTGTACGCTCTATCGTTACTTCACCATTCGGTGACTACATCTGTAAAAAATACGGTGTAGAAATGATGGAATGTCTTACAGGTTTCAAATGGATTGCTGCCGTTGAAAAAGACTTTGAAGAAAAAGGAACAAAAAATTACGTATTCGGTCTTGAAGAATCATACGGATACAAAATTGAACGTGATGTAATGGATAAAGACGGTGTTTCAGCTGCTGCAATGTGTGCTGAAATGACAATGTACTGGGCAAGTCAGGGAAAAACAATCCTTGAACACCTGGATGACATGTACCGCGAATACGGATACTTCGAAGACCGCGCTATCAGCCAGGAATTCCTTGGTTCAAGCGGTGTTGAAACAATGAAAGGTATCATGACAAAACTCCGCACAGAAGGACTCAAAACTCTTGGTGGAAAGACTGTTACTAAGATTCGCGACGTTCAGGAATCAGTTGAATTCGATCCTGCAAATCCTGCAAACAAAACACCATACGGACTTCCAAAATCAAACGTTCTCCAGTTCTTCCTGGATGGCGGAACAATCGTTTCTGCACGTCCATCTGGAACAGAACCAAAAATCAAGTTCTATGTAAACTCTGTAACTCCAGTTGCAGGCGGTGACCTTGATGCAGCTAAAAAAGCAGCTGCCGGTCTTTGTGATGCAATCGAAGCTGACATCAAATCAATTCTTGCAAACGCATAAAAACTACGGAAAACTGACGGCAAACAGCTGACGGCTTTCTAAGAAATGAATCCTTCCGGCAATGTGACATTCACTGAAACCGGGAGGATTTTTTTTATACCAAGGTATATGCCTCAAATCAGATTTTTTATTATATAATAAAATCAAAAAAAGCAGCGGAGAAAATAATATGAAAGAAGAATTAAAAGCAACCGGAAGCCTTTTTGGTTCTATGCTAAAAATCATTTTTTCTATTCTCTTTTTCGGATTTGGAATTTTTCTTCCCGGAACTTATATTGCTTTAAAGGTTATCAGATTTCTTTCACGTTTAATCAGCGTACAACTCAGAGACGCATTTACATTGATCCTGTCTTTAGGATGGTATGTAACCATTTCTTTTTTCGGCTTCAAATACTGGCAGGTATGTAAACGCTGGTTCTATACAGGACATTTTCACCCGGAATACGATGATTACTATTTTGAAAAACTTCGGCAGAAATGGCTGAAAAACAATAACGGTCCTCGAACAAAAAATAAGGAATGGAAAGTTGATTTAACAAAAAAAGTAAAACAGCGTACCCTTTCAAAAAATTATCCCGTATTCAACGGCTCTACAAACCTTCAGGCAGATCCTATCAACTATCAGACAGAAATAGATATTTCCATTTTATTTCACGGAAACACTCCTATTAAAGGTGACAAGCTGAAAGTAAAGTTCACAGCAAAATCAAACATTGATATGAAGGCTCTTCATATAACTCTTTTGGACACAACTCCTTCTGAATTAAGGAAATATGGAGACTTCAAAAAGAAAACTCCGGCAAAAAAAAGAGATGTCTGGTTTTCAAACAGACTTTCCACAGCTGCCTTATTAAATTACGGACCAGATTACGAAGACTCTTTTGAGAAAGAAGAAGATATGAAAAATAACATTTCAGAACATACTATATGTGCTGAAAACATAAAAAAAGATGTCCCTTTCACTGTTGAAAAAGAAATTACTGTAACAAAAGATGTCTATTCATCCTGCGCCATTATTTTATGGAATGAACTTGACGAAGCTGAAATGGAAGCCTTCTTGTATTAGCTTTTTTCAAAATTTTATCCCAGACTTAAAATAATATTACGTTAGTCAATATAGTTTTATATAAAACTATATTGACTAAACAAGTTTCACCCCACTAAAATAACTTAATTATTGGAGTGAAATGACAGATCAAGACTTTATGCTTCGTGCCATTAACCTTGCAGAAAAAGGCAGAGGCTTCACATCACCTAATCCTCTTGTTGGGGCGGTTATTGTAAAAGACGGCATCATTATAGGCGAAGGCTTCCATGAAAAATACGGCGACCTACATGCTGAGCGCAATGCCATAAAAGACTGCATTGAAAAAGGAAACAGTCCTGAAGGCGCCACCATTTATGTAACTCTTGAACCATGTGCGCATTTTGGAAAACAGCCGCCCTGCTGCCACGCACTTGTTGAACATAATATCAAAGAAGTTTTCGTTGGAAGCCGTGACCCCAACCCTCTTGTAAGCGGAAAAGGAAATACCTACCTTCGGGAACATGAAATCAAAGTAACAGAAGATTTTATGCGCGAAGAATGTGATGCATTAAATCCTGTATTTTTCCATTTCATCACAACTAAAACTCCCTACATTGTAATGAAATATGCCATGAGTCTGGACGGAAGAATCAGCATGGATTCAGGAGAATCACAATGGATTACAAACGAAGAAAGCCGTAATTATGTTCAAATCCTCCGGTCAAATTATAAAGGAATTCTCTGCGGCATAAACACAGTAATAAAAGACGATCCCCTGCTCACCTGCCGCATTCCAGGTCGAACTTCTCCAGTACGCATTATTCTTGACAGTCATCTTAAGATTAATACAGAAACAAATCTTGTAAAAACAGCAAAAGATGTTCCACTTATTGTTGCCTGCCTGAACACTTTACCAGCTTGCCAGGATGAAAAAATTTCAGAACTTGAAGACCAGGATGTTACAGTTCTTAAATGCCTGGAAAAAGACGGTCATATTGATTTACAGGACTTAATGAAAAAACTCGGGATTCTGCAGATTGATTCAGTTCTTATTGAAGGAGGCGGAATCGTCAATGCGGCTTTTTTGAAAGAAGGATTGGGAAACAGAGTTTATTCATTTGTTGGCGGAAAGATTCTTGGTGGAAATGAAAACAAAAGTCCTGTCCAGGGAGAAGTCTGTAAGGCTATTTCAGAAAGTCCGGCATTTGAATTAAAGGATATCAAAAACTTTGAAAATGATGTTCTTATGGTCTACGACAAATTTTAGGAGAGAAAATGTTTACAGGAATTATTGAAGAAACAGGTAAAGTAAAAAGTATCTCTTCGGAAAGAGGAACAATTCTCATAGAAGCTTCACGTGTTCTTGAAAAGACAAATATTGGAGACAGCATTGCTGTAAATGGAGTCTGTCTTACCGTAACAACGATCCAGGGGAACGCCTTTTCGGCTGACGTAATGCCTGAAACTCTTCGCGTTTCATCTTTGGGGGGCCTTGTGCCTGGAAGCAGAGTAAACCTTGAACGCGCCATGGCGGCAGACGGAAGATTCGGAGGGCACATTGTTTCAGGACATATTGATGGGACTGGAAGAATTGAAAGCCTAAAGAGGGAAGAAAACGCCGTGTGGGTTACAGTCTCTGCGCCTAAAGAAATTCTGGACCTGATTATTTATAAAGGTTCCATTGCTATTGATGGTATAAGCCTGACGGTAGCTTATGTTGATGACGAAGTTTTCCGCGTCAGCATCATCCCACATACAGGACAGGAAACGACACTTCTTTCTAAAAATCCGGGTGATATTGTAAACCTTGAAAATGATATCATTGGAAAATATGTAAAAAAACTGCTGACTTCGTCAAATGAAACTCCTTCAAAAGATGACGAAATTACAGAAGATTTCTTACGGCAAAATGGATTTTAATTTTTACTGCAAAAAAAGAAACTGAAAAGGAATTTGAAATATGGAAAAATTTGAATACAACAAAATTGAAGAAGCCCTGGAGGATCTTAAAAACGGAAAAATCATTCTTGTGACAGATGATCCTGACCGTGAAAACGAAGGCGACTTTATCTGCGCAGCTGAGTTTGCTACAGGCGAAAACATCAATTTTATGGCAACTTATGGAAAAGGTCTTATCTGCATGCCCATGAATAAAGAGCTGGCTTCCCGACTGAACCTGGACCAGATGGTCAGCGAAAATACAGACAATCACTGTACAGCTTTTACTGTGAGCATTGACCATGTAGACACCACAACTGGAATCAGTGCATTTGAACGTTCTGTAACGGCAATGAAAGTTGTGAAAAATTCTTCCACCGCCCGTGACTTCCGCCGTCCAGGCCACATGTTCCCTCTCGTTGCAAAAGACGGCGGCGTTCTTACAAGAAACGGACACACAGAAGCGACTGTAGATCTTATGCGCCTTGCAGGACTTAAAGAATGCGGGCTGTGCTGCGAAATCATGGCTGATGACGGCCATATGATGCGAACTCCCGAACTTATTGAACTTGCAAAAAAACATAATCTTACTTTCATCACAATCAAAGATCTGCAGGATTACTGCCGCCTCCATGAAAAACACGTAATTCGGGAGGCATCTGTAAATCTTCCAACCGATTACGGCGAGTTCAAAATGTACGGTTACGTAAGTGACATTACAGGCGAACACCATGTAGCCCTTGTAAAAGGTGATATCGGAGACGGAAAAGATGTTCTTGTCCGCGTTCATTCTGAATGTCTTACAGGTGATGTTTTCGGCTCTATGAGATGTGACTGCGGAAATCAGCTCAAGACTGCAATGCAGAAAATTGAAGATGAAGGCCGCGGCATCATTCTTTATATGAGACAGGAAGGTCGTGGAATCGGACTTATAAATAAGCTTAAAGCCTACGAGCTTCAGGAAAAAGGACGGGACACTGTTGAAGCAAACGTTGAACTTGGATTTGCACCTGACCTTCGTGAATACTGGCTTGGGGCTCAGATTCTTAGAGACCTTGGTGTAAAAGAAATGCGTCTTCTCACAAATAACCCAAGTAAGATTTACGGATTAGACGGTTACGGCCTGAAGATTACAGACCGCGTACCAATTGAAATGCCGGTACACAAATACGACGCTTTCTACATGAAAACCAAAGCCGTAAAAATGGGTCACATACTTGAAAATAAATAGAACCGCTTCAGCGGGAATAAGGAGAAATATATGAATACAATTGAAGGTAAACTGGTTGCATCACAGGATGCTAAAATCGGAATCGTTGTTGCACGTTTCAATGAATTTATCACAAGCAAACTTCTTGGCGGCTGTACAGACGGGCTTATTCGCCACGGCGTTGAAGAATCAAACATAACAACCGCCTGGGTTCCAGGAGCTTTTGAAATTCCTGTTGTCGCACAGAAAATGGCTTCCAGCAGAAAATACGATGCAGTAATCTGTCTTGGTGCAGTAATCCGCGGAAGTACAACTCACTACGACTATGTTTGTAACGAAGTAAGCAAGGGCTGTGCTCAGGTAAGCATGAACACAGGCGTTCCTTGTCTCTTTGGTGTTGTAACAACAGAAAACATCCAGCAGGCAATTGAACGCGCCGGAACAAAAGCCGGAAACAAAGGTTACGACTGTGCCCTTGGCGCCGTTGAAATGATTAACCTGATGAAACAGCTTTAATCTTAGAGGATATCTACCATCTCGCCTGAAAGAGCTTTATTCATGCTGCGGACAGCACAAAACTTTCCGCACATGGAACATGTATCTTCCTGTTCAGGAGCGCGACTGTCACGAATTGCCTTTGCAGTTTCTGGATCCAGTGCACATTCCCACTGAGCTTCCCAATCAAGCTTCTGACGGGCTTCTGCCATTTTGTTATCAATATCCATGGCTCCCCGAACACCTTTTGCAATGTCTGCTGCATGGGCGGCAATTTTTGAAGCGATTATTCCCTGCTTTACATCATCAACATTTGGAAGCGCAAGATGTTCTGCCGGAGTTACATAACAGAGGAATGCAGCGCCGTTCTGAGCTGCAATGGCGCCGCCAATAGCAGAAGTGATATGGTCATAACCTGGTGCTATGTCTGTAACAAGTGGGCCGAGGACATAGAAAGGTGCGCCCATACAGATTGTCTGCTGGATTTTCATATTTGCGGCAATCTGATCCATTGGCATGTGGCCAGGGCCTTCTACCATTACCTGAACATCTTTTGCCCAGGCACGTTTTGTAAGTTCGCCAAGACGTACAAGTTCTTCAATCTGACAAACGTCAGATGCATCAGCAAGGCACCCTGGACGGCATGCATCACCAAGAGAAATTGTAACATCGTGTTCACGGCAGATTTCAAGAATCTCATCATAATATTCATAGAAAGGATTTTCATTTCCTGTCATGCTCATCCAGGCAAAAACAAGGGAACCGCCGCGGCTTACAATATTCATCTTGCGTTTATGTTTTTTAATCTGTTCAATTGTGTGACGTGTAATGCCACAATGAAGTGTTACAAAATCTACGCCGTCTTCAGCATGAAGACGTACGACATCAATGAAATCTTTTGCAGTCAAAGTGGCAAGGTCGCGCTTGTAATGAATTACAGAATCATAAACAGGAACAGTTCCGATCATGGCTTTACATTCACTTGTAAGCTTACGGCGGAAAGGAATTGTATCGCCGTGACTTGAAAGATCCATAATTGCTTCGGCGCCCATTTCGACAGCAGCATTAACTTTTTTCATTTCAACGTCATAATCCTTGCAGTCTTTACTAACTCCAAGATTTACATTTATTTTTGTGCGGAGCATTGAACCAACGCCTTCAGGATCCAGACATTTGTGATTTTTATTTGCACAAATTGCTACTTTTCCTGAAGCTACAAGAGGCATAAGTTCTTCTACTGTCATTTTTTCTTTGGCAGCAACAATTTTCATCTGTCCTGTTACGATACCGCGTTTTGCAGCATCCATCTGAGTTGTGTAATTTTCCATTATGTTATTTCTCCACCAGCTTATAATTATGCATTAAAGGACCTGAGCCCTTACCTAAATTCAGATTTGCCTCAAGACAAGAACTGATATAATCTTTTGCAAGACGAACAGCCTCTTCAAGTTTCTTTCCCTTTGCAAGATTTGAAGCAATTGCCGAAGAAAGAGTACAGCCTGTCCCGTGAGTATTAGAATTACTGATTCTTTTCCCGCTGAACCAGACACTGCCTTCTGAAGTTTTCAGAAAATCATTTGCATCATTTATGCTGTGTCCGCCTTTTATAAGAACGTTACAGCCATACTTAGACTGAATCCACTCCCCCGCTCTTTCCATATCTTCTTTGGTTTTAATTTCAAACCCGCATATAACCTCTGCTTCAGGAATATTCGGTGTGATTACGGTTGCAAGCGGAAAAAGCATTGTCTTCAAAGCGGAAACAGCCTCTTCACTTATAAGCTTTGTTCCGCTTGTAGAAACCATAACTGGATCCAGTACAATATTTTTTGCGCTGTATTCCTTAAGTTTTTCTCCTATCACTTTTATAAGAGCCGTACTTGAAGTCATTCCGATTTTTACACTGTCAGGAACTATGTCTGAAAAAACCGCATCAATCTGATCAGCAAGAAATTCCGGAGTACTTTCCATTATGGATTTAACACCAAGAGTATTCTGAGCTGTCATGGCAGAAATAGCGCTCATGGCATAGCAGCCGTTACAGGTAATGGTTTTTATATCAGCCTGAATTCCTGCCCCACCTATAGAGTCACTTCCAGCGATTGTCAGAACTGTTTCCATTTCATATCCTCCAGTGTGTAATCAGAAAGATCTTTAATTTCTTCATAATTTTTCTGAATATCTTTTACAAGAACAGTTTTAATGCCCATCTTTTTTGCAGTCTGAATTGCATGCATTCCGTCTTCAAAAAGAAGAACTTCATCTGCCTTTACGCCAAGGAAAGAAAGACATTCTTCAAAAAGTTCCGGACCGTTTTTATCTCCTGTAAAAACCTTTTTGAAAAATCCGTTAATTCCAAGCCGCAAAAAGGCTGCTTCAATCAAACCTTTGATTCCGCTTGAAACAACAATCATAGGAATATTTTTTTCATGAAGATATTTAATACAAGGAAGAATTTCGTCTTTAAGAGGGGCTTCCTTAATGTAAAAATCTTCTGTAAGTTTCAAAATCTGTTTTTCAATTTCTTCAGCTTCCATATTAAGGCCGTATTCATCCCGCATGCAGACAGCGGCCTGAGGCACTGTAAAAGAAAGCATTCGTTTATTGATTTCATCTGAGGCAATTATTCCTTTGGTAGCAAGATACTTTTGTGCCAGAGTTTCCCACAAAGGCATTGTATCAAGGATTGTGCCGTCTACATCAAAAATAACAGCTTTCATATAAAACCTATAAATGCTGAATAACCTGATCTTTCAGATTGCGGCTGGCGCCTTCAATATCGCTCTGACCGAAAATTGCACTGATAAGGCTGATTCCAGCAAAACCAAGACCTTTAAGATCTTTTATGTTGTCTTTTGTAATTCCACCGATAGCAACCACAGGTATTTTTACTGCATCACAGATTTCTTTGCAAAGTTCATGAGTAAGAACCCAGGCATCATCTTTTGAACTGGTTGGAAAAACTGCTCCAACGCCAAGGTAATCTGCTCCCATTTTTTCAGCCAGGATTGCTTCTTCCACAGTCTGAGTTGAAACACCAAGAATTTTGTCAGGACCAAGGAGAGCACGAACATCCTGTGCCGCCATATCACTCTGTCCAACGTGAACACCGTCAGCATCAACTTTTTTTGCAAGCTCAACATTATCATTAATAATGAAAGGAACGTTGTATTTTTTGCAGAGCGCTTTAATTTCTACAGCTTCCTTATAAAAGCTTTCTTCATCAAGATCTTTTTCCCGAAGCTGAAGCATTGTAACGCCGCCTTTCAGGGCAAGTTCAACATCACCTGAAAGTTCGCGTCCGTTCAACCAGAATCTGTCTGTAATTGCGTATAACAGTAAATCTTCTTTTTTCATTTTATTTTTCCAGCTGTTCATTAAGTCTTTCAATCTTGCCGTCCATTGTATTTGTAAAACCCGGGCGGATATCTGCTTTAAGAATTACTTCAGTACGGATTCCTTTTTCTGCAAGAACCATAGTTGCGTCTTTTACGCATTTCATAACATCATCCCATTCCCCTTCAATTTCAGTGAACATAGAAGTTGTCTTGTATCTTAATCCTGAATCTTTGATTACCTTACAGGCTTCTGCAACATATGATGATAGTTCGTCACCTACTCCAAAAGGAGCAATAGCGACTGCAATTAATGTATTCATAATAAATCTTCCTTGTTGTATTAATTAAGAATTTCGATTTCTGCATGTTTAATTCCTGCAGAAGAAACGAGATAAAGCTGATCAATAAAATTTGCCTGAAAAGTTCCAGGACCATTCGCCGTTTTTTCGGCTTTTACCGAAGCTTCATTGTAAAGAAGAGTTGCTGTAAGGGCTGCAATAAACGGACCTGTCACATTTCCGTAAACCGCACAAACGCCCCCAAGAGAACATCCGGCGCCTGTTATCATTGGAAGAAATGCTGAACCACCATGACAAAGAACTGTTGTTGTTCCATCTGTAACAAGGTCAGTTTTACCGCTTACTGCAACAGCACCGCCTGTGTATTTTGCAAGAGCTACAGCGGCGTCTTTTGCAGAAAGAACTTCATCTGTGCTGTCTACACCACGAACAGAATTTTCTTTCTGCTCTGTAAGATTCCACAAAGAAGCAAGAGCTATCACTTCGCTTGCATTGGCACGGATTATTTTTGGTTTGAATTCTTTGAACTGCTTTAAAATATTTTCTCGCTGTTCTCCAATTCCAATTCCTACAGGATCTAAAACCCAGGCATTTCCAGATTCTGCACAAGCCTTTGCTGTACGAGGTAAAGTTTCAGGGTAACATGTAAACTGGGTTCCCATATTTACATACATAGATTTACTGATTTTAGCCATCATCTCGCCTTCATCGGCAAGATAAACCATAGCTGCAGAACCGCCACAGGCAAGCTGTGTATTGGCAACTAAATTAATTGTAACGGTATTTGTAATAGACGGTGCAAGCGGATTATTTTTACGCACCGCCTCCAGCGCAGAATTCACTTCTGCAAGAAGGGCATCTTTTTGCATATATTTCTCCCTACGTCGGCATTATCCGGACAGGTTCAAAGGGTCAAGGCTGACAGCCTACTCTCAGCCAGTTTACACCAGCTCCCCATTTGTTGATTGGTATTTTATTTTAAAAAACAAACTTTGTCATTAGAGAAAACTCTTATATAAGTCCAAGTTTTTTTACATGCATTATAAATTCCGTCTTCTGTAATTTTCGTTGTAACAAAGGTGGCATATTTCTGGAGTTCTGGTTTTGCGCCGCCCATTAAAATTGCAGTCTCTGCATATTCAAACATAGGAATATCGTTCGAACTGTCACCAAAGGCAATAGTATCTTTGTGCGGAATTTTAAAATAATTTTCAAGGAACTTCATACCCGTTGCCTTTGAAAAACCTTTGGGAATCAGTTCAAAAAATCCACTTCTGTCTATGAAAGTCAGATCATCTTTAAATGCATTATGGAAGCGTTTGAAATCTGATTCGGGCGTACCGGCCATAATGAATTTATCAAAACTGATTTATCAAAATCTTTTTCTGAAACGGCGTGAATGTTTTCCGGGATTTTTGATTTCAGATCCAGAGCTTTTGTAGGAGATTCAGGCACCAGGTGATCTTTTGTTTCAGTTAAGAGAGTTCCGTCGATATCAAAGAAAATAAGTTTTTTCTCATTCATTTTTTCAGCACTCTTCGCCGTTCTTAAAGCGCATCATCATTTCGTTTGTAAGGCTTACTTTTGTTGGCTGAAGAACAATATCTTCCCGTTTTACAAAAGCCGCCTCTTTCAGTTCGTTTTCATCCATGCGGATTTCTGTGTCGCCATCTACATCACAATAAAAGCCTGTAAGAATATCATTGGCGAGTCCCCATGGCTGAGATTTGTAATAGCGAATATTTTTTACTTTAAGACCTGTTTCTTCCATTACCTCACGGGAAACCGTTTCTTCAAGGGTTTCGCCTATTTCCGTAAAGCCTGCAACCAGAGCGTTATTGGCATATCCCTTACGGTATCTTGTAAGAAGAAGCTTGTCTCCATTTATTACACCAACAATAACAGCCGGCATAATGCGGGGATACATTGTATAACCGCAGGCTTCATCAGAGCAGACCATGGCCCGTTCAGTTTTTGAATGCACGGTCTTACAGCCGCAGCGGCCACAGAACTTTGTGTCACGGTACCAGTCGGCAAGATGCTTTGCAGTCATCATGGCCATAACCTTGTACATGAAATCCATTTCCGTATCCCGAATCTGGCGAAGGTCTGTAAAAACGAAACCGGGAATCTGGACATCATTTTTCTCATAAAGAAAATATGACTCCATTTCCCCTTTTTCGTTACTTATGAAAAATAAAAAAATCAGACAGTCTGAAGAAATGCCTGAATTACAAGCATCTTTTATAGAAGGAAAAGTTACGCATGTATTTTCCAGTAAGGCCATGACTTTTCCCTGATCAAAAATCATAACTTTATCATTTTCAGAAGGCACAACGTTCTGCACAAACTGATTATTCAATTTATAAGGCAATATATCCTGAATCATATATATCCTAAAACCCCGATTTATTTTTTTTCAGCATTTACCTTGCCTGTGGTTTTTATTGTTGCCGCATAAGCACTGTTACAAAGCCCAAGAACTGCAGATACAATGAACAGAGTTTCAATACCAAGCTTCTGCCAGATAACACCGCCAAAAAGTGCAATGAAAATTGTAATCATATGATTTACAGAAATACCTGTAGAAATTGTTGCGCGCATTTCTTCCTTATTATCAGAAATATCCTGAACGTAAACGTTGGAAGCCATGGAAGCAAGAGAAATGATTGAATCCAGCACATAGTTCACGCAGCACACAACAAAGGCTATGTTTTTCGGGAAAAGATGATGTGCGAATCCATAAAAGAAACATACAATCACAAGAATCAACGTATCTCCAATCATTACCGGTTTGTATCCAAGCTTATCTACAATCTTTCCCACAACAGGCGAAAGGAAGAAACAGGAAATTGCCGAAACTGCAAAAAGAAGACTGATAACAGATGCATTTGCGCCGTAAAAAAGAATCAGAACATAAGGCCCGAAAGTAAAGAACACCTGTTTACGTGCACCGTAAAAGATTTCCAGCATGTAATACTTTGTGAACTTTTTCTTGAAATAGAATCTGCTTTTAGTCTTGTCGGTTTCACTTTTTCCAGAAAGCCCCATTGCAAAACTGAAGGCAATAATCATGAAAACTGTAGAAACTATAAAGAATGGTTTGAACATTTTTCCGGCGCTGAACAAAGCAAAAATAACGATTACAACAAGGTATCCAAGCAAATTTCCAGCCTGCCCTATAGCATTCTGATATCCAAGAGCCTGCCCACCAAGGCCGTTCTTTGAATACTCAAGAGAAAGAGTGTTCTTCATTCCAAGCTGAATATGTTCCCCAGCTGAATAAAGGAAGATTGAAAAAATCACCAGAACTTTATATGGCGGCAGAAATGCCAGAAGCCCCATACCGGCAATCATTACAGCCCCACCCATCTTGTACATTTTTTCTGCGGAGAATTTATAGAAAACAGCCAGTATAAAAATGAGCATAAAGCCCGGAAGCTCGCGGAAAAACTCTGTAGCCCCCCGGTCAAATTCCTTCATACCGACCACTTCTGCCAGATAATTGTCTACGATTCCTTTATGAAGCCCGTATCCAATAGACATCATAAGAATAGACATAAAAAGTGTCTTCCACTTTGTATCTTCTTTAAAAACTGCTGATATTTTACTCAATTGATAACCCTTTTCGAAATAGAGTATATATAAACTTTTCCTAATATTCTTCAACTATTTTCCACAGAATACTATTTCTAGTGTCAAAATTTCGTTTTTTCTTATAATTTCCCGAAAAATATTGGTTGTTTTTAGTTAAAATCCATTTATAATTACGGGAAATACCCTATAAAAAGGAATGTTATATGTCACAGAAATGGTTTCGCCACAAATATCAGCCTTGTCTTCCTCTTGGAGAAGACGGCACAAGAATTTCATGTTCAAAGCCACATATTGAACTTTCAAGAAAAATCGCACGTGAAGGAATCATCCTTCTTAAAAATGATTCAAAAATCCTTCCATTAAATAAGAAATCTGCAAACAACAAGATTGTACTTCTTGGAAAGGCCTCTGAAGAATACATCAAAGGAGGCGGCGGTTCCGGTGACGTATACACAAAATATGTCCGCACTCTTTATGAAGCATTCTCTGAAAAAGCCGCTGAAGGAGAAATCCAGCTTTACACAGAACTCCACGATTTCTATGCAGAAGAAGTTTCAAAACAGCACAAAGCCGGAAACGCTCCAGGAATGACCCGCGAAATTGCGCTTTCTGATGCACAGTTAAAAGCCGCAAGCGACTTTACAGACACAGCAGTTGTAACAATCTGCCGTTTCTCTGGCGAAGGCTGGGACCGTTTCTGCGATTTAGGAAAAGAAATCCACACAGAACCAATGGAAAAAAATCCTTGGGAAAGCGAAGCAACACTTGGCGAAGCCG
>JAKSTN010000033.1 GCA_024402535.1 Treponema sp.
AGCTACTGTTGGTTTGCAGCAGAAGGTTTGGGAAGGCTGGAAGTAGGAAGTAAAGCTTCTACAAGTGATTCTGGTTTGACCTCTTTCATATTTAAAGAATAGCATTTTTGAATTCTTTTAAAAAGTTGTCTTAAAAAGAATATTTAGAAAACTGAACTAAACTTTATTTCTTCATGAGCACGCCAGAAACCTGTCTTGTTCCAGAATATAATCTTGAGCAGCCTGGCATGCTTCTGCAGATTTGTATTTAGTCACCCATGCAGACAAAGTATTTGGTTTAATGCCGTATTCGGGAGCGAATACTGTCTGTGATTTTCCTGACTGGATGTATTCCTCAACAATTTTCTGACGTTCTTCACGACTGTAATTTGATCTCATAATTTCTTCCACCTTGTGTAGAAGTTTAGATCAAAGATTTATTTTGGGAAAATACACGAGAATTGACGGTTACTTCTTAATGAGTGTTTAGTATAATTGGTTGTTTTAGGACCGTCAATTATAGGCGTATAGGCGAAAATTCTGTTTTTTTATTAATTTTATTTTTATTACTTTATACGAACAACTTCTGTAGTTCCATCTGCATAATGAATAATTACAACTTTATAGCTGTCCTTGTATTCATCTGGAATCAATGATAAATCAATATCGTAATTTTTATACATACAAGTACTTGATAAATTCAGAACCTTAGGATTTATTCTGTGTTTATAATATGCATAACGTTCCCATTTTCCTGCATCATCACCAAAATCTACAGGACTGTAAATTGTATGTACAAAGGCCGGCTTATCGCTGATTACAGTCAGATTTTTATTGTAAATGTAAGATTTTGCTTCACAAACTCTGTCGGCTGGATTGTTTGTATAATAAACAATAAGAGGAGCTGTCATGTAATGATCCGAATTAAAATATTTACCATCAAAATTAACATAAGTTTCTATAAATCTTTTTTTAGCTTCAACAGTTGCTCTGTTGTTTGTATGCCAGTAATTATATGTTGATGAATACATAAAAGTTCCACCAATACGTTTCTCAGTAAATTCATTTTCCCATTTATTAGTAGTAGTATTAAATGAATTCATTGATATGTATGTATAATGCTGGTTTTTCATTTCATTGTATTCTATTTTATTACCAGTATTAATTGTCAAAGGTGTTTTCAGCATCTGGAATGTAAATGTATTTACAGTATTTGTATAGCATTCATTTCCATCATTATCTTTTACACTAAAGAAAACCGCAATTCTCTGACCGCTGCCATCATACATACTGAATTCTTCAATAGGAATTCTTATAGAATTTCTATCATAATCAGCATCTATTGAATGCTGTATATCAATTCCATCTGTGAAGGTAAAAGTTTTATGATATGGCAAATTTTTTATTTCTGCAGAAGAGAAAGTTTCGCTATCTTTCCATGTAGGTGTCCAGTAACATTCAAGTGTTAATTTATTATCCTTCAGTAAGTTTGTTACATCATATTTAGGGAAATCATTTACCTGAACATGAATATAATCATAATCTCCTTTTCTATCACTTTTACTTATTGAAAAAACTGAATTCACTTTTATTTGTGGAGAACAGAAATCTTTCTGCAAATCATCAGTTCTCAAATCATAATTTTTAGTATCACTTATATAGCGAACGCCATTCTTAACGCCATAAACATAAATTCTAGGCTCTAAATCCCATCTATGTAAAATATTATAATCAATGATTATTTTACCATTATCCAGTACATAAGAAGACTCCTGTTCATCAGAAGAAACATTTGCAATCATATAATCAAAATCTGAAGCACAAGAAGAAGCATCTATAGAAATCTTTATTTGATTTGAATTCAAACTTTCTACAGGTGTAATACAACTTGTAAAAGTTGGTTTAGCTATTTGTGAGTAATCTGAAGTATCTTCAAAATCCGAATTATTTATTACCTGTGCAGAAGATAAACTGCTGTAAACCCAGCCATCAGAAAGTTCCATAGAACAACTTATATAATAATAAACAACATTATCTGATACTGGTATGGCATTAATTCCATACGAATTCCATCTGTTACCATCATTATCATTTACACCTGAGTTTACTATATTTCCATCAGAATCAATTTCTTCCCATAGTATACTGATACTTTCTTTTGTCCAGTAAGAATTTGAATCTAAATCAAAAATCAATTCATAAGCAGGAACAATTTCATTAGTATTTTTATCTTCTACCTTAGTTTTTCCTGCATATTTAACTTTAGGACAAGCATAAAGTACATATTCATTATAATATTCTAAGTTATTTTTATCTTTTATTATTGTTTTAAATGTAAAATCATCATCTCCATTTAACCTTTCAAAGCTATAATAATATTCAACACACGAATCTGAAGGATAAGGAATAGTATCTATAAGATTACCAGCTTCAACAAGTGTGCCGTTTTTGTCATAAAGTTTAATATCAATATCAAAATCATCTGAAACCTTTTTGTAAACATTGTTACCATAAGTTGCACAGATTTCGTCATATAAACAGACATACATTATTTTTGATGAAGCTTTTGCAACCGACACTTTATAAGTGCTAGTCTCAGAATCATATCCAGAACTACCAAATGCTAATACTTCACATTTTGGTTTAAACACTGCATCCTTAATAACAGCATAAGTAACTGCAGCCCCCTCTCTACCGTAAACATCAACCGGAGTAACTGTTAATTCAACAATTCCATCTGGTAAATCTTTATCAAACTCATATTCAACAATCCCCTTATAATAACCATTGAGAGGATTCATTGATGTTAAATCTATTTCTTTTACGGATGTATAATTCTTCTTACTTAAATCTACACCATCCGTTGTATACAACAGTTTTTCTTGAATAACAAGTTTTTCAGGTCCGCCCACTTCATCAAAAATATTAAAATCAAAATAAACTGATTTTGCATGATATTTTTCTGTAAAGAAGTTAGTTATATTTTCACTTTGAGTTTCAAATGTTCCCTGTGTTATCAAAGCTGTGGCACTGGAAAGTCCATTTTCATCTTTAGCAGCCTTAATTGCCATTCTTAAAGGCACATCTTCATAACTGGAATTAATTTTATAAACATAAGATGTAATACCTTCCAGATTATTTCCTTCAGTATCTTTTACAAATTTTTCATTTGCATTGAATTCAATTTTAAAAGTGAATACTGAATCAGCTTCAGATACCAATTCTTTAATCTGAGTTTTTGGAACAAGAATTATTTTATTATCTTCGCTTTCAAGTGTAAAATATTTTTCACAGTGCTGATTCAAGTCTGCAAAATTTAAAATATTTATTGAACCGCCAAAGGGATCTTCTTCAGAAGTTAATATTACCGTTTGAGCATCAATTTTTTTGTTGAATTTAAATATTAAATCTAAATCATAACAAACTCCAGCATTTATTAAATTAGGAGCAGTCATAATTTCTGGAATTAAGTCACTCGTAGGTCTAATATTAATACCTGTAATGTTTTCTCTTACTGTAATTTTTGTTTTCAATGCAGTCGCATCTGCAATTTCTACATAAGCTGATGCATCCTTTCCTTCAGTATCTGTAATGCTCCAGCCTGTAAAGTTATAACCTTCTCTTGGTTCAAATTTGATGCTTACTGTTTCGTCTTTACTGTATCTGTAAGTTCCAGATGGAGTTACTGTTCCTTTTTCAGAATCTACGCCAAAAGTAATTTCTGCTTTATCATTTGTTGAATTGTTGATTCTGAATGTATTTGAAATATCACTATTAATTACAAGTTTTGAACCTGCTTCATCGTAATAAAAACCAGATGGCACTATTACAGTAATTGTCTTTGTATTGCCATCTGCAATATTCATAAGTTTTGATTTGTCTGCAGCAATGGTAAGAATATTTCCGTTTATTACAGCTGGACGATAGTAGGATGCCACAGATTCTCCATCTGCACCTGTAATCTTAATTTTTGAAAAATCATTTTCTTTGCTCAAGGCTTTTGAAAAAGTAATAATAATAGAAGAATCTCTTGATTCCCCAGTTTCATTTAATACAGGAGAAAAACTCTGAATATTAAGTTCCTGTGCATTGGCAACTTCTATCTGCTTTGCAATTTCTTCTTTAATCAGAGCGGCATTCATAAAATTGTCACAAGAAATTACAGATACCCCTGCTACTGCCAGGCCAAAAAGAAATGCTACGGTTTTTGAAACTTTACTAATCAACTTTTTCATAAAACTTTTATCCTCTTATATATATTTTGGAGAAAAATTAAAAATTATTCTATACCTAAAAATAAAGGGCTTCTTTCGAAGCCCTTTCGTTATTATTAGTATTTAATTAGTCATGAAAAAAGTTTGTCCAGACTCTTGGTTCTTCCTTTTTTGGCATTCCGATTTTTTCTTTTGCCATGTTTATTGCTTTAATAAGGAAGCTGGCATTGCGGGCCAGAGTTCTTGCAACCTGAAGCCCTTCTGCATCTTTTTCCCCTTCACCTGGATCCCAGCCGTAAATATTGTTCCAGTAATTACTGCTTACAACCGGCATTCCGCAGTTAGTGAAATATTTATTCAGCACATCAAAACTTGCAGTACATCCGCTTCTACGGGCACTTACAAAGCCTGCACCAACCTTCATGGTCTTATCAAAATGAGAACTGTAAAACAGTCTCTGCAAAAATGCCTGCATTGTAGCATTAGGAGCACCATAATAAACCGGTGCCCCAACAATCATTCCGTCAGCCTGCTCCAGTTTTGCTGCAGTCTCATTTACCAAATCATTAAAAACACATTTATTCAGTTCCCGGCATTTTTCGCAGGCAATGCAGCCCTGCATAGCCTTGGTTCCCAGTCTGATAACTTCTGTTTCAATTCCTTCTTCCGCAAACACTTTTTCCATTTCGGCCAGTGCCAGCGCAGTATTTCCCTTTGGTCTTGGGCTTCCGTTAATCAATAAAACTTTCATAAAAAAATAATAACATTTAAATCTGTTTCTTTTTAAGAATTTATTGTTTTAAGAGCAGATATTGATATTATTTTTCAGTATTAAAACATTTGCAGCAAAGACCATCATCTTTTCCAAGTGATAAAGCCCCTTCCATACTAAGGTAACCTAGACTGTCTGCTCCTATAATCTTAGCAATTTCTTCAAGACTGTGATTACATGCAATCAGATGCTGGCAGTCTGGAACGTCTGTACCATAGTAACAAGGCGCAACAAACGGAGGCGAAGAAATTCTCACATGAACTTCTGTTGCGCCCGCTTCGCGCACCAGCTGAACAATGTGTCCGCTTGTAGTTCCACGGACAATTGAATCATCAATCAGAACAACACGCTTACCTTTTACTGTTGAGCTTACAGGATTCAGCTTAATCTTAACTTTGTTCTGGCGTTCAGTCTGGCCAGGGTTTATGAAGGTACGGCCAATGTACTTATTCTTTACAAAGCCCATTCCGTAAGGAATGCCGCTTTCCTGACTGTAACCAAGTGCGGCGTCCAAACCTGAATCCGGAACCCCGATAACTACATCGGCATCAACAGGATGTTCCTTTGCAAGAATTTTACCAGCCTTTACTCTGGATTCATGAACACTGACGCCGTCTATAACAGAGTCTGGACGGGCAAAGTAAATGTATTCAAATACACAAAGTGATTTTTTCTGTGTTCCGCAATGCTTATTTATAGAAGAAACCTTGCCTTTTTCAAAAACTACAATTTCTCCCGGTTCAATATCACGGATAAAGTCTGCACCTACAACATCAAGGGCACAGGTTTCAGATGCAATTACAAAAATATCCCCTTCTTCTGCATGGATAACTCCATAACACAAAGGACGATATCCATTAGGATCACGAACTGCAACCATTTTTTCCTGTGTCATAATCACAAGAGAATATGCACCTTCAATTTTTTCCATTGTGGAACTTACTGCACTTTCAATATTTGAACAGGTCAGGCGTTCCTTTGTAAGAAGATATGCTATTACTTCTGTATCGCTTGTTGAATGGAAAATACTTCCCTGCATTTCCAGCTGCTGGCGAAGCTGTTCCGAGTTTGTAAGGTTTCCGTTATGTGCTACTGCAAGGTTTCCGTTCAAACGATGAACTTCTATTGGCTGAACGTTTGCACGGATATTGGCACCAGTTGTTCCATAACGAACATGACCCACTGCCATATTTCCTTCACCAAGTTCTGAAAGACTCTGAGATGTGAAAACATCAGAAACAAGTCCAAGGTCTTTGCAGCTTTTAAACTGTCCTTCATTGTTTACGACAATACCGCAACTTTCCTGTCCGCGATGCTGAAGTGCGAAAAGCCCAAGATAAACCTGGCCTGCAAGTGACCTTTTCTTTGTAGAATAAAGTCCGAAAACACCACATTCTTCATGAAGGGCGTCTAAGTCGCCGTTGCCGTTACTATATTTACTCATATTTCTTTCCTATTGGAACATTATTTCAATGAAGCTTTTACAAGTCCTACGAACAATGGATGAGCACGGTTAGGACGAGATTTAAATTCAGGATGGAACTGAACACCAACGTAGAAATCATTTTCAGCAATTTCTACTGTTTCAACAATATATTCGTCAGGGCTTGTTCCGCTGATTGTAAGTCCTGCTTCTTCAAGCTGAGCACGGAATTCATTGTTGAATTCATAACGGTGACGATGACGTTCAGAAATCATTTCGCTTCCATAGCATTCAGCCATTTTTGTACCGGCCTTAACTTTACATGGATAAGCGCCAAGACGGAGGGTTCCACCTTTGTTTACGCTGTCATTCTGATCTGGCAGGAAGTCGATAACTTTGTAAGGATTTTCTGAATCAAATTCACCTGAGTTTGCATTCTTAAGTCCAGCCACATAACGGGCAAAACTGATAACGGCAATCTGCATACCAAGACAGATTCCAAGGTAAGGAAGATTGTTTTCACGGCAGTAATTTGCTGTAAGAATCATTCCTTCAATACCACGGCTTCCGAATCCGCCAGGAACAATTACGCCGTCAACATCAGAAAGAACTTCTTTTACTGAATATTCAGAAATTGTTTCTGAATCAATCCATTTAATCTGAACATCGGCACCAAGGGCATAACCTGCATGACGAAGTGCTTCGGCAACTGAAAGATATGCATCATGAAGCTGAACATATTTTCCAACAAGCCCGATTGTAACTTTCTTTGTAAGGTTATGGATTTTATCCAGCATGTCAGTCCATTCATTAATATTTGCTTCAGGACTGTCAATTTTCAAAAGACGGCACACAGTATCACTCATATGCTGGTTTTTCAGCATAACAGGAACTTCGTAAAGACTTGGCAGTGTAAGGTTTTCAATTACACAGTCTTCAGAAACGTTACAGAACATGGCAACTTTTCTGAAAATACTTGGTTCAAGTTTTTCATCACAGCGAAGAACAATAATATCCGGATGAATTCCCATTCCCTGAAGTTCTTTTACACTGTGCTGAGTTGGTTTTGTTTTGTGTTCGTCAGAACCACTCAGGAATGGAAGAAGTGTTACGTGAATATAAATTGCATTTTCCTTCCCTACTTCAAGACCAACCTGACGGATAGCTTCAATGAAAGGCTGACTTTCAATATCACCTGTTGTTCCGCCTACTTCTGTAATAACTACATCAGCTTCTGACTGTTTACCAACGTTATAAATAAATTCTTTGATTTCATTTGTAATGTGAGGGATAACCTGAACAGTTTCACCAAGATATTCACCACGACGTTCTTTGTTCAGAACATTCCAGTAAACTTTTCCCGATGTAAGGTTTGAATATTTATTCAAGTCTTCATCAATGAAACGTTCGTAGTGACCAAGGTCCAGGTCTGTTTCTGCTCCATCTTCTGTAACATAAACTTCACCATGCTGGTAAGGACTCATTGTTCCCGGGTCTACGTTAATATATGGATCCAGTTTCTGTGAAGCTACTTTAAGTCCACGACTTTTCAAAAGGCGTCCCAAAGAAGCGGCAGTAATACCTTTTCCAAGTCCGCTTACGACACCACCAGTTACAAAAATGTACTTTGTCTGTTTCATTTGTTATCCCCTGTGAATATGACCGTTCCCGGTCTGTGTGTTAAACAAAAAAAAGAAGGGGTCGCAGACAAAACCTCCTGAGTTCAAGAAGCTTTGTTTGCGACCCCTTCGTCGTTTACGGAATTCAAATTTATCACATTTTTATGGTAAAATCAAGATATGCTCATTACTATTGCCGGTGGTTCAGGTTCAGGAAAAACCACACTCACAAATAAAATCATTCAGGAATTCCCAAATCAGGTTGCCCTTGTTCATTGTGACGATTTTTATAAAGAACAGTTCAACTGCACTTACGAAGAACGAGCCAGAGTGAATTATGATCATCCTGATTCCTACGATAATGAACTTCTCCGTGAAAAACTTAAAGAACTGAAAAAAGGAAATTCAGTTACTATTCCGGTTTACAATTTTTCAATCCATAACCGCTCTGACAAAACTCAGGTTATCGAAGCAAAGAAAATCATCATCCTGGATGGAATTCTTTCCCTTTATGATGAAGAAATCAGAAAACTCAGTGACATTAAAATATTTGTTGATGTTGATGCTGACGTAAGAATTATCCGCCGCATTATACGTGACGTGCAGGAACGCGGCCGTTCAATAGAAAGCGTAACAAAGCAGTACCTGGAAACAGTAAAGCCTATGCACGAACTTTATATTGAACCGACCAAGCAGTTCGCTGACATAATCATGAATGATGTTCTGAACGAAAAAGAACAGAACAAAATCCTTAAACTGATTGAAGAGCGGGCTTCCCTTTCCTAGTTCTTCATGAAAAGCGGAATAAGGCGTTTTGCAATCTTATAGATTGGACCTTCAAAAGTTTTGCGCACAGTTTCGAGTTCTTCACGAATATGAATTCCCTGTGGACAATGCTGTTCACATTTTCCGCATTTTATACAGTTTGATGCACCTGTTGAATTCTTGCGGATTAAAGTACACATAACATAATCCTTAAGACCTTCAAACTTACTGTCAGAATAACGGCGGTTGTAAGCAGCAAAAATGCCAGGAATATCTACGCTCTTAGGACAAGGCATGCAGTAACGGCATCCTGTACATCCGATTTTTTCTTTGCTGCGGATTTCTTTTACAACATCAGAAATTACAGTCTTTTCGGCATCACTAAGGTATCCCGCTTCTGCTTCCGAAGCCGAGCGTATATTTTCTGCCACCATTTCCATAGAGTTCATTCCAGAAAGTACACAGGTAACTTCCGGTTGGTTCCAGAGCCAGCGGAAAGACCATTCGGCAGGTGTTCGTTCAGGATTATAATTTCTGAAAATCTTTTCTGCTTCCTTTGGAAGTTTGTTTGCCAGTTTTCCACCGCGAAGAGGTTCCATAATCACAACAGGAATTCCAAGTTCTGCGGCATGCTTAAGTCCGGTTACTCCAGCCTGTGATTTTTCATCCATGTAGTTATACTGAATCTGACAGAAATCCCAAGGGTATACGTCCAGAAGTTTTATAAAACCTTCTGAACCGCCGTGATAAGAAAAACCGATCTGACGAATAATGCCTTCTTTCTTTTTCTGTTCCAGCCAGTCTTTTACGCCCAGGTCAATCAAACGGTTCCAGGTAACTACATCTGAAAGCATGTGCATAAGATAATAATCTACATGATCTGTTCTGAGACGGGTAAGTTCTTCCTGAAAAAGTTTTTCATGATCCCCTGCTTTTTTTATAAGGTAATGAGGAAGTTTTGTGGCAATCTTTACTTTGTCACGGCAATTATTTTTTTCCAGGATTTTACCAAGAGTAGCTTCGCTTCCAGGATAAATATAGGCAGTGTCAAAATAATTTACGCCCTGTTCAATTGCAGACATAACTTCTGCTTCAGTCTTTTTAAAATCAGGACCTGTAATTGTCTGGGTAAAACGCATGCATCCGTAGCCAAGAACTGAAATCGGGTTTCCGTATTTATCTTTCCTGTACTGCATAAAAAAATATCTCCTTGTGTGTGCTGTGGTTTCCCACAATTTACATTATACAAGGAGATTTAAAAGTTTCAAAAAAATATAGTTATTGTTTACAGCGTTTTCATCAGATCCATGTACAGGTTTTTGTCGCCGGTAAGGAGGCGGATCTGATTGTTTATGAGTTCGATATTTTTTTCACAATATTCTTTGATTATTGTCTTATTCTTATTGGTTTCAATTTCACCATAACGTTCGATAACAGTAAAAACTTTTGCCAGGTCATCAAAATCCTGAACAAAAATCATTTTTCCTTTGGAAGCTTCTGCAAAGCCTCTTAATTTTTCCTGAATATCCCCAATATCACGCTGGGCCGAAATCCACAAAGAAGAACTGAGATTCACAAAATCAACTTTCAGCTGATTTGTTTTTATGCTCTTACCCATGATCTTTACTTCCATATCGGAAAGATCCTGATTCAAGTAGAACTCAATTTTCTTCGAAGTACAAGTAAAACCTCGTTCCTGTACAATCAGCTGAAAAACAGGGGTCTTCAGTCTGATCAGGATTTTTTTATCTTTGAATGAGAAAAAACTGTTTTTGTATGAAAGAACGGCTCCTACTACCATGAATACTCCTAAGTTAAAATCTATCAGAAAATAAAAAAAAAGACCACTCAAAGCGTTTTTGAGTGATCTTTCACTGTACCTTTTCAAGAAATAACTACAGGTTTGTGTATCCCATCAGATATTTATCAATTTCACGGGCACATTCACGACCTTCTGCAATTGCCCAAACAACCAGCGACTGGCCGCGACGCATGTCACCGCAACTGAATACTTTGTCTACGTTTGTAACATAAAGCCCTTCATCAGCAGCAACAACACCACGTGGTGTCATTTCAACCCCAAAGGATTTTGCTGTATATTCTTCTGCGCCAAGGAAACCTGCTGCAATCAGAATAAGATCTGCAGGAAGTTCTTTTTCTGTTCCTTCAATTTCACAAAGTTTTCTCTGTCCGTCTACCATGCGGAATTCTACCTGAACAGTCTTAACACCTGTTACATGGCCGTCTTTCTGATAGATTTCCTTAATTGTAGTTTTATAAACACGTGGATCACTTCCAGCTGTAGCAATAACTTCCATCTGACCATAGTCTGTTTTCAAAACTTTTGGCCACTGTGGCCATGGGTTATTTGCAGCACGTTCAACAGGTGGCTGAGGCATCATTTCAAGAGCTGTAACAGAGCTTGCTCCAAGACGAACACATGTACCTGTACAGTCGTTTCCTGTGTCACCACCACCAACTACGATTACGTTCTTTCCTTTTGGATCAAAATCATCTGTAAGATGAATATCAGAAATCTTTGCTTTATCATCCTTGCAGTCTGTAACTGCATGAGAATCCAGAAGAGATTTTGTTACGGCTTTAAGGAAATCAACTGCAGGAATAATTCCCTTTGCATCTTCCCCGGCCACATTCAGACGGCGTGCTTTTTTTGCACCACAGCAAAGAGCAACAGCATCAAAACCATTAAGAAGCTCTTCAGCTTTCATTGTGTTTCCAATGTCGGCACGTGTCACAAATTCTACACCTTCTGCTTTCATCAGGTTTACACGGCGGTCAATGATTTTTTTGTCCAGTTTCATGTTTGGAATACCGTACATAAGAAGACCACCGATTCTGTCTTCGCGTTCAAAAACTGTTACATTGTGTCCGCGGCGGTTCAAAAGGTCAGCAACTGCAAGACCTGCAGGACCAGAACCTACAACGGCGATCTTTTTTCCTGAACGAACTTTTGGAACCTGTGGCTTCATATATCCTGAAGCAAAGGCTTTTTCAATAATGTAAAGTTCGTTGTCATGGATTGTTACAGGATCTTTAATATCCTGGCCGTTTTCATAAGGCTTTTCCATGCTGATACAGTTACAGGCTTTTTCACAAAGAGCCGGACAAACGCGTCCTGTAAATTCAGGGAAACTTGATGTCTTCAAAAGTCTCCAGGCAGCCATATCATACTGTCCCTTGTACAGAGCATCGTTCCATTCAGGAATGAAGTTGTGAAGAGGACATCCTGTTACCATGCCACCAAGCTTAATTGCGCTCTGGCACATTGGAACACCACAGTTCATACAACGGGAAGCCTGCTTGCGGCGTTCTTCATCATTCAGAAGAACATGCATTTCTTCAAAGTTCTGGAGGCGAACTTTTGGTTCAATCCAGTCGTTTTCAATTCTTGTATATTTAATAAATCCGTTTGAAAGTCCCATTTTAGTCCTCCTTCATCCTATGCTGTAAGCTTCTTGAAAGCTTCAAGAACTGCATCTTCGTGATTCATACCGGCAGCTTCATTTTCGCCGATAAACTTAAGCATTTTTGCATAATCATTAGGAATGATTTTCTTAAAGTTCTTAACGTTTACATCCCAGTTTCCAAGAAGTTCTTTTCCACGTGCAGAACCTGTTTCCTTAACATGCTTTTCAACAAGTGATTTTACAAGGTCTATATCATGCTGTTCTGAAAGTTCGCTCATTGTAACAAGCTGACTGTTCAGTCTCTGATAAAGATCATGGTTCTGATCAAGAACGTAAGCCACACCACCGCTCATACCGGCTGCAATGTTTCTACCTGTCTGTCCAAGAATTACTGCAATACCACCAGTCATGTATTCAAGACCATGGTCACCACATCCTTCGGCAACAACTGTTGCACCAGAGTTTCTTACACAGAAACGTTCACCTGCAATACCGTTGATGAATGCCTGTCCGCTTGTTGCACCGAAACAGCAAACGTTACCGGCAATGATGTTTTCTTCAGCTTTGTAGCCTGCATCTTCAGGACATTTAAGTACAATTTTTCCGCCCGAAAGTCCTTTTCCAAGACCGTCGTTGGCATCCCCTGTAAGGCGCATTGTAAGACCCTTAGGAATGAAAGCACCAAAGCTCTGTCCGCCGCCACCAACAGCATTAACTGTAAAGCTGTCTTCTGGAAGTGAATTACCAAAGTTCTTCTGAATTTCTGAACCCAGGATTGTACCAACAGTTCTGTCTGTTGAAGAAACTTTCAGATCAAAAGAACCTGTCTTTTTCTTCATTGCTTTTGCAAAGGCCGGGAGAAGTTCTTTTTCATCCACAGTCTTTGAAAGCTGGAAGTCGTAAACATCAGCAGGATTGAAGTGAGATCCTGAAACAAGTTCAGGATGACAGTTTCCGCCTGCAAGGATACGGCTCATATCTACAAGGTTTGCTCTTTCGAAAGCACCCTTTTCTTTTACTTTAAGCATTTCTGTGTGACCACACATTTCTTCAACGCTGTGGAAACCAAGTTTTGCCATGATTTCACGCAGTTCCTGTGCAATGAACTTCATAAAGTTTTCAACGTATTCAGGTTTTCCTGTAAAGCGCTTGCGGAGTTCACTGTTCTGAGTTGCAACACCGAACGGACAAGTATCCAGGTTACATACACGCATCATTGCACATCCCATTGTGATAAGAGGTGCTGTTGCAAAACCGAATTCTTCGGCACCAAGGAGACATGCGATAGCAACATCGCGTCCGCTCATAAGCTTACCGTCTGTTTCAATTACAACACGTGAACGAAGACCGTTCTGGATCAAAGTCTGGTGTGTTTCAGCAAGACCAAGTTCCCATGGAAGACCAGCGTGATGAATTGAAGAAAGTGGAGCAGCCCCTGTACCACCGTCGTGTCCTGAAATCAGGATAACCTGAGCACCGGCTTTTGCAACACCGGCAGCGATTGTTCCTACCCCGGCTTCTGAAACCAGTTTTACAGAAATACGGGCAGCACGGTTTGCATTCTTAAGGTCGTAGATAAGCTGAGCCAGGTCTTCGATAGAATAAATATCGTGGTGTGGTGGTGGCGAAATAAGAGATACACCTGGAGTTGCATAACGGGTTGTAGCAATCCATGGGTAAACTTTCTTTCCTGGAAGGTGTCCGCCTTCACCTGGCTTTGCACCCTGAGCCATTTTAATCTGAATTTCTTTTGCAGAAAGAAGATATTCTTCTGTTACACCAAAGCGTCCTGATGCAACCTGCTTGATAGCAGAATTTTTATCTGTTCCAAGGCGTTCAGGTTTCTCTCCACCTTCACCTGAGTTTGATTTTCCTTTCAGATGATTCATTGCCAGAGCCATACATTCATGAGCTTCCTGAGAAATTGAACCGTACGACATAGCACCTGTCTTGAAGCGTTTTACAATCTCTTCTACAGATTCAACATCATCAATTGAGATTTCCTTTGCACTGTCAAAGTCCAGCTTCAGCATTGCACGCAGTGTATGTGGATGAGCATTGTCATCTACAAGGGAAGTATATTCCTTGAAGCGTTCGTAGCTTCCGGTTTTTGTTGCTTCCTGAAGACTGATAATAATTTCAGGTGAGTAAAGATGGTCTTCACATGTAGGACCACGGCGGAACTTATGAAGTCCAACTGAATCCAGGTGAGTATTTACTGTAAGTCCAAGAGGATCGAAGGCTTTGTTATGATGGAAGTTTACGTCTTCAGCAATTTCCTTAAGACCAATACCACCAACACGGCTTACTGTATTTGTGAAGTAAGTATCAATTACATCCTGAGCAATACCAACAGCTTCGAAAATCTGAGCTGACTGATAAGACTGGATTGTAGAAATACCCATTTTTGCAGCAATTTTTACAATACCGCCAATAATTCCCTGGTTGTAATCATCAATAGCTGTGTGGTAATCCTTATCCAGAAGTTTCTGATCAATAAGTTCTGCAATACATTCATGAGCAAGGTAAGGGTTGATAGCACGTGCACCGTAACCCAGAAGCATTGCACTCTGATGAACGTTACGAACTTCAGCACTTTCAAGAATGATTGAAATTGCAGTACGTTTCTTTGTACGGATAAGGTACTGTTCAACACCAGATACAGCCAGAAGTGAAGGAATTGCAACGTGGTTTTCATCAACACCGCGGTCGCTCAATACGATAATGTTTGAACCGTTTCTGTATTCGCGGTCGATTGCTACGAACACATTGTCCAGAGCGTCCTTAAGTGAAGTATTCTTATAGTAAAGAAGTGAAACAACTGATGTTTTAAGACCAGGCATATCCAGAGCCTTGATCTTCATCATGTCTACACCGGTAAGGATCGGATTGTTGATTTCAAGAACAGTACAGTTCTTGCTTTCTGCCTTAAGAAGGTTTCCGTCAGAACCAACATAAACTGTTGTGTCTGTAACAATCTTTTCGCGAAGGCTGTCGATTGGCGGGTTTGTAACCTGAGCAAAGAGCTGCTTAAAGTAGTTGAAAAGAGCCGGATGCTTGTCACTCATTACAGCAAGAGGAGTATCAACACCCATAGCGCCTGTTGGTTCTACCCCGTTCTGTGCCAGAGGCAGAATCATTTCGTTTACATCTTCGTAGTTCCATCCGAAAGCGCGGTACATGATGTCGCGTTCTTCCTGAGTGTAAACCGGAATCTTTTTGTTAGGAATTTTAAGATCTGCCAAATGCTTCAGGTTCAAGCTGAGCCATTCACCATATGGATAAAGATCTGTGTATTCTTTCTTAGCATCGTAATCTGAAATCAGTTTCTTCTGTTTTGTATCAACCAGAAGAATGCGGCCTGGCATAAGACGGCTCTTCTGTACGATTTCACTTTCAGGAATATCAAGAACACCAACTTCAGAAGAAAGAATAAGAGTATTGTCTTTTGTGATGTAATAACGGCTTGGGCGGAGACCGTTACGGTCAAGAGTTGCACCAACCAGGTCACCATCAGAGAACAGGATAGCAGCAGGACCATCCCATGGTTCCATCATTGTTGCCCAGTAGTGATAGAAATCTTTTTTATGGGCATCCATTGCATCATTGTGCTTCCAAGGTTCTGGAATACAGATCATAACTGCAAGTGGAAGAGGCATTCCGTTCATTACCAGGAATTCCAAAGTATTATCCAGCATTGCGGAGTCAGAACCAGTTGTATCAACTGCAGGAAGGATTTCTGCAATTTCGTCATCTTTAAATACAGGAGATTTAATTGTTTCTTCACGGGCCATCATACGGTCAGCATTACCGCGGATTGTATTAATTTCGCCGTTATGAGCAATGAAACGGTTCGGATGAGCACGTTTCCAAGAAGGCTGAGTATTTGTAGAGAATCGTGAATGAACCAGAGCAAGACTTGAAATATATTCAGGACTCTGAAGGTCAGTATAGAAAGTTCTCAGCTGCTGAACAAGGAACATTCCCTTGTAAACAATTGTGCGGCTCGACATAGAACAAACGTATGTGTCAAAGCTTGAATGTTCAAACTGACGGCGAACCATATAAAGTTTTCTGTCAAAAGGAAGACCTTTTTCTACATCAGAAGGACGTTCAATGAAACACTGCCAGATAGCAGGCATACAGTCACGGGCTGTTTTTCCAAGAACAGTTTCGCGAACAGGAACTTCACGCCATCCCAAAAATTTAAGGCTTTCTTTTTCACACAGAGTTTCAATCATGCGCATAGCCTGAGCGCGGATAAACTTGTCCTGTGGGAAGAAGAACATACCAATACCGTAGTCGCGTTCATCTCCAAGAGTGATTCCGATTTTTGCACATTCAGCTTTGAAGAAATCGTGGGCAACCTGAACCAGAATACCTACCCCGTCCCCTGTTTCGCCTGTAGCATCTTTACCGGCACGGTGTTCAAGTTTTTCTACAATAGAAAGAGCATTGTCCACAATCTTGTGTGTCTGTTTTCCGTCGATATTTACAACAGCCCCAATACCACAGGCATCGTGTTCAAAAGACGGATCGTATAAAGTTTTCATGTTACCCCCTTACTCGGGACCGCATTGCGGCCGTAAATAAAAAAGGCGGCAAAGAAATCATCACGGCAAATTTGCAAAACACTGCAAAAACCATGACGACGTCTTTGTCGCCTTAAAAAAAATACTAATTTATTTTGTGGGGGAAGTCTCCCCCTCGCTTCAGCCCTACGGGCTTTCGCTACCCCCTCTGCGGTGGTTGCACCCCCGCAACGCCCCCGCCAGGAAAAAAAAACGCTTGGTTCAAAGCGACAAAAAATTTCATCGTCCTTAAACCAAGCGTCTTTGCTTGTAAGTAGTAATATATCTTTTTACACCTTTTTATGCAATAGTCTTACAGAAAGTTATTTGTAATTTGCACAATACCTTTTGTAGAAACTACAAAGACACAAGCCATGCACGGCATGGAGAACCGTCCGAACCACCAAGATTCAGCGGTGCCGAATTCAAAAAGTAAACTCCTTCCGGAACCTGTTCCACGCGGATTCCTTTTTAGGGTCGGCTTCATGTGCTTTTTTCAAAATGCCTTCCGCGTCAACGGCGCCCAAAGTTCCGTCAAAACGGGTAACAAAACATTTGCCATTGAATTTTTCAATATTTCGATTCGTTCAGGTTTCGGGTCTCCCGGAAAAACCGCACAGTTGAAAACTTCCTGTGAAATATCATAAAAAGTCATATTTTCAGTTCCTTATGAGTGATATTCTATTTTATTGTATTTCTACTGACAATCCTTCAATTCCTTCAAAATCAGAATCAGCAGTAACTAAAGTCAAATTTCCTTCTATGGCAGTTGCGGCAATCCAGATATCATTCTCGGGAATAGGATGTCCCGCCCGTTTAAGGGAAGCTTTTACCTTTCCATAAGCAGCACTAACATATTCATCGGGAACAATAATGTTTAGCGCCTGGCATAAACCAAGATACATTTCCCGGTTAAATTCCACTTTAGATGAAAGTTCAGCTCCATACATCAATTCACCAATACTGACAGATGACACAAAAAGGTTTTCTTCTTTATCAAACAAAGAAAAAAGTTCTGTTTCTCCCTTCAAAAAACGAATGATTACATTTGTATCAAGAAGGTATTTTTTTTCACCATTCATTTATATCAACCTTCCTGCATTCCTTTACAGCTTTTTCCATCAGCTGAAAATCTTCCTGTGACATTATTCCAAAATAGTCTTTTACTGATTTTTTCTTCGCTTTTTCCTCAATTTCCAAAAGCCGTTCATATTCCTTTATAGGAAGAACTACTGCTTCCATTTCATTATTTCTAATAATGGCAATCTTCCTTAATTTCTGAGTAGTCAAAAAAGTGAGAAATGATGAAAACTGGCGAACCAAAGCTGTCGCAGAAACAATTTCTTTTTTTTCAAAAGTCATTTTTACCCCCCATTTAAAGCAGATTATTTTACATATTATAATACACACTATAAAAGAAAACAATAATCTTTCTGGCAGTCCAGGGTTCCGCGCCAAACGCTCCATTCAAAATAAAGGGCAGCCACGCAAAAGCTCAGGCTGCCCTTTATTTTGAACGGCTCCGCCGCCCTTCCCATCGCTACTGCGGGGAAATTTAATTTTTATTCGATATTAACCTATTAACAGAATTCACAAGTTTTTCATAATTTTCTTCTGACAACTTCGATATTTTATTCACAAATGAAAAATTATTCACAGCCCCAATAAGATGAATAACTGCTACCGAATCTTTTGTAAGTCCTGTTTCTTCTTTTGAAAACAGAATGTTTGGTTCATATTCCGATGAAACTAAATTTGAAGTGAATGGTATTACAACAACAGTATTTAAATCTTTTATTCCAATTAAGTCATTCTGCATTACTACAACAGGTCGAGTTTTTGCTGGCAAACTTCCCACTGGAAAACCAAAATCTACAAGCCATATTTCACCATGTGTCATTTTTTAGTTCCTCCCACATGGCATTCATAGAAGCTCGAGTTACATCTTTCTCCATTTCAGAATAATTTTCTTCTGCTTTTTTTGTTTTCAATGACTCCAATAATTTTCCCATCAAAGTTATGGTTTGATCATATGACAAAGTGAGTATTTGTTTTGTAAAATCTTCAAACACAACATCAGACATATTTTACCCCCATTTCCGAAACTCATCCGGTGCTTTATATAATATACCATATTTTTTACAAATAATCGATGAAATACAAATTAGCGGGCAGTCCCCTTGCGTCATTCTACCGCAAGGGTCGCTACGTCCAGGGTTCCGCGCCAAGCGCTCCATTCAAAAGAAAAGGCAGCCACGCCAAAGCGTAACTGCCCTTTCTTTTGAACGGCTCCGCCGCCCTTACCATCGCTACTGCAAATTATTTCTGATAAACTTTGCCAAGTTGCCAGGTGTCGTCGGCGTAGACTACCATTGTTCTGTAATACCAGCCGCTTTGAACATCTGCCAGAGATGGCGAATAGAAATTGATGCCGCTTGCATTTTGCTGGAAGTCTGTGCAGGCTGCCAGATTGTACCAGGCTTCTTCATTTTCAAAATTGATTGATGAATAAAGTGTCTGAACAAAAGTTGGTGCGTCTGATGAAACAAATTTTGTTGATCCGTTATCAACATAGTCTTTTCGTGTACATTTTTCTTGCCCAAGATAGAAGTACATTGGACTTTCATAGTAACGAGTATAACGAAGTTTAGCAAATGTACCTTTAGCTGCATCTTTTATGGTCAAAGAATATTTCATAATGTTATCTTTAAGTTGAGTTGGTGCTGCAAGCTGTTTCTTTGAAACAAGAGTATACAAATCAAAAATATAATAGTTGGCTGGACCAAGAGCATTCCAGTTTCCATCTTTAAAATAATAGTTTTCATATTTTAAATATCCATAATCAGTACCTATAATAGCATAGACATTTTTTATAGTGTCATCAGGCATATAGAAACCATCACTCCAATCAAAAACTGCAGGCATTGTTGCAGTAAATTTCAACTTCCAGTTCGACATATCTTTATCAATCATCTGATAATAAAGGTTTCCCATATCCGAATAATATGAATAATTTAATGAAAATTTTTCTATTTCTGAAAAATTATTGCCATTTTCATCTTTAAGATCAAAAGTATAATACATTGTTTCTTTGGAGTTAAAAGTGTTCATATCACCAAGTAAGAATAAAGGAACAGCGACTGTTCCACTGGTGTCTCCAGAGAATTCCCCAGTTATACTGTTTCCCTTCATTACTTCACTTTTTGTATTTCCTGTTTTACTGCCATAAAGCGTATATTTTACTTTTCCATCTTCTTTCTTAAATCTGTTTGCTGAAGAAATCTTTTGAGTAAATCTGTTCGTAATCAAATCGTAAGAAACACCACCATCCAGAGTTGGTCCTAAACCATTTGTATCAAGTACAGGTGAATAAGTTATGGTATGTTTTACAACAGAATTCGTTTTATCAAACAAAGATAGATTTATTATAATATTTTTTGATTTTACACATTCTAAAATGTTTGTTGTAGAATAAGAACGTTCTATTGAATTAACATCATTAGAAATAAAATACTGTAAATCAGAAGCTTCAGGCTTTTCATTAAATGTAACCGTCAGTTTCATTGTTCCGCTACCTTCAGTAGATATTACGTCTTTGATAGAGATATCTTTTATTTTAGGCTTGCCAGGACGATTATAATAGAAAGGTCCGTTTAGATTTCCATAGGTACAACAATCTGTTCCAAGCGACTGACAATCCGCTTTAATTTTTACTCCAGGTTGAATTCCATTCTCTATATTAAAAAATGATTCTCTTTCCCATTTTTTCATGCAGTCGGAAATAATAGACTCATGTGTATCTGAGAAATCATGGTAAACTTCCTGGACATAAAATTCAAATCCATTGGTCCAATTTAAGTTTTGAATCTGCATTGAATTTAAACTTATCATACCTGCATTAGGGTTATGTGCTGCATAACCAGCAAAACCACGAGTAGCTATACTACCACTATCAACTATTGCTCCAGGATATACATAATAAATATATTCATGATTTAAATTCTTGGTATTTTTACCTTTTATTTCTTCTGTAGTATAAAAATCATACCACCCTCTTGTATCATTCCAGCCTCCTCCTGATACGTCTCCAACAGCAGGAATACCAGAATTACCGCCAGAAATAAACCAATCCTTTACAGATATGTTTCCAACAGCATCCTGTGCTATCGCCTTAAGATAAGTTGGCTTTACAGAGTTAAATTTAGTTGCTGGAATTTCAATTTTAGCAACACGTCCTTCAATATTTACCCATGAACCATCATTTGCCTCAAAACCGTCCTGAACATAAACAAAGTTTGCAGATTCATATTCCAGATTATTTGGATCAGACCCCCACTGTAGCATTAATGTCAAATCTGTAGAATAACCTTTTGCAAATACATCAGCTTCATCACACTTTAAATAAATTGTTCGAATTGAGTTTGCAATACTTTCTGGAGACAAATCCTTCCAATTTTCATATACAGGATTTCTGTTGAAAATTCGAATGTTGCTGATACTTGTATCTTTTGCTACAACAAAGCTTACAGGTGTTTCATTTTCAATATCGCCGTTGTTCACTACATAAACATCAAGCTGAATAATTCCGTCTGCAACAGTATCTGGCAATGTGAACATTGCTTTGAGTGTCTTTGCTTCTGTATATGAAAAATCAAATCTTTCTTTACTGTCCAGCACTACTTCATTTTCTTTTACACTATCGCCTTCAACAGTTTCAATTCTTCTTGCCTTTACACGAATTACCGAAAGACCAGAATCTTCATCAAGACCGGAAGCTTCTACTGCAAACTGATTTTTAATGTGATTTGTTCCGTCAAAATTCATTCCATTTTTAAGCAGTGTGCCTTCTGATGAAAGACCTTCCACAGTCTTAGCAAGTTTTACAGTGCCAGCCATAACAGGTGGCGTTGTGTCCTTTGTATTTGACATTTTAAATGTAAGTTTGTAGTCACCTGAAAGCTGGTCTTTTGTATCTGCAAATGGAATTTCTTGAGAACAGATTACAGTCATGGAAATGGATGTTGCTGCACCAAAATTGATTGCATTTGTAAAATCAGGTGAAATTACAATTGTCTTGTTGTCTTCCTGAAGTTTAGGAGCAGTATAATTGTCTGTCATTTCAATGATTCCATTAAAAACAGAAACATAATCTTGAGGTTTTGCTTCAAACAAACTTCTGTTTATTTCTTTGTCAAAGGCAATCTTGATAATAGTATCTTTTCTTACACCGGTTGCATTTGGTGCAGGTTCAGTTTCGGTTACCTGTACATAAGGAATACAAATCGGACTGATTTTTACGATTTCCTTTTCCGCTGTTGAATCAAGAATTGTAACTGTTGTTTCTTTTGATGAAAGATTTTCAACTCTTACAACTCCTTCTCCATTTTCAACTTTCCAGCCTGTAAATTTATACTGAGAGCCTTCTGTAAATTTAAGTGGAATCACATCATTATAGTTGTAAGCAAGCTGACCATTGGGTTCTATGCTTCCATAAATAGTTGCACCATTGGCCGCTGTAAAGTTTACCTGAGCCCGAATACTGCTTGTGGAATTGATTTTATATTTTTTTACAGTTTCAACTCCAGTTTCAATCTGTATTTTATCTTCGCCATATTCATAGAACAAATCGGAAGGAACAGTAACAAGTATGTTTTTTGTTCCAGTTGTTACAGGTAACGGATTATCTTTATTTGATTTAAGAATTACTTTATTTTCACTAATAGAACGGGTTTCAAAATACTCATCAACACTATATCCATCCATGAACACAGTAATCTTGCTCAAATCATTTTCTGCTGCCAGAGTTTTGTTGAATGTAATTTCAATATCACTGTCTTTTGGAACAGATACAGAAGTTGAAGCTGAAGTATCAGGTGAAATAGCAGTTACCGCAGGTCTTTCCACACAAACAGCATTTACAATAAAACTTCCGCTTTTTTCTGTGCTTTTGATTGTTACTGTTGTTTCTTTCGAACCTGGTTCAGCAATTACAATTTTTGAAGAATCTGAAGTTTCCCATCTTAAGAATTTATGTGTACTACTTTCTTCAAATTTAATAACAACCTTATCCCCGTAGTTATATTGCTGACTTCCTGAAGGTGTGATTTTCCCTGTATTTGCTTCAGCACTAAAATTTACTGTTGTACGCTCTTCAGTCAATGAATTTATTACATAAGATTTTTTTACTTCATTACCAATGTAAATTTTGTCGCCATCATAATCTTCTGTCTTATTTGCAAGATAATAAAAATCTCCAGGAATTATTACACGAACTGTTTTTATACCGTTTGTAAAATCAATAAGATTTTCACTGTTTGCTGCAAAGGTTACTGTAGAACCGGAAATTACTGGATCCTTAAAATGCCCTTTTACATCATCCTCTGAAATTGTAATCTGAATTTTTGCAAGGTCTTCATCTGTAAGTGTCAGAGCTTTAGAAAAAGTAATATTGATCGGAGAATTTTTTGCTACTGAAGAATTTGCAGCAGAAACTACAGGAGAGAATTCTGAAACATAAGGTCTTTCTGCACAAACAGCTTTAATTTCTACATTTCTGTTTTCTTCAGACTGGCCTTTTATTTTAATGGTTGTCTTTGATAATTTTTCATCTGCAATAGAAACTATTAAATTTTCTTCTGTTCCGCCATTTTTTATTTCCCATCTTACAAACTGATACGATTGGCTTTCATCAAAACTGATTTCCAGTTCATCCCCATAGTTGTAAGTTCTTGTTACACTTTGAGAAAAAGCTTCACCTTCTACTTTCAATGTTCCGCTTCCTGCAGTCATTGCAAAGTCTACTTTTGACTGGATGTTTAAATTCTGATTTATCGTGTACTGTCTCTGAACATCTGATTTTAATTCTATCTTTTCACCATTTTCTGTTATATAAAACAATCCTGCAGGAATATTCACATTTACTATTTTCTTACCTGAAGTTATTGGAATAGAATTATCGATATCCGCCATCAAAACAATAGCATTCTCTTCTATAAAAACAGACTTAAAATATCTAAGTACATTTTCTCCATTTACTGTTACGCTTATTTTAGAAAGATCATTTTCTATAGAAAGTTTCTGATTAAACGTAATTCTGATTGTTGAGTTTTTTGCTACTCCAGACTCTACATCTCGCGGACTGAAATCGGTTATTGAAGGACGTATTGCACATACCGGTTTAATTAAAATGTTTCCTTCTTTCAGGATTTCTGCAACTGTCTTTTCCTTGTCATTAGGTGTGAATTTTATACTATCTGAAAGATCTGCTCCGGTTTCTTTATCAATTGCAGTCCAGTAAAGAAATTTATAACTGTCACTTTCTTCAAATTCCAGATTAATAAAATCGCTAACTTTTACTGTTTTATCACCTGCTCCTGTAACAATTGATCCCGTTCCATTATCGGCAGCAACACGAACAGTAAAGCTTTTTGCGTTAGCGTATGCTATTTTCTTCTCAAGCTGTTCTTTCAAGTATTTACTATTTGAAAAATTCTCACAGGAAGTTAAACCGCAAATAAATCCCAAAAAGAACAAAAAAACAATAACACCACTTTTTTTCATATAATCAACCTCAAAAAGCTCTTTATTTATATATAGTAATTATATAAAGAAAAAATAATGCCTGTCTATTAAAAATCTCAATCGGAATTTTTTATACTACCACATCACCTGAATAAAAGCACCTTCACAAGAAGAAGGATAAGCACAAAAATAATGGACGGGCGGACGATCTTTGTTCCGTTCTTGATCATAAGGCCCGCGCCGAGCCAGCCACCAACCATATTGCATACGCCGGAAACCAGACCCAATAGAATCATGCCTTCGCCGTTCATAAGGAAAACTACCATTGAAGTAATGTTCGTAGTCAGGTTGATAATTTTAGCGTGAGCGTTGGCACTTCTGATATTCATACGGGCAAAAACCGTAAAAGCCAGAATCAGGAATGTTCCAGTTCCTGGACCATAAAATCCATCATACATTCCAATAATCAAAGCAGAAACTGATGCAACAATATAAGTTCTGGAATTTACATCGGAAACTTCGGCCTCTTCCCTGTCTTTAAAAAGTTTTTTATTCAAAACAACAAAAGCAGTTACAGGAAGAATAGCCACAAGAACGTAAACCATTACATCATCACTTACAAGAAGATTCAGATTTGCACCAATAGAAGAACCAAGCATTGCAAGAACAACGGTCAGAACTGCAAGTTTCCAGTGAACATTTCCACCGCGACAAAGTCGCACCGTAGCAACCGTTGTTCCCATACTTGAAGAAAGCTTATTTGTTGCAATTGCATTATGTGGCGGCAGCCCGGCAAGCAGATAAGCCGGCAGGGAAATAAGTCCGCCACCGCCGCCAATAGCATCAATTAATCCTGCAAAGAAAACCAGAGGACATACAATTAAAAAAGTCGCAAGAGTCATTTCGAAACTTTTCTTCTATTAATAATCATACCAGCCTGAAGCACTCTGATCTGCAAACTGAATCAAAAGTACAAGCGGATTTGAAAGGAAATTCGAATAATTCATTTTTTCTGTATCTGTTAAATCACTAAAGCCCATATGGCGGCTTACAGCTTCAATTACAGGACGTTTCTTTATATAGGAAGGCATTGCTTCCAGAAGCAGCAATACAGATTCATTTCCGTGTCCCAGATTTCTTACATCATTTTTTACTGTGTAATATGGAGTCTTAACCCAGTTTCCGAAAACGTCTTTTGTATTTTTGTAACTTGTGGAATAAAATCCTGCCTTACAGAAATCGTGAGCCAGTGCTGCAACAAAAACATCTTCCGCTGTAAATGTAAACTTACCCGCAACTTTGGATTTCATCCAGTCGGCAAAAATAGCAGGCGCAAGTTTTAAAGCCTGATAAGTTACCATAAGAGAGTGAACGCAAAGTCCGCTTTTAAAATTTCCATGGAATTTTGTGGAAGCCGGTGAAGTATAAAATTCGTGATCTTCCATCCACTTCAAAAATGCAGCACATTCTTCTTTATTTTCAATGCAGGCTTCTGCCATTTCTTTTACAAGAGCCTTCATTTTTTCTATATCAGCATTAACATTTGCATTTGCAATACAGTCATATTTTTCAAAAATGGCCACAAGTTCCGCTGTATCTGAACTTAATTTTTCTAATTCTTCTGTTGTCATATTTTCCTCAGAAGTATTTTACTGAAAATATTGAAAAAAATATCTACCATAGTAAAATAAAACCATGGCAGAAAAAATCCGAGAACAGAAAGCAAAATCCTTCAGACTTCTTCACATTGAACAGCTTATAAAAAACATGAACTATCCCAATGTTCCTGATTTAATGCGGGAAACAGGAGTTTCCCGGGCTACTATTATGCGTGACCTGGACAGCCTGAAAGATGATTATGACAGTCCGATTGAATACGACTTTTATCACAAAGGCTACTATATTTCAGATGAAAATTACAAAATCCGCGATGTAAAAATTGCCCAGAGTGAACTGGTTGCCATTGCAGGACTTCTGCCGCTTCTGGAACGTTATAAAAATACCCCACTGGAAGATTCCATAAAAAATGTTTACGACAAACTTTCAGATATGCTTCCAAACCAGATTGAAGTTCAGACCGATTTAGCATCAAACGTTCAGTTCATCAGCGAAGCAATCCCAAATGTAGATGCCAATGTTTTCAATCAGGTTTTCAAGGCCGTAAAAAATCATAAAGTAATTGATTTCGGTTACCGTTCTATAAAAGCCACCGAACATACTCCACATACTGCCCACCCTTACAAAATTTATAATCAGAAAGGCGACTGGTATGTAATATGTTATAACCCGAAACATGATGATTACATTGCCTTTACGCTGGCTCGCATGAAGGATGTTGTTGTAAAAGAAGCTTTTGAACCGGACCCGGATTATGCTTCTAAAGTAAAAATCGACCCATATTTTGGTATCTGGAATAATGACAATCCGCCGCAAAAAATCGAACTGGTTTTTGATAAATCAGTCAACACATATATTCTGGAACGCACCTGGCATAAAAACCAGGAATGCCGTCAGAACAAAGACGGCTCTGTTTATTTAAGTTTTGAATCAAACCAGACACAGGAAGTGCTTTTCTGGATTATGAAATTCGGCTCCCAGGTAAAAGTCCTTTCACCTGAAAGCCTGAAAAAACAGGTCTGCGACGAACATAAAAAAGCCGCAGAACTTTATAAGTAATCTGTCTCCGGCAAAATTTGAAAAAAATCTTGAAAATCTCCAATTTGGTGTTAATCTATATAGATACACGGGATTTTAATATTTATGTTATCTTATGATTCACAATTCAGACTTGCAATTTTATCCAACGCAATTTCATATTATGATATAAATCTTTCGAAAGATATTATTGAAACTGATATTCTCCATAAAAAACCCGACGGATCCACAAGTTCCTCCCTCGAACGTATCGGAATGACTTATCCCTGCAAATTTTCTGATTTTATCAACAAATGGGTTTCTACTATGGTTTCTAAAGAAAATCAGGAAAAATATCCCTTCCTTGAAGATGTAAGAAAAACATTACTTGATTATTACAATGAAGGTAAACGGGAATACATTGTTAATTATTGGGCTGACACAGACAACGGCCGCCGCATTTACTTAAACCAAAGCTTTCTCCTTACTAAAGATGACAACGGCGACATCTGGGCACTTTCTATTGTTAAAGACCATACAAGCATTCAGATAAACGAAGAAGAAATCCGCCGCAAAGAACTCGAACAGTATGCCTATTACGACCCTATTACTAAAGGCCACAATTACATCAAATTCAAAGCCAATCTTAAAAAGAAACATATTCCCGGATCAATTATCTCCCTTGATATTCACTCATTTAAAATCATAAATTCTGTCTGCGGCATTATAAAAGGTGACCAGGTAATCGAAGCCATATGGAAAAGCATTTCTAATGCTCTTGAATTTGACAGCGGCGATCTTGCAGGACATATCAATGCCGACCACTTCATTATTTTTATCCCTACAGAAGATGAAGAAATCATAATCAGAAAACTGAAAAATATAACACTTGCTCTGAACATTGTTTCAGCAGAACTGGAAGTTCCTCAGCTTATTCCTTATTTTGGAATTTCAAAATGGAATCCAAATAAAAGAATAGAACTTGCTTACAGCGAATCTGTAGTTGCAAAACATAATGCAAAAATTCTGCAGAATATAAACTATGCTTTCTTTGATGAAGCTGATACAGAACGACTGATTAAAGAAAAAGCTGTGGTAGACGGTTTTGAAACTGCTCTTTTGAAAAAAGAATTTAAAATCTGGTATCAGCCAAAATATAATCCTTCAGATGGAGAACTTGTTGGAGCCGAAGCTCTTGTCAGATGGCAGAAAGAAGACGGAACAATTATCCCGCCTGGCGACTTCATTCCGGTTTTTGAGAAAAACGGAATGATTCGAACCTTTGATGAATACATTTTTACAAATGTCTGCCGCCAGCAAAAAACCTGGAAAGAACAGAACAAAGTTCTTGTTCCAGTTTCCATAAATCTTTCAAGAATCAGTCTCTACTATAAAAATATTGTAACTGAATACAAAAAAATTTCTGAAGATATTGGAATAGAAAAAGACCTTCTTCCTATTGAAATTACAGAAACAGCCGCTGTTACAAACAACGAAATAAAAGACATTGCTGAAGCTTTCTATGATGCCGGCTTCAGACTCCATATGGACGACTTCGGTTCAGGATATTCTTCCCTGGCCACTTTAAACATCATGCATTTTGATACTCTGAAAATCGATAAAAGTCTGATTGACTATATCGGAAACTACGGCGGTGACCGGCTTCTGGAACATACAATCTTACTTGCAAAAGATCTTGGAATGCATGTCACTGCCGAAGGAGTTGAAAACACAAATCAGGTTACATTCCTGAAAAACATCGGCTGTGACAGTATCCAGGGATATTTTTATTCAAAACCTTTACCTTTGGATAAATTCGAACCTTTGCTGAGAGATAAAAAATAACTAATAGTTTTACTTTTTTTCTGATGAAATAGAAACCTGTTTATCATTAATTTTTCTGGCAAGATACACGAAGGGTGTATCTGCCAGAGATGTAACAACAAAGATTACATAGCAGGAAATGATGATATTAAAAATTGTCTTGGCATCGTGAATTCCTGCAAAAGCCGCAATGTTGAAAAGAACTGTATTTACCAGCTGACTGATAAGTGTTGAACCGTTATTGCGGAGCCACAGGAATTTCTTTGAATCTCCGAAACGTTTTGTAGTGATGTCCCACCATTTGTGATAAAGCCAAACGTCAAAAAGCTGGCATACAACGTAAACTGCAATTCCGGCAATCATAAGGCGTGGTGTGTTTGAAAAAATTGTTCTGATGCTGTCCATTGCAAAATCATTTCCGTTCGGAACATATAAAAGCCAGCTCTGACTGATAATCATGAAAATCACGCTTGTAGCAATACCAAGGTAAACTGTAGTTTTTGCGATTTTCTTTCCATAAATTTCTGATGCAATATCACTTACAAGGAACATACTTGCAAAAAGAATATTTCCAAGTGTCATTTCCATTCCGAATGCGTCAACCACAATTAAAACTTCAATGTTTGCCGCGATAGTGGCAACGATTGTCATAAGGTAAAGTCCCTTTTCTTTAAAAATTGCAAAAGAACCGATTACCATTCCGTAAATTACAAAAATTGATGCTATAAGTATTATTTCATTAATCATTTTATTACTCCTAAAAAATTGTGATTTCTTCCTGTGAGAAATCCAGATTGTCTGTAAATACATCTGCCCGTGGATCAGGTTCCAGAACAGGCAAAATTTCTTTGTAGAAAACTTCTACAGCCTCGGGATCAGGTTTAAGCGGTGCGCTGTTATCACACATAACATTTACATAAATGCGCTCAAAATTCGAAAGCCCGGTTTCAATATCAGAAAGCATAGAATCCTTAGTCTGTCCTTTCAGTCCAAAAAGCAGAATGCATTCGTCAAAATACCGGGCAATATCCTGGACCTCTGTTTCCAGGCCCATACCTTTGTTCATTACCTTTTCTCTGAAAGGAATATCAAAAGTTTCTGCACCGCACTTAAATTTTGCAGTAATCCCAAGATTTGCAAAACTCTGTTTTAATTCCGGAATTTTGTTCCGGTTATGCCAGTGACATTCAAAATGAATATTTTTGATTTTCTTTTCCACGCAAACACGCATTAATTCTTTCATTGTTGAAGAATCCAGTTCCGTAAAACTTCCGCAGTTGTCTACTTCAAGAACGCCGTAGCATCCAGTTACTTTGGACAGTACTTCCCTGTTCAGCAAAAAGTTTTCTTTTGTGTTGGTGGAAAAATCCAGATGATAGTCGCAGAAGGCACATTTTTTCCAGCTGCAACCGGTCCCGCGGAGCATTACCATTTCCCGCGGGTACTTTTGCCGGATGACAGAATACCGCCCGGCAAGATTTTGATGTGACATTTTTTTCCCCTAGTTTTGTTTTAAGACAGGATGGATTTCGAACTGTCTATAATTATAAATTATAGTAATACCAAGTTAAAATCAACCAAATATGTAAAAAATTAATGCATGTTTTCAAACAATTTCTTCATCTTATGAACAACTTCGTTTGTATCCCCTTCCTTTACAACATAATCATATTTTCCAGGAATTGTTCCAAATGTAATTACTTTTTCAGGCTTTATCCTTCGTTTCAACAATTCAATCATATTTTCTTTTGATGCATATTCATTGAATATTTTAATATAACTGTAACCCGGAAAGTCTTTTGAAGGATAATTCAAAACTTTGAAAAATTTATTAATCTGTTCTTTTTTTAGAATTGAATAAATTTTCTCAATAGAATCTGTCGGATAAAAAAGCATAAAATAAACTACATTTTCATCAGACGGTAAAGACCTGTTTATGTAATTTCTGTAAGGCGATTTTCGTAAAGTATTAACAAGCCCAGTCTGCACTTTATCAAAATCTAATCCAATCCTGCGGTTATAATAAATAAGCAGAGTATCATCCACTACAACATTGGCAAAATACAGGATATTGTTTTCATCAAGAAATTTTGCAATTTCAATGGCCTCTTTTTTTTCAATTTCGATTTTTTCAAGATATCGTTTACTTTGCGTATCGTATAAAACTCCGCCGTTCATAGCTATTACAGGAAGCTTCAGCTTAATATCCGCCATTGGTTCAATAATACTTGCAGGTGGACGCATTGTAGACAAAGTGAAATTCAACCCTTCCTCGATCATTCGGTTAAGTTCGACCTTACAGTAATCATTAAGGTGATAATCTGAATCCAAAAGCGTATCATCAAGCCCTGAAATAAACAGGATTTCTTTATGCTGTTTTCTTGGAAGATGAAAAAGATTAACTGCAACACCAATAAGAATTCCAACCATTGTATCTATTACTCGGTTCAGAGTAAAAATAAAAGGATTGTTGTCACCACCATGAATTACGACAATACTCAAAAAAACCACGCATGAAAAATATGAGGCATTTTTTTTGTTTAAAATCACGGTTGCATACAGAACAAAAATTATTACTACGGATGTAATCAATCCTTTTATAAGATACATAGAAAAATCGCCGACTTGCAATTCTGCATTTCGAATGAGTAAAAAGAAAAGCAGAACAACAAGACCAAAACCTGCTCCAATAAAGGTTCCTGCAATACGCTGGTTTGCGTTCTGCTTTGTAGTTGAAATATACGACTGGATACACCACAAAACAGAAAGCTGACTGTAAAAAACTATGCCGTTTTCGCCCCTGAAATAATTAAACAGATAGCAGAGAAAAACCGCCACCGCAGACTTAATTATGCGAAGCCCTATTTTTGGAATCTGCTTCATTTTCTATTCAATTTCAATTAGCTTAAAAACATTTGTGCTGGCATATGTAAGCGGTTCATTATGAATGAAGAACACTCTAGATTTTACAGGCGCATACAAAGTTTCAAGAATTTCCCCGTCGTAAGAATTTACAATATGTGCTAAAGGTGTTCCTTCTTCCACAGTGTCCCCCGCTTTTACAAGAGGTTCAAAAATTCCAGATTTAGCAGTCTGAACGCTGACCATTTCTGTATCAAGGATAACTTCGCTGTCTTTCTTTTTTGAATCATGGTATTTTACAAAACCAAGTCCACTGCAAAATTTCAAAACTGATAGAACAATCTGGCCTGCACTCTGGGGATCAATCCTTGAAGTCGTTGAAGAATAAAGACTGTAAGCTTTTGTATCCCAAACCTGCCAGTTATAATTTAGTGTTGCAGTATCGTAAGGACGCACAACTCTTTTTACAACATAAGGAAGTCCGAAAAGCTTTGCAGTTTCAACATCAGAATATCCTTCATCCATAAAACGCACATGAGGAATAAAATCTCCCGGCATATAAAACGAAGTAAACTGAATTCCATATTCGTAATCTTTGATTGCTTTGAAAACGCCGTCTGCAATTCTCTGTGTTGTTTCCCCAAGATTATAACCCGGAAACATTCGGTTAATATCTGTGTTGTCTATTGTCCAGAAACGTTTCTGAATATTCATGGAATAAGGATTACATGAAGGGATTATAAGGATTTTGTGTCCTGGAATAATTCTTCCTTCTTCTTCCAGCTGCTTAAATTTTTTTACAAGATTTGAACAGCAGTAAAGCTGCTGAACTTCGTTTCCACGCATAGTGCCAACAATACAAAGAGATTCTTTGCCTTCTCCAAATTCATAACCTGTTACACGAAAATTATCTCTGTAAAGACCTTTAAGTTCATATATGATTTTCTTTTTCATT
>JAKSTN010000034.1 GCA_024402535.1 Treponema sp.
GCTTCTTTCTTGCTGGCATCATCAGAAAAATCAAATTCCGTATTAAGCTGATTTTTACAAGGTCCATAAAAAAGAAAAGGAGACTTCCGCCAATTCTGCCTGTTACATCAAGACCTCAAGCAGTCAGCAGTTTCTGAATTAAAACTGTAAGCCACTTCATCCCAAGAATCTGATTCTGAATAAAATCCCAGACCATTAGTTACCTCCGCAGCAGCATTCAGAATGGTCAAGTCTGTCTTTAAAACAGGTAGTTGTCAATATGTCAAATGGTTACGAAGAAAATCTGAATCTGTTATAGGGGCATTAACTATGAACCAGGAATTCGACACGACGGTTAAACTCTACATTTGAGGTATAGCCTTCGCCTGCATGAGAATCAACTTTATGGTTGCATCCGTTGTCTTCAAGATATTTTCCGATAGTTTCAGCACGGCCTCTGGCAAGCTCTTTTTCTTCCTCTGTCCAGAACTCAGATCGGCTGTCAGGGTTTATGTAACCATAAACTGAAACAGTCATACCTGCAATTCTTTCATCTGTTGTGAGAACTTCGATCAGTGTATCAAGTGCCTTTTTATTTTTCTCGCTGATTATAAGGCCTGTTGAGTTTGCTTCGAAAATCAGAGGTGGAATTGCAATTGTATAAGTATCATCTGGATGGTGAATAAGTGCTGCATGACCTGTCTTTGCCGCCATTTCTGTAACTGCAATATCCAGTTCAACTTCAGCTTCTTTTTCTATCTCTTCAAGATTTCCAATTTTTCCTTCCAGCTCATTAAGCTTTTGTTCTACCGCTGTAAGAGACTCTGCTGAATCTATTGAATTAATTTCTTCAATTATTTTTTCAACCTGCTTTTCATAACCTTTATATTTTTTTGCAAGTTTTTTAAGATTGTTCTCTTCTGCATCTTCAACAAGGTTTGCAAATTCTACTCTAAGGTATTCTGCTTTTTCACTTAATCCATTTTTCTGTTCAGTTAATTCCGGAGTCAGCTGAATATGCTCTGTTTCTGAAACTTCAGTTTCATTCAATGATTCATTAGATTCAGTTTCAAAAGAACGTTTTCCTTTATCAGCAAATTTATACAAAGCTCCAAATCTGAATCCAATATAATGAACCGAAGAACCTGATTCTGGACTGAAAGAATATGTTGGAGTAAACTCTAATTCAAGTTTTTCCTGCAATATTTTCGGATGTGTAAATCTTACACCGGCACCAACCTGTAAAGCCTGATCAACATAAATTTTCTTTATATATTCGGCACCTTCTCCGCTTGCCTTTGGAAAGTTTAAAATAAGTCCATAATTGAATTCCGGAACAATTGAAAACATATTTCCTGGAAGCAAGATTCTTGTATAGGCTCCTGTCATATACCTCATACTGAAAAGTGAAGTTACGCTTGTGTTTTTCATAATTGAGCCATCAAAAGCCATTCTGAAACTAACACCAAAATTTTCTAAAAGCCCGTGAACTACAGGACTTTCACTGAACAATGGTAAAGGGATTCCGGCTTCAAATGCAGCTCCTCCACCAATTGATGAAAAAACAAATTCATTCAATTCGCCTGCTGCAGGTTCAAAGTTAAAGAAAGAGCCAGCCTTCATATCTTTTATTTGTGCAGAAGCGAATCCAAGAGATATAAAAAATGTAATAAACAATGCAGATATTTTTTTCATAAACGCCTCACAATCTAGTAAGTAATTTGTGCTTTCATTGAAGGATAGTTTGCCTTTTCAGTATTCCACTGATTTTCATAAGGAGAGAATTCAACAATGTATCCATAAACAGAACCGTAATCTGCAGCGTAGTCATTCCATTTACCAGAGCTAAGGAAATGCATACACTGTTCAGATTTTCCGCTACAGCTGTCGTTTGGTTCACCACCATCCCAGTTTGTGTATTCAGCCCAATAATTTGCACTATATTTTCCTCTACCAGAATTCTGAATCTGTGCAGTTCCAGTAGTTAAGTTTGATTCACCAACATATACAATAGATGAAGCTGAAGAAGGAGCTGATTTAAGTTTCAACTGCTTTTTAACAGGATCATAAGATTCAACTTGTACAGAACCAAGTTTTGACCAGCTTGAGTTGTAATAATTAACAGTCTTACCTGCAAGGCTTGAAACATCTTTAGTTACATTTAAGTAATAATTTCCGTCTTTAGTAGAATAAGAACAGCTTGAATAAACTCCACTCTTAGCAATTTTTCCTGATACAGTTGGAATAGTTCCATTAGTATAAATGACACCTGCTTCTGGTCCTGACTGCCACTTGAAAGGTGTATCAAGAGTTACGAAAGGTACAGGAGCAACTTCTGCAGTATCAAAAACATCTCTTCCATCAAGACGGGCACCACCTGTCCAGCACTGACCAAGGCTCATTCGTTTAAAGATGTAATTGTTTTCAACTTCAGAAGTGATGTTAATCAGATATCCAGTCATTCCATTGAAGACCTGCTGCTTTGCCTGATTATAAGCATCGTGCCATTTGATTGTTGCATTATTAGCAAGCTTAATTCCAAGATAGAAGCTTCCGTCAAAATAATTGAATTTTGTTGCACCATATTTTGACTGCATAGCCTTAATCTGCTCATAAGGAACTGCTTCAAGATTGAGCGTAATTTCAATTTCTTTATCTGCAGAATCCCTGATAAAATAAATTGATTTTAAGAATTCAGTTGCTCTAGCAGGGGTAATCATATTTTCCTGAGAGAACATATGAAGATATGTGTAATTTGTATTTGTTTTAAGTGTTTCTGAATAAGATACAGGTCCTGTCTGTCCAAGATTCAAAGTTGAAAGAGCTGTTCCATCTTCTTTTTTCATTTGAGTGTTCTTAAGCTGGAACTTACCATTCTTCACAGAAATTGAGAATACAGAACACTTTTCGTTGATCAATGCTGTACTTCCGAGCATAAATTCCATTGGAACTGTGTTACTACTGTCATTCCATACAAATACATCAAGACCGCCATCATTTACATCTTCTACAGAAGGCAGATGAATTGGAGAAGGATCTTTAAGATAGATGATGATTTTTTCGGTTCCTTTTTCAGTAATATTTGAGAATCCAAGCCCAAGCTCTTCTTTTGTATCCTGTTTAATACAGGTAAACTTTGAAGTCTGTGCAAATGTAGAATTCTGAATATAAGCAACCTTGTGAGTCTTTTCATTTCTGTTGAACTCGTGACGGGTTTCAAGAGTAATCTGATAGTCGCCGCTCATCGGACCTGTAATATTTACCCATTCATTTGTAAGAGAAGGCAAATCAACACCAACATCCACACCGTTACCGATTACAGTATTCTTACCGCTGATGTTTACAGTAGAAGTATTCTGCTTATCGTAACCAAGACCTGTCAGTGAAGCAAGTTTTCCACCAAGAACAGTATATGTAAAGTTTGAAGCAGGCTGAGAACCGTCACGATTTTCAGCCCTTAATTTATAGCCCGTAAAGTCTGTTTTAGACTTGTTATAGGAACCAATTACCTTAGAATCTTCTGGATCGATAACTCCGTTACTGTTGTAGTCAATGTAAATATTTGTTTCTCCTGTTCCGTTTACGTCATCACTCCATTTGATGATAAGGGAATAACCACAGGCAAATACCGATGGTGCTATGCTAAAGTTTCCTGGAATTTCAGGAGGCTCTTCGTTCCAACCGTCAGGTTGAGTAACATCTACACCTTTTTTCCAGACTGGTGTAAGAGTTATAGAATCAAACATACCTTTTGGAATATCAGCATATACATTTCCAGAAGCGTCCTTCCATCCGTCCAGTATATAACCTTCTGTTCCTGTATATTCCACATCAGAATATTTTGGAAGAGTTACGCCGTCTTTAGCCGTATAAGTAACAGGCTTAGTATATCCGCTCTTGAATTCGTAGTTTTCTCCCGCAAAAGTAATGTTATATTCAATAGCCTTAACGCCGTTTACTGTAGTATTTGGTTTTCTTCCGTCAGATGGAACAGGAATAGTTAAAGTGTTGTCGGGCTGAACAAGTTCTACGTCTGGGGCTGCCGGAATAACAGTTTTACCACCGATTGTAACTCCACCTTCATCAACTTCAAAACCTTTTTCATAACCAACATTTACTTCAAATTTTCCACCGGCTGGTACAAGGAATTCATAATTTCCGTCATCATTTTTTTCGTGGTTGCCATCTGAATCAAGCGGAACTGGAATTCCGCCGCCTTCAACTGGTGTATAAATCAGACCTGAGTCCCCTGGCAATGTAACTGTAATAAAGTTGATTTCATCCTGATTTGTGTCGCTTCCGACAACAAAATCAAGGCCGGTATCTATAGAAGAAGTTCCGTCTCCTTTATCACGCATTATGATATCGTATTCACCATCAGGAACAGAACCCGAAAAGTTTCCGTTACCGTCATCGTAAAGAACATATTCATTTTCGTCTTTGTCTTTGAGAACAATTTCTTTTCCAGGGAAAGCACCTGTCTGGCCGTTTTTCATTAATGGAAAGCTAACTGCATATGTTCTAAGTTTTTCAATATGAATCTTACTTTCTGATACAGCACTACCGGTAATTTCAACAGTTTCGAGTCTGCTTGAAATTATTTTGCCTGCTTTATCTATAATTCTGATAAATACAAAAACATCTTTACCGCTTGGAAGATCATTATAATCGAGAACAAAACGTTTGCATCCGTTATATTCAGGAGATGATTCAAAACTTTTAACTGTTTTAGCATGGTCCTGAGTTGGAGTAAAAGGAGCTCCAAGTGTCGTGAGACAAGTTTCAACCTCTGCTACAAGAGAATCATCAGGGAAATCTACTGTAACCTTTGCAGAACCTGTAAATCCTGTCTGCGGACGCATTAAGAAATTTACATGCTTGTACCCATTTGTAAGATCAATAGACTCTGTTTCTCCCGCCATTACAGCATTATTATTGTTATCATAAGCCTTCAACTGGAAAGAATATTCTTTTGGAGAAATCTGTGTTCCGGAATAAATTGCCTTATAATCCAGTTTTTCATCATTGAGTTTTCTGAACTCTGTAGCACCAGATTCTTTTGCCAAAAGATCGTAACTGTAAGAGTTAAAGTCAATACTGGCAAAAGCTTTTCTTGCTCCAGAAGCTTCTTCATTGGTTATACAATTAAAGTAAACAAGCACTTTATCATCAGATAATGTTACAGCTGTTATCTTTTCTTCTTCTTTCTGAACAGGTGTTTCTTCTAACTGAAGAGTCTGAAGCGGTGTAAAGTGGCAACCAGAAAGAACTGTTATAAACCCAAAAAATCCAGCTAAAAATTTAGAAGTGTTTTTCATAGTCGACTCCTTATATTTTATCTTACAGTCACAACTTCTGTTCTTGTGTAAGCTTTACCGTCATGTGTTGCCACAACAGTAATTTCATAGTCTTTTGCAAGACATCCTGAAAGTTTAAGAGATTTTCCATTCGAATCAAAAGTAACTCCATTTGAACCATTTGAAACAGCAACGTTGTTTATGCTCCAGCTGAAAGCCCATATTCCCGAATCTTCCGGAGTTGAAACGTTTGCTGAAATTACTCTTCCGTTCTCAGTACATACAAGTGAAATATCTGATGTATCTGTTTCAAGTCCACCACTGGCTTTTGAATACCAGACTGCATAATAATCTTTTGGTGCGTCTTCGGTAAATGATGGAACTACATCAACAATTTCATTTGTAGTTTTATCTGTTGTCCATCCAGCAAAGATAAAGTGTTCGCGAGAAGGATTATGAGGTGGCGTAAAGTCTGTTCTGTATTTACCGGTTATTCCTACGGTCTGATTACTTACCACACCAGGATCATCACCAAACCAGTGTGCTTTTTTCTCACCGCTGTCATTCAGGTGGAAATTGATTGTATATTTTTTTCTGAGATATGTAATAATTACTTCTGCTTTTCCGTCAGCTGTAATGGTTCCAGAAGAATATTTGAACTCTACTGGCTGAGCTTCAAATCCAGTTACTGTAGGAATGTCATAAACCATTGAGTTATAAAGCTGACCTTTCTTTGTTACAGAACCTTCCAGCATCTTACCAGAGAATCCATCAATTGCTTTTGGTGCAAGAAGCTTGTTATCCAGAGTTTCTGCCCAGTGAACAACTTCATATAAGCCGTTATGCTGAGTCCAGCGGGCAGCATAAATTGCATTTTCTGGAGGGAAGACAAATGGGTCCGGTAATGTATTTTCAAGATCTGATTCTGTTCTTACATGCCATGCCTTGAATGTAAAGTCATTTGCCACAGAAGTACCGTCATTAAGTGCGTGTTCATCAAGAACCGGTGGCTGTGGAACTTCTACTCTGAATCCTCTTGAATCAACAGAAGGAAGTGGCGTTCCATATTTTCCTTCAAGGATGATTTCTTCTGTTGTATTTCCTTTTCCGTCGGTGAATTTTCCACCGTTTGCTTTAAGGGTGAATTCAATAGTCTTTCTGTCAAAGTAAAGCTTAACAAGAGTGATTCCGTTTCCTTCTTCATCTACTTGAACAACAGAAACAGGTGCTCCCCCTTCTCCTGTTGTTATTTCACGCTTAGAAGCGTTATAAGTAAAGCCTGTTTTTGGAGTTGTATCGAATGCAGGGAAAGCCCCTATCATTCCAAGTGGAGTTATTGTTTTAGCATCATCTATATCATAACCTGTTGAATCCTTATTTTCATAATAGTATTCAACTCTATAGTTTGCATGAGTCTGTTCCCACTTAGCAACGTAATCCATATCTGTAGCAGGGAACTTATGATCATCAACATGCTTGATTGGAGTCTTAGTTGGATCATCTTTAACATACCAGCCAAGGAATCTATAATTTTCACGAACTGGATCATCTACATGACCATGAGCTTCGCCATATTTACCGCTGAGGGTTTCTGTATATGTTGATTTTCCGTCAGTCCAGTTTCCACCATTTCCATCCAATGAGATAGTAACTTCATTACGATTGAAGTAAACTTCTTTTGTTTCGTCTGCTGTTCCAGGAAGTGTGATTTTTGAAATTGAAGTAAATCCTGGTATCTCTGGAATATCAACATCAGTTGGCTCTCCATTTTTAACTACAACATTGTGGAATGGAAGAACTTTCTTTCCAGATACATCAATTACTGTTTCATCTTCGATATAGTTTACCGGATCAGAACCAAGCTCTTCAAATTTATATTCAATTCTGTATTCATAATATTCAGATGGAATCCAGTAAACATTGAGAATTACTTCATTATTTACTGCAGACTGAATAAGTTTTTCTTTTACAGATTTTTCTTTGTTGATTTTATGGATGATGTTGTCCAGATTATTTTCAACTGTTCCAGTTCCGAACCACCAGCCAGCAATTCTGTTAGAAGCATCTTTGAATCCATCTGCAAAATCATCTTCTTCTGGCAGAGCAATTTCTTCACTTTCAATTGTGAACTTAGCTGTTGGTGTGTAACCAGACTTCCAGCTTATAGTGTTTCCGTTACTCTTATAAACAATGCTATATTTAATTGCTTTTATGCCTTCAACTGTTATTTCACCAGACACATCTTCAGCATTGAGAGTTACAGTTTCGCCATCAGAAACTTCTTTTCCGCCAATAGTAATTTTTCCGTCATCACCAGTTTTATAGCCAAGATCAAGTTCAACCTTAACAGTAAAGTTCTGACCTGCCGGAACAATAAGGCCGCCGTTTCCAGATTTGTCGCCAGGAGTTCCATCAACAGCTAAAACCCCCTCAGTTGGAGTAAGAGTTACACCTTTTTGAGGAACTGGAACAGTTACAAGCTGAACTGCATCTGTACTATCTTCTCCACCATTTCCTTTAATGGTTCCTTTATTAGCATCATATTCTGCACCGGTTTTTATAAAGCCGCCATCTTCAGAATCTTCATCTTCTCCAAGTGTAATTTTAATGTCGAAAATACCATTTGTATTTTTTGTTGAATCAAGTCCGGAAGAAGCCCCTGGCAAAAGTCCTTCAAACTCACCTGTAAGTTTTCCATCTTTCACAACTGGTTTGAAGACGTATTCATTACCATTTTCATCAACAAGTTTAAGTTTAAGATCGGGATTGTCTGTCCACGGTTCGTTATCTTTATTTATAGGAATAATTACAGGTCTTCTATAATAATGGTCTGGAGAAATATAAATAACAGTTTTAGAAGTTTTTCCTCCAATCATGTAAACACTTTCTGAACTTTCGTAAACAAGAATTCCGTTTTCATCATAGAACTTGTAGTCAAGCCAGCGGGAAACTCCTGTTTTCACATCGTCAAAGGTAAGTCCAATTCGTTTAACTGTACTGCCATATTCTTCTTTACGAGGATCGTCATCTGCAAAAGGATTTTTTATTACAGAGAAAGCATATTCCTGGAATCTGTATTTTGGAACAAGGATTTCGTCTTCTGTCTGGTTTTCTGCATGACCTCTTTCTGGAGAAATACCTGCCTTCATTGTTTTAATTACACCGTCATCAGGAACAATCCAGTCAATTCTAAGCTTCTGCCCGTATTCATCCCCGGCTGGCACAAGAACGATTGTTACTTTCTGAAAAGGCTTATCACTTAGTGTAACAATAGAAGAACCTTCCATTCTTGTAACAGCACCGTCTTTTGCTTTAAGCGTAAATTTGTATTTTTTACCTGTAGCAAGACGGATTGTAGATTCTTCAAGGAATTTGTCATAACTGAAGTCGTTACAGATTATTTTTTCTTCTCCAGCCAGTTCTTCCCCATTTTCATCTACATATGAAAGAGTGTAATTATAAAGGTAAAGAAATTTCTTCAGATCATGTTCATCTGGATCAGGTAAAGCCGTTCTTGCGGTTGTATCTGAATCAGATCCAGAAACTGAAAAACTAACTTCAGCAATTTTTACAGGTGAATCTTCTACTTCATTAACCGCTGTTATCTCTTCATAATTCTGAAGATTCACATTTGAACAGGAATTAAGAAAAACTCCGCCAAGAACAAATGCAAAAATAATATTAGCTGTTCTAAAAAGTTTCTTTGTCATTTTCCTTTCCTCCCTTATTTGTTAACCTTTAATGTTATGTCTTTACTGAAAGGAACTGCCAGGCCTTCATATTCCGCCTTTACAGAAATAGTCTTATCGAAGTAGCCAACTGTAAACTCTTTTGAAATAACACCGTTTTCTGCAGGTTTAACTTCAACAAAATCTTCATCTTTATTCTGCTGCATAAAGGAAACCGTCCACTTCTTAAGGCCTTCACCTGAGTTTTCAAATGGAAGCTTTACAGTTACTCTATAAGTATTTCCCGAAACTAAAGTTTTAGAAAGTTCAATGTCGTTTGCTGCACTGTCAATAATTCCGCTTCCGCTTCCGTTTTCGTCTTTATTTGTAGCCTGAGTAGATTCTATTTCTTCCCACTTTGCATAATACTTCATATTTCCAGATGGGAATGTAGTAATAGCAGTTACATCAACTTTAACAATGCCTTCGCCGTTTTCATCACCTTCTGTTTCCCATCCATCAAATTTCATAAGCTTGCCGTCATCACCTTTTTCAGCAATCCACTTAACTTCATTCAAGTCTTCCACTTTTTCAAGAAGATCTACAGGAGCTCCGAATTTTCCTTTTACTACACGGTTTAGTCTGTTATCAAATTCCCCAACACCGTTTGGCCATTTTGCATTCTCTTCATTATTACGGTTGGCAACAAATTCTAGTTCGATTTCTCTTCGGTCAAGATGAATTTCTACGATATTATCAGATATGTTTTCGCTGACAATGATGTCATAGTTTTTGTTATCAGCGTTATTCATTCTGAAGCCTTCAAATCTTCCGCCTTTTTCAAAATCACTTGCTGGAATAACAACCTGAGTTCTGAAGCCTGGAAGTTCGCGGCCAGTTGTGTCATCCGGGAATGCAGGGTCCTGAACATAAACAAGATGCTCTTTAGGACAATCAATTGTTTCAAAAAGGTATCTCACTGTGTACTGAACAGTCATCGATTTTGTAATAGCTTTATATTCCTGAACCGGTTCCGCAGTTACAACTCCTGTAAAGACTGGTGACCAGTAATCAAATACATCACGCTTGTCTTTAGAATGGAAATCTTCACGAACTGCATTAATGCGAGTTCCGTATTTGAGATTTGTTAAAGTTCGAGGGCTTACATCTTCCTTGAACTCATTGTCCTGTTCGTTCCATTTTCCTTCTGAGTTCCAGATTAATCCGTTTGGATCAAAAGTTACGTTAAAGCGTTTTCTATTCAGATAAACTCTTACAACTGTAGAATCATCATAAGCAATTCCGTCGTTAATTGTAATGTTTTCCTCGTCATCGGAAACTGTAAGTCCTGTTGTAATTGAACCGGTTTTTCCAAGGTAGGCATGGTCGAATTCAAAACCTTTAAATGATTTAACATCAAATGTTACAGGAACCAGAGTTGTTTCATTGTAATCTCCAACTTTAGTTACTGTATCATCTTTATTCATTGAATAATTATCATCGTCAACATTTTCAAGATAGTATTCAACGCCGTAAACTGCACCAGTGCGGTTATAAACAGCTTCATAACGGATGTTCTTTGCCGGGAATGTCGGATTTGCAGGTAAGTCACCGTGAACAGACTGCCACTTAACAAAGTCATGATGCTCTTTTACTGGAGCTGGTGGTAAAGTTGGAATTGGATCCAGATACTTTCCGCTGATTTTTACAATCTGTTCTCCGCAGTTAAAGTTTCCGCCGTTTGCATTCATTGTAACCGTTACTGTTGCACGGTTATATTTGATTTCTATAACTGTAAGGCTGTCTACATTTACTTCCTGCTGTTCAAATGGCAATGCATAATATCCTGGAACGCCGTCATAAGCTTGTGCTTTTGTATAAATTTCAGAACCTGCAGAATACTTTTCATCCGGATATCTTGGGTCCTCTGCATAATTTCCATCAGCCTGTTCAAAGACATGTTTGATTGTATATTCAGGTTCTCCCTGATCCCAAACTGCAACATACTCTCTGTCCTGTGTAAATTTAATATCAACTTTTCCGCCAACTTCATTCCAGCCTTCGAAGTTCCATAAGTCACCATGAAGTTCTTCGCCATTATTATCCAAGCCAGTTCTTTCATCACGGAAACATTCAATGCATCCATATTCTGTAAAGTCAGATTCATATTTACCATAAACATAGCGATCAGCATGGTCATCATTATGATCCTGACCGTCTTTATTCTTCCATTTTGCATAAGCTGCATCCAGATCAAATTTATATGTAAAGATGCGTCTGTTGTAGTAAACCTTAAGAACCTCAGATGGTTCGTCAAATTCACCTATAATTATCTGACCAAAAGGAACTGCTTCAAAACCGTATCTTGAAATTGCCTTGTAATTTGATTTTTCTCCCGGAATACCGCTGGCTGCATTCATGGCAACAAGTGTATATTTCTGGTCTAAAGAAGCGTCTTCCGGATAATCAAGATTTTCTTCATAAATCTTAACAATGTAGTTTGAATTGACAGCATCCCAGACAGCATAGTAAGTGTGGTCTTCTGCAGGATAGAATTCCGGGATTCGCACAGTAGTAACAGTTTCTTCATCCGGATTTTCTGTCCAACCTGCAAATTTGGCATCAAATCTTTCAATCTGAGTGATATCAATTAATGGAAGTCGTTCACCATATTTACCTTTAAGCTCATGAACATCTTCAGTAAGATCCCACTCACCGCCATTCGGATTAAAATAAAGGGTTACTCGTTTACGCTTATATTGAATTCTCAGAACCTCGTCATCAAAAGTTCTCTTGTCAAAAACAAATCCTTCCGGAACTACAGGGACAAAATGTCCAGGATTTATTAATAATTTTGAGATTTTTGTAAGTGAAGAATCAATCTCATCATTATCCAGAGATTCAAATTCTTCAATTACTGTATATTCATACAAAGATTCTTCCGGCTCTGATTCTTCCGGATTTTCAGATTCGTCAATTTCTTCAGGAATATCATGGTTGTTTGACCCTGTTATAGCATTTACAGTATCAGCCTTCTTGAAATCCTGAATCATTTGAGAACAACTAGAAAAAAGGAGAGAAAGTACAATTAATAAAATACTATATATATATATAGTATTTGAGAGTTTTTTGATCATAACCGCTCCTATAAAAAACTATTTACAGAAACATTTTATACCCAAATCTCAAAAAGCTCCATATATTTTGAATAAATTCAATTAAAAAAATATTAGTTTTCTCAAATATCTAAATTATCTTTAAAATTTCAATTCGCGAATCTTTTCCACAAGATTTCTTCCGTGAACTTCCGTTCCCAATACGTTTGGATGAAGGTTATCAAAGAAGGATTGTCAAAGATGGTAATACTTTAAAAAAAAAGTCTCTGCCTGACAGACAGAGACTAAATTCATTTAGGAAAAACAATTATGAAAATTTTGTAGTTTGGGGATATGGCCGTTTCTTTCAGACCATGACTAAATATTAAATGTAAACCCCTTTTTCATAAAGTCAGCTGTTTTTCAGAATGGTGTGATTTTTTCGTTTTTTTTTCATCAATTTTTTATTATCTTTAAAATATCTAAAAAAGTGAGGTCTGAAAATGATTTATATTACAAGAGACATGATTAAAGAAAAGATTAAAAATCTTTTTAAAGACAAATCAATTTACAACACAAAAAATCTTCATGATTACCTTTCCGATTATTCCTATAAAGTTGATGATACAACTTATGACGATTTGCTTTTACATGAGTTTTCAAACAAATACAACAAGAGTAAGACAACCTGTGGAGACGAGCTCTTTAATCATTTTTTAAGAGGAACAAGATCTGAAACACAGGTAAAAAATTTTCAGAATGATTTAAAAAATCTGTCTATTGAAGATGCTGAAAAAATTAAAAAAATTCTTTCAAAAATCGGAAAACAGAAACGTGGATTTGTTGTAAGTGATTTATGGGAAGGCTTTACTATCAAATCAAGAATTATAGATAATTTTTATATTCTATTTCTTTTTAATATTCTTATTTCGTCTGCAATCTTTTTTCTGTCAAACAAAACAATATTATTTGCCCTTTTATTTTTCTTCATCTTCAATTTTATTTTATATCTTGCCACAAATAATAAAATTTCCCGGGTTATAGGTTCTATAAATTACATTCGTGTTTTATGTAATGCCTTAAATAAAATTGAAAAGAAAACATCGCTTAATATTTCAGAAACCTCCCCTGCTTATAAAAAATTCAACACTTTGAATTACTATGCTGTATTTTTCAAAGATGGAATTGGCGGTCCAGAATCTGGTGATATACTTTCAGTCATTATCGATTATCTGAGAAGTTTCCTTTGTTTTGAAATTTTTGCATTTAAAATGACTTCCGGATTTATTATGAAAAATCTTGATGAAATCCATAAAATTATTTTTTATGCAGGTTATCTTGATTTACTTGTAAATATCAATTCTATAATAAATGAAAATAAAACCTGTTATGCTTCCTTTACAGAAGACAAAAAAATTTCATTCACAAATATGAATCATCCTTTACTGGAAAAATCTGTTGCCCAGAATAAACAGATTACCGATGGTCTGATTATTACAGGATTAAATATGTCTGGAAAGACAACCTTCATGAAAACTCTTGCAACAAATCAGCTGCTTGCAACAAGTTTCGGAATTGCATTTGCGGAAAATTTCCAGACAGGCATTTTTAAAATCCTTACTTCCTTTGCAATTAATGATGATCTTTTAAAAGGGAAAAGCCGCTACTATGCAGAAGCCTACAGACTTCTGGAAATAAAAAATCAGCTTGAACTGCAAAATACAATCTGTTTTGTTGATGAGATTCTTTCTGGAACAAACTCTCATGACCGTATTTATGGAGCTGTAAAAATCCTTGAAGATTTTACACGTTTCAAAAATTCTATTGTTATTGCAGCAACTCACGATAATCAGATTGCTGAATCCTTGTCTTCAAAACTGGCACCTGTATATTTTGATGGTGAAGTTTCAGGAGACCAGATTAACTTTGATTATCTTATAAAAGATGGAATTGTTTCAAACAGAAACGGACTTCTCATTCTTAAGCTGATTGGTCTTGAGTAAAAAAAAATGGGTATTCTCTGCGAATACCCATTTCATTTTTCAGATTCTAATTAGTTTGCTGAAGGAGTTACTGTAAGATTCTTAACAGTAACAGTTACTGGTTCACCGTTTCCTAATACAGAGTTTGTATTTGGATAACCTGCTTCTTTATTAGCATCAGAAGCTTCATATCCTAACTGAATTCCAATACGGTCTCCAACTGAGAAAGAAACATCTGTATCTTTACCGGCTTCAATTGCATAAACTACACCGTTTATTGTAACAAGTCCTGAAGCATCAGCTGTAATTTTGAAAGATACATCATTTGATCCTTCAACACCGTACCAGATCTGAGTTCCGTACCAACAGAAACCAGTCATTTCAGATGTAAGTGTGAATCCGTCTTCTGTAGCATTAAGATTTGAAAGTGTTACAGTTGAACCACACCAGTTATGATCGTACCAGAAAGAGAAATAGTTCTTTGGAGCTGCGTTTCCTTCAGAATTAATTTCAGCCTTAAAATATTTATTGTAATCTTTTACCAAAGCAACAGTGATTGATACTGGAGCCGATTCAAGTGTTCCATAAACAGCTTTTACAGTAAATGTTTCTTCAACTGCACCAGTTTTGATTTTATCTCCATCGATTTTTGATTCAATGCCGTTTTCAACAATTGAATATTCAACGCCTTCTGAAAGAACAATACCATACTGATCTTTTACTGTAAGTGTAACATCTTCTCCTGAAGCAGGGTTTACAGAAGATGTCAAAAGTGAAATAGAAGTTACATCATAACCTTCAATTTTTGCAACGGAAATTTTATTCAGTTTAAGAACAGTTCCTGCTTCATTTCCGCGAACGTCAAGAACAAGGGAAGCTGAATCATTATAGTCATCTGCCACTGTTCCAACCAGTTCAATATCTACAGGTGTATTTGCAGGAATATTTTTTACTGCATCAAATCCTGAATAGCTTTTATTATTAAACTGATCTTTTACAAAAAGCTTTTTAATTTCTTTGTCTGCTTCAGCAGTGATTTTTACAATAACCAGATCACCTGCTGCAATGTCAGCTTCTTCATTAGGATTTGCAATAAAGATCTGGTTTCCCCATTCACCATTTTCAGCCTGAACTGCGTTAAGTGTGATTACATAAGTTCCATCACTTACTTCATATGTGTTTTCCTGAGCAGAAAAAGTTACATCATATTCAACATCAGAATCTTCATCTGTATCTTCTTCAGCGTCTTCATCTGGGTCTACATCTGTATCTTCATTTGAAACCTGATTTTCTTTTTTTGGTACAGTATCAGGTTCACTTATTGTTGTGTCATCCGGAGTAGAGCAGGAAAACAAAACAGCAGAACTTAAAAATACTACTGCACTCATTAATGCAGTAAGACGGTTAATTTTTTTCATTTTTAGAAAAATCTCCTTCATGTTTGATTTGGTTTTTTTTGTAATTTTATTCTCATCTACTTTTTTAAATTCCGTAAGGTTCTTATTTTCGGAAAGGGTTGTTTTTTTCAGAAAATAAGAACCCGAAAAAAAATTACTGATTCAATGCTGGAATAATTTCGTTACCAGATACATCAAAAAATGAAATATTCTTTACATAATGTGTTACACCTGATTTCAATTCATTCTGGACAAGTGAAACCATACAGTAATGATTTCCAGTTTTTGCATGTTTTGATTTACTCATGTCATATTCAAATTCCTGGTATTCATCTGTAAGTTCATATGTAACAGCATCTTCAGTACAGGCACTGAACGCTAACTTTGTTCCGGAAGGTTCACTTTTTGCTTCAAAAGTAATTGTGGCAATCTGTGACATATCATAAATAGCGGCCGAAGCAGACTTGTCATTTCCCGCTTTATCACTGCAAATAGCAATTCCATACCAGTCACCTGTCTGTTCAATTACTAAAGCGCCATCCAAAATATTGGTTTCGCAGCCGGCATTATAATCGCCCCAAATCTGCATATCCATAATGTCTTTGTACATACTGAATGGAACGACTCCACCACTTTCACCTGAATCTGTATCACCATTTCCACTTGTTCCAACAAAACTTCTGATATGACTTCCGTCATTCACAACAGCATCGGAACAACTCATAAATCCAAATAAAGAAACAAAACAGATTGCTGCAAATGCAGTCATTAAATTTTTTTTCATTTTATTCTCCCGAAAATTATTTGTAATAACGCACATAATCTACAAGGTATTCAGCTTTTTCCATTTTTGGATTGATTGCTCCACCAAGATTTCCGCCCATAGCCAGGTTGATGATTACATAGAATTCCTGGTCATAAGGCCACATTGCCCAGTTGTTTCCCTGGTTTGCGTATATTGAACCTAAGGATTCTCCGTCATAAAAAGCTTCAAGTGTTCCGCTTGTCCACAAAACTCCGTAAGTATGGAATTCACCGTCATCTATTATTTTTGATCCAAGTGATGGATAAACATCTGTGGCATCATCTTTTGATTTTGCATGATGAAGTGTTGCATAAGCCTTGTTTCCAGAAACTGAAGGCGAATATTCCATAATGTCTATTTCGCCTGAACGTGGCCATGTTCCGTATACACTTTCTGTTGGCATCATCCAGAATGCCGGCCATACACCGTTGTTTTCAATTTCATTGTTTTTTGAATCGTAAGCCACAGGCATTTTTATTCTTGCTTCAATGTATCCATATTTCATGTCCACTTTGTTTGAAGTCTGAATCTTACCAGAGTTCCATTTTCCTTTTGTTTTCTTTGCAGTGATTTTAAGAACCATTCCGTCTTCAGCATCATCATTTGCACATGTTGTAACCTGAGATTTTTTGTAGTTCTGCTGTTCTCTGTTGAAGATTGGTCCTGTAATTACATTTCCTTTAATTACAGTTGGAGTATCTTCTTTCATAGCAGTTCCTTCGTAGTAATACCAGTTCTCCATGTTAAGAGATGAGTCAAAGTTTTCTTCCCATACAAGTTTCATTTTTGATTTATCAAGCACTTCTTCCTCCTGTGGAATAAAACAGCAGGAAGAAAACATAAATCCTGCAATCACTAAAGCAGATGTATATATTTTTGATTTCAGCTTTTTCATTTTTATTTCCCCCTTATACTAAAGTCCAACATTTACGAAAGTAGTAAACTCAAGGTATTTTGCACCATTAAGTCCAGCTCCCATTGGCAATGCAGAATATGCATCTGCAGAATTCTTTCCAAAAGTTCTTCCCTGAATCTTCACACCGATTCTGTTTGTTGCTTCAAGGAAAGAAGGATTCTTATTAAAGGCATATGCAAGATCAACAGAGTACTGTAACGGGAAAGTAATGTTAAAGTTTCTATACCACCCTTCTGCTCCCCATCCATCAACTGTGAAATCTGCATTTGAAATCCAGTGATTATAGCGAACCGATAAACCTGAATTAATAAATGTAATAAACTCAGGATTTCCGGCATCAGACCAGGCTCCTGTTGAAGCACCCATATGACCTACGTTGAATTTTCCAATTACACGAAGTCCCGGGTAAAGATTTGTTACAACACGTCCTCCAACCTGCCACAGATTTTTCTGAAGCCCGAGGACACCGCCTTCATACCAGCCCATTGCCGTAACATTTGTTCCATCATTTCTTGTTACAGTAATTTCTGCATCGCTTTTGTATGGAATGCTGTCTGTTTTTCCGGCATACAGCTGATAAAGTCCTGAAAGGCTGAATGCAATTTTTGCCCCTTCAATATCTTCGCTATTCCATTCATGGAACCAGGTTCCACCTTCAGGGTCATATGTGAATACAGCTTCTGCTTCAACAGCCTGACGGTTTCCAAGACCTACAACAAATGGAGCTCCCGATGTAAGGCTTCTTCCTCTTGCATTCTGCAGAGGAGTTCGGGCTCTTACTACAGGTTTGAATGTAAAGTTTCCGTAAGAGAAATCTGTTCCCACCTGAACTTCAAATCTGTTTCCAGAACCTGAATCTGCAGTAAAGAAACTTCCACGCACAACCTGTGCATTTGTATCAGCAACAATTCCGCGGTAAATAACATTTGAATAAAAATAAGTATGCTGGAACATATCAGAGCCTAAGTGTGCATAAGCACCAAGAGTATCAGCAAAAGAAACCTTCTGGAGTTCACGGTTATTGTCTACATAGTAAGCTCCAATTTTTTCTGATCCGGCAGTCAGGATTCCACCTTTAAGCTGGAACCATGGCATAATATATGTTTCGCCGTAAAGAGATGCCTTATACCCACCGCCAAAAGCATTGTATGGATCTATAAGAACATGTTCTGACTGGGCAAACTCTGCACTTCCAGTAGCGTTCAGGAAAATGCCGTCAAGAGGTCCAACATCTGGAATCCATTTTACGTAGTTTGCAAGAACCTGTGGCTTAGCTCCTCCAGTTACTTCAGGACCGCCTATTACACGTAATCCCTCCAGGCCTGCTTTTCCAAGAAGCTCAACGGCTATAGGAGCTTTTGAACCATATGTGTCATAACCGATAATGTCAAAACTTTCTTTTGAAATGCAGAACGGGTCCCCGCTTCCTTCAAAGCTTGAAACGCCTGTGTGATAATATCCGTTTACATCAAAAAGCGAACCTGTGTAATTGAATCCTGCAGAATAAACATCCACGTATTTCAGATTCTCATCGTTGTAATACGATGCATTGCTGTCAGAAAGATTTGTGTAAGGTGCATCTGTAAAGGCACGGATATTCACATCAGCAGTAAGGTTTTCAAAAGGATTGATTGTTATGCCCACTGTAGTTTCTGCAGAAACTTTTGGTTCATTGATTTTACCTTCACTGTTTTTGTAGCGAAGAACATCCGGCCAGTTTCTTGTTTTATTTTTATAGTCTTCAATAAGGCCGTTTACATAAACCGGAGTTGTGCTCTGAACTGTTGTGTTTACAGTTGTTATTACAGCTTTGTTTTTTTCATTAAGCTGCTGCTTGATTGATTTTTCATTTCCTTTAGCAAGATAAACTGCGTCATTCATTTTATTGAATGTATCTGCAACTTCATCCTGTGTTGAATCATAAATAGAAAGCTTCCAGGCATCAGACAGCATGTAATAAGCTGCACGTGGAATTCTTACATTGATTCCGTTATCTGTAATAGTGCTCTGTGCACAGATACCGAACCATTCTTCAGACATATTGTTATAGCCTTCTTTATAGTCCAGTTCGTAACCAGCATTTGACCATGAAGCATCATCATGAAGATCAAGATTCTTTGTCTGGTAACGTTTCCACCATTCATCCATCCATTCAAAAACAAAGCCGCCAAGCATATTCTGGCTTTTACCTTTGCCATATGACTGTTCATAAATTTCCTGCCACTGGGTTTTCAGGTATGTCATCTGGGCAGCCTGATCTTCCTGATGAAGAATGTCATTGAATGCGTCAGCACCGCTTTCTGTAAGAACTACAGGTTTATCAAGTGTGTCTTCAATGTTTTCGTAAAATGAATCGTAGAACTTGTAGCCGCGGTAAGCGTTTACACCAAGTACATCGAGACTTGGACAAAGTTTTGCAATCAGATCCAGGTACTGAACGTCTCCATTTACAATTCCCACAGGGCGTTCCGGATCAATTTCTTTACAGGCTTCCATTGCCTTTTCAAGAAGATCATAAAGGTAACCTGCTTTTACTACATTCTGTTCACCCACAGGAAGGTTTTCAATTTCTGATGAAGACCATACAAGTCCGTAGTTACTTTCATTTCCGAACATATACATAAGCACGCCTTTTACATCTTTGTATGTTCTTGCAGTTTCCCTGGCCTGTTCAATAAGTACTTCACGTGTGTAATAATCAGAATAATCTGTCTGGCCGTACCATGTTCCGTTTACACTTACTCCGTAACGGCCAAGAAGATCGTTAATCATTGTGTAGATGCCGTATTTTGTATAAATGTACTCAACCCATTTTGGAGGGATTGTTGTAAAACAGCGGATTACATTTACACCCATGCTTTTTAGCATAGGCATATCTGTATCTATCATTTTCTGAATGAATTCATCGCTCTGATCAAAAAGACTGTAAGTATAACTTCCCCCAATTGGAGTAAATGACCAGACCATGCCTTTTACTTCAACGGCATTATTGCCATCATATAATTTCCAGCCACCTTCATCTTTTTTTACAGAAACTTTCTGACCAAATAAAGATGAACATAAAACTGCTATTAAAGCAGCAAGCAAAAGCTTTCTATTTTTCATTTTATTCCTCAAAGTTATTATTTTGTTAATGGAACAACCTTACCCTTTCCCCATGAAGAAGGATTTGAATAAGTGTTGTCTGCCGGACTGTTCCAGTGCAGAAGCCCTGTTCTTTCTTTTCCGTTGTCGGCGTCATTTATCTGGAAGTCGCAGCGGATTTTCTGTCCCTGTTTCAGATTTTTTCCACCAAGCAATGAAAGCGGGAATTTACCTTCAATCTTATAGCCGGTAGAACCATAAACAGCGGCAATCTGGATGTCTTCACTTGAAACCGGTGCATCATTAATTCCGATTCCAACATCAAACAATTCAGTTTTACTGTGAGGAATAATTCTGACTCTTACATCAGAATCTTTGAAATATGTATGTTTTGAATTATCTGTTCCGAAGAAGAACTCGATTCCGTCCCCGCGCCAGGCAGCCGGAGCATCAAGATTATTTGTATTAGGATCGTCGTCCGTAATATCAGCATAAAGATACAGATTTTCACCGTCTGTTCTGACAATGAAATATCCATCAGCATTTTCAGGATCAAAGCTTCCGCCATAAACCATCTGGTTTGTATGGACTCCTTTTAACCCGGACCATTCATCAAAGCTTCCGTCAATTTCCGGAACATCATTTTCTGAATAGTAGAAATAAGACATATCTTCCTTTATTGCCTCAGCAGTAACTTTTGAAACTTCCGGAACATAAGGAGGTTCCACAATTTTTTTTGCATTTACTGTAAGACAGGAAGATAAAAACAACGAACCAAGTAATGCCGGTAATACCGCATAGCATGACTTTTCCATGATTTTTTCCTCTAGTAATTTTTTGTTTTTTTGTAAGTCTAAAGGAAAAAATCAGGAAAACTAGTCAGTGAGTTTTCGGAATGGTGTTATTATTTTGGTTTTGTTATAAACCTTTTATTATTCCTGAGAAGTGATTTCTTTATAGAACTCAGAGAAGTCTTTTCTGTTTTCTTTTGTAAACTGAATTGCAGTTCGTGGATGCTGATTCAGAACGCCTGTCAAAAGATACTGTACGTTATAACCCCATACAACGCCCTGATCTTTCAACGGCTGAATATAATCTTCTATAAATTTAATTACAGGGAAATGTTTGTATTTTGGATTATGAAGTGTTCCAAGAAGAAGCTCCATTGCACAGTTTCCAGCTCCGCGCCCCATTCCGCCGTATGTTGCATCAAGGAAATCTACCCCGTCCCCTACGGCTTCAAGTGTGTTTGCAAAAGCAAGCTGCTGGTTGTTGTGAGCATGGATTCCAAGTTTTTTTCCATATTTTGCAGCGTATTCACCAAAGAGATTTGCAATACGGGCAATCTGCTCAGGATACAAAGAACCAAAACTATCTACTATATAAAGAACATCTACCGGTGATTTTCCAAGAAGATCCAGGGCTACTTTTATGTCGCCTTCCTGAGCACTGGAAAGAGCCATAATATTACAGCTTGTTTCGTAACCCTTCTTTGCTGAATCTTCAATTACATCAATTGCAGCCGGCATCTGGTTTACATAAGTTGCCACACGAATTAAATCAATTGGGCTGTCTTTCTTTTCAAGAATATCAGTTTTGTAATCGCAGCGGCCTACATCAGCCATAGCTGCAATTTTCATGTCTGTATTATTTTCACCTACAATACTACGGATATAATCATCATCACAGAATTTACATGGTCCGAATTTATTTACATCAAAAAGTTCTTTCGAAGCTTTGTATCCGAATTCCATATAATCAACTTTGATGTTTCTATCAATAGAAACAAACGATAACAAAAAATTATTTCATAAGTACCGGTTTACAACGTTTTCGTTTTGCTTTTTTGGGCTTTTAAAAATCTCTTAGGGGATTACTACTATGTCTTTATAAAGAAGCTAAGTTAGAATTAAAAGCAGGTGAAAAAGAATCTGCAGAAAAACTAATCACTTCTATTTTACAAAAAAACAAAAACAAAAAAATTAGGAGCAATAAAATGAAAAAAATTCGCTTGATTGCAGTTTTGACTGCTATTGTCGGATTGGTATGTTTTTCTGGATGTCAGAATTCTCTTAATGTAGCAGAATCAACAGACTCTAACGAAGCTTCTCGTGCTACAACACTTAGCTGGAACAGCACTGGCTGGAATGGTGGTATGTACTACTCATTCTGGACAGATGGCGGCGGAAACGTTCAGATGACTCTGGGCGATGGTGGAAACTACGCAGTATGGTGGCAGAACTGTGGAAACTTCACTGCAGGTAAAGGATGGAACCAGGGCTCATGGCGTGATGTTCATTACAATGCCGGTGCATGGAATCCTTCTGGAAACGGTTACATTGCAGAATACGGATGGTCAAAAGGTTCTAAACTTGTTGAATACTACATCGTAGATTCATGGGGAAATTACCGTCCAACAGGTCAGTACATGGGACAGGTTTGGTCTGATGGTGACTGGTACGATATTTACAAAACAACACGCTACAACCAGCCTTCTATCATCGGAAATGCAACATTCGATCAGTACTGGAGCGTAAGACGCAACAAACGTCAGCAGGGAACAAACAATACAATCACAACAGCAAATCACTTCTATGCATGGCAGCAGTGTGGTATGTACCTTGGTGATCAGATGGATTATCAGATCCTTGAAGTTGAAGGATACCAGTCAAGCGGTTATGCAAACGTAACAGTTTGGTAATATATTAAACTTCAAATAAAACACTAAAAAGAAAGGGCGTTTCACTTCACTTTGAAACGCCCTTTCCTTTTTTCTATCATTTTGTCATTCGATTCTAGAACTTCTGATTTTTGAATTCTTTTATAATAGAATCATTCAATGGATATTCCAGTTTTACATCACTGTCTGGCATGCTTACAGCCTTATATTCTGTCCATGCATTGTTCAATGGAATAATAACACTGTTTTCACCATGTTTTACAAACTGACGGTATCCAATGCTGCGTTCAAGAGCAAAATCATCCTGACACAAAGTTATTTCAAGCGGAATCCATACAATTCCATCCTGAATAACATGATCCCCTGCCAGTTTAGCATTTTCAGGACTTACACCTGAATCAAATGCCATGTAAATATGACCTGGAACTGTAATGAAAGCTGTTCGAATACCGATTGCTTCAAGTAATGCACAGTTCAAAATTGTAAGGTCATCACAGTCACCGCCATGATAAAGCAGTGTCTGATAAGGGAACTGAAGGAAGTCTACAGAAGCAGTACCTACGTTATCTGTGAAAGCAGAAGCCGGATCAATAACATAATTGATACCATACTGCTTTAAAGCACTGAACATAGCAGCTGCATACTGGATATTCTCTGGAGTTGTTGTATTCAGATGATCATGAACAATAGTTTTTACACGCTGGGCAAAAGTATAAGCGGCAGCATCACGACCTGAAACGAAAGCCGCTGCACGACGGTCATCTTCCCAGGTCATGGAGTTACGGCTTACAGTATTCAAAACAATGTTCTTTGTATATGAAACTTTCTTTCCAAGAGATTTATAATTTACTTTTACCTGAGCAATTGTTTCAGAAGCACCCATAGTATTCAGAATGTTTTCATTAAGGAATGCTATAAGTGGAGTTGTAAATGATTCTCCACGGGCAACTTTATCCAGAGACATTGCTTTGTCCGGGTTTGACATAAACTGTTCAATAAAAACAGTTACTTCTACATCAGTAATATCATTACTTTCGTTATTTACAAAAGTCAAAGATCCAAAAGGATGATCTGAATAATAGCTGTAGAAAACCGGGAACAGCTGGTCTGTTGTTGATTCCACTGTATCAATTTTACTTGAACTGAATAAACCGTTTGTAAAACTATAGCGGAAATTAAGACCTATAGACATTTTCTGCATAAGAGAACCAGAACCTGCAGCCATAAATCCGTAATCTGCAAAAAGCCCTGTCTGAAGTTCCGGAAGAAGATAATAATTTACAGAAAGACGACCTCCGTAAAGTGCATCCCCTAGCAATTCCTTTTCTTTTTTCTGGTCCTGAACGTCTTTAGAATCCTGATTTTCATTTTTTTCATTATCTGAATGCTTATCATTTTCTAATTCCTGATAAGTCATCCATATTCCGCCATAACCTTCTGCAGTAATATTAATACGGTCATTAAGGCGGAATGTATAGCCTAAAGATCCTGCTACTTCATAAGCAAAAAGAGGTTCAATTACGTTTGCTGTAACAGGAGTAATGCCTCCGTTCACCCCAACAAAAACTGAATCACGCCCGCGGATATTTGTAAAAGGCGCAAAATCAATTGCAGCTTTTCCTGCAACAGTCGAATTAAACTCAGAATCTATTGGCAGCAGATATTCCGGCATAAGGCGGAACGCAAAATCTACTGCGAAAAGCTGAAGGGAAAGAACAGAAACTGCAAGAACAGTACAAAGTTTTTTCATATGCAATCCTTACAGTCCTAATTTTTCATTTACACGTTCAAGACCGCGCTTTGCAGTTTTGTTTTCAGGATCTTTTTCAAGAACCTTTTTGTACATAGCTGCACATTCTGAATATTTATGTTCCAGCATCAGAATATTTGCAGTGTTATTCATTGCAGCAGCTGTATTCAACTTACTGAATTCTGCTTTTGCTTCTGAGTAACGGCCGGCACGAACAAGAGCCAGTCCAAGCTGATGTGTATTTCCGTCTTTTCTATGTTTTGCAATAATTGGTTCCAGGTCTGAAGCAATATATCCTTTAATAGAAGCTTTAATGCTTTCTTCAAGAACAGAAGTTCTAGGATTTTCAAATTCATTTCCGCTACCTGTAAATGTTGCAGGTGCGTAAGTTTCCCAGCTCTGTTCATTCAGAACAACTTCATAGTAATTTTCTTCATCATTCATAGCAGCCATAATAGCTTTAGATCCGGCTATATGACTTGCAGCAAAACCTTTTGTAAGTTCCTTCATTGAAAGTCCGAACCATGCACTATCATCTGTATAGAACAGAGATTCAGTATCTGCAATATGTGATGCTGCGCTGTTTGGTGAAACACCCATATCAACAAGAACGATAAAATCATCATTTACTGGAAGGAATCCAGTTGAAATACCTACAGATTCAAGACAACTTGCAAGAAGGATTCCAAGATCATCATAGTCGCCGCTGAGACAGTTCATTGTCTGAAGTGGATACTGAACAGAGTCAAGCTCATAATCAAGATGGAATTTTTCATAAGGAGTGATTTTATCATCAGAATAACGGATGCCTGAAAGACGAAGTCCTTCAACCATTCCGGCTGCTGTCTGGATTGCTTTGTTCATACCTGTGTATGCCTGTTTGTTTACAATGCCTGCAACATATTTTGCAAATGTAAGCACTTCAGGAGTATTTGGTGAAACAAAAGCTGCAATGGAAGTCGGATCAGTCCAATAGAAAGCATTGCGGTTGTAAACAGAAAGAACTACGTTCTGAACAGCCTGTTTTTTCTTTCCAAGAAATTCGTATTCAACTACCAGTTCGCCGGAAATCTTTCCGTTTTCACTGAACTTAAGAATTTCCTGAGAGAAGTCGGCATACAGAGGGATTTCAACACTTGCGTATTTATTAATTCGTGAAACCTGAGCTGATTCAAAAGTAGAAGATGTATACTTCCCTGCTCTGAAAGAAACATGAACATTACGAACTTCGGCACCTTCACTGTTTGTCAGAGTAAGAGTTCCAAGCGGACAAACGCGGTAAGCACTCATGAAAAGCGGCTGTGCAGCATCTTCCTGAACAAAGTTTACGCCAAAAGAACTTGAACCAGATTTTCCAAGAGGAACTGTATAACGAAGAGAGATTCCTGCATTAGGACTGTTCACTAAAGGTTTATCGTTCACAATCATATGTGACATGTAACCACCAGTTACTGCCACTGTAAATTCAGGATTTACGCGGAAACCAATTTCTCCATATCCGCGGTAATAAAGTCCCATTCCATTCGAACTCTCTCCGTCTAATTTTGCACCAAGCTGATATATACCAAAAGATCCGCCAAGACCTGTATATAAACGGCTTAAAGGATAATAGTAAGCTCCAAGGCCAAGACCACCGCCAAGCAGCTGAATTGGTTTATCAAGACCATTTGCAGGCAATGAAGCAAAATTTCCTTCAACACCTGCAGTCATGAATCCGAACAGGTCAACATCTGCCTGTGCAAAGATTCCGATTCCAGTTTCATAATATTTTTTTTCAGTTTTAGGATCTTTACCAAGCGGTAACATAATACCAGGTGTTGCGCGCAAAGTAACATCAATTGCAAATGCGGAAGCACACATGGCTGCCCCAAGAATAATACCTACTAACTTTTTCATATTTATTCCTTTTTTTCGGCCCAAAAAAAGACCTTAATTCCACCATTATATCAAAAATCTCAGAAATATCTATTAGTAATATCATAATGTTTCATGATATAATATTTAGAGTAAGGAAAAAAATGTACGAAACCAAAAAGTATTCAAATCATGATTTTTTACTTAACTGCAGTTATGGAAACCTCGATTCCGTAGATATTCTGCGACTTCAGGTATTTCTCCATCACTGTTCAGCCGGCGACAAAAAGACTCTGGAATTCCTTAATAAAATAGGATCTCCTCTCTCTTATATCGATATTGAAAAGCTCATAAATATGATTCACGGCTTTACAGACGGCATAGCACCGGTCAGCCCCAACATCCTGTTTCTGACAGGAATAATGGCTGATATCTGTCTAAAACTGGAAGCCGAAAAAAAACATATGTATCAGGCTGACAGTCTTTACCTGAATGCAGAAGAAAGCTTTTCAACAGAGTTCAAATACGAGTTTTAAAAACCAATTTACTCCTTTTCTTCAGAATCTGCAAACTCATTAATCTGATTCACTTGTTTTTTATAATTCTGATATACGCAAATCCAGATAATAATGTAAGTAATCACATATTCTGCCAATGCAATCAGAATCCCAAAAACAGTGTGCGGGTACCAGTAACAGATCCATCCGCCAAGAAGACAGCATGTTGTTATAAGGAAGAAATGTGTCAAAGTCTGACGAGTAAGACTCCAGCGGTCTTTTGCAAATATAAATGTTGAGAGAGCAAATACCAGCCCGTATCCTATATTTACCAGAGTCTGAACACACATGGCACCAAGCTGACCGCCATATTTTCGTTCAAGAATCGGGTAATAGGGATAATATTGTCCGTTATGAATACATAAAGAAACTATCAGTGTAATAACCTGAGAAATTGCAAGGCTTATGGCAATGCCTAAGAATGCCCGTTTTAATATTTCTTTCATTTTAAATATCCTGTTTATCTGATTTTAAGCTTTGTTTTTATTTCCTTCATGTAACGTCTGGAAACAAAAACCCGTTCACCATTTTTCAGGTTCATTACGATATTTCCGTTCAGGCTCATATCCATATTCTTCAAATAGTCAAAATTTACAATATCGGTGTTTGAAATACGAATAAATCGTCTGAAATCATCTTCTTTCATCAGCTCTTCTATCTGATAAAGGCGCTGGGAAAGTTCGTAATCGTCCTGATCATTTTCAGAACCATATATTTTTGCATAGACTTTTTTCTGCAGACTGTAAATGCGAACAATATTTTCAGGCTTCAAAAATGTTACAGTTTCGTCCTGTTTGCCGGTAATCATTGAAGAAAAACCGGCATCGTTTCCATCTTCCTCGCCGGCAGAAATCCTATCTACCAGCCGGGAAACAGTTTCCGTTATCTTTTTTACATGAATGCAGATTTCGTCATCGGCCACTGTCTGGTCTATATCAATTGAAATCTTCATATTCATATATTATTAGAAATATCTTCTATATCCAAGATTAACACTGTTATAACCGAAACCTTTTGTACAGTAGCCTCCGCCATATTCAACCACAAAGCCGGCATTGCTTTCTTCAAAGCCGAATTCGAATCCGCCGCCGCCACCAAAGTCAAAACCATAAGTTGCACCAACACCACTAAACTTCATTGCATTAGGAAAGAATAAATCGCCTCCAAAAGTCCAGAAACCGTATGATTTTATATACACATCGCTAACTGTTTTCTTGCTTCCGAACATCATTTTATTTGAAACTCCTGCCATACCAACAGGATTTTCCATATTTATAAAAAGTCCGGCTCCACCAAGTTCAAGACTATCCCGAATAAAGAATTTTTCTGATTCAAAAATATTAGGAAAACCAATTTCTATAGCCCCGCCCGAACGGTATGAATCTGTTTTCCAGAGTCCTGAAATTGAAAAGCTTTCTTTTGCAAATACGTTTTTTGTCATTACAAATGCAAGAATTCCCCAGCAAATTACTTTAATTGTCTTTTTCATTTTATTCTCCTTACAAGCAGGCTTGCTGCTTTGTTATGATCAAAAGATACAGCAGAATCCTTTTGCCCGATACAGATTTCTGATAAGTGGTTGTTTTTGAAGGATAAGTGGTTGAAAAAATACCTTTAAAGCCCTATCATCATTTTTGAACAGTGACTCCGTTGGAGCAATGATTCATTTAAAACAATACATTCAAAAACATTTCTCTTTAGTAAAGACTTGATCCGGGAGGACAGGTACTATGACTACTCTGGATTTCCTTAAATTCAAAAAGGAAAATCGAAAAATTTCCATGATTACATGTTACGATTCTTCTTTTGCAAAAATCGTAAACGATTCAGACATTGATTCCATTTTGATTGGTGACAGCTGCGCCATGACTATGCACGGCGAAAAATCTACTGTGCCTGCAAAAATGGAATGGATGACAGAGCATACCAGAAGTGTCCGGAACGGCGCTCCTGACAAATTTATTCTTTCTGACATGCCCTTTCTTTCTACAAGAAAAGGATTTGAACATGCCACAGAATGTGCCGGCCAGCTTCTTGTTGCCGGAGCAAACGCCGTAAAAATCGAAGGCGTTTTTGGCCAGGAAGAAATACTTAAACATCTTGTTCAAAGCGGTATTCCTGTAATGGCTCATTTAGGATTAACCCCGCAATTTTTCAACGCCTTTGGCGGACACAAAATGCAGGGAAAAACTGATGAAGCAGCCGCTAAAATTATTGAGGAAGCTAAAATTGCAGAAGAAATCGGCTGCTTTGGTCTCCTTCTGGAATGCATTCCTTCAAACCTTGCAAAAAAAATCACTGAAAGTGTAAGTATCCCCACAATTGGAATAGGCGCCGGGGCCGCCTGCGACGGCCAGGTTCTTGTTCTTCAGGACATGCTTGGCTTTTCAGGTTTTAAGATGCGTTTTGTAAGGCAGTACCTGAACGGGCTCGAACTTATAAAAAACGCTTTCAACAGTTATGCCGCTGACGTAAGAAACGCAAGTTTCCCATGCGGTGACGAAATCAAATAAATCAGAATAAACATAAGGAAAATAAATATGAAAATCATAAAGAGTGCTTCGGAATTTAAAGAAATCAGAAAAGGACTGGAAGGAAAATCTGTAGGATTTGTTCCAACAATGGGCGGACTCCACCAGGGACACCTTTCCCTTATTCAGCGTGCAATAAACGAAAATGACATCAGCGTGGTAAGCGTTTACCTGAACCCGACACAGTTCAACGACAAAAAAGACCTGGAAACCTACCCTGCAAATTTTGATGACGACTGCGCACTTCTGGAAAAAGCCGGCGTTGATATTCTTTTTGCTCCAACTTACACAGAAATGTATCCTGATGATTACAGATACATGCTTACCGAAAAAGATTTCAGTAAAGAATTATGCGGTGCCAAAAGACCGGGACACTTTGACGGAGTTCTTACAGTTGTAATGAAGCTTCTGAATATTGTAAATCCGACTACCGCTTATTTTGGTGAAAAAGATTTCCAGCAGTTCAAACTTCTTGAAGGAATGGTCAAAGCATTTTTCATGGACGTAAAACTTGTTCCGTGTCCGATTGTCCGCGAAGAGAACGGGCTCGCCATTTCAAGCCGTAACCGTAAATTAAGTCCTGAAGGTCTTGCTCTGGCACCAAAATTTCACGAAATCCTTTCTGCTGGCGGGTCAGAGTCACAGATCACATCAGAACTCGAAAAAGCCGGTTTCAAGGTTGATTACGTAACACAAAAAGATAACCGCCTTTATGCTGCGGTTTTCCTTGAAGATGTACGCCTTATTGATAACGTAGAGGTCTAAAATGGGAAAAAAGATTTTACTTAATGTAACCGGTTCCATAAGCTGTTACAAAGCCTGCGCACTTATAAGCCTTCTTACAAAAAAGGATTATGAAGTCCGCGTAATTGCTACAGAAGATGCCTTGAAATTTGTTGGTGAAGCAAGTTTTGAAGGACTCAGTCACAACAAGCTTGAAACTTCTATGTTTGGAAATGATGATCCTATTCCTCACATACATCTGGCACAGAACTGGGCCGACCTGATTATTTCATACCCGGCAAGTGCCAATACAATCAACCGCCTGGCCTGTGGTCTTGCAGATGATCTTTTTGGCGCCGTATGTCTCGCAAACAATTTTGAAAAACCTCTCCTTATAGCCCCTGCAATGAACACAAATATGTTCCAGCATCCGGCCGTTCAGGAAAGTCTTGAGAAACTGAAAAAGTGGGGCGCCACAATTCTGCCTTGCGGAGACGGAAACCTTGCCTGCGGAACAAAAGGCATTGGCCGCCTGCTTGAACCTGCCGAAGCAGTTGAATTCATAGAAAAAGCTCTTACAGGGGAAAACGCATAGATGAAAATTTTAGTGACAGGCGGCGGATCTGAAGAACCTATTGATAACGTAAGAGCTGTATGCAATTTTTCTACGGGAAAAACTTCGGCCTTCATTTCTGATTTTCTTTCTGAATGCGGAAATGAAGTTACAGAGCTGGTTTCAAAACGTGCAGTAAAAGCAACAAAAACAAAAATTATTGAATACAAAACTTTTTCTGACCTTCAAAGGCTTCTGAAAACAGAATGCAGAAACGGTTCATACGATGCAGTAATTCACGCTGCGGCCGTAAGCGATTATTCCCCTACAGAAATTATGGTTGATGGAAAAAGTTTTAAGGTGGGAGAATTTTCAAAGATTCCTTCCGGAACAGAACTTGTCATAAAGATGAAAAAGAATCCAAAACTTGTGGATTCCATAAAAACATGGACCGGCGAAAAAACAAAACTTATCGCCTTCAAGCTTACGTCCAATGCTTCTGAAAACCAGAGAAAAGATGCAGTTCTGAAAGTTTTCAATGGAAACAGCGAAAGCAAATTCCAACCGGATTACGTAATTTCCAATGACTTAAGCGAAATTACAAATGACAGTCATCCCTGCAGAATCTATAATATAGAAGGATTTTCAATCTGTACTAAAAACCTTTCTGACCTTTCAGAAACAATAAAT
>JAKSTN010000035.1 GCA_024402535.1 Treponema sp.
GGGACGAGACCTTTACGAGGCCATAAAATAAGTTTCAGTTCAATTATATTCTTTCGAACATTATTTCTGTAATTACGCGGTCTGCAGCCTGGCCTTTACGCTCAAACTTAGTCTGTGTACGCCACGGCTGTTTTTCTGCAAAACCTTCATAACGGTTTTTAAGACCTTCTGTAAGCTTCAGTTCTTCCAGGGCAAATTCGGCATAAGGATACCAGTCTGTTACAAAATAAAGGTATCCGCCGGCTTTAAGTTTTTTTGCCAGAAGGTTTGTTCTTGGTCGCTGAACCATGCGTCGTTTATGATGCTTTTTCTTTGGCCATGGATCTGGGAAGAAAATATGGAAACCATCTACCCCACCGTCAGCTACCATTTTATCAAGAACTTCCAGGGCATCGAATTCAATGATACGGAGATTTGTTAATCCTTCGGCTTCAATATGATTTAAAAGTTTTCCAACTCCAGGACGATGAACTTCAATTCCAAGATAGTTTACATCAGGATTATCTTTTGCAATCTGCCAGGTAGCATCTCCCATACCGAATCCGATTTCGATAATTACAGGATTATTGTTTCCATATATTTCTGCAAAATCCAGTTTTTCATTTTCATCGAACTGGATGCACCATTTTGCTGAAAGTTCTTTATAAGCCCGTTCCTGAGCATCTGTCATGCGGCCGATGCGAAGAACATAAGTTTTAATTTCACGTCTGAAAGAAGTTTCTTCTTTATTCTGATTCTGAGATTCCTGTGTCTGTGTCTGTGTCTGTTCCATTTTCTTCTACAACCTTTTTACCGTTTTTATAAACTACAGGGAAAATACACATTTCTCTTCCGCTATTTCGGGTCCAAACCGTTCTTGCAGAATCGGCTGCCGGATATCTTCTCCACACACTTTCAATATTCTGAAGTTCATCTGATTTTTCGCCATAAAAGATTAAAACTGCTTCCTCATCAAAAACAGCAAGGTTTTCTACTGCATGAAGCGTTTTCAAATGTTCAGCAGTTTCTGCCGGAGTCATCTGAAGAATTTCTGTGGAATAAGAAATATTCATAATACATGATTCTTCATTTCCATTTGCATCAGTATAATAAACAGTATATTTTCCTTGAGGAAAAGAATCTTTCCCGGGCATTACAAAATTTGCATAACCCACATATTGTTTTTTTCCGTTAGATACTTTTTCAGGTTTATTGCATTCCCATTCAAAATCATTCTGAAAACAGACAATCTTTAAGAATTCTGCTCTATGTGCATCGCTTGAAACATCCACAAACACTCCCAGTCTTAAATCAGGAGTGCTTTCTTCACTTTCAAAGTCGTATATAACAGTTCCTGCAACCGTATTTAATTCAGGCAGATTCTGAGAACATGAAAAGAGAAAGAGAAAAAATGGAAAAAGAAGAAATAATTTTTTCATGGGTCTGCGGACTTAAAAGTTAAAGTTCAGATTAATAACTGTAAGTTCACTTGTTGCAAACTGATTTACAATTGATTCAAATCTTACATTTACCTTTTTACAGGCTTCATCAAGGTAAGAAAGGTAATACAGTCCTAAATCTGTACCTTCTTCACCATCCGGCAGGTCACGATAGAAGTCAATAAGAGTTTTTTTATGTGAATCCGCAGCTTTAGCGTTTTCAATATTTTCTTTAACTTCCTGGAATTCGTCGTCTTTATTGTAAAGAGTGATTGAAAGGCGTCCCTGCTTACCGATTGAAGAAGAACCGCCTCCAAGTTTCCATGAAAGGAATACAAGTTCGTGTTTTCTCTGAAGTTCCTTAACGATTTTAGCACGAACTTCAGGGTCAAAAATCAGGGCTCCAATATCATCAACGCCCTGATACATATTTCGGGCTTCTTTACGGATATTTGTGTTTTCATTGTTCAGTGCAAGTTCCATTACCATTACGGAAATATATTCTGCAACCTTTGATTTTTCCATATATGCATTCAAAAGATTGCGGATTGCAATGAACATTTCATTTGCACCATCATTTTTATGAAATAATGTAATAATATACCAGTTCATAAGACCAAGTCTGTTCATGAATTTTTCAGACATAAGGAGATATACATTCTTTTCTTCAGAAGTATAATCCTTATTACTCATAATTCCTTTCCAGATTGGATCCAGAATAATTTTTCGGGTATTTGCAATTACATTTTCTTTATTCTGAAGCACAGCACGAAGCTGGCGTTCACTGATATGGGTTTTTTCGTCAATAAGATTAGAAGGATTTGAGCGATTGTGTTTTCTTACACACTCACACTGAATAAGAGCCTGATAAATTTCACGGTCAAACTGTTTATAAAGCAGCGAATAAACGATTACTTTTGAAAGATCCATTACTTCCTGACGGGAAGAAACGAATTCAGACATAGAAATTTCGATTTTGGAAATATAATCCAAAAGAATCATGCGCTGAATTGACTGTGGGGCAAATTTATTAAGAGAAACTCCATATTCATCAATATTGTCGGCAAGACGGAAACGAAGAAGTTTCTGATTGTGACTAAGAAAATTAGAGGCACCGTCTTCAGTCAGAACGACTTTTAACGGAAGTTCAATCATAAATTTTTTATCAGACGCTGCCATTTAACCCTCTAAAACAATCTATTATATAGTATAAACTATCAAACATTCATTGTAAACAGTTTATCAATGCACTAAAATATCAGTAGATGAAACACAAGGCCCGTTTAATCTTAATTTACCTTTTTTTCCTCACTTCCCTGTGTTTTTCTCAGGAAAATAATGCAGAAAAAGTCGAAATTCCCCATGGCATTGAACTCTGCCGACAGGTTCGGACTATCTGCAAGGCTTCAGGACTAGATTTTTCAACCCAGACCTTGGTTTCATCACTTGAAATTTTCAATATTTCAGTATTTCTTCCGGCATTTACAAGAAAACCAGACAGTTTCTATGCAAACTATCGAAACACTCTTGTATTTATTCTACCACAGGAAGAGTTTATCAAGAAATCAGAATTTTACACTAATATTCTTAAGAAATTATCGGCACAAAAACGTAATTACGACATTGTTTTTTTATTGTCTTTTTCCGAAAATAACAGATTTCAGGGATTTTATACCTTAACAGGAGAAAAAACTTTCCTTCAAACTTTGGATTCAGCCGAAAATTATGCGGCTATATTCCTGCATCCAGGAGAAAAATCAACTAAAGTAATCTCTGGAGCCCAAGGTCTGGTTACACCTTCATGGCTTGTAAAAACCACATATGATTCAATTAACAGATACAGACTTCTTCCATCTATAAAATCCTGTTACATCAGTTTTTTATATAAGCAGAAGATTTTCAATGATTCAAATCTTGAAAGCTTTCTTTCTGCAGGAATTCCATCTCTTTCGCTCCATTTAAGCAACAAAATCGATGATTCCTCTTTTGAAGATTTCATTATTGATTTCTGTAACAACTATGACCTTGATGACACGGTCAAAAATGATACACATTCCATTATGTTTACAGCTTTTCATAAAAGCTTCTGGATTACCGAAGAAACAATCACAAAAGAAATTCTTATTGTTATTTTTCTAACATTTATGCTTTTGATTCTTTACGGTTTCCTAAACAGCAATCTCCAGTTTATTGCATGGAATAAAATCAAGAAAATCTGGTACTACCCTATTATTATTTATGGTATCTGTATATTCATTTTTTACACATTCAGACTTCTTATTATTGATTTGAGAAAAGGCGGAATACTCATTTCAACGGCATCTGCTATTTCTTCAATTCTTCCTATGATTTTTACAGTCCAGAGTTTCTTTTTCTTTTCAACATTAAGATTCACTCCTTACTTCCATAGACGAACCGTCGATTATCTTACACTCATTACAGCAAGTATTAACCTTGCCGTTTTTTCACTTATAGATATTTCCCTTTTCCCGATTTTTGGGCTTGAGTTTATTTTTGCCTGGCTTTCAACAGTTTTTACATTGAATTTCGTTCATATCATAATTCTTATACTTTTTGAGCTTCCGTTTATTCCATTTATTCTGCAGTTTTTTGAAAATGCATCTCCAAATCTTCTGGACTCCATAGTAAGACAAAGCCGTTTTCTTGCACCTGCAGTTTTCCTTATGCTTCTTCCACAGTACCTTAATTCATTCCGTGTTTTCACAGGTATGAACTTTTACTGGTTTAACCAGAACAAACTTCAAAGAGCTAAAGACAGAAATAATCTTATCATTCTTGCAGTATTCCTCTGCAGTTTTGAGCTTATTCTTTTCTTAATGCTTCCACCTTATCTTAAGCAGACAAATTCCGGAAACGTTTATGAGACACTCATTTCTTCAGACGAAAAAATAATTACAGCAAATATATTCAAAAGAAAAATCTTTGACGAAAATCTGACTACTCTTATAATTCATTCTGAAAAAAAACTGGAAGCCTGTGACATCAGAGTAAAAGGACAAGACTCAAATCCTATACTTTTCAGCGATAATGAATTTATTATTTCCGGTCAGTCAGAATCAGTATTCCCTCTTCCAATGCAGCCGCCAGAAGATCTTATTTTTTCATTTGGTACAGGAAACGACCAGGCTTATGAGATAACAATCCGAAGCGTTTATAAAGAAAATGATTCCTTTTATATAAATGAGACAAAGGCGGTTTCAGAATAATGGGAATGCAGCGCTGGTATTTACATGCAGATCTCGATGCTTTTTTTGCTTCAGTAGAACAACTGGACCATCCTGAATACAGAGGAAAACCTTTGATTGTAGGCGGTCTTCCGGAAGATCCAAGAAGTGTTGTTTCAACGGCAAGTTACGAAGCTAGAAAATACGGCGTTCATTCAGCAATGCCAACAAAAGAAGCTTACCGTCTTTGCCCAAACGGCATTTACATCCACGGTAATTATCACCGTTATGAAGAAGTTTCCTGGCAGATTATGCAGATTTTCAAACGCTGGTCTCCTGATGTACAGCAGATGTCTATAGATGAAGCCTTTATTGATCTGACCGGTACAGAACGTCTTTTCGGTCCACCCGAAGAAACGGCAATGAAAATCAAAAAAGAAGTTTTCGAAGAAACAGGTCTTACCATTTCCATCGGGCTCGCCTGCACAAAATATTTTGCAAAACTTTCATCCGAAATCAATAAACCTGATGGATTTTATTTCATGAAACCTGGAACAGAAACGGACTACATGCTTTCAATTCCAATTGAAAAAATCTGGGGAATCGGAAAAAAAACTGCCGCAAGAATAAAAGATTCAGGAATAAAAACTACACGTCAGATTTACGAAACAGATTTACCTACACTGACCTTTCTTTATGGAGAAAATACTGCATCTTTCTTGTACAACATTCTCCGCGGTAAAGCTGATGATATGTTCAATACAGAAGCAAAAACTCATTCTATAAGCAATGAAAGAACATTCCCTTTTGACATAACTGATTCATATGCCTGCGAAACTGCTCTTATGGAACTGGCACATACAGTCATGTTCAGACTATTACGAGAAGAACTTCACAGCCGCACTGTAGTAATAAAAATCCGCTATGATGACTTTTCAACAGTTTCAGCACGGCAAACTTATGAAACTGACATAATTACGCTTGATTCTTTTTTTGAAAAAGTCCGTGATCTTTTCAACCGCAAATATGAACGAACCCGAGGAGTGCGTCTTCTGGGCGTAGGTTTTGACAATGTTCACAAAGAAGAATCAACTTACCAGCAAAATCTTTTTGATGACGGCCAGAAGAAAAAACAAGCAGTTGAAAAAGCAATTCTGAAACTTGAAACCAAATACCCAGACCTCCATGTGCAGAAAGCCCGTGTTATAAAGCCAAAAACAAAAAGCATTCTGACTTTTCTACTCCTTGGAGCTTTATCGTTTATAGCCCCTTCTAGGCTTTCAGCCCTTGAGTCATCAATACTTGATGAACCTGAAATTCTTCCAATTCCCGGTGAAGCGCCTCCTGTTCTTTTTGATATTTCAAAAAATGATTCCAGAATCGAGATTTTCTCAAGCGGCTATTGGAAAGCAGAAGTAACAGAATCGACTATTTTTAATTTTGGAAACAGCAATCCTTTTGGAATAAGTCTTGGACTCCCAATTTTCAAACAGGACGTAAATCTCGATTTTCGAATTATCTACAAACAGAAATGGTTTTTCGAAACAATCTTTGCTGAGCAGTTCAAAAAAAACACTATAGCTTTTGGATTCGAAAACGGAAAGACAATTCAAAAAGCCCTTCTTTCAAACAGGAACATAGTTTACCCCGCAGATTACTCTTCAAATCTGTTTGGATTTAATCCACAGGGAGGAAACAATCAGGCTCCAGGATTTTCCATGAATATGGCAGGTGAAAACTGGAATGCCGATTTCCTTATCCGCTACGACATTACACAAAAAAAAGAAGCAGTTTTTTATGGCTCAAATCAGGTCAGCGATATTAACCTGTCTCCTAAAAATTATATTTCAGGAAGATTTTTTACACTCCCTTCAGGCTACATAAAAGATATTGAAGCCGTATATATTGAAAACAAGGAAGGCGATATAAAATCAAATGATGGAAGACGTTTCAAAAAACTTTCATCTTCACAGTATATGCTTCGTATCTCTGAAAATCTGATTATTATTTCAAGAGATGTTTCCCATAAAACCGTAGCTTCAGAAAAGCCTTATATTCTTGTAACTTTTAATAACGAGAAGAAAGTTTCTGAACTGATTTCTGAAGCAGGTTCATTTTCTTTACCTGAATCATATTTCGGGAAGATTCAGGCAGTATTTTCAACTGACGGCGCCTTAAATCTTGAAAACTATTGGACACGTTCAGAGTACATACTTGAAAATAAAAAAATGCTTATTCTTCAGACAGGAAAAAAGTTTTCTCCTTTTGAAGATGCATCATATTATGACGGTGGCTTAATTTCAGAAAGTGATTTCCTTATCCAGTCAAAAACTACTGAAGTTGAATTTGAAAATTATAAAATCACTAAAGCAGATATTTCTTCTCTTTTTTCAGGAAGTGATTATTTCAATGAACAGCATCAGTATTTTAATATTTCATCAGAAGAAGAACGGGATAAAATTCAAAACCGATATCCACTTGCTGAAGAAGATCCTTATATTTATCTTTCAGATGATTCGAAAACTGACGTTTCAATTCTCTTAAGGACTTACTCTCCTGTTTCATTTTTTCAGATTCCCCAAACCGCCTCAAAAGGAAGTGTCAAAGTTACTGTAAACGGAATAACAGATTCAAATGCGTCTTTTGATTCTGACACAGGGCTTGTAAGCCTTTCCACATCATTTAAAGAAAGTGACCGCATAATAATTTCATGGGATGAAGAAGGAACTGATTTTAAATCTGGTTCTTTAACAACAGCCGCCGGAATCAGAACCAATTTTACTCCTTTCTTCTCAGGCGATTTAGACATTACATCCTCCTGGCCTCTTTTCAGTTCTGAAAAAACATCTGCTTCAGACCAATCAACGCAAGGATACGTTTCTCTAAATGGCGGCATTGCATATAAAAAGAATATTTTCAGTTTCAGTAATAATTCAAGTGCTGCTTTTATAAATGACAATGTAAACGGAAAATACATCATACATACCACAACTGGCTCAATTCCAGAAACTCATTACCTTCAAGGTTCAAGTGGAATATCGGTAAATGGAAACGTGCCGGTTTCAGGTATAAAAGACAAAGAAATTTCAGGCTATGCAATTCCTCTAGAATACGATTTCTATAATGATGTTGAAAGCAGCAAATCAAATGGAATTGAAATTCACACTGTAAAACCTGAGTCATCCCATAGTTTCACAATTGCATTGAAACCTGTTTTTGAAAACGGGAAAAATGTTTCCGAAGGAACGGAATTAATTCTTCAGCTTGGAGTTCACGGGAAAAATGACGAAATCAAACCGGATGATTATTCCATTCCGGCCTGGGACATTACAAAGCAGATAGATTTTAACCAGAATAAATGGCAGGAAGTTTCAGTTACTCTTTCAGAAAAAGACCAGGTTCATCTTTCTGAATTCAATTGTCTCAGGCTTACAGTAAATAAAAAAGAAAATTTTACAGCTGAATCAGTTTACGGAATACTTCTTGCAGGACCTTATGAATTTGAAGCGCAGAATCTTCTGGTTGAAACTTCCAGAGGTATTAATGCAAAATCTACTGCAATTGAAAAAGAGAATAAAACAGAAAACAGAATTATCTGGGAAACTCTGTATCCCCAGGATTATCCTTCTATAAGCTTCACAGACTATTTTCAGGCTGCAGATTTTTCACAATATGATTCTGTAAATGTTGATTTATACATAAAAAAACTTTCTTCGTATATTGAAAATCCCGATGAATGTACTGCATTTGTCTGTACATTTTACAGAAATTCTCAACCTGCATTTGAATTCCATTTATCACCTGAAATAATACAGAATTTGGCCGAAAATCCCGAAAAATGTCATACATTAAGCATGAACTTTTCTGAAAAATGTATATACATTGACAGTACAAAACTCAAAGAAAGTGACTATTTGATATCAGAAATTATTTCAGTTGTACCAAACAAATTTGAAATTACTTTCAAAGGTTTTGAATCTGGTATAATTGAAACAGGTGATATTTATTATAGCGGAAACTGTTCTTCATTCGCTCTGCAAAATTATTTTTCGTCATCTGTTGAAAAAGGTCCGCATCTTGTTCAATTCCAATCTAAAATAAAAGAAACGCCCGGGGCTATAAACCCATTTTACACGGAAGCCTCAGCTTTAGGGAAAACCGCTTTCCTAAACTTAAATCTCTCAGGTGATGCTAAAATAAACAACTCTGAAAGTCCTCTGGAAAGTGCGGGACATTCAGTCTCTTTCGACAGCCCTGTTTTAAAAATACTTCATATTGATGAAAATTACCGTTTTACACCTGGAACACAATCAGCTGATAAAAACAGAATTGCATCAATAAATTTTTCACCTGTAAAAATACCGGTTCTTTTTTCTTATGATTCAAAGCAAAAAGAAAATATTTCCGGATATTCAGGAACAGCAGAATATCTGGCTTCTACAGAAACTAAATATTTTTCAGGGAAATTTTCTTATTCTACAAAAGAACAAAAAAGAAAAGCTGAAATTAAAGATTTTGAAAGACTTATTAAAAACCAGAAATATTTTTCTGTTTACGGTCTTTTTGAAGAAAACTTTTTCAGTTTTGGAAACGAAAATGCCATTCTCCGAAACCAGGATTATAAAACAAAGTTTTCTGGAAACGTAAATTTACTTGAACTCAAACCAGAAATTGAATTTACCCTTTCTGATTCATATTTTACAAACAGTAATTTCTGGTTTACAGATAAAGAAACATTTGCATTAATTATTCCTCTTTCAATTAAAGAAAACAGTTTCAGTTTCTCCTGGAAAAAAGAAACTGAAAATACTGAAGAAACCACGTATGGCGGAAACTACAAAACTGATACCCAGAAATTATTTAACCTGCAAAAGGAACGGCTTTATTTTTATAAGACAATTCTTTTTGCAGATTTATTTGAACCTTTAAAAGAAAATTACACTACCGATTATGGAATATACTGGACCCGTCCAATATCCAATTCAATAAAAGATCTGCTTATCCCAACTTCCCTTTCTGTTAATACAGGAAGAATTATTATAAAAGAAGATCTAATACATGATTATTACCAGACTAAATTATCTTCTTCGTACCAGGCATTTAATCTTTTCGGAAAAGAAAGCTTGAGAAAATATTTTTCATGGTATTCAACTGATGAGCTTTCATCATCTTTTGAAATAACGGTAAAAACACCTTCAGGAGAACCTGAAAATACTCTATATTCCATTTCTTCATATCTTCAGATTCTGTTCTATATAAAAAGTGGAAACTCATTGAAAACAGCCTTTGACTATTATATTCAGACAAATTCAGACTGGAGTTCAAGACAAACTGCAGTCTATACAAGTCCTGGAAATAAAAGTCCTCTAAATGATTTGATCAGATTATTTAATAAAGAAAAATTAAAAGGAAACAAAATTTCAAGAAAAGAAATCTTCAATTCAGAATTTGGGAATACAGATTCAACTCCTTTCCAGAATTATGCATTTTCACATCTATGCGAAATAAATTTCCTGAGTTACTATTCCATTTTTGCAGAAGCTGAAACTTCCTTTTCTCACAAAAAAAATAAGGGAGACACACTTGGTATCTCCCTTACTCTTGGTGGAAAAATCACTTACTGAATGTTTCCTGCTTTATAACGTTCCAGGAAGTTCTTTCTATATTCTTCAAAACGATTATTTGTAATGGCATCACGAATTTCGTGAATCATATTATGAAGGAAATAAAGGTTGTGATAAGAACTGAGCATTGAACTCAAAATTTCCTGTTCCTTGAAAATATGACGCAGATAACTTCTTGAGTAAGTACGGCAAACCTTACAGTTACATTCTTTATCAACAGGACCGGCATCATGAATGAATCTTTCCTGCTTAATAGAAAGCTGACCGTCATGAGTAAAATAAGCCCCATTACGGGCATTACGAGTTGGAAGAACGCAATCGAACATATCCACTCCGCAGGAAACTGCATTCAAAATATATTCAGGAGTTCCAATACCCATAACATATTTTGGTTTTTCGTATGGAAGATTCTGACAGGTAAAATCCATATAATGCATGAATTCCTCTGGCGGTTCTCCAACAGAAAGACCGCCGATTGCAATACCAGGCATATCAAGAGAAGCAACAAATTCAGCAGATTCTTTTCGAAGATCTTCGAAAAAGTTTCCCTGAACGATTGGAAACAAAAGACCTTTATAACCTTTTTCTTCCTGCTGCTTTTCCCATTCCTTTTTTGCACGGATAAGCCAGTCAGAAGTCTGTTTCAAACTTTTCACGGCTTCTTTTTTATCTACACCCCAACCGGAACAAACATCAAGCTGCATCTGAATATCAGAATTAAACATGGTTTGAGTCTGTACAACATTTTCTGGTGTAAACATATGATAACTTCCATCAATGTTACTCTGGAAGCGCACGCCTTCATCAGTAATCTTTCTCAGTTTTGAAAGACTGAATACCTGGAATCCACCTGAGTCGGTCAGGAAGTTTTTATCCCATTTTGAAAAACCATGAAGGCCGCCCATTTCTTCAATAAGAGGAGCACCAGGGCGCAGATAAAGGTGATACGTATTGGCCAGAATAATTTCAAAACCAATTTCATTAAGATCATCTTTTGTTAATGCCTTAACAGTTGCATTAGTACCAACAGGCATAAAAACAGGAGTCTGAACTGTTCCATGAGGCAGATTAAGAACCCCGGTTCTTGCCCTTGAATTCATATCCTGATGGAGAATTCTAAAAACACTATCCATAAATAAATCCTTATACTATGTTCTTGCAAAGAAAAGCAGAACTATACTGATAATAATAAACATAATAACAGGTGACCAGGCTCCTGAAAGTGCGGAAATATATCCGTACTGAGCCATAAGCATTGTCACCATCTGTGTTACATAGAAAAGAACAGCAGCACTGATTGAAAAAGCAAGACTCATAAGAAGAACATTCTTTTTTGTTTTACCGGTAAGACCAATAGAAAGGAATACAACAATAAAAACAATGAAAGGGAATGAAAATTTCTTATAATACTGAGAAAGCTCTTCATTATAAGGAAGACCTGCTCTTCTCAAATGATCAATATAAAGTTTTGCATTTGCCACATCAACATTTTCAATGCTGACAGAGTCACGGCGGAAAGTACTACAAGGTTCATTAACACGTTCAAGATAATCTTTTGAAACAGAAACAATCTTAAGATCACCATTTTCAATTTCATACTGGACAGGATTTTTCAAATTCCAGACCTGTTTTTCTTCATCCCATTTTCCACCTGAAGAATAAATAATTGCTTCAAGATTTTTATCTTCATCACGGAAAATAACGTACACATTATAAATACGCTGCTGATTTTCATTATAATCACGGACAAAATAAAGAAGTTTTCCGGCTTCAGCAATAACACCGACATTTGAGTTGTTTGCAGAATCTTTCTGGTCCAGAACCTCATTCTGAAGCTCAGTCTTTTTGTAATAAGTATTTACTACAATTTTATCTTCAAACTGAAAAAGAGCAAAAGTCATGATTACAGAAAAAATCAGCATAGGAAGAGTAAAACGGAGGAGCGAAACTCCCGATGCAAAAAGAGCAAGAAGTTCATTATTTGCGTAAAGTTCACTTAAGCAGTAAGAAGAGGCAAAAAGAATTGCAAGTGGAATTGAATACCATATTGTTTTTGGAACATATAATTTCATGATTTCAAAAACAGTCCCCATAGGAACCTGAAGGGAAATATATTTCCACAGATTCATAAGAAGATCCACAACATTTAAAATAATACCGAAAAAGCAAAGGGCTCCAAGAAAAACTGGAATAAACTTTTTCATAATATAAAAAACAAGTTTCATATTTCCCTACTTTTTCAAAATTGCAAGATAAAGAATAATTCCGACACCACCAAGAAGAATATTCGGAATCCACATTGCCCAGAAACCATCAAAGCCGTTACGGGTTGAGAAAAGCTGTCCCATAATCAGCATGGCCCAGTTCAGAACACAAATAATAAGTCCCAGAATCAGACCGATTGTCTGGCCGTTATGTTTACCGAACATAAGAGCCAGAGAGATGGACAGCACTGCAAAAAAGACAGATGCAAAAGGAATAGAAAATTTACGGTTGTAAATCATCTTGTAAGCATTCATGATTCGCTTTTCAGTACGTCCTTCATTTTTCAGTTTTTTAATCTCCCGACCAAGATCCAGAGATGTCATCTGATCCGGGTTTAACGAAGTTTGGGAAGACGATTTTACTGATGTATCAAAAACATTGAAACGAACTGCTTTTGAATCCAGTACCTCATAGTCTCCATTTGTATGACTTTTAAATGAAACAATTACAGGATTTTCCATCTGAATCTGCATCATAAGTCCTTCAACTTTATCTTCAAGAACTTCAGAATTTTTCGCAATAATCAGTCTGTCGTTTCCGCTTGAATCACGCTGAAAAAAAACAATATCAGAAATATCACGGTCCTTAACTTCTCCAATGGCAATTTTTGAACCGTTCATATTTTTAATGGAATTTGATTCAAGTTCAACAGAAGGTGTTGCACTGAAAATCTCTTTTGAAATTCTTGTAGCATTTATAGATCCCAGCGGAAGGAAATAATCGTTTACAATAAAAGAAGCAATGGAAATTACCAGTCCAAGAACAATAACAGGAATTGCAAGATAACGATATGCAAAACCTGAAGCACGGAAAACAAGAATCTCATTATCAGTCATCATGCGTCCAAGACACATTAAAAAGCCGACAAAAGTGGCATAAGGTGCCGACTGAGCGATGATTGAAGGAAAATAACAAACAAGAAGACGCGAAACATCTTTTAATGGAACCTTGTTTTTCAAAAGGCTTTCAGCAATCAAAAGAATCTGATTTACAAAGAAAACCATAAAGAAAAATACAAAGGCAATTGCAAAATATAAAAAGAGTTCTTTAAGAATGTATTTTATAAGAATGTGACGTTCGCGCATTATCAGACACCGGTGTGACCGAAACCTCCGCTTCCTCTTTCAGTTTCATTAAGTTCTAAAGATGGGACAAAGTTTCCCTGAATAACAGGAGCAACTATAAGCTGGGCAATGCGGTCACCATTGTTTACAGTAAAATCTTCTGTTCCAAGATTGATTAAAATAATTTTCATTTCTCCGCGATAATCGCTATCGATTGTACCTGGAGTATTAAGAACTGTAACACCGTTTTTAAAAGCAAGACCGCTTCTTGGACGCACCTGAATTTCATAACCTTCAGGAATTTCAAAATAAAGCCCTGTAGGAATCATAGCTGTCATTCCTTTTTTTATAACCACAGCTTCTTTCAGGAAAGCACATACATCAGCCCCGGCGGCGCCTTTTGTTTTATATACAGGAAGAGCAGCCCCTTCCTCATTTTTTATCTTAATCTCAATCTGCATTATTTCATTATAGCGGAAAAGAATAAAAAAAAACACCGACCAGAGAAAATCTCGCAGCCGGTGTCTTTGCGTGACAGGTAAAACTACTTACTGTTCAAGTGCATCGATATAAGACAGGTTCAGTCTTCCCTGTTTATCAACTTCAAGAAGTTTTACAGGAATAACCTGTCCTTCAGAAAGCACGTCTGAAACTTTGTTTACGCGTGTTTTTGAAAGTTTTGAAATGTGACACAAACCTTCTTTTCCAGGAAGGATTTCGATGAATGCACCGAAGTCCATGATACGTTTAACTGTACCCTGGTAGATTGTTCCAACTTCTGGATCTTCTGTGATTCCCTTAACAGCTTTTTTAGCAGCTTCTGCATCAAGACCGTTCTTAGAGTAGATTGTAACAGTTCCGTCATCATCAGTGTTGATTGTAACGTTGTACTGTGCACAGAGAGCCTTAACGTTCTTTCCGCCAGGTCCGATAAGAGCACCAATCTTGTCTACTGGGATTTTCATTGTAAGAATCTGTGGAGCGTTCTTAGCCAGTGGAGCTGGTTTGTCGATACATTTTTCCATGATTGAAAGAATGTGCATACGGCCAGCGCGAGCCTGTTCCATAGCTTTCTTCATGATTTCAGTTGTAACACCGGCAATCTTGATATCCATCTGGAAACCAGTGATACCGTCTTTTGTACCGGCAACTTTGAAGTCCATGTCACCAAGGTGATCTTCTTCACCAAGGATATCAGACAGGATTGAGTAACGTCCGTATGGATTGTCTCCTTCTGGTTCTGTAATAAGACCCATAGCAATACCGGCAACCATTTTCTTCATTGGAACACCGGCAGCAAGCATACAGAGTGTACCACCACAAGTAGAAGCCTGTGATGAAGATCCGTTAGATTCCATGATTTCAGAAACTACGCGGATTGTGTATGGGAATTCTTCGCGGCTTGGAACCATAGCTTCAAGTGAGCGGCGTGCCAGGTTTCCGTGACCGATTTCACGGCGACCAGTTGTAAGGCGTCCTGTTTCACCAACTGAGTATGGTGGGAAGTTATAGTGGAGGATGAAGTTTTCGCTTCTGTCTCCGTCGATATCATCGTATGTCTGTTCGTCCATTGCTGTACCAAGAGTACAAACAGCCAGAGACTGTGTTTCACCACGTGTGAAGAGTGCTGATCCGTGTGGAGTTGGAAGAACGTTGATTTCACATGTGATTGGACGGATTTCGTCAACTTTACGTCCGTCAACACGAACACCTTCATCAAGAATAGACTTGCGGAGGAGTTTGTACTGGATGTCGTCCATAAGAGCTGCGAAAAGTTTTGCCTGCATTTCATCAGCAAGCTGTTCAGCGTGGTTAGCTTTTACCTGAGCGATTGCATCGTGAATTGCGATACCACGGCTGATTTTTGAATCTTTGAAACATGCAACTTTAAGAAGTGGTGTTGCTTCAGCTTCGATTGCTTCTGCGTTTTCAAGAGTTACATCAAGTGGGTTCAGTGGAAGTTTTTCTTTTCCACATTTTGCAACCAGTTCTTCCTGGAGTGCACACATGTCTTTGATGAATTTTTCAGCTTCAGCAAGAGCGCCGAGCATTACTTCTTCAGAAACTTCTTTTGCACCACCTTCAACCATTGTGAAACCGTCTTTTGTACCGGCAACTACGATTTCAAGGTCACCTTCTTCGATTTCTTTGAAAGTTGGGTTGATGATGTATTTTCCGTCCATGTAACCAACACGACAAGCTGCGATTGGTCCGTGGAATGGAATATCAGAAATACATGTAGCAGCAGAAGCTGCAAGTACAGCCAGGATATCCTGTGTGTGAACACCGTCAGCTGAAACACATGTTGGAACGATCTGAAGTTCGTGTCCGAATGAAGGTTCGAACAGTGGACGCATTGGGCGGTCAATAAGACGGCTTACGAGAATTTCTTTGTCTTTTGGACGAGATTCACGTTTTACGAAACCACCAGGGATTTTACCTGCTGCGTAGAATTTTTCGTTGTATTCAACAGTTACCGGAACAAAGTCCTGTCCTTCTGTAACTGATGAAGAAGCACAAATAGTTGCAATAACAGCTGCTCCGCCCCACTGAGCGTAAACACAACCGTTAGCCTGTTTACCGATTTTTCCTGTTTCAAGAATCAGGTCGGCATCACCAAGTCTGTAGGTTACTCTTTCTACTGACATTTAGGTCTCCTTATAAAAGCTTCCTGATTTTCATAAGGAACAAGATAAAATTGAAAAATATTGAGGGAGAAGTCTCTCCCTACGGCCGCACTGCGTTGCGTCCTACCCACTCTCCTAGGGGACACATTCCCCTAAAACCCTTTTCAACTTTATCTTGTTTCCTATCCTTAGGAAAGGAAAACCTTTCCTTAATCAGGAAACCGAATTTAAAAATCCAAAAACTTTGGACAATACATTTAATAATAGAAGATTAACACATTTTTTTCAATGTATGTTATGATTTATACTATGAGTAAAAAGTGGCAGTTATCTGGGAAAATATCTCTTCTTTACGGTTTTATTATTAGTATTGTGAACTTTCTGGGCTTTCTTATTCCTTCAAGCGGAGGAATGCCCGTTGCAAACACAGAATCCTATAAAGGCTGGATTGCCTTTATGGACCAGCACAACAAAGTCATTACTTGTCTATACTTTTTCAGTTTTATTATTCCGGCTCTCCTTTGTATCTTTTACTGTATCTCCGGAAAATCAAAAGAAAAAGCTGAAAGCCGTTTCATAAACCTCCCCTTTGCTTTTGCGGCCATAGGAAGCCTTGGCTGGATTCTTTCTTTTTTTATGGAATTAATCTGTCTGATTCTTGCAAAACAGGAATTTCACATACAGATTCGGGGAATATGTTTTTCTTCCCTTTCTAATATCATACAGGAAGCCATTTTTATTTTTACTCTTGGCTTTCTCATAATGGATCTGCTCCACAGAAAAATCTTTTTACCAAAAATTTTCCCTGAAGGAAACTTAAGCCGATTCTCTCTTCTTATAAAACCTTCAGTTCGTTTCATCGTTATTGTCTTCTATCTTTCTGTAAGTATTTTCCCAATCAGTTACCTGACTTCAACTTTAATAACTTTATCCATAAACAATGGAATTAAGCTTGAAACAAAAATATTCGGAGTTCTTGCAATAATCATACTGTTTGGAATCATCATTCTTATTACCTTCTGTGATTATTTCAACGGGCCACTAAAAAAACTTAAAACCGGAACCCAGAAAGTAAAATCCGGAGATTATTCCCATAAAATCAAAATCATTTCAAGCGACTCTTTTGGCGACCTGGCAGATACATTCAATGAAATGACCTTTTCTCTTGAAGAAAAAAACAAAAAGATTCTTGCTATTCAGGAATCTGTTATAAGAGGCATGGCCGTCATGGTTGAAAGCCGAGATAACAGTACAGGCGGCCATATTAACAGAACCAGTGACTGTGTAAAAGTATTTGTGGAAAAGCTGAAAAAAGAACCCGAGTACAAAAATCTTTCCATAGAGTTCTGTAACGCCGTTATAAAGGCCGCTCCTATGCATGATCTTGGAAAAATAGCAGTTGATGATGCCGTTTTAAGAAAACCCGGCAAATTTACTGATGAAGAATACGAAAAAATGAAGGCACATTCAAAGGAAGGTGCCCGTATTGTTGAAAGTGTTCTTTCACAGGTTGATGACAAAGAATTTAAACAGATTGCAATTAACGTTGCCCATTACCACCATGAAAAATGGAACGGTACGGGGTATCCGGAAAAAATCTCAGAAAACGATATTCCTCTTGAAGCAAGAATAATGGCCTTAGCAGATGTATTTGACGCTCTTGTAAGTAAACGCTGTTATAAGGAAAGCTTTACCTATGACAAAGCTTTTTCGATTATCGAAGAATCTCTTGGAAGTCACTTTGACCCGGACCTTGGAAAAATCTTCATCTCCTGCCGCCCGGAACTTCAGAAACTTTACGAATCTTATTAAGACAAAAAAAAAGCTTTCACTTTTCAGTGAAAGCTTTTTTGTAAAGAATACAGAAACTACTTGCGGAGTCCCAGTTCTTTAATGAATGCACGGTATCCTTCAAGGTCTGTGCGTTCAAAGTAACGGAGCATCTTGCGGCGCTGACCTACAACTTTAAGCAGAGCACGTTTTGCACCAGCGTCTTTTGGGAAACGCTTTGTGTGGTCTGTAAGCTGTTTTACACGCTGTGTCATAAGTGCGATCTGTACTTTTACACAACCTGTGTCTGTGTCTTTTGCACCGTACTGTTTTACAGTAGCTGCTGTTTTTTCTTTTGAAAGTGCCATACTTTCTTCTCCTGATGGGACTCAAGCTTGAGTTGCCCGGGTATTAATTATTCGCCCTATACAGAGCGGTTTGTCTTTGCGGAAGCATTGTTAGTCAGTCCAGGGAGAACCGGAAAAACTCAAGACGCATCCGTAATACGACAATTGTTAATATTATATTGAAATAATATTTCATATTCAACACATAACATTAAACAGAAATCAAATCCAATCTTATTTCCAGCAATCAAGTTTTTCTGCATCCATACCAATGGCAGAAGCCTTAAACTCTGGATTCTTTCCTTCTTTTTTCTGCTTGGTGTAATCATTAAGACATTTTACTGCAGTATTTCCAAGAATCAGAATTACCGGAACATTGATTACAACAGCTAAGCCCTGAAGCATATCAGAAAGATCCCATACAAGACCTGCACTGGCAATAGCACCAACAAATACGATGATTGTGGCAAATACGCGGAATACAACAAGTTCCCATTTTTTTGCTTCGCGCTTCAAGATAAACTCAAGACAACCTTCACAATAAGAATAGTTTCCTATTAATGTTGTAAAAGCAAAAAGACTCATAGCAATACAAAGGAATACAGGACCAAATGCACCAAGAGCTTCTTCCATAGCACTTGAAACATAAAGAGCACCGCTCATCTTTGCATTTGGAGCAAGTCCTGAACACATAAACATAAATGCAGAAGCTGTACAGATCAGAAGTGTATCAATAAATACTGAAAGCATCTGAACAAGTCCTTGTTTTGCTGGATGAGAGATGTCTGCACGGGCTGCGGCATTAGGAGCAGACCCCATACCGGCTTCATTGGAGTAAAGACCACGCTTAATCCCCCACATGATACATGAACCTGAGAATCCCCCAAAAATTGCCTTAAAATCAAAAGCACTTTTAAAGATTGAGCTGAACATGCCTGGAATATTCTTATAATTCATAATCATAACAATAATCGATACAATTACATATAAGAGTCCCATAAGTGGAACAAGATATTCAGTTACTTTAATAAGTCGTTTTGCACCACCAATCACAATCACACCAAAAAGAACCATAAGAATGGCTCCTATGATGTACGGAGTCTTAGTTGAATAGAATTCGAAAGCTCCGAATGTTGACTGAAGATTATAAGAAGCAAGAAGGTTATATCCTACTGCATAAATCAAAATAATGATGATTGAAAAAATAACTCCAAGCCAGCGCTGACCAAGGGCCTGTTCCATATAGAATGCAGGACCACCTTTGAAAGTACCGTCTGAATTCTTTTTTTTGTAAATCTGAGCAAGAGTTGATTCAACAAAAGCCGAAGCTCCACCAAGGATTGCGGTAATCCACATCCAGAAAATAGCACCCGGACCGCCAAGACAAAGAGCCGTAGAAACACCGATAATATTTCCTGTTCCTACTCTGGAAGCAGTTGAAACCATAAGTGCCCCGAAAGATGAAATCCCACCCTTATTTTCAGGTTTATCCATAATAACGGAACAGGCTTCCTTAAAAAGACGTACCTGCATACCTTTGGTACGAACAGTAAACCAAACGCCTGTTGCAAAAAGGAGCAGCGGAACGATATAAGGCTGATAAAGCACATTGCTTACAGCATTAATTGCATTGTGAATAACTTCTAACATTTTATCCTCTCTTAATTTTTTTTCTTATTTTCTATTATAAAGGACAAAATTCAATAAAGCAAAAAAGAAAAGGTAGGGTTAAATCAAATGTTCCCTGCTGCGCCGCGGAGGCTGGGTGTCACACCGATTGAAATGAGGGGGTAATGGCAGCTAACGCAACGCTCTAACGAGCTGTGGGGAAATCTGTTTGTATGGGTAAAGATTGTTTAGAATGGCGTATTGTATGTGATATCGTGTTGTCTAAGTTTTTAGTCTTTATTAGTCCTTCGCGTAATTCATTAAAGCAAAAATATTTATTTGATTTAATCCTGCTTGTAAAAAAAAACTTACGCAAGGGAACAAAATGACCGTCAGGAAAGTCTGCAGACCGGTTTGATAGTTTCCTTGCCGGGCTGCAACTTAGCGACGCTAGCTAGCGTTCCAGACGGTCGTGATTGTGACCGGGAGTAAGTTTTTTTAGAGGCCATAAATAATCAAATAAAATATGTTTGATTTATATGTACCTTTTATTTCAAGGAAATCAGGCGGGAGGCGGTTTCTGTATCGCCGTTTTTTATAAGATTACGTATCATTGTAGAACTTATTCGTTTTCCTTCGTATAAAACAGGGGGAATAAAAGAAACTCCTATGTTGTTTTTCCGGCAGAAATCATCTATTTCAGCCATTCCGGTTTTACCCCCGTCTCCAAGGCGGAAATCCTCCCCTTCAACAAGGTAAGAAAGACGACATTTATCCATAAGCGTATGAAGAAAAACAATTCCTTCCGTACGGGCAATTTCAGGAGTGAAATCAATAAGAATACAGAACTCAAATCCCATTTTTTCTACACAAGAAAGCCGTTCTTCCAGAGTCTGTAACGGTTTTCCTGAACTTTTAAACATAGTAAAAATAGAATCTGTAAAAGTAACCAAACCAGGAACAAGAGCCTTCTCTTCAGACACTTGAAGAACTTTATCAAGAAGCTTTTTATGTCCTGCATGAATACCATCAAATACACCTATGGTAAGACAGGTATTATTGAGAAAATCGGAAGTTTGCAGATTATTCCAGGAAAGTACTTTCATAAAGAGTTACTTTAATGAGTATACTCAATAAAAAACTTAATTGCAAAAGGTATTAAATAGTACTAAAATACTTTAATAATACTTAAATTTTTCGAGGCAAATTATGGAAAAGAAAAATATTGACTGGGCAAACCTGTCTTTCGGTTACATGGAAACTTCTTACAGCTTCGTTGCAGAATACAAAAACGGAGCCTGGGATGAAGGCAAACTTACAGACAAACATGAAATCACAATGAGCGAATGTGCTTGTGTACTTCAGTACGCACAGACTTGTTTCGAAGGTCTTAAAGCATATACAACAGAAGACGGAAAAATCGTATGTTTCCGCCCAGACCTGAACGCTTCACGCATGAAGGACTCTTGTACAAGACTTGAAATGCCAGTTTATCCTGAAGATAAATTCGTAGAAGCCTGTAAAAAAGTTGTTGAAGCAAACAAAGAATGGGTTCCACCTTTCGGAAGCGGTGCAACTCTTTACCTGCGCCCATTCATGTTCGGTAAAAATGCAGTTATCGGTGTAAAACCAGCTGATGAATTCGAATTCCGTATTCTGGTTACTCCTGTAGGACCATACTTCAAAGGCGGAGCAAAACCAATCAAAGTTCGTATCTCTGACCTGGACCGCGCCGCTCCACACGGAACTGGTGACATCAAAGCAGGTTTGAACTACGCTATGTCTCTCCACAACATTGTTGACGCTCACAAATGCGGATACGCAGAAAACATGTACACAGACCCTGCAACACACACATACATGGAAGAAACAGGTGGAGCAAATATCATTTTCTTCACAAAAGACGGAACTCTGGTTACTCCAAAATCTGACTCAATCCTTCCTTCTATCACACGCCGCTCACTGGTAACAGTAGCAGAAGAAGTTCTTGGAATGAAAGTTGAACAAAGAAAAATTGCCGTTGCAGAACTGGATCAGTTTGCAGAATGTGGACTTTGTGGAACAGCAGCAGTTATCTCTCCTGTTGGACAGATTGATGACCACGGAAAATCAATCATCTACAATGAGGGAAAAGATGAAATGGGTCCAAATGTAAAGAAACTTTACGATACACTCACTGGAATCCAGATGGGTAAAATCAAAGGACCAGCTGGCTGGGTTGTAGAAATCTGTTAACAATGCACAATTCATAATTCACAATTAAGAATTATCATAAAAAAAGGATATTCTTTTCAGAAAGCTGAAGCTGACTGATTGGGATATCCTTTTTCATTTATTATGCATTATTAATTGTGAATTAATTACAGCACTCTTGTTACCGCGCACTTAAGGTATTCACTTGTAGGGTACCCCATAAGAACCGGATGATCAGGCCCTGCTCCGCGCTTTTCAAAAATCTGAACACGGCGGTGGCTGTCTTTTGCTGCATGCATAATCATGTCATAGAATGTTTCTGTATCAAAGAAATGAGAACATGAACAGGTTATAAGGATTCCGCCAGGAACCAGAAGACGCATTGCACGAAGATTGATTTCTTTATATCCGCCATAAGCTTTTTCAATTGTCTTTGCAGATTTTGTGAAAGCCGGAGGATCCAGGATAATCACATCAAACTTTTCACCTTTATTTTCGTAGTCTTTCAGAAGCTCAAAAACATCGGCACAGACAGCAGTCATTTTATCACCTGCATTATTCATACGGATATTTTCATTTACCATATCAACGGCTTCCTGTGAAATATCAACAGAAGTAACTTCACGTGCTCCAGCTTTATATGCATTAAGCCCAAAAGCGCCTGTGTGAGTAAAAGTGTCCAGAACTTTTTTTCCGTGACAGAAACGCTGAATTTCTTTGCGGTTAAATTTCTGGTCCAGGAAGTAACCTGTTTTCTGACCGTTTACAATATCAACTTTAATTTTGATTTCATTTTCAGTAATTGTAAGGACCTCATTTCCGGTTTTTCCAATCCAGGCACTTACTGTATCAAGACCTTCTTTTACATTGATTTTTTCATCAGCGCGTTCATAAATGAAATCAGGATTGCAATGTTTTTTAAGGCTTTCAAGAATTTCCTTACGGAAAATATTACAGGCCATTGCCAGGAACTGAACAACAAGGTAAACATCTCCGTTCTCCGAAACATAGCGTTCAACAATCAGACCTGGAAGCATGTCAGCTTCGGCAAAAACCAGGCGGTAAGAATCTGTGTCGCTGTAATAAAGACGGCGGTAATTTACGGCATCCGCAATTTTTTTATCAATAAACGACGGAATATCTTCTGTAACCTTATCCATATGGTCACTTGAAATAAGGCGGATTGTAATCTTTGATTTTTTGTTCAGAACACCTGTTCCCAAAAATCCGCCAGCTTTGTTGCATACTTCAACAATTGTTCCGTCCGGAACATCACAGTCTTTAAGCGGCGCATTAATCCATTCACCACCTTCCATTTTCTGATATTTTACATGAGAGATTTCATTGTCAAAAACCCATAAAAATCCCTGAAGGATTTCTTTTTCTTCTTTAGCATTTAAAAATACACGTACCATCATTTTCCTCTATTTATTAAGTCCAAGTTTTTCTCTTAAGCCTGCAGCATTATCAAAGCAGTAAGTTTTGATTCCAAGGCTTTCTGCTGCAAGACAGTTTCCGGCCTTATCATCTGTAAAAAAAGCGTCCTCAGGTTTTACACCTTCTGCTTCAAGAATCACCTTAAAGAAATCTGTTCCGGGTTTTGAAAGATGAATCTTATTTGATGCATAGGTATTATCAAAATAAGCGTAATCCCCTCTTTCAATATGGATTTCATAATGACTCTGGATTGTATTTGTTCCCGCAATTACACGGCAAGACGGGTCCCGTTTTTTCAAATCACGGATAACTTCAATTGTATCTTCCAGAAGGACAGGATGAAAAAGAAGGCGGAAATAATCAAAATCAATTTTTATTCCTGAAGTTCTCTGGAAAAGTTTCCAGAATTCATCGTTAGTAAGCCATCCGCACTGAAGTTCTTCCCATATATCACGTTTTCCACCTGGAAAATAACCGATTTTACATAAAGCATAAAACTGTTCCGAAGAAATACCAAGACGTTTAAAAACCTGGCCGTAATCAAAGGTAGAAGTAACTACCCCACCAATATCAAAAATATAAAGCATGCAATAAAGACTACTGATACATGAGTTTTTATTCAATATAAATATTTTATGTTTTCTTTTGAAACTATTCTTATTATCTTTTATTTATATAATAAAGGATATAAAAAATGAACACTGATTCAGCGTTAGTACAGTCTCCTGCCGTCATGACCAAAGAAATCGGACAGCCGGATGATTTTTACAAGATGGCCTTTCAATTCCAGCGCATAATGATGGTCTATGAAAGCGCAATAAAACAGATTGAAACAAAACTCGACATATTAAATAAAGAATACAAAGTAACAGGAAACAGAAATCCTATACAGACAGTCAAATCAAGAATCAAAAGCCCGGATTCAATAGCAAAAAAACTTGAAAAGAAAAATCTTCCAGTTACTTTCGACGGAATGATTGAAAACCTTCATGATATTGCAGGCGTTCGCGTTATCTGTCCCTATATTGCAGATATTTACACAGTCCGGGACATTCTTTTGAAACAACCGGATTTAACACTGCTTGAACAGCATGATTATATAGAAAATCCAAAGGAATCAGGTTACAGAAGCCTTCATATTGTGGTTTCTATTCCCGTATATCTGACAGATTCAGTTCAGAATGTAAAAGTCGAAATACAGCTGCGCACAATTGCCATGGATTTCTGGGCAAGCCTGGAACACGAACTTCACTACAAGAATGAAGCAAGCGTTCCTGACTCTGTCCGCCGTGAACTGTTCCGTGTTGCAGAAACTATAGCAATGACAGACAGAGAAATGCAGGAAATCGCCCTGGAATTACGGGAACTGGAATAAAAAGGATTTATTTAATATCCGATGCAAGTTCATGAAGACTGTCATAAGGATAAAGTTCTCCAAGAGTAGTCTTCACCGAGTTTTCAAGTGTCGGTCCAAAAATTACAGGTGTATCAGCTGGTGCGAATTCTGTAAGAACCTGACGGCAGGCACCGCAAGGCCCTACAGGATAGTCAGAAGCAGGTGTTGCAATGGCCAGGGCCTTGAAAGTCATATAACCTTCAGAAACGGCCTTGAAAACTGCCGTTCTTTCGGCACAATTCGTCAGCCCGAAAGAACGATTTTCAATATTTACACCTGTAATAACTGAGCCGTCTTCCATTAATAAAGCCGCTCCTACAGGAAACTTTGAATATGGTGAATATGATTTCTCTGAAATCTCAAGTGCTTTTACGAATAATTCTGACATCTCCATAAAGAATCTCCTTTTTGTTTATTTTTTCCTTAATATAGTATAACATAAAGTATCTATGAAAAATAAAAAAATCACATTCTCAGTTCTTTTCGTAATCCTTTTTTCTATTTTATATTTAATTCTCGCAAGCCGTCCTTTAGGAAAGGAATATCACTTCGAACCTGAATGGGAAACAAGTATTCTTTCTCCTGTCTCGGTTCCTGATTCAGACAAGATTTTTCCTTTTAAGCTATCAGATAAAGCCGGCTATTTTGATGAACACGGACATATTACTCTGACAGCAAATATTCCAGCATCGTACAAAGCTTCTATCTCGCCAAATTATTTTTCAGTTTATCCCATAAATGCTGAAAAAACTGATTTTTTTGATATATCAGGAAATAAATCAGGATCTATTGAAAGTGCAGGATTCCCACATTTTGTAAATGATAAAGTATTTGTTTTTCTTCCTGGAGGATGCTCCGTTTCCCATTGTGATAACGAAGGAAAAACTATCTGGACTTATGAAGGAGTCATTCCGATTACTGCATTTGTTTGTAAAGAAACTTCTACAGCCATAGGACTTGCAGACGGTACTATTAAAGTTTTCAATACAGAGACTGGTGAAATGACACTTGAATATGCTCCGGGAGGAAGCGATAATCCGGTAATTCTTGGTCTGGATATTACTTCTGATGGAAACTATATTGCATCGATTTCAGGTCAGGACCGTCAGCGATTTGTACTGGCACACAAAGAAAATACTCAGGTAAAAATCATTCACCATAACTTCATAAATGAAAATTATGCACTCCAGTGCTTAATTCATTTTACTGATGATGAAAAATCTGTTTTCTACACTTACAAAAATGGACTTGGCATTTTTGATCTGGAAAATGAAAAAAGCACGAATATTAAAATTGATTCGCGAATTATATCAGTAGAAGAAAGTGAAAGCATGGTTTTCTTTATGGGTGTAAACAAAAACAAATATACGGTTTATCTCATAGAAAAAAGTAATTCCTTAGCCGGAAGCTTCAGTTTCAACGCTGACACAGCATTCATTCATTCCGATAATGAAAACCTTTACATCGGGAAAAATAACTCTCTTTCGAAAATTAACATTTCAAAAAAATAGGATTGATTATGAAAAAAACATTTATTGCAGCATGTCTATTATATTCAGCCCTTTCACTTTATGCTTTTGAATGGCCTGTGAAAAATATTAAACCAGAATCTTTCAAATCTTACTTTGCCCAGAACCGTGGGAAAACATTATCTACTTCACTGATTATTCAAGTCTTACCTGAAAAAGAAGAAGAGGAAACTTTCATCCCGGAAGTAAATACATGTAACGAAGGAAAAGTTCTTGTAATTCTATCAGATTTGAAAGATGAAAATGATTTTTTCCCTTCAACTCTTGGTCAGGCAGTAATTATTTCTCATAATGATAACATCATCTCGGTATATGGAAATCTTGAACCTTCTGTAGAAAGCAAAATGGATAATGCTCCATATATTCAAACCGGAACAAATATCGGAACAATTTCAAATTCAGGATGGACAGAAACAACCAACAGTCTTGAATTCAAAATAATCGATACAAAAAAACAGATTGCAGTTAACCCAAGAATTCTTCTTCCAAGAGTCGAAAAAGAAAAATCTTTTGCTCCTACAGAAATTATTGTGGAAAATAAAGACGGAAAACGATTCGAATTAAACACAAACAGATCTTTTCTTTCAGGAAACTATCGTTTTTACCAGAAAAGGAATGAATCGCTGACACCATTAAAATCTTCCATCAGCATAAACGGAGAATTATGTGATGAGCTTGATTTCACAGAAATCTTTCAGAAAGAAAATCAGATTTTTATCTCAAGCAATTCAAAGAAATATAACACTCTCGAAACATATCCTGACCAGAAACTTCTTTTTATTGGAGAAGCAAAAATCACAAAAGGAAAATCAGTAATAACATTTGAAAATACATCCATTCTTGAAGAAAAAAGAATGGCTAATTACGCAATAAATATTTACTAGGGGATTTCTCGTATATTTTCAAAACATAAGAAAAAGACTTTATGCAAATCTCTATTTTGCCAATAATATAGTTGAGTGGTTTATCAGCTATTACATCGGAGAGAGTTGTATGAACTAAAAAGCGTTTCTTCTTTTGAGGAAACGCTTTTTTTTATTCAGAGGTTGTAATACCCCTGAAAACGGCAAAGTCAAGGCCTTGAACGAACTGTGCCTTGACTCGACGTATTATTTATAATTATGGGCGTCCCCGCTCAGTTCCTTCGCGGTCGGCGAGCTCCGGGTTCGCTCCCGCTCATTGTCCGCAATTCTGCGTCCAACTAAAGCCCTCCGCATGCCTGACGCAGAAGACGTTTCCACACTTTCAACCAGCGCCCAGGAACGTCGATTTCCCCGCGGAACCGGCAGCTCGTCGCAGAACCGCGGTAAAATACGCCGAGTCAAGGCACGGTCGACGTCGAATGCCAGAGAAATATGTAAGTGTGTGAACCGCGGGGAACCCGCGGAACCGGCAGCTCGTCGCAGGGGCTCCTCGCTTCCCTCGCTCAAAATGCTCCTCGAGCATTTTGACGGCATAGCCGCCGCGCATAATAACGCGGCTTGAGCATAGGCCAGCCGTTCACTCTGTTCACTGCTGTCCTTTGCGGTATGGAAATTATTAAGTCGCCGCATTCTGCGGCTTGTGCATCAACTTTCCCGACTATGTTTTATGAAGAACGTATGCAGAAGAAACCGTCTGCTTTCGGGAACAGTGAAGCGAAAAGTCTCAAGATGCCAGTTTTTTTACTTAAGAAATTTTCTAGTTATACGGGTCAGTCAAGGGACGGTCGCAAAGCTCCCTCAAAGCCCTGTGACAGACCCGTTTTTAACTGCGCCAGCAATTGTCGCAGTTAAATAAAAAAAAGCCGGCAATCATAACCACCCCTCAAAGGGGTGGTTTGCACTTAGCCTATAAGGCTAGGT
>JAKSTN010000036.1 GCA_024402535.1 Treponema sp.
CGCGCCGCCAGCGTTCGTTCTGAGCCAGGATCAAACTCTCCATGATTATTTCTAAGTCCCGAAGGACTAAGATTTCATAAATTATCTGACCTGACCAATTCTTATTTGTAAATGAATTGATTAGGTGCAAGTTTAATTAAAACTTGCCAAAAACGTTGGTCATTCTTTCTACTATATAGTAGAACCTTACTCGTTCTTTCTTTCCTTCCCTTTTATGTCAAGACGCTGACTTCGTCAGCTCTGCAAGATTTTTCTTCGGTCGCAAGAGGCTTCCGTCTTTGCTTTGCAAAAACCAGAAAAACTTGCGGTATTTTAACAAACCTTGCGGTTTTTTGAGTTACTCGATCGCTCTGTCGTGCGACGGTGAATAAGAATATATACTTATAACGAAATCATGTCAACAAGAATTCAAATTTTTTTTAAAAAAAATGCAAAAATTTGCATTTTTTTTCATTTTTTTAAAGAATTTCCCATATTTTCACGGTTTTAAAGCTTTTCTTTAAAGAAATGATGCCTAAAATGGTGTATTTCTTAAGAATTTCGTACTTTTTTCTGTGCTTTTTTGCGTTAGGCAGGCGGAAGGCGGCCGTTTTTCGGCCGGTCCGGAATGAAAATGAAGGACTGGAGGGCTTTTGCCCGGAACCTGGAGTTAGCCGACCCCTGCAGAAAAGCAGCCTGCTGCGACTTCTGCAGGGGTAACGCCCTATTTATTCTGCATAACTCTGTCGTAATCGTACCCACGGTCCGAAATAACTTCACATGGCTTCAGTTCAAAATAAACCACTGCATTTTCAGGAAGGCTGATTTCAACTTTACCGTCAGTAATAAGGCCGGAACCAAGCTGAGGCCAGGCGCTCATGCGGAGAAGTTCATTCTGTGCCGGAGTAGGATTTGCAGGTTCACCCATATCATGCCAAAGTTTCAGCGGATTGCAGGTTTCTTCATCTACCCGTTTGGTAATAAGGGAATATTTTCCTTCAGCATTTGGAAATGAAAGGTTCAAAGCTACAGTTCCTGTGTCTCCACGATGATTTACGCGGTTAAAAAGGACACCACGGTATTCGCCATCATCGGTTTTCACAATTACGCTGAAATCATCACGGTGAACACACTTACAGACTTTTTCTTTAAGACTCTTGAAAAAGGCAAAGGTCCAGAAAGTTGGTTTTGGGATGCAACCGTTAGCTACAAGACCGAAACCGCCGTGAAAAGGCGTAAATGGAACACCCTGCTCTTCGAAAATATCGCCGAAAGTCCAGTAAGAATAGGATTCATTTCCGTCTCCAAGACGGGAAAGCTGCTTTGCAATGTAGGCGGCGTTTTGGTTTGTGTCGTGAAGCGGACAGTTCGGAATATATGAGGTGTTAAATTCTGTTATGTGAATTTTCAGCCCTTTGTAGTTCTTATGACTGTCGATTATGTCCCGGGTTGTCTTAAGGTTTGCAAAACCTGCTTCATCACTCTGGAGTTCCGCATAGCCGTAGTGCCCAACAGGATCCGGTAATTCGGTTGTGTAATGGTGGCGGGTAACAAAATCTACCGGGATTTTTTCTTTTAAAACAAAATCCATGAATGCGGAAATCCAGATTTCATCAGTTCCACCGCAGACCGCAGGACCGCCAACGCGGAAGCGGCTGTCCACTGCCTTTACGGCGTAAAAAGATTCTTTGAAAAGCTTGAAATATTCAGGCATATCGGCATCTTTCCAGAAGCCCGGAAGATTCGGTTCATTCCATACTTCAATTGGCCAGGTAACAACCCTGTCTGCCCCGTAACGGCGCATCAGATGACGGAGAAGATTCTGTATAAGTTTTTTCCACTCTTCGTAATCGGCAGGAGGAGTTGTATTTCCCTTCCAGTAGAAAATAGTCTGATTCCCGCTGGCCATGGCATAAGGCATGAAGCCCAGTTCCAGAAATGGTTCCAGCCCCCGTTCCAGGTAAGAGTCCATAACCATGTCGACGTATGTGTAATTGTATTCGATTGTTACTTCGCCGGTTTTACGGTCAGTACGTTTCTGATAAATTGCCATGTCGTCGCAGAAAAGCCCGTGGCCGCGGATATGCTTGAAGCCGATATATTTCTGAACTAAATCCAGCTGCTTTAGATACTCTGCCTGAAGAGCAAGACCCATGCGGCCGGTGCCTACACAAAAATCAACATTGTTGTTGAAAACTACATTATTTGAATCGTCGATTATTATTTTCTGATTTTTCATTTCCATACGTTACAGTTTGAAACCAAATTTCAGAAAAATATATAAGGATTTTTTGGGATTTTTCACTGCAAAACAGGCTAATTCATTTGTTAATTAGAGATTTTGGATATATACTAATTATTATGTCTGAGAAAAAACTCAAAGAGCTGATCAATAAAGTTCTCCAGAAAAACGAAGCGGAAGCAAACCTGGTCGCTGCAAAGGTCATGCGCATCACCATGTATATTTTTTCCCTGGTTTACGCACTGAACGTTGCAGGCATTTTCATTATTGATCCCGTAAGTATGAACATCACATTCTTTACAAGTGCGATTCTTCTGTTTGCCCCAACATTTTTGAATAAAGTTGTTTCTACCGGAAACAGATGGCTGAAATACATATATGTCATCTTTTCAGCACTCTTTATATTTCTTGCGGCAACAGTAATGACTTACCATGCAATCATTGCATATATTTTCCCTGTTCTGATTGCAGCAATTTATTTCGACAAGACTCTGACACTGACCGCTACTCTTGTAACCTGTATTCTTACATCCTTTTCTCAATTTATTGGATTTTCAATCAATAAGATCCCGGATGCAAACTTCCACACCCTTTATGAAATGGTTATTTTCTCAATTCTTCCAAAACTGATGTGCCTTATTGCCATTTCTAATATCATTATCCTGCTTTCAAAACGAACAGACAGACTCCTTAAAGAGCAGATTAAAAACACCCATGAAATTGCCACACTGAATAATGAGATGATAATAGGTTTTGTAACTCTTGTTGAAAACCGTGATATCAATACAGGTGGACACATTGTCCGCACAAGTCGTTATGTTGAGATTCTTGCAAAAGAAATGAAAAGACAGGGACTTTATCCCGATGAACTTACAGATGACTTTATTGAAAACCTGAAGACTGCAGCGCCTATGCATGACATTGGAAAAATCTGCATTCCAGATGCAATTCTTCAGAAACCTGGAAAGCTTACTCCCGAAGAATTTGAAATCATGAAATCACATTCCACAAAAGGCGGTGACATTCTTCTCACCACCTTCAGCCATATTGGAAGTAAAGAGTTCAGAAAAATGGCACTGGAAATAACTTATCACCATCATGAAAAATGGAACGGGAAAGGATATCCTGACGGACTTTCGGGAACAGACATTCCGCTTTCAGCCCGCATCATGAGTATTGCAGATGTTTTTGACGCCTTGTCGGAAGACCGCTGCTACAGAAAAGCCATGCCTCTGGATGAAAGTTTCGCAATCATAAAAAATGGAAGCGGAACCGATTTTGAAAAAGATATAGTTGATATTTTCATGAGCCTGCGGCCGGAAATTGAAAAGATTCACAACAATCAGATTTAATTTTACTTCAAAAGTTTTACAGCACCCCAGGCTGTATCTTCATATGAAAGGAAATCGTCAATCAACTGACGGCATTTTTCACTTGCCTCATAAACGCGGCGAGTTACACCATCATCACATAAAACAAGCGGATTTATATAACGCTGTTTTACTTTCACACTTACAGCAAAATACTCATCTCCCGGCTTTTCTTCCAGATGAAGTATTTCTGTCATGTTTCTGAATGTACGGTAATATTTCAGAAGAGTCTCAGAACCTTTCCTTTCGAAACGATCCATGGCTTCCTTTTCTGAAAGTTTCATACAATCTTCTTCGATAAGAAGCCCTTCATCAATTGCCAGATTTGTAATTTTCGCAAGAAGAGAAAGTGTAAGCTTATTTTCATTCAGCTGAAGAACATGACCTGTCATACAGAAGCGATAAGTGTAAAGCTCAGCACATTCAAGTGAACAGAAACCAAGCTCATCTATACCTTCTTCATTTTTCAAGACAGCCAGGTCGTTATAAACTTTTGCAATTTCGTCCATGGTCCAACTTCCTTCAAGGGCCATTCCGGAAGGAAACATGTACTCCAGTCTGTCAGCACTAAGCTGAGGAATTTCATTATCGGCAACAGGATAAATGTGGTAGTCACAAACCTGATCTGGTGTAAGGCCGTCCAAAGCCAGAAGACGGCAAAGTTCTTCATCATTCTTAATTATTGCAGCATTCGGTTCTTCTGTAGCACTTTGAGTTAAAGCGTCTCCCTTTCGGAAATCTGCAACATGACTGAAAAGCGGGGTTGAAAGATCATGAAACAAACCTGCCAAACACTGTTTTTTGTCCTGAGTAAAATGCCATACAATAAGCGCTACGCCAAGAGAATGGTCGAAGCGCGAATAATAAAATCTGTTTTTGTATAAAGTGGTCCAGTCAGTTCCGCATAACAAACCTATACATTTAAGCCGCTGCATGACAGGAAGCTGAAGATATTTTGTGAGAAAGTCCGGGAAGTTCGGTGAGAGGATTTTAAAATATTCTGTTAGATCATAATTTCGCACAGGAAAAAGATTCAGCATCTTTTCCCATGTGAAATCATTAAACTGATTGGAAACTGGCATTATGCCTTTTTTACCTTTGCTTTCGCAGGAGCCTTTGCAGGCTTTGTTGTTACAGTTTCAACAGCAAGTTTTCCAGAATCAACAACAATCTTGTTGTAAGGAATTTCAATTCCAGCTTCATCAAAACACTTTTTGATTGCAACATACATTGCATTTTTTGTTGCAACAAGATCAGAAGAATTAAACCAAACGGCACAGGTCATACCGATTCCGGAATCTCCGAAACCGTCAAACCAGGCGGCAGGAGCTGGATCCTGTAAAACTGTCGGACAAAGAGTAGGCGCCTTCTTCAGAGCCTCCAATGCCTTTTCCATATCCATTTCATAAGCAATTGAAACATTAAAAGTGAAACGGCGTTTTGAATGAAACGAGAAATTTGTAAGGTTTGAGTTGATTACCGTAGAGTTCGGAATACGCACCATCTGATTATCCAGAGTATGAACACGGACAGAAAGAAGGTTTACGTTATCTACAACCCCTGAAACATCGCCAACAGAAATGAAATCACCGATTTTAATTGTTCCTTCAGTAAGAACAAACATACCGCTGATAATGTTGCTGACTGAAGTCTGAGCAGCAAAACCGATTGCAACTCCGGCAATTCCGGCAGCGCCCCAAATGGCACTGAACTTAACACCAAACCGACTCAGTACAAACATTATTACAACAATGTAAAAAGCATATTTCACAATAGTTGTAAGCAACATTGTCTTATGCTTTGAAACTTTTTCGGCCGGAACTTTTTTGATTGTACGAATCAATAATTTATAAATAATCCATAAAATCAAAATAACCAGAACTGAGAAAACCAGTTTTACAAGATTATCCCAGGTACAAAATGTTCTAAGCCATTTCACAAAAGATGAAATTGCTTCTGTTTCCTGAGCCAGCAATACAGTTGTATCTTCCATTCGGAGAACTCCTATTTATTAAATAATTTTTTCATTTTCCCGTTTTTACGGTTAAATCTCAATACTTTTTCTCCATTCTCTCCATTTAATGGATCATAAAACACCGAAATTCTGTTCCCATTTGATTCAACAGTTCTGATTTTTGCTTTCGTTAAATCCCTAACTTTCTTAAGTTCTGCTCGCTGTTCATCATTATACGAAGCAGGATTATCACTTGTAAAAACCAGAGAACCAGCTAAGGCATTTATTGTTGAAAGAAGAGTTTTTCGCCCTGCTCCAAGTTTTTCGTTATAAGTGCGCAGAAGGAAAACATCCGGATCATTCAGAAAAGCCCGTCCGTCAAGCTGACGGCGATAAAGAGAATTCAAAATTGTATTTTTTGTACTTGGGCGTTCACGATGACAAAGCTGCATGTAAAGTTTGTCATTCCAGTTTAACGACACATCAGTTCCGATGCGGCAATAATCAACAAGGCCGAAGGCCGAACCAAGTGGAACACCGCATCCTAAAAGTTCTGCACCTTTTGAAGCTTCACGGAAAAAAACAAGAGCGTCATGCATAACCTGTCCGCGGGTTTTATCTTTTCGGGCAACAAGACAAACTGAATAAAGAAAATCGATTTTTAAAAGTGTGAAACCAAGGTCATCAATAAAGTGACGGCATGAACGGACTATGTAGTCACGAACTTCTTCATTGTAAATATCCATTCCGTAAAAACCACTCCAGTTACAGCCGCAAAGTGCAGGCTGTCCTGATTTATCTTTCATAAACCAGTCAGGATGATCTTTGAATGTCTTTGATTTTTTTTCTGCGCTGAATGGAGCAAACCAGATTCCAGTTTTCATTCCCTTTTCTTTTGCAGCCTTTGTTATTGGCTCAAGGCCATTTGGAAATTTCTTTTCATCAACAGAAAGCCAGTCTCCAACGAAAGGTTCATATCCGTCATCAATCTGGAAAACACGGAAGGTGTCACAGCCATTTGCTGAAAGCCCCTGAATATTTTCCATGAGGCATTTTTCATTAATGTTCTGATAAAAATCATACCAGCTTGTCCATCCAACTACCGGCTCTGATTTTGGTTTTTCGATTCCTGCCAATTTGAAATAATTATCAAAGACGCCGTCTTCAGTTCCCGAAAGCATTACAAAATCAAGCATCTCTACAGGTTCAGAAATCTCATACTCAATTCCATCTGCATCAGCATAAACTTCAAACTTATTTTCTTTTGTGAAAAACTTTATAAGAGCAAATGCATAGGATTTTTTTGCTTCTGGAATAACTCTGACGCTTTTATCAGCTAATTCAGAAAGAGAACCTATAAATTCAAAATCATTACCAAGCTTTGCATAAGCGTATGTCCAGCCATGATAATTTCCTTTTGAAAGTTTTTCTCCGCAGAAAATGTAGTCTCCGTAAGATTCGAAACCAAATTTCTTATTAATAAACGACGGCATATGCCCTACTGTTTTTTCAGTTTCATTTGGAGAATATTCACGGCTGTCTGTCCAGCTCTGATAACCGTTCAAAAAATAACGGGTCCGCCTTTTTCTTGCTGTTACAATTTCTCCGGAAACAATTACCTGTTTTACGGTCACTTTTGCTGATGGTAAAAGTGCCAGTGTAAACCGTCCGTCTCTTAAAACGTAACGAGCTTTGAGATTATCATCACCTGAAGTTCCTTCCTGGGATGAAATATCTGTTGTAAAAAAGTGATTTGTGTTGTTGTGTGTGTATTCGATAAAAATCTTGTGTGGATTCATAATGAAATATTGTATCATGCCTTGTGTTAATTTTCTTGCAATATCGCTAATATAGAATTGAAAAACATGAAAAACTCAACTGAATATAAAATGGCCCACAAAAAAGACTTCGGCCACGAAAAAATAGAAGTTCTTTATGAAGATCAGTGGATTGTAATTATCAATAAGCCAAGCGGAATTTTAAGTTGTCCTTACCCTGGAAGTCATGCAAGAACTGCTCAAGGCGTCCTTGAAGAAATGATGCGAAAAAGAGGAACTTTGAACTCTCATCACAAACCTCTTGTTGTACACCGTCTTGACCGTGATACAAGCGGTGTCATGATGTTTGCTCTTACAGAACCTGCCCAGAAAATTATTATGGACAGCTGGCATCAGATGGTAACAGAACGTCTTTACCGCGCACTGGCAGAAAATCCAATAAACGAAAAGCCTCTTCCTGATGCAGGTCTCATAGATGATCCTCTTGCCTTCAACGCTTATAACGTTGGCTTTGTGCCGAAGGCCGGTGACAAACCAGGTCGCAGTGCGGGCAAGCGTGAAGATTCAGTTTACGAAAAACATCTTGGCGGCAAGAACGGGAAACAGGAATTCAAAACAGTGCCTGCCCGCACACATTTCAAAGTTGTGACACGGGGAAAAGCATACACCCTTTTTGAATTAAGTCTTGATACAGGAAAGAAAAATCAGATTCGTGCACACCTTGCAAGCAAAGGTTATCCTCTTGCCGGCGATGAAAACTTCCGTGCAAAATCAGATCCTTTTGTCCGTCTTTGTCTCCACGCAAGAACACTGGAGTTTGATCACCCTTATACAGAAGAACACATGAAATTCGAAGTACCGGAACCATCTGAATGGCAAGCCTTTGCAGAATCTGAGAAAAGTGCAAAAACTGCTGAATGGCTCAAACCTTCAAACCAGAATAATGGTAGCCGCCGTTCTTCAAATAATGATGAAAGAATCCGAAGCGAAGCCGGAAACACAACGCGTATGACAGGCAAACAGATAAGTCACATGGACTTTATACAGCGGGGAAAAAATCATGGACGATAATTTTTTCAAATCAATCAGAAACGAACTTTCACAGAACATTCTTCCATATTGGGAAAAATATTCACGTGACACAACAAAGGGCAATGAAGGTTTCTTCGGAATAATCGGAAATGATAATTTCCAGGATGCAAAAAGCCCTCGAGCTGTTGTAATGACATCTCGTTTTCTCTGGTCTTATTCGATTGCGGCAAGATTTTTTAAAGATGCCCAATATCTTGAAATGGCAGATTTTGCAGCAGATGTAATTCTCAACAAATTTTTTGATAAAACCAACGGCGGTGTTTACTGGTCAGTTATGCCTGACGGAACTCCCGATGTTCCCAAGAAACAGATTTATGGTGAAGCGTTCTGCTGTTACGGACTTTCTGAATATGCAGCTGCGCTTTTGGAACTGCGCGAAGATAAGGCTCAGGCAGAACTTCATATGACAAAAGCCCTGGAACTTTTTGATCTGATGGAAAAACATGCGCACGACAAAAAATTTGGCGGTTACATTGAAGCCTGCGCTGAAGACTGGACAGAAACTGACGACATGAGCCTTTCGTCAATTGATTTGAATTGTGCCAAAAGCATGAATACAAACCTTCACGTTATGGAAGCTTTCACAAATCTTTACAGAACACTTCCTGTTGTTTTTCCAGAAGCTAATGCTAAACGCCAGGAAATCGGAACTTCATTAAAAGAACTCATCCACACAACCAATACAAAAATCCTTCAAAATGACGGGCACCTTGGAATGTTCTTCAACATGAATTGGGAACGGATTGAAAACGAAATCAGTTATGGACACGACATAGAAGCTTCCTGGCTTTTATGGGAAGCCGCCTGTGAATTAGATGATACTGAAATCAAACAGGAAACACGAATCACAACTCTTCACATGGCTGAAGTTGCCTTAAACGAAGGCATGGATTTTAATGCCGGCGCTATGGAAAATCTTTTCCACAACGATGAACGCGACAGAACCCGTATATGGTGGGTTCAAGCAGAAGCTGTAAACGGATTCTACAACGCCTGGGAAATGACCGGTGAAAAACGCTATTCTGACGCAGTTGAAAAAATCTGGAACTGGATTCAAAACTATCAGGTTGATAAAACTGGCGGCGAATGGTGGTGGGCCGTAAATCAGGATGGAACTCCTGACCTGAAGAATCCTAAAGGCGGAAACTGGAAAACCGCCTATCATAATTCACGCTGCTGTTTTGAACTTCTAAGAAGAAGTGGAAAATAGTATAATCAGGTAACAAAGTATTATTTACGGAGGCTTATATGTTTTCGAAAATTTATGAAGTTTTTATTCTTGTTTGTTTCCTCTTTTTCTTTGGTGCCATGCTCGGCTGGGTTCTGGAATTATTCTTCCGCCGTTTTATTTCGCCAAACAATCCTGACCGACTCTGGCTTAATCCCGGCTTCCTTACTGGTCCTTATCTTCCGCTTTACGGATTCGGTGTCGTTGTTCTTTATGCCTTAAGTTATCTTGAAAAATTTCTTGTCCGCTTTGATCATGGCGGAGCTGTCCACTATCTGATTATGTTCGTGATTATGGCATCTGCAATGACTCTTGTTGAATATATTGCCGGTATCATTTTCGTAAAAGGGATGCATATCAAACTTTGGGATTACTCAAATGAAAAAGGAAATATTCAGGGAGTTATCTGTCCAAGGTTTACAGTCATCTGGGGCGTATTGAGTCTGTTATATTACTTCTTTCTGTATCCGCCAATTACAAGAATGATTATGTGGTTCATGAACCATCAGCTTTTCTCATTTACTGTCGGTTCAGTTTTTGGTGTATTCATGATTGATTTTGCTACATCAATGCACCTTGGAACTATTCTCCGCAAGAAAGCCGTTGAACTTGATGAAAAACCTGTCATTGACTTTGATAAGTTCAAGATCCGTGCAGGTAAGAGATTTTTCAGTATTTACAACAAACGCAGTATTACTGAAAAACTTGAAGAATTTGAAAGCTTTGTAAAAAGAAGTCCTGCAAAAATATAAACTGTTTTTACTGTTCGTTTCTCTTAGCCGTTTTCCAGAGTTCACTCATGTGATTACGGCTTTCTTCTGTATTTTCCATTGGCCAGTTATTCTTTTCCATGTTTTTTTCCACAAAGGTGAAACGTTCATAAAACTTTTTGTTTGCACGGGCAACCGCGTTTTCAGGGTTTATCCCCGCTTTCACGCAGTAAGCCGCAATAGAAAAAAACAAATCACCAAGTTCTTCTTCAAGATGCATCTGAGCCTTATCCAGTTCAGGAGTGCTTGAAACTTCCAGTGGCTTACCGTTTCCACAAGCCTTTACCGCCTGTTCAGCTTCTATCACTTCCTGCCATTCTTCTTCAACTTTAGCCCGGCATCCTGCATTATCAGGCCAGTCAAAACCTTTTTTTATAGCCTTTTTCGCATACTTATATGATTTAAGAAGCGGTGGAAAGTTTTCAGGAACTGAATCCAATACAGATTCAGCTTTGCGGCCTTCTACATTCTGCTTGATTCTGTCCCATTGAGAAAGGACTTTATCTGAGGTATCTGCAGAATCCTGAACCTGGCTTGCGCCGTCACTTTCCTTAAACACATGAGGATGACGGCGTATAAGTTTATCTGAAAGTTCATTTATGGATTCTGCAATGGTCCATTCCCCTTTCTGCTCATACATGTAAGAAATCATGGTGTCATTCAGAAGTACGTCACCAAGTTCTTCCTTTGCGTGAAGAGCGTTTTTCGATGTAATGGCATCAACTGCTTCAAAGGTCTCTTCAATAAGGTCTCCACGCATGGAAAGGGGCGTCTGTTCTTTATCCCATGGGCATCCGTTTTCACTTCTGAGAGTTTCAATTACCTCAAGAAATCTTTTATAGGCTTCAGCAGTTTTTTCTTTATCCATCATTCTATATTTCCCACTTTCCAACAAAATCTTCAGGCTTTTTACTGAAAAGTACTTTTATAAGCTTCTGAGTAGCAGCCACGAATACCTGGCTCAAATGAATCTGTTCGTCTTCTGTAAAGCGGCTTAAAACGTATCCTGCAATGTCATTATGATCTGGTCTGCCGATTCCAAAGCGCATGCGGAAGAAGTCTGCAGTACCGAAACAATTTTTCATGCTGCGAAGCCCGTTATGCCCGCCAAGTCCACCGCTCCACTTGAAGCTATAAAACCCTGGGGCAAGTTCCAGTTCATCATGAATTACAAGAATTTCTTCAGGTTTAATTTTATAAAAGTTCGCAACTTCAATAATGCTTTCGCCAGAAAGATTCATGTAAGTTTCAGGCTTGATAAAATAAATGTGGTCTGGAGCTTCCTCCGGAACATGAACCGGGCTTCCGTCTTTTTTTGAAGCAACTCCTGCATCACAGGCCCACTGTGCCAGCTCTGCTGGAGTACAGGAAGTGAACTGTCCTTTAAATTTACTCTGCCAGTAAAGCTTTCCTGCCCATGGCATTGAATCAGCAAAGAACCAGGCAACATTATGACGGGTCAAATTATATTCAGCCCCGTAATTTCCAAGATACGCAATCAGTTTAATCATAAAATTTCCCTACCCTAAACAAAAAAGGCTGCATCGCTGCAACCTTTTTATTTACAAATTATTTTGCAAAGTCTTCAGGATTTTTTCTGTATTTATCTACTGTGTATTTTGCAAGTTTAAATGCATAAGGCGTTTCTGAAGAACGACCCCAGTAAGTGTCCGTACCTTCTTCATCATCAGCCTGATAAAGTTCAAGGGTTACAGTTTTTGCCGGAAGTTTAATTTCTACATCAATAATTTTTTCAGCAGGAATTTCTTCGTTGTCTCCAAGCCATTCTGTAGCGGCCACGAAAGCACAGCCGTTGAACCAGCCGGAAGTTGCTTCTGCATCCAGTTCCATAGATTCGTCCACGCCTTCTCCGCTTGCGGTCCAGATATTTCCTTCCCCGCCACGGGTAATAGTCCAGCGGTTTCCATCAACTGGTTTTACCGAAACAGAAATCATATCATCTTTCGAAAGCTGGAAAACAGAACGACTTCTCAAATCGTTAATAGACTTTGTACATTCGTTCTGAATGGAACCTGCAGCCATGTAAACATCATTTGATTTATCCATCATCAGATAAACCTGAGAATTAGTTGAAGTTGCTTTTCCTACGCGGAAAGAACGAAGCTCCTGTCCCTTGTTATAAACAGAAACCTTGCAAGCTCTTTCATCGTTCAAATCATATTTTGCAAGAACTTCCTGATTATCAGTTTTGGTTACTTTACCCAGAAGTTTTACATATAAGAATGCATCAGCAATACTTTCGATTGAATTATAGTTTGCTGTATATTTCCCGTCGATAATCCAGTCTTCACCGGTTTTCTTCAGAGTAAGAAGTCCTTCAGGACGTTCAATTTTAATTTCATCAATTTCATCTTTAATCTGAACAACTTTTACAGGATCTATGTGACCGCTCACAGTCTGAATAATTGCAATTACCAGAAGCACCAGACATGCAGATGCCAGAACAATTTTTCTAGTTTTCATTATTCACCATCCTTTTTTGATTTCTTTTCTTTTACGATTTCACGTGTATCATCAGGGTTGTAACGCTTTCTGATTTCTGCACGGTGTCTTGCACGCATACGAAGAACAATAAGCCCTGCAACGACAACAAGAACCACAAGACCATAAATACAGAAATATTTCAAAGTCTGTGCCAGAGCCTGAGATTTTATTTCCAGAGTATTCAATGCCAGGCCTTTTGTACGCATTGTACAAAGTTCTTCGCGCCCGTTTACGTAATCAAGAACGTTTACAAGGAACATGGCTATAGGACTTGTTGAGTTTTTATCAAAAAGCTGTGCGGTAGTAATCTGTGAAGAACCTACAACAAAAATCTTTCCAGGAATCTTGCTTTCAGAAAGATAGCTTGCCGCTGTAAGTTCATCATTTGATGTATCAACAACATTTCCTTCTTCATCAAAAACAGTAGAAGCTACAGCGTGATCAAAAGCGCTCTTGAACTTTCCTTCAACCAGAACAGCCAGGTCATACGATTTACGTTCCTGAGTTTTTGGTGGAGTCAGAACAATAGGATTCAGCATGATGTCCTTATCTTCAATCCATGATTTTTCCGAAGAACGAATCAGAACTGTTGTCTTAAGATTTTTATTTTCTTTTGCAATGCTTGAATCAATTACGCCGTTTGAAAGCATGTAAACATAGCCCAGATTGTTTGTGATGCTGTGTTTTGCCAGATTCTTTTTCTGAACAACAGGAACCCAGTAATAATTCAGTTTTCCGTACTGCTGATTATTCTGCTGGTGACAGTTTTCATCAAAGACCATATTCTGTTCACGTTTAATGCCATAAGTATTAAGCAGAGTATCGATATTCAGGTCCAAAGGATAATACTGTGGCATCTGATACTGGTTTCCGCCCTGGGCAAACATAGGATCTGTAAAGAACAGAACATTTCCACCCTTCATAAGGAACTGATCAATTTTATAAAGTTCTTCTTCTGCATAATCCTGCTGAGGACCGTCCAGAATAATTGTGTTCATACCGGCAGGGATATCCTGACTCATAAGGTCCAGCTGAACAGGTTCGTATCCTGCATTTTCAATTACAGAAATAAAGTTTGCCGAATCATTTTCATCTTCCAGCTTATGTTCATAGTGTCCTACAACAAATCCAACCTGAGTTGATTTTGAAAGAAGAGCCTGAATTCCTGCATTAAGGTTTTCTTCCAGTGTATCCAGTCCTGCAACAACATTTCCAAAGAAAGAACGCTGTATGCTTAAAGGCAGAACCTGGAACTTATCTCCCATAGAAATTACAAGACCAAAACTTGCTTTTTCATCTACTCCAGATGAGTTTTTGAAAGATACAGTCTGGATTCCGTACTTGTCAGAAACTTCATCAACAAGTACAGAAGTTGGACTCTGAACTTCAAAATCCAGGCGGTCCATATTCTTTTTGTTTACAAGTTTGTAAGTTTCATTTACCAGAGCTTCAACCTTATCCATATTGCTGATACGGAGATTTTTCAAACTTGGTGTAAGGTAAAGTGTCAGTTTGATTTTGTTTCCTTTTCCAAGACCGCTTAATGTATCAACCTTGCTTACCATATTTGAAATGGTTGAAGTGATTTTGTATTCAAGACCGTCAATTGAAGTTACAGCGTCCAGTTTTTCTACAGCATCACCGTAAGAAATAACCATTCCCATATAAACCTGTTTAAGGCCTACTTCGTTATTTTTAACTTCCTGAATCTGAATCTGACGAAGACCGAAATCTGAAGCCAGTTCCTGATTGTCGGCTTTCTTCATATCCATATAAGAAACAGAGAAATTCTTTCCAGCTGCTCCTTCATATTCAGAAAGAAGGTCTTTTATATACTGAGCAAAGCTGTTGTAAGGAGAAGGAAGATTTTCATCAAAGAATACTTTTATTGAAAGAGGTTCTTCAAGAGTTTTTACCATCTGTTTGCTTGATTTTGAAATGGAATATGATTTTGGCTGTGTCAGATCAAAACGAAGGAAAGCCTTGCGTCCAACAAAATTTGCCAGAATCAGAAGGATTACAAATAATGCAAAATCGCTTTTTGGACTTTTAATCCAGTCTATAAACTTTTTCATTTCTGCCCTCCCCTATGCTCTTGCCTTCTGCTCAGCTTTTACAGTCATTACAAAGAAAAGAGAAGCAAGGGAAACAAAATAAAGAATGTCACGGGTATCAACGATGCCACGCGCAATTGATGTAAAGTGTGCATTTGCCGAAATAAAGCTACAGAAACTTACAATCGGTGCCGGAAGGAAAATCAGGAACTGATCAATCATTGTAAGAACAATACAAATTACCCAGGCAAAGAAGAAAGCAATGATCTGATTTTTAGTAACCGAAGAAGCAAATACACCGATTGCTGCAAAACATGCACAAAGGAATATGGCTCCCAGGTAACCGCCGATAATAGGACCAAAATCTGGCTTACCGAAAATGCAAACCGGAAGCAGATAGAAAAGTGTCGGAGCGATCATAATCAGTGTGCTTACAAAAGACGAAAGATATTTCCCGGCTACAACACTTGTTTCATTTACAGGAAGTGTCATCAAAGTTTCGATAGAACCGCTTCGTCTTTCTTCAGCAAAAACACGCATTGTCAAAGCAGGAACGAAGAATGAAAGAATCAAAGGAAGCAGCCCAAAAAGCTGTCTCAGTTCTGCACGGTTGTAAAGATAAAATGATGAAAAGAATACAAGACCTGTTATCAAAAGATAAAGGCCTGTAACAATATATGCTGTAGGACTTGTAAAATAAGCCTTCAGTTCGCGTTTAAAAATAATACAAGTGGCGCTTTTTGCTTTTTTATTTTCTGCCATTTTATGCCTCCACCTTTACTGCTGTCAGAGCATGGAATACATCTTCAAGGCTGTTTTTCTGGACTGACATTTCATAAAGAGTCCAGCCTTTTTCTACAACTATCTTGAAAAGTTCCGGACGGATTTCATCACTTCCTTTTACAGAAACTACTGCTGCAACAGTTCCAGGAACATCACTTTCAGCAATCTTCACCGCTGCAACACCTGAAACTTTGTTCAGCGTTTCTTCAACAGCAGAAGATTCAGCGTTACCAAGAACAAGCTTAACGCTCATTTCATTTCCGAATCTTGCGCGGAGTTCGTCAATAGGACTGTCTGCAACAAGTTTTCCGCCGGCAATAATAATTGCACGGGAACACAAAGTTTCAACTTCGCTAAGAATATGTGTTGAAATAATAACAGTACGTGTCTTTCCTATTTCGCGAATAATATTGCGAACATCTTCAACCTGGTTAGGGTCCAGACCTGATGTTGGTTCGTCCAGAATAAGGATTTCAGGATCATGCATAAGGCTGTGAGCCAGAGCAACGCGCTGGCGGTTACCGCGTGAAAGATCGCTGATATTTTTGTTCATTACTTCTTTAAGTCCGCATTCGGCGCAAAGAGCAGGAACTTTCTCATCAGGGTTTTCACCGTGCATGTCTGCAATATAGCGCAGATAATCTTCTACAATCATGTCACTGTAAAGTGGTGCTGATTCCGGCATGTAACCGATTTTCTTTTTTGCTTCTACAGGTGATTCTGCAATATCAGTTCCATCAATAAGGATTTTCCCGTCTGAAGGAGAAAGGAATCCTGTTATCATTCTCATTGTTGTAGTTTTTCCAGCTCCGTTAGGTCCAAGAAGACCAACAATCTGTCCGGTCGGAATAGAAAAACTTACGTCATTTACCGCACGAAATGTCCCGAAATTTCTGGATACGTGGGAAAGTTCAATCATTTTTTTCATCTCCCAAAAAATAAATTCTTAAATTATGTTTTATAATAAAAAAACTTTACGAGGCGAATAGATACATAAAAAGTTTGTTTTTTATTCAGGAATTTTGATTACAGGGTCTTCGTCTTTTTCTTTGTACAATATGGCAACGTTTCCAATAATACGTACAAGAGTTGCTCCTGTTTTTTCACAGGCATCCTGAATTAATTCCTGTTTCTCATCTTTACATTCATTGAATTTAACTTTAATCAGTTCGTGGCTAGACAAGGTCTGAGCAATCATCTGTTCAACACCTTCAGTCATACCAGCTCCCCCGACAATAACAACAGGGTTCAGGTCGTGGGCCAGTTTTTCAAGATATTTTCTCTGTTTACTTGTAAGTTCCATTTATGTTTCCTTCAAAAGGTGCCTCCCGGCACCCCTTTATTAGATTGTGCTTTTTTTAGCTACAGGTTCACTTGTGAAATCAATTCCAAGTTTCTTCAGGATTTTTCTGTCTACTTCAGAAAGCATAACTGAAGTATGTACCTGAGCGCCTTTCAGACGTGGAAGCTGTTCAACTGCACGGCGGCATTCATTTGAGTCCCGGCTGATAATAGCAAGTGCAACAAGAAGTTCGTCTGAATGGAGACGAGGATTGTTTCCTTTAAGCCCGTGGATTTTCATATCCTGAATTGGTTCTACGGCGCTTGTTGGAATAATGTGGATTTTTGTGTCGATTCCTGCAAGATATTTCAGAGCTTTCAGAATCAAAGCCGCACATGCCCCAAAAAGTTCTGATGTTCCTGCTGTAAGGATTGTACCGTCATCAAGTTCGATAGCAGCACAAGGAACCTTTGTTTTCTCTGCACGTTCTTTACATGCAAGAGTAACTTTACGGTCATCAGTTGTGATACCAGCCTGCTTCATAAGCATTTCTATTGTGAATACTTCTTTTTCATCACAGTCATTTTCTGCAAAACGGTTCAGTGTATTGTAATAACGACGGATGATTTCCTGTTTTGAAGCTTCGCAACATGCATCATCATCGAAAATACAAAGACCTGCCATGTTTACACCCATATCTGTAGGTGATTTGTAAGGGCATTCGCCAAAGATACCTTCGAAAATTGCCTTAAGAACCGGGAATATTTCGATATCGCGGTTATAATTAACTGTTGTTTTTCCGTAAGCTTCCAGGTGGAATGGGTCAATCATGTTCAGGTCAGCAAGGTCAGCTGTTGCAGCTTCGTATGCCATGTTTACAGGATGCTTAAGAGGCAGGTTCCAGATTGGGAAAGTTTCAAATTTTGCATAACCTGCTTTAATACCACGTTTGTTTTCCTGATAAAGCTGTGAAAGACATGTTGCCATTTTTCCGCTTCCAGGTCCTGGAGCAGTAATAACAACCAGAGGACGACTTGTCTCGATATAATCATTTTTTCCAAAACCATTATCGCTACAGATAAGGTTTACATTTGAAGGATATCCTGGAATCAGATAGTGCACATAGGATTTGATCTTCATCTTCTTAAGTTTTTTACGGAAGATGTCTGCGGCTGGCTGACCGTTGTAATGAGTGATACAAACGCTTCCTACATAAAGCCCGCGTTTCTGAAATTCATCACGCAGACGAAGAACGTCCATATCGTATGTAATACCAAGGTCGCCGCGAACTTTATTCTTTTCAATATCAACGGCACTGATTACCATTACAATTTCTGCCACATCAGAAAGCTGCATAAGCATCTGAAGTTTCGAATCAGGCTGGAAACCTGGAAGAACACGTGATGCGTGGAGATCATCAAAAAGTTTTCCACCAAATTCAAGATAAAGTTTGTCTCCGAATTTAGAGATTCTTTCCTTAATGTGTTCTGATTGAATTTTCAAATATTTGTCGTTATCAAATCCTGTTTTCATAAATGTCAGTATAACATTTTTAGTGTAAATAATTAACTTTTTTTCACTTTATTTACACTTTTTGACAAAAAAAACGCATAATATATGTAAGGAGTTTTATTTCACCATGGCAAAGAAAAACGGCACTATTTTATACAAATGTTCTAACTGCGGATATTCTCAGCCTCGCTGGCTTGGGAAATGTCCTGACTGCGGCGAATGGAACACAATGGAAGAATGTATAATCGACCAGACAAAAGTAACTCCTGCCGGACGGGGAAATACAACTCAAGAAAAAGTAAAACCTGTAAACCTTTCTTCCGTAAATGCACAGGACAACACAAGATTCCTGACAGGCATTCCTGAATTTGACCGTGTTCTTGGCGGTGGAGCCACAAAACGTTCGGCCGTTCTTTTAGGCGGTGAACCGGGAATCGGAAAATCTACACTTTTACTCCAGACTGCCGCCAGCGTCGCTCAAGGTTTTGGCAAAGGAGGAAAAGTACTTTATGTTTCAGGCGAAGAATCTGCCGGCCAGATAAAAGAACGTGCCGACAGACTTGGTCTTGATGTAAGCGGAATCCAGCTTTTATGTACAATGAGACTTGAAGACTGTCTTGATGCTTTAGATTCCATCCAGCCACTTTTTGTAATAATCGACTCAATTCAGACCATTTACTCTGCTGAAGCAGGCCTTGTTCCGGGAACCGTGAACCAGCTGAAATATTGCGCCAATGAATTTATTTCCTGGGTCAAAGAAAGAGATTCGGTTTTAATTATGACAGCCCATGTGACAAAAGACGGTAATATAGCCGGTCCTAAATCTATGGAACACATGGTGGATACTGTCATTTCCTTTGAACGAAATGATGAAGATATCCGATTCCTTCACGCCCAGAAAAATAGATTCGGCTCAATCGACGAACTCGGCATTTTTACAATGAGCGAAAAAGGACTTTCCCCTGTCCTTGACCCAAATTCTCTTTTTATTATCAAACGAACAGACAAGCAACCTGCCGGAGTCGCCTGTACCGCCGTATTCGAAGGAACCCGTGTTTTTCTTGTAGAAATTCAGGCTTTAACTATTCCTGCAAAGGCAAGCATTTCACGTATATATTCCGAAAAAATTGATTCAGGTCGCGTAGCGCGGGTTGCGGCAGTTCTCGAAAAAAGATGCGGGATTTGCCTTTCCGACCAGGACATTTACATCAACGTTGCGGGTGGAGTCCGTCTTTCAGAAAGTTCCATAGATGCAGCTCTTGCCGTAGCCCTTTATTCTGCAAGAACTGATATTTCTGTCGCTTCTGGGACAGCCGTATTCGGAGAACTATCTCTTGCTGGGGAAGTTCGTCCTGTCTCAAAAACAGCTCAAAGAATAAAAACTGCAAAGAACCTGGGTTTCCAAAATGTTTACGCCCCTGAAAAAGCCACTGATGTTACCCCAGTCTCTGATATTAAAACTCTTATCAAAACTGTTTTCCGCTAATTCCCGTTAAAAAAAAGAAACACCGTCGGGTATACCAACGGTGTTGTTAGTCCAAGAGGACTCTTAAGTATGAAGCTTATTATTCAGCTGAAGCTTCTGCTGCAGGAGCAGCTGCTGGTGCGGCACGTCTAGCCTGATTTTTCAGAGCAGCGTTACACCATTTACAGATTTTTACTGTGTTTCCATCAATTTCTTTTTCGAAAAGACATTTGATGTTTTCTTTTTTACAGATACCACATGTTGCTCTACCATGAGCTGGGAGTGATCTGATTCCTGAACCGCGGTGGTTTTTAGACATTATTTGTCCTCCTTTTTAGCAGCCTTTTTGGCTTTTGGAGCTTCTTTTTCAGAAGAACCGTCATCCAGTTTGTAGTCTACCAATTCAAGGATTACTACATCAGCAGCGTCACCCTGGCGGTATCCCATTTTAAGAACACGTGTGTAACCACCGTTTCTGTCCTTCATGCGTGGTCCAATTTCTGTGAAAAGTTTGTTAAGGATCTTTTCATCAGCAATGAACTTAGCAACCTGACGACGGTTGTGTACTGTGTCTTCTTTTGCTCTTGTAATCAGCTTTTCAGCTGCTTTTCTTACTTCAAGAGCCTTTGATTTAGTTGTGGTAATTCTTTCATATCTGAAGAGAGAAGTTACCATGTTACGTGACATAGCACGGCGATGTGCTGTTGTACGTGACAGCGCATTAAAACCACTTCTATGATTCATCTGTTTCTTCCTTCTGCTTTGTCAAATTAGCAGCATTCTTCAGATGACTGTAATCTGTCATACCCAAAGAGAGGTTCCATTCCTGGAGCTTTTCTTTGATTTCTGCAAGACTCTTCTTACCAAAGTTTCTTGTTTTGGCAATGTCATCTTCAGTCTTTTTTGTCAATTCGCCGATTGTACGGATATTTGCGTTTTTCAGACAGTTAGATGAACGAACTGAAAGTTCCAGTTCTTCAACTGGCATATTCAAAAGCTTCTGAACTCCTTCATCATTTTCATCAACTTCATCACTTCCAATAGAATCTTTGTCATCAAAGTTGATAAATACTGCAAAATGATCTTTTGCAATTTTAGCAGCTTCTGAAAGAGCATCATCAGGAGTAATTGTTCCGTCTGTCCAAACTTCCATTACAAGCTTTTCGTAATCACTACGCTGTCCAACACGGAAAGGTTCAATTGAATACTTTACTTTAGGAACCGGAGTGAAAATAGCATCCATTGGAATTGTACCAACAACTTCAATGTAATGTTCATTAACTTCTGCCGGTACATATCCTCTGCCAAGATCAACCTGGATTTCAATATCCAGATGGGCACCTTCCATCATTGTAAAGACAAGAACATCTTTAGACATGATTTCCAGCTGACCTTCTTTAGCAAAGTCATCACTCTTCACTACGCCAGGACCTTTGAATTCATAAAGAATTGTATCCTGTTCAATTTCGCCAGGTAAACGAAGACGAACCTGTTTCAGAGTATTGATGATTTCCAGTGTATCTTCAGCTACATCTGGGATGGCTTCGAATTCACTTGTAATCACATGTGCAACACCATTTGCATCGTAAGATGTGATACGAATTGATGTTACAGCATAACCCTGAATTGACGACAAAAGCACTCTGCGAAGAGTATTTCCTACAGTTGTACCAAATCCTGTTTCAAAAGGAGATGCAGTAAACTTACCGTAGTTTGGATTTGTACTGACATGTTCAAATGTAATGCCTTTAGGTCTTTTAAAACCTTTAAGCAGATTTTTGCGAGCCATCTGAACTCCTTAAACTTATTTAGAGTAGTATTCAACTATGAGGTTTTCGTGAACTTCGTAGTCGATATCTTTCTTTGTTGCTAATGCTGTTACTTTTCCTGAGAAATTGTCGCGATCAGCTTCCAGCCATTCTGGAGTTGGTCTGTCTCCGTTCTTCATTACCAGGTTTTTGATACCTGAAGATGTTTTGCTGCTTTCTTTAACTGCAATTACATCACCTACTTTTACGAGGTATGAAGGAATGTTTACAGATTTACCATTTACAATGATATGTCCATGACTTACCATCTGTCTGGCTTCTTTACGTGTTTTTGCAAATGCAAGTCTGAATACTACGTTGTCAAGGCGAGATTCAAGAATAGTAAGAAGGTTTTCACCTGTCATACCAGCTCTTTTAGCTGCCATTTCATAGTAACCCTGGAACTGTCTTTCAAGAACACCATAAATGAACTTAACTTTCTGTTTTTCATTAAGCTGAGTTCCGTATTCTGACTTCTTGCGTCTTACAGTTTCTTTCTGATTTCTTTTAGATGTTTTGCCATAACCCATTACGAGTGGGTTAATTCCGAGAGCTTTACATCTTTTCAGCAATGGTTGTGTGCTTTTTCCCATTTTTCCTTAGTCTCCTTGCCTAAACTACATACGGCGAGTTTTGCGAGGGCGGCATCCATTGTGTGGGATTGGAGTTACATCAGAAATTGATTTAACTTTCAAACCTGCATTGCCAAGTGAACGGATAGCGTTTTCACGACCCATTCCAGGACCCTTTACAAAAACGTGAACTTCACGCAAGCCATAGCTTGCTGCCTTCTGTACAGCTGTTTCAGTTACAGACTGTGCGGCAAACGGAGTTGATTTTTTAGCTCCGCGGAAACCAAGACCACCTGAAGAAGCCCATGAAAGAGCGTTTCCTTTCAGGTCTGTTATAGTTACGATAGTGTTATTGAATGTAGCCTGAATGTAAACATTACCTTCATATACACTCTTCTTTTCCTTTCGCTTTTTAACGGTTGCCATTTAAATTCCTCCGCCCTATGCCTTTTTCTTGTTAGCAACAGTCTTCTTCTTTCCTTTACGTGTACGCGAGTTAGTACGAGTACGCTGTCCACGAACTGGAAGTCCATTCTTGTGACGAAGACCACGATAACAGCCAATATCCATAAGACGTTTCAGGTTAAGACCGATTTCTGAACGAAGACGACCTTCTACCTTATAATCTCTGTCAATAATTTCACGAATAGCGTTAAGTTCATCCTGAGAAAGATCATTCATCATCTTTTCAGCGTCTACTTTAGCTTCTTCGCAAATTTTGATTGCCGATGAACGGCCGATACCATAAATATAAGTTAATGCGATACCTACATGTTTGTTAGGGATATCAACACCTGCAATTCGAGCCATCTGCTACTCCTTAGCCCTGTCTCTGCTTATGTTTTGGGTTAGAACAAATGATACGGATAACTCCGTTTCTTTTGATAACCTTACATTTGTCGCAGATAGGTTTTACACTGGTTCGTACTTTCATATAAAGCCCCTTATGAAGATTTCAAGTCTGTTTATAGCACCTCGTAATGAGAGCAAACAGACAGTGTGATAATATACCACAAATCTACATATCTGTTCTACTGTTAATTCACACTTTTTTTTTAAACTTTTACAACAGTCTTTTCATTAAAGAAAAGACTGTTGATTAAAGCTTACAAACTGCGTGATCTGATTTTGCCCTTCTTTGTAAGTCCGTCCTGATGATGCATTTTCAGAAGAGCTTCAATCTGACTCATTGTATCCAGGTCAACACCAACCATAATGATCAGTGATGTACCACCCATCAACATTGCTGTTGACTGTGGGAACCCGAATGCACTCTGGATGATTGTTGGGATGATGGCAATCAATGCCAGGAACAATGCGCCAGGTAATACAAGTCTATTCAATATTTTCTGAAGGTATTCTTCTGTTTTTTCTGTACGTACACCAGGAATGGAGCCACCGTTTTCCCGGATACTCTTTGCGATTTCTGTGGGGTTCAGTGTTACCTGAGTGTAGAAGTATGCAAAGAAGATAATCAGAACTACCAACAATACATTGTACCAAATACCACTTGGTGAAAGAATTGCAGAAAGTCTTGCAGCCCATCTAGCTGAGTTTGCACCGTTTCCAAGGTAAGAAACGAACTGCAGTGGCAGTGTAAGAATTGATGATGCAAAGATAAGTGGAATGACATTTGAAGGATTTACTTTGAACGGAATGTAAGTATTCTGTCCGCCGTACATCTTTCTTCCTACAACGCGTTTAGCATAGTGAACTGGAATTTTTCTTTCTCCAGATTCTTCAAAAATAACAAGTGCGATAAGTGCTACGAACATTACGAGTACAAGGATGACAAATACAAGCTGCACTTCACCAGCTGCAACTTTCTGACCAAGTTCAGTAATTGCAGAAGGCATACGAGCAACGATACCTGCAAAGATCATCATTGACACGCCATTTCCAATACCTCTGGCTGTAATCTGATCACCAAGCCAAACTGTAATCATCGAACCTGTGGTTACAGTCAGCATGGTCAGCAGTCTAAAGGCAAGGCGATTATCAAGCACGATACAGCCTGGAATGCTGTATGCATAAACTGTTACAGCGTAAGACTGGATGAGACATACAACGATTGTTCCAACCTTTGTAATTGTCTGCATCTTACGCTGTCCGCCATCTTCCTGAGAAATTCTTTTAAGTCCCGGGAAAATAATCACAGCAAGCTGCATAATAATCTGCATTGAAATGTATGGCATAACACCGAGCATCAAAACTGAGAAGTTTGAGAATGCGCCACCTACGAAGAAGTCCATGTAGCTGGCAAAAGCATTCTTGTTCTGTCTTGCCAATTCGTCAAAGTACGACAGCAAAACGTTTGCATCGATTCCAGGGATAGTAAGAACTGATCCCATGCGGAATACTGCCAGAATAAGCAGTGTAAAGAGCACACGTTTGCGAAGTTCTTTAACTCTAAACATATTTACAATTGGATTGCTTGCCATGTTCTACTCCGCTACTTATTTATTTTCTTCAGTTTTTTCAGCAGTTTTTACTGATCCACCAGCTTTTTCAATTTTTGCTTTAGCTGATTCAGATACTTTGTCTACAACTACTGTGAGTTTCTTTGTAATTTCTCCGTTTCCGAGTACTTTTACCATAGCAGGGTTCTTTGCAGAGATGAATCCTTTAGCTGCAAGAGAAGCCTGATCTACAACGTCACCGTCATTGAATTTAGCATCGAGAATTTCAACGTTAATGCAAACATATTCTTTCTTGAAAGGATAGTTTGAAAAACCTTTGTGTGCGATACGGCGATAAAGAGGCATCTGTCCACCTTCGAATCCGACGTATGTTTTTCCGCCAGAACGAGACTGCTGTCCTTTATTACCTTTACCTGCTGTTGTACCAAGTCCAGAAGAAGAACCGCGTCCTACTCTCTTTGGCTTTTTGTTAGCTCCCATAGGGGCTGTAAGTACTGGATTGTATTCTGCCATTATTTTACCTCTTCAACTTTTACAAGGTGAGAAACAGAAGCTACCATACCACGGATAGCTGGTGTATCTTCCTGTACAACAGATGAATTGATCTTTTTCAGACCAAGGCTGCGCATTGTAGCAACTTTAGCTGGTTTCTGACCAATTGTAGACTTAATCTTTGTAATTTTAATCTGTGCCATAGATTACCCCCACAATTCATCAAGTGTCTTTCCACGAGCTGCAGCAACTTTTTTAGCGTCCATCAGTTTAGAGATAGCGTCGAATGTTGCGCGAACAACGTTTACAGAAGATCTTGATCCCTGTGATTTAGAAAGAATATCAGTTGCACCTGCTGCGTCCATAATAGCACGAACAGGACCACCGGCGATAATTCCAGAACCGGCAACTGCTGGTTTCAGGAGAACCTGTGAACTCTTATACTTTCCAATAATTTCATGAGGTATTGTGCCGTTTTTCATTGGCATTGTGATAAGGTTTCTCTTAGCACGATCAATACTCTTTTTAATTGCTTCAGATACGTCATTAGCTTTACCAAATCCGTATCCTACGCGACCTTTCTGATCACCTACAACTGTAAGAGCAGCGAAAGCCATGCGGCGTCCACCTTTTACAGTTTTAGATGTTCTGTTAAGAGTAACGAGTTTTTCTACGAACTCTTTTTCTCTTGGTTCATTGTCAAATTTTTTCTGGTGTTCCATTCAATTGACTCCTAGAATTCGATTCCGGCTTTACGAGCGCCGTCAGCAAGAGCTTTTACAACACCATGGTAGAGGTAACCGTTACGGTCGAATACAACCTTTGCAATTCCCTTATCCTTAAGACGTGCACCTAAAGCTTCACCGAGTTTTGCAGCACCTTCTGTGTTAGGTTTAACAGCTGCATATTCTTTTTCCATTGTAGAAATAGAAGCAATTGTTTTACCTTCGTCATCATCAATAACCTGTACTGAAAGGTTCTTGTTGCTGCGTGTAACAGTCATTCTTGGTCTTTCTGCTGTACCGTAGATAGACTTACGAATGTGAATCTTTCTGTGCAAGCGTTTTCTGTTTTTATCGTTAAGTTTCTTAATCATAAAGCTATACCTTATTTAACACCTGTCTTTCCGACTTTGCGTCTGATAACTTCATCTTCGTAACGGATACCTTTTCCTTTGTAAGGTTCTGGCATACGGAGTTTACGAATCTGAGCACAGAATTCACCAACTAACTGTTTGCTGATACCGGCAACTGTAAGTTTACCACTTGCATCTGTTGTAACTGTAAGTCCTTCCGGAATGATAGCAACAAAGTCATTTGAATAACCAAGGTTCATAACCAGCTGGTTGCCCTTTACATCACATTTGTAACCAACACCGTTTACAACAAGTGATTTTGAGTATCCTTCAGATACACCTTTCACCATGTTAGCCAGGAGAGCACGGTAAAGACCGTGATCAGCGTTAGCCTGTTTTGTGTTGTTTGTTGTTGTAAGAACAACTTCGCTTGCCTGAACGTCAACTTTAATGTTTGAGCTGATTGCCTGTTTCAGTTCGCCTTTTGGGCCTTTAACTGTCATAACATTGTCAGCTACTGATACTGTTACTCCTGCAGGTACTGCAACTGGGAGTTTTCCAACTTTAGACATCTTCTATCCCCCTATTACCATACTGTGCAGATAAGTTCACCACCAACCATCTTTTCTGCAGCTTTTTTACCTGTTGTAACTCCAGAAGATGTTGATACGATAAGTGTACCGTATCCGTTGTAAACACGTGGCAACTCTTTGTAACCAGAATAAACACGGCGACCTGGTGTTGAAACTTTTTTAACACCGTGGATAACCGAGTTATTATCATCATCATATTTCAGGAAAATGCGGAGAACATTGTGTCCTTCTTCCTGAACTTTCTTGAAGTTCTTGATGTAACCTTCAGTCTTGAGAATCTTTACGATTTCAAGCTTAAGTTTTGATGCAGGAACATCAACTTTCTCGTGGCGGGCAACAGCCGCATTACGAACTTTTGTAAGCATATCTGCTACTGGATCTGATGCACTCATTCTGTCCTCCTACCAAGATGATTTTGTAACGCCAGGAAGCTGGCCTTCAGATGCTAATTTGCGGAAGCAAAGACGACACATCTTGAACTTGCGCAAATATCCGCGTGGAC
>JAKSTN010000037.1 GCA_024402535.1 Treponema sp.
CATTTTCTTCTTTATCTTTTCCTTCAACGATTGGTGGGAATACTTTTGCAAGTACACTCTCCCATTCTTTTTCTGCTTCAGCCAGGTTGATAACAGCTTTCTTGAAGCGGATTTCAGGTTCACTGATTGTTTCACCAAGCAGCAGACTTCCTGCCATTGCAGCTTCAAAGCTAGCCGCATTTTCTGGTTTTACTTCTACAATCATTGCACCATACAGAGGACAGAAGAGCATCCAGCTTCCACAAGTGTGACCTTTAGATTCCAGGATTGCAGCATGAACTGGTTCAGAAGCTTTAAGATCTTTACCAATCATGTCAGTCATCTGAACACCGATTCTGTTACCAAATGCCATTTTTGTAAGGGAATCGGCAATACCACCGGCTCCTACAGGATACATTGCAGAAAGTTTTCCTGCCTTGTTCAGTTCGTACAGAGCTTCTGATTTCTTTGTGAAGTCAGCAAAGTCTGGAGTAAGAGCTGAAGTATAAACCTGTGGAACAAAGTAAACTTTGTTTCCTGCAGATTTGAATGAACCGCCGTTAATGTTCTTGCAGTTTTCTATTGTTACGGCAAATGAAACCAGTGTTGGTGGAACTGTAATGTCGCCGAATGTTCCAGACATTGAGTCCTTACCACCAATAGAGGCAGTTTTCATCTGTGTCTGTGCTGTAAGGGCACCAAGAAGTGCTGCAGCAGGTTTACCCCAGGCTTCTTTAGAAGAAGTTCTTTCGAAGTATTCCTGGAATGTAAGGCGACATGTTTCTGGGTTACCACCAAGAGCGATGATACGTGCCAGAGAATAAAGAACACTTGTCTGTGCTCCGTGGTATGGTGACCACTGAGCAATACGTGGATCGTATCCGAATGTCATGAGGGATGTTGTTTCTGTTTCGCAAGGTGAGTTTACAGGAATCTTTGCAGCACATCCACTTTCTGGAGTTGCCTGATATTTTCCACCGAATGGGAACAGAACTGAGCTTGCACCAATAGAGCCGTCGAAGCGTTCTGAAAGACCACGCTGAGAACAAGTTGCCAGCTGCTTCATGTTTGTGTACCAGGCTTCCTGGATCTTTGCAAACTTCTGGTCTGGGTTATCACTGCAGCAGCATGCATCGTTCAGGATAGCAGCTGTTGCATCCAGAGGCATAGCCAGTGGAGAGTCTTCCTTTACAGGACAAGTGATGTGAGCTTCAGCATTTCTGTAAGCACCGTTTGTATCAATGAATTCACGGGAAATATCAACGATTTTCTTTCCGCGCCAGTTCATAACGAGGCGGTTTGTATCTGTTACTTTTGCAATCAGTGTTGCATCAAGGTTTTCTGCGTGTGCGTAATCAATCAGCTTCTGAACATCTTTTTCACGTACAACGATTGCCATACGTTCCTGGCTTTCAGAAATAGCAATTTCTGTACCGTTAAGACCTTCATACTTTTTAGGAACAGCATCCAGGTTGATGTCCAGACCAGGAGCCAATTCACCAACAGCAACTGAAACACCACCTGCACCAAAGTCGTTACAGCGGCGAATCATGTTTGCTACGTCACGGTTACGGAAGAAGCGCTGGATCTTTCTTTCTTCAACGGCGTTTCCTTTCTGAACTTCAGCAGCGGCTGTTGTAACAGATTTAACTGTGTGGGCTTTAGAAGAACCTGTAGCACCACCAATACCGTCGCGACCAGTACCGCCACCTACCAGAACTACACAGTCACCTGCATCTGGAGTTTCGCGTTTTACACAGTCTGCTGGAACAGCAGCGATAACAGCACCAAGTTCCATGCGTTTTGCTTCAAAGCCAGGGTGATACATTTCGCAAACCTGACCTGTTGTAAGACCAATCTGGTTACCATAAGAAGAGAAACCTGCAGCAGCTTCACGTGTAAGCTTCATCTGTGGGAGTTTTCCTTCGCGTGTTGCGCTCAGTGGAACTGTAGGATCTGCAGCTCCAGTTACACGCAGAGACTGGTAAACCCATGCACGACCAGAAAGTGGGTCACGTATTGCACCACCAATACATGTAGCAGCACCACCGAATGGTTCAATTTCTGTAGGATGGTTATGTGTTTCGTTTTTAAACTGAAGAAGCCAGCGTTCTGTTTTGTGTTCTGGTTCCTTACCGTTCTGAGCATCTACTCCGTTTGTATAATCAGCAACATCTACATCGATGTAAATAGAACATGCGTTGATTTCTTCTGAAAGTTCAATGTCATCAAGGTGACCTGTTTTCTTAAGATATTTTGCACCGATACAAGCCATATCCATAAGAGTAAGAGGCTTTTCGTTTGCAGCGCCCTTCTTTGCGCGTTCACCGTAAAGTTCATCACGGAGCTTTTTGTATTCTTCAAGAGAAGCAAAGACCGGAGCTGTCATTTCGCCTTCATCAATCTTGATATCATCAAGAATTGTGTTGAATGTTGTATGACGGCAGTGGTCAGACCAGTATGTATCGAGAACACGGATTTCTGTTTCGGTCGGATCGCGGTTTTCTGACTTGAAATAATCCTGAAGGAATTTAACGTCAGCATCATCCATAGCCAGACCCATTTTTTCGCGATAGTCATGGAGTTTGCTTTCATTCCAGGAAAGGAAGCCTTCAACAACAGGAATATCACCTGGTGTTTCCAGTTTCATTTTAAGTGTTTCAGGTTTTTCTGCTGTTGTAAGACGAGAATCTACAGGGTTAATCAGATACTTCTGAATTTTTTCTACATCAGCAGGAGTAACATCGCCTTTAAGAAGAACAATTTTACCGCAGCGAACGATAGGTTTTTCTGTTCCAACTTTTACCTGTCCGGCAAGTCCTGCACGAAGAATAAGAAGACACTGTTCGGCACTGTCGGCACGCTGGTCATACTGACCAGGCAGATATTCCCAGATTATAGATGTGTATCCGGTCATATCCAGTTCTTCTGCAGCACAGAAGTCGCTCTGTGGTTCACTGAAAATGCGTGTTGCAGCAATCTTTGCTACATCTTCGCTTACATTTTCAATGTCGTAGCGGTTCAGATAACGAACTTCAGTAACGCCCGAAATTCCCAAAAAACTATTGATTTCAGAATAAATGCGGTTGGCTTCTACGCGGAAACCTTCCTTTCTTTCAATATAAAAACGATACATAGAATCATTATAGTGAATTTTAGAAAAGGGTGGAATATAGAGCCGCAGGAAGACAGAGTAAAATAAAAATGCCACCCAGGGATGGGTGGCATTTTTCATCAACAAGAAAAACTATTTTTGCAGAATAAATTCTACACGGCGGTTTTTCCAGTTATTGTCTTTATCTTTTGGATTAGCAACAGGTTCTGTACCACCCTTTCCATCAGTACTGATACTTGCAGCATTTACACCTTTCTTAACAAGGTAAGCTTTAATTGCATCTGCACGTTCAAGAGAAAGTGGAGTCAGAGCACGTCCCCATACTCTCAAGTTATCCTGAGTTTCTTCTTCCAGGTTATCTGTTGTACGGTTAGCATGTCCAACGATTGTAACTTTATAATCCTTGAATTTCTTCAGGATATCAGCAATACGGTTCAGAACCAGAATGTTCTTGTCTACCTGTTCCTGAGTCAAACCTTTCTGTGCATTCTGGAATTCAGCTGCATCTGAAAGGAAGATGATTGAAGGAACAGCCATCTTAAGAACATTGCCTTCGCGGATAACCAGAACATCAACAGGAATTACGCCCTTAACAGTTGAAGTCATTCCCAGGTTATCAGTTACAGTAAATGTATATGGATAATCCATAGCAGACTGAACGCTTTCTGCTTTTCCGTTTGCATTTTTCTGAACGTTAGAAAGACCGTCCCAGATCATTCTTTCTGTAATCTGAGATTTTCCGCTTGTTGTCCAGAATGTACGTCCTTTAGGATCATCAATTGTGAATGACCATTTCTTAATCTTGGCCATTGTTGTACCAGTCAGTTTGATGAACAGATCATCATCTACACCGTCGTTATCAGGGCTGAAGAATTCTGGAGCTGTCTGAACGCGGAGCTGAGGAGCTGTTGCTGTACAGATAAATGGAGAAGAAACTGTACTTACACGGTTACCTTTCTTGTAAGCTACAGAAAGAGTACCTGTGAATGTTCCTTCGCAGATTGTTCCTTCATCAGAGTAACCATCCCATGTGATACGGGCAGGAAGATTTGCCTGATCTTTTTCTGACCATGAACGAACTGAAGTTCCGTCTTCTTTTCTGATATCGAATTTCCATCCGATGATATTTTCAGAAACACTTGTTTTGATTTCGAATGACTGATTATCAAGAACTCCGTCACCGTTTGGAGAAATTCCTTCGTTATCAGCAATGAGGTAAACCTTTGTTTCACGGTTATCAAGTGTGATGTTTTTAATATCCGAAGCGAAACTGTTTCCAGCTTCATCACGAACAGAGAAGTTCATAGAGTAAACACCGTCAGCAGCAATGTTTCCTGATTCGTCTGTACCGTCCCATTCAAAGTCACGGATCTGTCCGTTCCATGTGAACTTCTTAACAGAGTTCTTTTTGCTGTCACGGATTTCACAAGTCCATGCTTTTTCTGATGAACATTCAAGAACTTTTACAGGAACAGTATCCTGATTTCCGTCTCCGTCAGGAGAGAAGTCTGCCCACTGTGTTTCAGCCATAAATGATGGAGCTACAGTATCAAGAACGAAAGCTCCTGTTGCAGCAGATGAAGAAGATCCGTTAGCAGTTTCAATATTCAGCACTGCAGAGTAAGAACCGTCGGCACAGAGAATGCCATCAGTTGTCTTACCGTTCCATGTAATTGCAGCAGGAAGTTTTTTGCTTTCTGATTTTTCATAAACAGGATTTGCATTTGCATCAAGAATCTTGAATGCATATTTTGTAACATCGTTACCCTGTCCTGAAACAGGTGTGAATGTCATAACATCCTGAACTTTGTCTCCGTTAGGAGAGAATGCAGAATCACTTGCTGCAAGAAGCAGAGAAGCTTCTGTTGTATCAAATGAGAATGTTGAAGAAGGAGCTTTTACACCTTTGTTTCCTGCCATATCTTCAGCAGAAACTACGAACATATAGTCGCCTTTTGGAGCAAGAGCACCGTCATCTGTAATACCAGCCCAAGTTACACTTTCTGGTGGGAATTCACCAAAATCAAATGATTTAACAGTTTTTCCGTCAGCAGAAACCACAGCACCTTTCCAGTAAGGAATAGGAGCACCTGTACTAGAAGTAACAGCAAGAGAAATATCAACTGAACGTTTGTTTCCAGAACCAAATACTTTGTCAGAAACGACAAATTTCATGTCAGGCATTTCTGTATCAAGAATAATTACAGGTGAAGAAATAACTGCAGGAACGTATCCGTTCAGATAAGCAGCTGAAACTTTTGCCTGATAGTTTCCATCAGGAAGGAGTTTTCCGTTTCCATCTGTTCCGTCAAATACAATTGATGAAGGAGGAATATCTCCGTCATTTGCCTTGTTGTAAGCGCGAACAGCATTTCCCTTGTCGTTGTAAATAACAACGGCCCAGTCTGTCAGGCTGTTTCCACTTTTCTGTTCAGGAACAGGAATTGTAACATTAAATGTTACAGAAGAAAGACGGCTTTCTGTTTTTGGTGAGAAGTAGCGGCTTCCTTCTACGAAAATATTTGTTGCAGGTTTTTCAGCAGAATAAATGATATTCTGGATTGTTGTGTATGGAGCTTTGTTACCAGCTCTATCAGTTGCTGTAATTTCGTATGAATAAACACCGTCTGCAACCTGAGCACCCATATCATCAGTTCCGTACCAGCTGAATTCAGCAGGTTCTGAATTTTCCCATTTTACAGTTTTTACGATTGTACCGTCTGCACTTTTGAAAGTTCCAACCCACTGGTCTTCTGCAGAACCTTCCTGGCGGATTTTGAATGAAGCTTTTGCACCTTCACCAAAAATCTTGTCGCCTGGCTGAGCAACTTCAACATCAGGAGCAACAGTATCAACAACAACAACGTATTCCTTTGTGCGGCCTTCGTTGCCGTTGTCATCTTTTGCTGTGAAATAATAATAGTAAGTTCCGTCAGGAGCTGTTTCACCTGAATCAAGAGCACCGTTCCATGAAACAGTTTCTGGAACAGGGATTCCCTGTTTTACAGTTACCAGCTGTTTGAAGAAAGATTTGAATCCTACTTTTTCAGGAAGAGCAACTTTGTTTCCGATTGTACGAACAGTGTTGCGGTTTTCATCCATAATGATGAGAGACCATGATTCAACATAGCGTTTATCAGTAATGTGAAGCGGAATAGAAAGTTCATCCTGAACACCATCGCTGTTAGGCGAAATATACTTTGCTTTCTTTTCTGCAAAAAGAGCAGAAGAAAGAACTGTTGTCAAAATAAGAGCAGATAAAACTAATTTTTTCATACTATTCATCCTCTTCTTCATCGAACCAGATCTGAATTACAGGTGGTGTTTCATCTTTAAGACCAAGACGAAGATCACAACCCATTGAAGCAGCATGAACATTTTCGTAAATGTTTTTATAAGCAGCTCCAACTGTCATTTCACTTTCGCTCCAGTCATGACTTGCAAGGTATTCATTGCTTGTATTGAACTTGAAAGTGAAAAGCATACCAATTGATGGAATGTAATTCTTATTTCCGTTAATTGATTCTTTAAGGTTGATTTTTTCTGCAACACTGATTGTAAGCATATCTTTAAGAGTAAACTGAACACCAGTATCCATAATCACATTGCAGAAACATGGTGTTGAAAGATCCAGGCTTCCACCAATCTTCATGTTATCATTTGCAAAGAAAAGTCCTGAAGCACCGGCACGGATTGTACAGAATCCAGGATAGCTTGAAAGGAAATCTTTTTCTTCAGTAGAACCATAGTTCTTCCCCAGATTGTTGATTGAAACGCCGTAACGGAAATCTTTCATGAATCCAAGGTTTCCCATTTCGTAAACGAAACCAAGATTTGCAGAAAGGCCCCAGTCTGCGTAACCGCCCCATCTTACACCTGTGTTAACACCAAGACCAACATCCAGATGTTCTGTAATTTCTTTTGACAAACCTGTTTCAATAATCATTGAATTACCGATTGTCATTGAAGGTGAATTTGGCATTGCTCCATAGAGTTCCCCAGAAACAACTGCCCACTTAAACGGAACCATAAGACCAGCCTGGAACATAGATCCAAGTTTTGTCTTATCACCTTTTGTAATCAATGCTGTATACCCTGCATTTAATCCTACACGCTGTGATTTTGCTGTAAGAGCCGGATTAACTGAAATTGATGCCGGATTAACATAAGGTACTCCCCCACCAGTTACGGATGAAGCATAAGTCATTCCGTTTGGACTTGAAAGTTCAAAAAGACTTTCGCTGCCCGTTGCCGGAGCATAGGCAGATACTGCAGCTACAGCCAGTAAAACCGCAGCAACAGCAAAAATTTTCTTTTTCATATAAAAACTCCTAATCTCTCCTAGTATAAAATATGAAAGATACCATTAAAAAAATGTTATTGATTAATAATGGTTACGAAAAATTATATTGAATTTTAGAGACAATGGAAATAATAGGCGTTAAAAAGATTTTACGTATTTTTTTTCACTTTTTTTATATTTTTTTATTCACAGTGATTGACATAAAATTTAATTTAATATATATTATCAAACATCACGCGGGTGTAGCGAAGCTGGTTATCGCGCTGGCCTGTCACGCCGGAGATCAGGGGTTCGAGCCCCCTCACTCGCGCCTAAGCCTTCCTTAATCGGAAGGCCTTTTTTTTGTGTTTCGCACATTTTTATTAATGGCAAAGTTTTACATGGGAAAAAGCTTTGCGGCGAACACTTGTTACGGGTAATAGCGCAGCTGGTAGCGCACAACGTTCGGGATGTTGGGGTCGCTGGTTCGAATCCAGTTTACCCGAAAACATTCCAATCAGTGCTTCACAAACAAATCCATATTAAATCCAATAAAAAAAGTAACGTATACGGTAATAAAGCCTGCTACAAAAAGAAAACTGAAATTTTTTAGAACAGGTACCATTTCTGCAGTATAAACTGTACAAAGTACCATGCAGATTAAAAGAAGGATTCCTATAACAATCCAGTGAACAAGAGGAACTCTCTTGGGCTGCGTACTGCCCGGATACAGTTTTTCCTTTACCTCCGCTACATTGGCAAATCCAAAAAGATTTTCATCATCTTCTTCTTTTCTGAGTATTTTTTCCGCCTGTGTGAACATCCTCACATTACTGCGGCATTCTTCGCAGGTAAGAAAATGTTTTGTCATCCATAAAGGCATGCGTTCACTTCTATCAAGTTCAAGAAATTTATCCATTACATAAGAGCATTCAGAATTATTTGTCATACTTATACTCCTTCAGTTTTTCATAGAGGATTTTTTTAGCATTAAAGATATGTGTTTTGATTGTATTAACAGGAATTCCCGTTGTTTCAGATATATCTTCATAAGACATATCCAGAAAAAAATGCATTTCAACACAACGGGAATATTTTTCAGGCAGTTCAGAAATAGCCGTTTTTATTGCAGCCTGAGTGATATTTTTTATTACTTTTTCTTCAGGAGAATCATCAGAAGAAGAAAGCATCTCTGTATCTTCAGTGAGGAGACTTTCAGTTTCTTTTGTCCGGGTCTTAAAGTTTATGCCTGTATTAAAGGCAATCCTTGTGAGCCACGTAGAAAATTTACTTTGTCCTTTATAAGTTTCAAGGCTTTTATAAACCTTTATAAAAACTTCCTGAACAAAATCATCAATATCACTCTGATTTGTAAAAAATCGTTTTGCGATTCCTTCAACCCTTTTCTTATATAAATACATAAGGGTTGAAAACGCGCTGGAATTTCCAGAAATTGATTCTTTTACAAGGAATCGGTCTCGGGTTGTTACAAGTAAATTTTCAATATTTGAAAATTTACTTGGCATTAGCTGTCAGCTTGTAGAATATCAGAAACATTATTCCTAAAACAAAAGGAATAATTCCGCCCAGAAGTCCATAAGTAATACCAGAAACAATTAAAAAGATAACTGAAATTGAAAAGCCTGTTCCAATCAGACATAATCCGGCAAATAGAGAAAAAAGTTTCCAGTTAAATACCGGCGGATTATAAGTATTCTTTGAAATTCTCAGTTTGATTTCAGTATGTTTCCATAACAAAGCAAAAAAGATTACCAGAGCAGAAAAAGAAATTCCCACTATAGGTACCAGCGCAATAATAACCTGTGCTGCATGACATGCCTGTGCCATATAAAATCCTCTATACTATTTATTTATAAAAAAGCTCACATTCAAAAGAACTTTCCATCTGATTCTGGGATTCTGAGTTTTCCCGTTTTCCTACTACAACAATTCTGTGGTTCTCATCATCAAAACTGCCGTATACATGCATTATTTCATTTTTTCTGATTTCTTTACAGAAGTTCAAACGAAAATCGGTTATCTCTTTTTTCTGATAATCCTCCGGCAAAAAATCCAGTGCAAAATTAATATACTTTGCATTTGTGAGATGCCCGTTAGGATCAAGATGAGACAAAAGTATTTTCTGGTCTCCAAGAAGTTCAAGATTTTCAGGAACTTTTATTTTTCCAGGCTTTTTCTCAAATTCTGTCTGAACATCAGATTTAATCAGATACTCAAATTTTGCAGGGGAAACAATAGCTCTGGTTGCAGGCTCAACAATTACCCATAAACTTTTTCCCTGAACCAGCAGTTCTCCGGAATCAGAAACGAAATCGTAATAACGCATAAGCTGAAAACCTTCCGGTTTTTCTTCCCGCACTCTTACTGTCATCATTTCGTTTTCTGCAGGAAGCCTTTCTATATGAAAGCTTGACCTTGAAACCATCTGAACATAACCTTTTTTATTCAGACATTCCCTGTCCTGCCCTTTCTGTGCATACATTTCCATTATATTGTCAGCACAGTATTCCATTAAATCTGCCAGGTGAATACATTTATTTGACCCGCACTGTCCAAAAAGGACCTTTGTTTCTTCACAATAACCAACATTGTCATCAGTCATATAGTTTTTTAAAACGTTCATACCTATTTAGACACAGAAAAATTAAAAAGGTTTTAAAAATAAAACAAAATTTTAAAATTTTATTTCTGGTTTTTTTAAAACCATTTTTACAATCCCTGTGTCTAACATTATAGATAAACAAAAGAGGTATGCAATGGAACTTTCACACGAATTCCTTATTAATGACAGAGAATATAATGATTACGAAGACTTCAAAAACAACTGTAAATTAAAAACAATTCCAGACTTCAACTTTGCTTATGACATTATTGACCGTTATGCCAGCGATGCCCCTGAAAAAAAAGCTCTTGTATGGATTGACGACAACGGAGAAGAAAAAACTTTTACATTCAAAGATATTTCCCTTGAATCAAAAAAAGCCGCATACTGGCTGACTACTATGGGTATAAAAAAAGGCGACACTGTAATGCTTATCCTGCGCCGCCGCTATGAATGGTGGATTCTTATGCCGGCTCTCCACCGAATCGGAGCCATTGTTATTCCGGCTACTGATCAGCTTTTACAGGCCGACATTGAATACCGCACAAATGCTGCGGATGTAAAAATGATTTTCTCCTATGACAATCCTCACATCCAGGAAGAAATTGAAAAAGCCATGGGAAAATCACCAAGTGTAAAAAATCTGGTTACAGTTGGAAAAGTAAAACGGGACGGCTGGATTTCCTTCCACGAAGAATACGATGATTTACCACCTGAATTCCCTCGTCCTGTAGGAGAAGCCGCAACTCACAACACAGATCCAATGCTCCTCTATTTTACATCAGGAACTTCAGGCTACCCTAAAATGGTGCTCCAGGACTTTGACTATCCTCTGGGCCACATTATGACAGCAAAATACTGGCACGGTGTAATTGAAGACGGACTGCACCTTTCCATTGCAGAAACAGGATGGGCAAAATCAACCTGGGGGAAATTATACGGCCAGTGGATTGCAGGAACTGCCCTCTTCGTTTACGACATGAACAGCTTTAAGCCTACAAAAATGCTGGAAATGATTTCTCACTATGGACTCACAACATTCTGCGCACCACCAACCGTTTACCGATTCCTGGTCCGTCAGGATTTAAGCAAATACGATTTAAGCAAATGTGTCCGCTTCAGTACTGCAGGCGAAGCTCTGAATGGCGAAGTATTCAACAAATGGCTGGAATTAACAGGAAAGAAAATTTTCGAAGGTTACGGTCAGACAGAGTCTACTATTATCTGTGGAAACTTCAAGGAATACTGTGAAATAAAACCTGGTTCCATGGGAAAACCAAATCCTTTATACAATGTTGAAATCTTAAATCCAAATAATAAACCTGTTCCTGCAGGAGAAGTAGGAGAACTTTGTATCCACGTTGAAAACGGAAGACCTTTCGGGCTTTTAATGGGATACCACAAAGATGTTGTACTTACTGCAAATGCCTTCGATGGCGGCGTCTACCATACCGGAGACAACGTATACATGGATGAAGACGGCTATGTCTGGTTCGTTGGCCGCAAGGACGACATCATCAAAACTGCAGGTTACCGTGTAAGTCCATTCGAAGTTGAATCAATACTTCAGCAGCACCCTGCTGTAATGGAATGTGCAGTTACCGGCGTTGAAGACGCAAAACGTGGAATGTCCGTAAAAGCGACAATCGTTCTTTCACCGGGATATGATTTAAAAGATCCTAAAGAAATGGAAATTGCCCTTTCTACCTTTGCAAAGGAAAATACGGCTATGTATAAATGTCCAAGAATCTTTGAGTTCGTAAAAGAGCTTCCAAAAACAATCAGCGGAAAAATCCGCCGTGTTGAGATTCGTGAAAAAGACAACGGGAAAGAAGCAGACAAAATCAAGCAGGAATTTTAATTCATAAATTTTCCATATAATCAATCTTGAATCAATAACAAAATTGTGTTAAATATGCCCAAAAGGGAAAATGTATGTCATTAAACTGCAATGAAATCAATCTTATTCTTCAGGAACTGAACCTTAAAGGGAGTTTTATCCAGGATATTATCCAGCCTGGCTACGATTCCCTTGCCCTTTACACATATAAGGAAGGCGGCGCAAAAACTGTTTTTATCTGTACAGCCCATGACGCCTGCCGAATCTGTGAAGTCCGTCGTAAGATTACTAAAAATGAAAAACCTCTCCGCTTCATGGAGTTCCTCCGTTCAAGAATCAAAGGCTGCCGTATAAATTCAGCAGAACAGATTGGTCTTGAACGCGTTGTCAAAATGGAAATCTCCAATGCAGATGAAGAGTTTATTCTATATATAAGACTCTGGAACAATGCTGCAAACGTAATTCTCTGCGACAAAAACAATGTGATTCTGGATTCCATGTACCGCCGTCCAAACAAAGATGAAATGACAGGTGAAACTTTTCCGGAACCAGTTGCAGATATGTCAAAGTTTGACATAAAGGACAAATGGCCGGTTCGTGAATACCCTTCTGAAAAATCATTCAACGAATTTATAGATTCCTTTTATTCTGAACACGGGGCTGCCCTTTCCCGGGAAGCATTGCTTGAAAAAGCTGAAAAATGGTACAACACAAATCTTTCAAAACGTGAAGCCGCCCTTGCAAATCTTGAAAACAAACTTGCTTCATTTAAGAATGCAGACCAGATGAAACATACCGGCGACCTGATTCTGGCCTACGGCCACTTAATTGACGGCTCTTCCCGCCACCTGGAATGTGAAGACTACGAAACCGGGAAAACCGTCAGCATTATGATTGACCCGAAACTTTCGGCCCACGAAAATGCTGAAAAATATTACACCCAGTACAAAAAAGCCGTAAGCGGTTCAGAACAGCTGGAACACGACATTGAAATTGCAAAGCGTCAGATTGAAAAACTGCAGAGCCAGTATGAGGCCATGCAGAAAGAACAGAATCCTGTAAAAATCGAACAGATGCTGCGCCACGATTCAAAACCGGTTCAGCAGCAGAAGAAAACTCACCCAGGCCTGGATTACACTGTAAACGGATGGTACATACTGGTTGGCCGCGACGCCAATGAAAATGATGAGCTTTTACGGCGTCATGTTCGCGGCGAAGACATGTGGCTACACGTCCGTGACTTCCCTGGCGGATACGTTTTCATTAAACATAAGAAAGATAAGACAATTCCTCTGGACATTCTTCTTGATGCCGCAAACCTGGCGGTTTACTATTCTAAAGCCCGCAATACAGGAAAAACCGATCTTTACTATACAAAGGTGAAATATTTAAGACGGGCCAAGAACGGACCAAAAGGGCTGGTACTTCCAACACAGGAAAAGAACCTGTGCATTACACCGGACAAGGAACGCCTGGCCCGGCTTGATATGCTGCAAAGCACCAGCGACTAGGCGGCTTTTGCCCGGCCACCATTAATGCCCAGGATACAGATCTGCGTTGAATGGAATTTCCCGGCGCAAACGTTCAAGACTTTCTGCCATTTCTCTGTCACTTCCGGTAGGTAAATCGGTACGACCGTAGCCGTTATAAAAAAGCGTGTCGCCTGAAATCAGTTTCTTTTCAGCTTCATTATAAAGACAAAGACTTCCTGATGTATGCCCCGGAGTAATCATTACTTTCCAGCCGTAAAAATCGTCTCCTTCGTGAAGCAGAGTGTCAGTTTTAGGCTGCTTCATTAAAGTTTCAGCAAGGTCTTCAAGGCCCATGCCACGGAGACATGCTTTATTTATCATGCCATATCCAATTTCAGGCGCATCAATTGCCGAAGCCACGATTTTTGCTTTGGGGAATTTCTGCTTTATTGGGAGGATTCCTGAAATGTGGTCAAAATGACAATGGGTTAGAAGAACCGCCACACATTCCAAGTGATTTTTTTCAAGATAAAGGGTGATTTTGTTTTCATCACCCGAAAATGCACAGGCGGCCGGGTCTACTACAAAAACCTTGTTTCCTTCCACAGGAACAATGTATGTATTAACCCTGAATACGCCTGTCTGTATACATTTAATTTCCATTAGTTTCCGAATGGTTCGTTTGTTGCAGCTCTTTCTGCAGCGGCAAGTGCTGCTGCATCTTCTGCGCTCATAGCTTCTTCTTCTGACTGAGATTCAACTGCATCTTCAGCAGTATCACCCTTCTGGCGTGAAAGATTTACAGAAAGCTTGCGACCACGGTATTCGTAATCATTAAGAGCAGCAATTGCTTTTTCTGTATCTTCTGTATAAAGCTGAACGAAAGAATAATTTGCCAGGATTTTGATATTTCCGATGCGTTCACGGTCCAGACCACCAACATTAATAAGAAGGCTTACCAGGTCACGTGGGAATACACGGCGGTTACGTCCAATGCTGATGAAAATTGTTGTAGACTGATCTTCAGGAATTTCTACACGTGGATGAGGCTGGCGTTCTTCTGCGGCAGCAGGAGCTTCAGCTGCTGTTTCTACAGGTTTTGCAGCTTTTTTATTTTCTTCACGTACATTTTCACGTGATTCATTTTTCTTGTTACGGTTTTTGTCATTGCGGTCAAAACGGTTTCCGCGGAATGAATGATCATGTTTCAGTGCTTCACGAAGCAGGTAAGCAGCAACGTATTTTCTCAGTGAAAATGGAACATTCTTTTTGAAAAGTTTAATAAGTTCAGCAAGAGAGTCAACATCAACATCGGCTCTAACGTTGTTTACTGCATTTTCCAGGAAAGCTGCAGTCTGTTCTTCATTCACTTCAAAATTTCTTCTGTTGTTGTACATAATAATCCTCTTAAATTCTCTAATTAATTTTTAATAAAAATCCGAAATCAACCTGCACAAAACCTGTTCTGACGAGCAAAGGTTTGATTGTTTCGGGAATAATGATGTTCGGCATTAAAAGCCATTTTTCTTCGTCGGATTTCAGGGAAGAAACACACATGGAAATTAATTCTGTTCCAATTCCAAGTCCACGAAAACGAGCGGAAACAAAAAAATTTGTTACTAAAATGACATTTTTCCGGTCGTCACAAACGGGTTTAACTAAAATACATCCTGCAAAATCATCAGATAAAGAATGACAGATAAAACCACGCTGTTCACTCTGACAATCAGATTTGAACCGGTTCTGCCAAATTTCCTGAAAGGCTGAATTAACTTCAGCAGGCAGGTCATTGTTACTTCCGTCTAAAATTGCGTACAAATTCTGTCTGATTTCTTCATTAAACTTTGAATCGTATTCTTCAAAAGAAAAATCATCGTGAACCAGCATATCATCTGATTCCGGCATTTGATCAAGTTTTTCAAGTCCCCAGACTTCACGCAAGGAATTGTACCACTCTGTAATAAATTCAAGCAGCTTCTGGTTTTTATATTTGTGCCAGAGTTTATCTGCTTCAGGGTACGACTTTACAACGTTTCTGAAATTTCTGAACACCCCTCTCCCGGAACGAAGTACTTCCATAAGTTCGTCATGAACCAAAGGGTTTCGCATTCCCTCTGCAAATTCCTGTCGAAGGCGGAATCCGTCCTCTGAAGTCCATTCCGGTATTCTATAGAATTTATCTTCATCACATAAACTTTCCGCAGCATCTGCTTCAATTAAAGAACCATTTTCAGCGTCAATCACAAAGGACTGTTCCTGATTTTCAAGAGCATTGAGCAGATCAGTTTTAAGGCTGTCGGAAAGTTCAAATGTCATGATTCTTATTTTGGAAGATCAGTACGTTTTGTTACAACTTTACTGATAAGACCATATTTTACAGATTCTTCTGCATCCAGCCAGTAATCACGGTCAGTGTCTTTTGCTACCTGATCAATTGGAGTTCCTGTTTCATCTGCAATGATTTTGTTCAGTTTTGCACGTGTTTTTTCCAGTTCTTTTGCATGGATTTCAATATCTGTTGCAACACCGCGCATTCCGCTCATTGGCTGGTGAATAAGGTAACGGCTGTTTGGAAGTCCTACGCGCATTTCTTTTGGAACAGCAAGGAGAACAAGTGTAGCGGCAGAGGCAATAAGGCCCATTCCAACCAAAACTACAGGACAACTGATGAAACGGATTGTATCAAAAATAGCAAATCCGGCATCTACGTCGCCACCAGGTGAGTCAATGTACATGTAAATTGGTTTTTCAGCATCATCTGCTTCAAGAACCAGAAGCTGGCTTACGATTTTTTCTGCCAGTTCTTTGTTGATTTCGCCGGAAAGAATAATCTGGCGTGTTTTCATGAATTTTTCAGCAACTGAATCAGGCATTTTTGGAGCCTGTTCTTTTTTTTCTGCTTCTTCGTCAAAATAGATTTTGTTCATATTATTAATATACCAAAAAAGACTCAAATATTCTATTTATTACTCAGCAAGTTCAGCCCATTTTTCTTCCCATTCAGAAATCTGAGAAGCCAGCTCTTCGATTTTTGTCTGAACAGCCTTTGCTTTTTCGCCGTTTGAATAAACTTCAGGATTAGCCATCTGATTTTCATACTCGGCTTTCTTTTCTTCAAGTTCTGCTATCTTATTTTCGCATTCGGCAAGCGCCTTTTCCTTTTTGCGCTTTGCAGCTTCCAGTTTTTTCTGTTCTTCCCAAGAAAGCTGTGCGCCTGAGGCAGAGCCGGCGTTGCGGGGGTTGTCTGAGCCCGCTGAAGGGGTGGCGGAAGATGCCTTGGCAGCTGAAGCCAGGGGAAGATACGCTTCGCTATCGAGTTTTGTTTTCGATTTTAAGTTTTTGGAAAACAAAACGTCGCCTTTCCCTTCCTGCTTTTCAATCTGTTCGAGATAATATTTATAATCTCCAGGGAAATATTTGTATTCCCCATGCTTCAATTCCAGAACTTTTGTGGCGGCGCCTTCAATAAAGCCGCGGTCGTGGGAAACGAAAATTACAGTTCCGCCAAAGTCCATCATAGCCTGAAGAAGCACGTCTTTTGAATGCATGTCCAGGTGGTTTGTAGGTTCGTCCAGTATCAGAAGGTTGATTGGCTTCAAAAGCAGGAGCAGAAGAGCAACTCGGCTTTTTTCACCGCCGGAAAGCACATCCAGAGATTTATAAACGTCGTCGCCCCGGAAAAGGAATGCGCCAAGCATGTCGCGGAGTTTTGGAATAAGTTCCAGCGGTGCTTCGCTTTCAAGGTAATCAAGAATTGACTGCTGGCCTTTGATTTTTTCTGCGTTATCCTGACTGAAGTAGCCCATCTGAACGCCGGCACCAGGCACAATTTCGCCTGTAAAATCCGGATCCTGCCCTGCAATAATGCGCAGAAGAGTTGATTTACCGGCCCCGTTACGCCCGGCAACTACAAGACGTTCGCCGTTTTCTAGTGTCAGTTCCAGATTATCAAGGATTTTTTCAGTTCCGTCGTAGCTTTTTGTAATGCCGTTCAGGCGCAGAACCAGGCGGCCAGCATGAGGAGCTGCAGGAAACTTAAAGTGGATTTTTTTCAAAGATTCAGGAATTTCAATCTTATGCTCCAGAATCTTATCCAGCATTTTTATGCGTTCCTGGGCAGCAACAGCTTTTGTTGCCTTATAACGGAAACGGTCAATGAATTCCTGAAGATGAGCAATTTCTTCCTGCTGCTTTTCGTATTCATGCATCAGGGTAACAAGTTCCTGTTCGCGCACCTTTTCGTAATGAGTAAAGTTTCCGCTGTACTGCTTAAGTTCGCCGTTGAAAAGTTCATAAACTTCGTTAATTGTAACGTCCAGGAAGTAACGGTCATGAGAAACCAGAAGGAAGCCGCCCCGGAAATCTTTCAAAAAGCCTTCAAGCCAGTTTCGGGCTTCCAGGTCCAGGTAGTTTGTAGGTTCATCCAGCAAAAGAATATCAGGATTCTGCATAAGGGCTTTGGCCAGAGCAATACGCATCTGCCAACCGCCGGAAAACTCTTCTGTATTACGGCCAAAATCTTCCCGGGTAAAGCCAAGCCCTATAAGAACACTTTCTGCTGTAGCTTCGCGGCGGTGCCAGCCAGAATCGTCCAGGGCCTGAATAAGGCGGCTCTGTTCTTCAATAATGGCATCTGTGGCATTTGTCTTAAGACGTTCACCAAGTTCATCAATTTTTTCCTGCATTTCGTATCCGAACTGGAAAGCCTTGTCTGCCTCTTCCTTAAGGGTGCAGCCTTTATGAGTAAGTCCAGACTGAGGAAGGTATGCAATGCGGGCATCTTTCTGAGCCACACGGGTTCCAGAATCAGGCTGCATAAGCCCTGCCATTACTTTAATGAGTGTTGATTTTCCGGTACCGTTTGCCCCGGTAAGTGCAGCCTTTGTTCCCGACTGTAGATTTACTGAAACTTCTTTTAAAATATCTCTGTCACCGAAAGCCAGCGACACTTTAGAAAACTGTACAAATGCCATAGGGGGAAATTGTAACATAAAAAAAGCCCGTCTCAAAGAGGGCCAAAAAAACACCCGTGCAGAAAAACTTCTGCACGGGCGTCCGTGAAAAAAATAATCTTACTTACAGATTATTAGAGTGTTGGATACTTATTGAAGTATTCCTTTGTCATCTTGTTTACTACACCGCAAAGAACGATGAGTGAAATACAGTTAGGAATAGCCATAAGTCCGTTGAAAATATCAGCGATTGTGAATACTGCGTTTACTGTGAAGTAAGGTCCGATTGCAACGGCAGCAATGAAAATCCAGCGGAAAACCATAACAATTTTCATGTTTCCTTTTGCAATGTATTCAAGACATTTTTCAGAGTAGTAGTCCCAACCAAGAATAGTTGTGAATGCGAAGAATGACAGACAGAGAACCAGGAGGAACTGAACAGAGTGACCGTCACCGCCAAGAACCTTGTTGAAAGAGTAAGCTGTAAGAGCTACACCTTTAAGATCCTGTGGATTAGACCAGAGACCACCTTCCATACCACCGATTACGATTGCAAGCCCTGTCATTGTACAGATGATAAGAGTATCAATTACTGTACCTGTCATGTTTACCAGCCCCTGTTCAACAGGTTCTGTTGTCTGTACTGGAGCTGCTGCGATTGGAGCAGAACCGAGACCTGCTTCGTTAGAGAAGATACCACGAGCAATACCTTTCTGCATTGAGTCTGTAACCTGTTTCAGAACGAAACCTGCAGCGCCACCGGCCATTGCTTTGTAACCGAATGCTGATTTAAAGATAAGAGCAAATGCAGCAGGGATCTTTGTAGCGTTCATAATAACGATTGAAAGTCCCAGGAATACGTAGATAACAGCCATAGCTGGAACTACTTTTTCTGCAACTTTAGAAATACGTTTAAGACCACCAAGAACTACCAGGGCAACACAGATTGTTACAATTGTACCTGCAACAACTGTTGACCAAGAGTAAGCGTTAGAACCAATAGAGAATGCAATGTGAGCATTGTTTGGATCGAATGCATTGTTTACGGCAGAAGTGATACCATTGATCTGAGTCATTGTACCGATACCAAGAAGACCTGCCAGAACTCCGAAGAGAGCAAAAAGGATTGCAAGCCACTTCCATTTTGGTCCCATACCTTTTTCAATTGTGTAGAATGGTCCACCAAGAATATGACCGTCATCAGCTACCTGGCGGTATTTGATAGCCAGCATACATTCAGCATATTTTGTAGCTGTACCAAGAATAGCAGCAAGCCACATCCAGAAGAGAGCACCAGGACCACCGGCTGCAATAGCTGTTGCAACACCGACGATGTTACCTGTACCGATTGTTGCTGACAGAGCTGTACACAGAGCAGCAAAACCTGAAAGTTCTCCTTCACCTTCATTTTTCTTGAAGATACCTTTGAAAGCGCGTCCCAGTTTTGTGAACTGGATTCCGCGAGAAGCGATTGTAACAACAAGACCTGTTACAAGAATAAGAGCAATTGTAGGGATTCCCCAAACAATGTCATCAATTGAGTTCAGAATCTGATCAAACATTATTGATTCCTTCCTGCAAGTTAAAAAAATAAGAGCCGTTATGCGGCTCTCTGAAAAGTGATTTGTACAGAACAGTGTAATTTTCTTCTGTCCGCTTTGCCTGAGATATTTGCGCTAATCGCATTAACCCTTCGGCGCCCTGCCTCGTTGCAGGAACTCTCCAGAGAGATGCCGAAACAAAACACGTTGATCGACATCTGTTAAATTATAACACAAGGTTATGCATATGAAAAGTTCAGAAAATCCGTTAAAATGAAATTTATGGCAGAATTTTGTTACAAATGTTTCAAACCAAAGGCCTGCTGCCTTTGCTCTTACACAAAAGAAATGGATCCAGGAATCAAATTCGTTCTCCTTATGCATCCAAAAGAAGCAAAGAAAAACCGCACAGGAACCGGACACATTGCCCGTATTTCCCTTACAGGCTGCGAAATAATCATGGGCCTTGATTTTGCCGAAAACAAACGCCTTCAGGAACTTCTTCACGACGACCGTTATTTTCCTATGATGATGTTTCCGGGTCCTGAAGCCTGGACCGCAAAAAAAGAAGGCTTCAGAGAGACACTGAACGGCCGCATTCCGCTTCCTATCATTCTGGATTCTACCTGGTGGTGCGCAAAAAAAATGATACAGCATAATCCTTTCCTGCTGGACCTGCCCCGCCTTTCTTTTTACGGCGACTATCGTTCAATTTACACATTCAAAAAAGAACCGGAACCAGAATACATTTCTACAGTAGAAAGCTGTTACTATCTGATTAAAGAATTCCAGGACAACGGCATTACCGAAAAAAACATTGATCCTGAACCAATGATGGACGCCTTCAAAGCCATGATTAAGTTCCAGCTTCAGGCAGAAAATGAACGTATTCTCGGACTCCGTCCAAACGTCCATCAAAAAGACGCAAAATATTCAAAGCTTCGGGATATTCCTGAGTTTTAGAACTTTACGGTATAATTCACACCCAGTGAAAAAACCGACCAGGAAGTTCCGCCATAATCTTCAGAATCTAAAAACCAGGTTTCAGATTTCTCCGAAGCCCAGTAATCGTTTCCTATTAACAAAGGCTGGATGTCACAATTTGCCGAAACTCCAATCCCACAGAGTTTGTTAATATTCCATAAAAAATTTCCTTCGATTTTATAGCCACCAAATCCAACCGGAAGATCAGCAAACTTTAAATTTCTAAGCAAATGATGATCTTCTGCCAGAATATTTGCATAACGCAGTGCACCACGAACATTCAATTCATAATTTGAAAATGCATATCCCAGTGTTAATCCCGCTCCTGATTGAATCCGTTTTTGTGTATATGAAATTACTTTTCCTTTAAATAATCTTCTTTCTTCTTTTGTCTCTGAAGAATAAGGCTTATAATGCAGCTTTTCATCAGTACTGTCACTTAATTCATCCCCATAAAATCCGTAGCCGTCTTTTGAATAAAAGGAAATATTTTCGATATCAGCAAATAAATCAGGTCTGACATAAAATCCAGCAATCACATTAAACTTCCAGTCTGCAGAAGCATAAACATTACTGAATGAATCTAAAATGTTGTAATGGATTGAATAGTTAGTTATCCAGTTATCTTCCATATGGGCATAAACATTCATCCAGTCAAAATCCTGCATTCCACCACTTGCTTTTGGGATACCAACACGAAATCCAAAATTAACTGAGATTCCTGAATTTGTTTCGAGCCCCATTTTTAGCCCTGTATAAGGAATACGATATACATCCCAGTCAAGTTCACTAAGTTTTCTTAAATCATCCTTTCCCGCAATATAATAAACATATTCCTGAATCTGACCGTTCATCAATCCAGTTTCACAAGTAAAAGATCCCTTAATTGATTCCTCTGCAAATAATCCGAAAGAAAAAAACAAAGTGAAGAAAGCAAAAAATATTTTTTTCATATAACCCGCTTTCCGACACTTTTACAGTGGAAGCTTTCTTCCTTCTTTTTTCCATTCTCTGAATTCTGCAGTTGCTGCAAAAATAACGTCACCAGAAGAATTAAGAGCGGTTTCTACAGAATCCTGAATAACACCGATAATGAATCCAACAGAAACAACCTGCATTGAGATATCTGAAGGAATACCCAGCAGAGAACATGCCATAGGAATCAGAAGCAGAGATCCGCCTGCAACACCAGAAGCACCACAGGCCCCGAGAGTTGAAATAAAGCTCAAAAGAATTGAAGTCGGAATATCAACATGAATACCAAGAGTATTTGCTGCTGTCAGAGACATGATTGTAATAACAGAAGCTGCGCCATCCATATTGATTGTTGCTCCCAGTGGAAGGGAAACAGAATATAATTCCTTGTTCAAACCAAGACGTTCACAAAGATCCATATTCACAGGAAGGTTTGCAGCCGAACTTCTTGTGAAGAAAGCAGTTAAACCACTTTCCTTAAGACATTTGAAAACCAGCGGATAAGGATTATGACGCAGAGTAATTGCCACAATAATAGGGTTTACAATAAGAGCTGTAAAGAGCATTGTTCCAACAAGAAGAAGAATCAACTTTCCATAACTTGTAAAAATTGAAAGTCCATTTGTGCTGACAGTTTCAAATACAATTCCCATAATTCCGAAAGGAGCCAGGGAGATAATTCCGCGCACGATTTTTGTAATTGCTTCAGAAATTACACGCATGCCTTCTTTTCCATGTTCTGAATCAATAGACTTAAGCCCAAGCCCAAGACAGATTGACCAGAAAAGAATTGAAAGATAATTTGCATTGGCCAGAGCAGCCACAGGATTCGAAACGATATTCAAAAAAAGATTTTTAAGAACTTCACTGATTCCGCTTGGTGCAGCCAATTCTGCAGCAGATTCAGAAAGAACAATTGTCACAGGGAAAAGTTTTGCTGCAAAAACTGCAAATACAGCTGCCAGCATAGTAGAAAAAAGATAAAGGAAAATAACAAAACCGAATTTCTTCTTGTCAGCAAAAGTTGCGTTTGCAAGAGATGACATTACAAGAAAAAATACCAGAATCGGGGCCACACTTTTCAAAGCGCCAACAAAAAGAGTTCCAAGACCGCCGATTACCTTTGCCTGCGGCAGAAAGATTCCAAGTATTACACCAATAACAAGCCCAATAAGGATTTTCACAACAAGACTTGGTTTATTCCAGATTTCAATTACTTTGCTCACTTTTTACTCCTTTTTTATTGAAATTTAATTATAACCCCATTATAAGCAAAAAAAAAGACTGCATCATTTTCTGATACAGTCTTTTCGTCTGGCTGGCGGACGGGGCATCCGGGGTTCGGTAACCCTCAGCCTCCTCGGGCTCCACCACCAAAGTGGTTCCGCCCTGCGGTGGCCGCCTTCGGCGCCCCTACTCCCCCTGCCAGAATTACATTTCGAAGCTCTTGAAGCTGGCTTCAGCACCGTCGCCTGCGGCGAACATACCGATTACAGTTCCAACGAATCCCCCGGCTTTTTCAACAGAAAGCATTGAAGCATCTGCGTCGGCAAGAATCAGTTCTCCGTTACAGTAGAAGCTGAGTTTCTGAAGTTCCTGTGTAACACTCAAAGTGAAACCTGCAACTGATGTTGGAACAGGATCAGCTTCTGGCAGTTCTTTTTCAACCAGAACCTTGTTTTCACCTTTTTCACGGAGGAGAACCTGAACCACAAGTTTTCCACCCTTATTTGCAACCTGAAGATTATAGAAGAAATCTTCATTCTGAAAACAAGAAAGTCCTGCTGTATTTCCATCATTTGGAAGTTCAGCATCCATTACAGTTTCAGCGTCATAAGAGAAATCAATCTGACGACGTGCCACAAAGCTTGATTCCTTAAGGCTTCCAAGATCTTCAGCACCTTTAAGAACAAGGGCATTGTCTTTTACGAAAACTTTTTCAGGATTACGGTTTCTGAGGGAAATCCATTCATAATCAAGTTCAGGTTTTGTAAATACATTTTTACGGGCTGCCAGTTTCTTTTCAAGTTTTGCATCGTAACGGCGCAGAACATTTCCGTCTGTATCATATTCTTTTTCAACAAGACCAGTTTTCCAGCTTGCCCATGGCCATTCATCTTCCCACATAACAGGAACCATGAAAGTTTCACGTCCCATATTGCAGAAACGTGGACGATTTCCGTCGTTTGAGTAAGGACGGCTTGCCAGAAGAACCAGCCACCATTTTCCGTTCTTATCTTCAAAGAGGTCTGCGTGTCCAACATAAACAATGTCGGCACCCATACCAAGATGACGGTGTGTAAGGATTGGATTTGCAGGTTTTCCAACAAAAGGTTCGTCCAGAGATTTTGTACGGGCAACCATTACTGCATGTTCAGGACCTGTACCGCCTTCTGCGTGAAGAAGGTAATACCATCCGTTGATTTTGTAGATATGCGGACCTTCCGGCCAGATACAATCTTTAAGGGCACCGCGCCAGATACCTTTTGCTTCGCCTTCAAGGTCGCCGTTTTCAAGGTTCACTTTCTGGATGTAGATTTCCCAGTTTCCGTTGTATTTGCATCCTTCAGGAGCAGGATGAGTACCAACATACCAGCAGGTACCGTCATCATCAAAGAAGAATGAAGGATCGATTCCTCCAGCTTTTGGCATAAAGATTGGTTTTGACCATGGACCTGCAGGATCTTTTGCTGTTACGAAGAAGTTTCCCCCTTCATCAACATTTGTACAGATACAATAGAAAGTTCCGTTGTTATAGCGGATACAAGGAGCAAAAAGACCGCGGCTTGTACTCTGGTTCAAGAAAGTCATCTGTTCAGGACGGTCAATTACGTTACCGATCTGCTCCCAGTTACAGAGATCTGTACTTTTGAAAACTGGAAGACCAGGGAAATATACGAATGAAGAGTTTACAACGTAATAAACTCCGTCTACACAACATGCTGTTGGATCAGGATAAAATCCTGGAAGAATTGGATTTAAAATTGTTTTGTTCATAACTTCATATTAGCTATGGTAAAACGTTTTTTCTATAAGGATTTTTTCGGAATATGGTATAATCTTCCTTGATATGGCCCGTAAAAATCCTTTCAAAAAAATCCTTAAATTTCTATTTACTGTTGCAGTAATTATTGCACTGATTTTTGCAATAGATTATTTCGCAGATAAATCTGACCTTCATACTTCTGCTACAGAAAAAATCCACACGGCAAAAGAACAGCTTTCTGACCTGGCCCAGGAAGTAGCATCAGAAATTAAAACCAATGTAATACTTCAGGAAGAAATACCTGCTCCAAAACCTGTAAAAACTGCCATCCAAGAAACCGTAAAAAAATCTGAAAATCACGCAGATTCTGTAAATCCACCATCTTCAGAGAAAACAGAACTTTTTCCTGAAAATCTGGAAATTCCACTTTGTGCAGGCACAGAAACAGATGATGCAGAAGACCATCAGATAAGAAAATTCGGAAACTTTGTCATCTGTTACCGGGAAAGCTACGAACAGGCAGAATGGGCTGCATACTGCCTTGAAAGAGAAGAATTAGTAAAAAATGCATCCCGTGGGAACGATTTCCGCCCTGATCCGGAAATAAAAACAGGATCTGCATCCCTTGCAGACTATAAAAAATCAGGCTATGACCGGGGCCACCTGGCACCAGCCGCAGATTTTGCATTTTCAGAAGAAGCTATGAGCGAATCCTTCTATTTAAGTAACATGAGTCCGCAGGCCCCGGGCTTAAACCGGGAAATCTGGCAGTATCTTGAAGGACAGGTCCGAAAATGGGCTGATGCATATGGAAAAGTTTACGTAGTAACGGGACCTGTTCTTGAAAAAAACGCCGAAGAATATGATTACATCGGCTCAAACAAAGTTTCAGTTCCAGAATATTACTACAAAGTCCTTCTAGCCCCTGAAAAAGAAAGCGCAAAAGCCATAGCCTTTATTCTTCCTAATAAAAAATGTCCTGATACATTCTGGGATTACGCAGTTTCCATTGATGAAGTAGAAAAACGCACTGGCATTGATTTTTTTCACCTGATGGAAGATACACTGGAAAACAAACTCGAAGCAAACAGCTCAATTGAAGCCTGGAAATAAGTCTAGTCAAGGCACACTTCATTCAAGGCCATGTCTTCGCCGTTTTTAGGGTTTAATACAAACCCTAAATAAAAAAAATAGGCAGGTATCCGCCTTGTGGATTTACCTGCCTGTTCGAATTGGATCAGAGAGAGGACGGAATTAACAATTACCGCCTTTTCTGCCACAGATGCACTAGCACCTTACATTTATAGTATGTACCCTGCCCCGCCAGAAGTCAAGTTTTTTTTATAGGCGTCCCCGCTCAGTTCCTTCGCGGTCGGCGAGCTCCGGGTTCGCTCCCGCTCATTGTCCGCAATTCTGCGTCCAACTAAAGCCCTCCGCATGCCTGACGCAGAAAGGTAAAGGATCCCGTATAAAAACGTCGCGCATAATAACGCGGCTTGAGCATCTATTTCCCGTCTGTATTTTAAGGAAAATAAAATGTATGTGATTTTTACTGCGTAGTAGGTCAGCGAAGCGAAAAAGACATCTTGCTGCCAGAGTTTTTTGTTTAAGGCGCGCTGTGCTGTTAAATACGCCGAGTCAAGGCACGGTCGACGTCGAATGCCAGAGAAATATGTAAGTGTGTGAACCGCGGGGAACCCGCGGAACCGGCAGCTCGTCGCAGGGGCTCCTCGCTTCCCTCGCTCAAAATGCTCCTCGAGCATTTTGCCGGCTCCGCCGTCGCTCGGTAATACGTCTTTCGCTCGCAAAGCTCACACAAGCCGTTTGCATAGAAGAAATTATTTAAGTCGCCGCATTCTGCGGCTTGTGCATCAACTTTCCCGACTATGTTTTATGAAGAACGTATGCAGAAGAAACCGTCTGCTTTCGGGAACAGTAAAGCGAAAAGTCTCAAGATGACAGTTTTTTTATTTAGCCGGCTATGCCGGTTAAATAAAAAAAAGCCGGCAACTATCTACTTTCCCGCCAAAGGGCAGTATCAT
>JAKSTN010000038.1 GCA_024402535.1 Treponema sp.
AAGAACAGGAAAGAGTTCTTGCACAGGAACCTGAAATGCAGAAAGACTGGGATGCCGAAGTTGGCGACCGCATGATCAAGCTGGTTGTAATCGGACAGCACCTGGACAAAAAAGCAATTTCTGCTGATCTGGACAAATGTCTTGCTGACTAATCATTTCATAAATTAAAAGAAGCTGTCCCAAAAATTGGGACAGTTTTTTTTTCTAATTCAAGACTCTATAAAAAAGCGCATCAAGAAAACTCTGATCTTTTTCTGTAGGACACCAGTATAAAGAATCATTCACAAAAGAACACTTTCGATCTTTCTTTTTTTCATTTGAAACATAATTTTCCGAATGCATCTGATCAGGAACATTCACTGAAATAAATGGAATAATATGAATACTTAATGACGCCGATCCTTTTCCTACAACAGCTTCAGAAATAGAATCATATAATTCTCCGGCACTTAAAGAAACATCAGTATCTTCGTAATACTGAAGATAATAAGCCATATCCAGAGCATCTATATAACCATCGCAGGGATAAGAAGAACTTTTATACAAAATCATATTTGTCAAAAAATCATTCATAACATATTTTTGGCGTTCTTTTGTATCTATATATTCTGAAAGTGATTTTCCAAGAGTTTCCAGTTTATCGGAAAGAATTTTTATTGCAGCCGTTTCCATAACACATATATTTGAATCGCTGTAATCAAGTAACGTATTTGTTAAAGCAGCCGAAGATCTGTCACTTTCACAAAAACGCTTTAAGAAAGTTTCATAATTTATGCAGGACCCCTGGTTTATTCCCGAAAAACCGGCGACAGTCATACTCAAATCTTTAAATTCATAAATCGTTTCAAAAGACATCCCCAGGTCTGTATCAAGAACAAGAAAATTCGGAGTATACAATTTCAGAATATCACCTAATTCAGAAATAGGCATAATACTATTAGAAGTTCCATCGTAGCAGTTCCCTTTCCACCCGGAACCTATTCCCCACAAAAACAAAGCATAATTTTCAGCTTCATATTCACGCCGACAATACTCTATGAAATTCTTAAGGGTGCCACTCTTACTTGAATCAAGTTCTGTTTCAGATTGAAGATATATATCCAGCTCAGAAGAAGCTTTTCTTTCTGAAACAAGAGTTTTGTCATTTCCATTTGAATCATTCCTTATCTCGTAAACTCTTGCTGAATCCCAGTCTCCATTCGTCCGGTCAAAACCAGGATGACGATCCACAAATGCGATAACACTTAGCTGGTCATCATTTATTATTCCGGCTTCCATTTCATTCAGATCTTGTAATCCATACGACTCAAGACTGTTATCGCAAGCCATATAAATCATGAAAGTCCATTCACGCATTTTTTTTGGTTCTTCCTGTTCTGAATCAGAAATGTTTTCTGTATTCTGTTCCAAATCCGGTTCTGGATCTTCAGACGACTCTGTTTCAGGCGTAATATCAGAAACACTTTTTGTCTGAAGCTTTACAGGAACTCCATTCCCGTTCTGACAGGAAAAAAGAAAAATTACAAAAACAGTAAACAAAGAGATTCTTTTCATAAGCCCTCTTTCATTGCCTTTAACCCAAGCAAATCTTCCCATTCAGAACCATCAGAATAAATAATCTTTTTTACATAAAGATATTCGATTTTATAAGGCGATTCCGGAATATAATTCAAAAAAGAATCCAGCGAAAAAGACGATTGAAGAATTTCTCCCGAAGGAATATCTTCCCGAACAATGCAGGTTACTTTTGGATTCCCATTTAGGACAGGTGTATCATCTTCATCAAAGAGAAAGAAAGATACTGTAAAAGAAAAAACATCTTTATTCCCGCAATTCTTAAAAACAAAGTCGAAAGAAGAAAGGTCCTCTTCCCCCTTTTCATTGAGTTTCATTTCACCGGAAATCACATAAGGAACTGCAGTATAAAGATGACTGCAGGATGACATAAGTAAAACAACTACGATACTGATTAAAATTTTTCTCATTTAGCGCCTCTGTTAATCTGTTTTTTATAAAAAGAAATGCATTCCTTTAATTCTTTATTCTTCCCGAAATTAATCTTTTTCAGCTTATCCATAGCTTCTTTATACCGTTCCAAAGTGACAAGAATTTCAACATCATCAAAAACGGAATCGGCAGTCTGAACCTGGAAACAATATATTTTTCCAAGATCATGCACTTCAAATTTTTCATCCAGTTCTGTATAACCGGGCTTTTCACCTTGAATACTAAAGCTCCCTTTTCTTGTTTCAGAAATATAAAAAAGTCCCTCATCATCAGTCCAAAGCCGAACTTTTTTCCCTGATGCTGTTTTCACATTTACTTCCATTTCAGAAACAGGATCTGACTTTTCATCAAGAATTATCCCTGTAAAAACTTTTTTCTCTTTCCCAGGATTCCCGGCACAGGAAGAAAAAATTAAAAGAATCAAAATATAAAAAATAAAAAATCTTCCATTATTTTTAATCATTCTCTATTCTCCCCTTTCCATTTTTGTAGAACGTACTTACATTTCCATTTTCATGAGTTATAGCTCCAATTCGTTTTCTGGAAACATTTTCCTTTTCTTGTACTTTCTGAATTTTCTTTTTTTCTTTTTTGATTTGAACATCTTCATAAAAAGAAGGATTTATGCTTCCAAGAATACAGAAGAAGTTTTCTTCAAAAGGCATTACAAAATCATCAGTAAATCCAATTTCCATCTGATTCTTATTCAGAACAATTTTATTTACATAAAAACCGTATTTCCCAACAACTTCATCAGCTTTTTTAGAAAGATCCAATAAATATCTTCCAATATTTCCTGAAAAAGAAAGACTAAAAGTTCCCGTAAGATAATCTTCACTTTTTATTACAAAGCCGCTTTCTGTAAACCAGCTGTTCATTTCATTAAAGAAATGTTTTCTTGTATTGCTGCTTTTTCTCTCAAATATGCCAGGAACTTTATTCTCTCCTTCAATAGAAAAAATCGCTGTATCTTTTTCAAAAACTACAGGAGAAAAACTGATTTTATATGCATCAAGCGAATACTCAAAATCAGCTGGATTACAATCCGTCAGATTTATAGAAACCTTTTCAGAAAATCCATCATAAGACCAATGGAAGTTTTTTATTTTTCCACCGCTTTCAACAATGTCATAAAAAACGCTCTCTAAAATACTTCGCTGCAGCTCATTAAAAACAGGAAGCGTTTTTTCTTCTGCAATCTGTCCAGTTTCTTCCACCTTATAAAATGAGAACTTCAGAAACAAAATTGAAAACAAAGAAAAAAGTAAAACAAGAACTGGAACAAGAATATTTTTCCATTCTGAAGTGAATACAAGTTTATTTTCTTCGGTTAATAATCTGCTTTTGGGATATTTGTTTTTATAATTTCCAAGCACATACCTGTCCATAACAGTTACATCACCAAGAAGTCCTTTTTTCGTTACACGAGTATTTACATCGAAAACAAAATTCTCTGAAAAACATGGATGCCGTTTTTCCAGTTCTTTGTATAAATAATCCTGTTTTTTCTTTCCAAACATATTTCCTACAGGAATAAGAATTTTATACGAATCATAATCACTAGTTTTCAGTTTCTGTTTCATTTTTTCTCATCCTCACAACCGCTTCTCCATGCCCCAATGGACCGTTCCAAAATCCGAAACAAAGATTTTCTTCTTTTCGCCACCCTATTTCATCCAGGCTCCACAGTAAGCTGTTCACATTTTTCCATTCATCAAGATTTTTGAATCCGATTCCATTACAGGAAGACCTGAAACTTTCTGAGATAAATTCAAGACATTCTGTTTCTTTCTGACGAGTCTGTTTCTTTTCCGCAAGACTAAAATTTCCGTTCGCAGCAGATATAACTGTCATTTCAAGAATCATCACCAGAAACATTACACAAACAAAATTAATAAGGCGCATCCAGAGCCTCCACATTTTTTCTTTCCTGATATTCCTGAACAGTTTTATATTTCTTATTCCAGTAATTGATCTCATTTTCAAGTTTATTTTTTATGGCAAATGACATATCAATACAGACAATCAGGATTACAGATGCAACCACCGCTTTTGAAAAACTACTTCCAGGAACAAACATCTTCCGCTTCTCCTTCACCGCCTTCTTCGCAATCTGCGCCGAAGGAATAAAGTACATAGGGCAAACCTTCAGGAACCGTTCCGGGGAGAGGGGCGTTTTCGGCGCTGTAATACCTGTAATCTGAACCCCATGGATCTTTGGCAGGCTCTTTCTGTAAGTAAGGTCCTTTCCAGTTTTGCGGAACGGGATACAATAACGGTTTTTGCCATAATGCTCCAAGGCCTTGTTCTGTTGTGGGGAAACGGCCGCAGTCAAGGAAGTAGGCCTGTAATCCTGACTGAAACTGTTCAATTTGATTCTGCGCCGATACTTTCTTCGCTTTTGATATAAGTTTCGAGGCTGAGACTGTGGTTCCTGCGGCCAGGACCGCGACAATTGAAAGTACGACAACTGTTTCAACGAATGTGAAACCGTCTGATTTTTTGAATTCATTGAATAACTCCTTCACTTTTATTTCCTCTTTTTTTGTTTACATAATCACCGAATCGGTTACTACAGGTAATACAAGATTAATTACAATTCCCATAACAAATATTCCTGTAAGAACAATAAATGCAGGCTCCACAAGGGTAAGACAGTATTTTCTGTTACGGTCGTTTTCTTTTTTCAGCGAATCTGCTATTTTCAAAAACACTTTGTCCTTGTTTCCAGTTTCTTCTGCCAGAAGAAGAGCAAGTTCTATTTTCTTCTGAACTTTTAAATCGTTTCCTCTTGAAAAGGCAGACCTTAAATCCATTCCATATTCAAGACCTTCCCTGGCTTTTTGAAAAACCTTTCCAAATTTTGAATCTATTCCAAGAACGACAGAAGCCATATTGCAAGCCTGCGCCATATTGATTCCGTTGCAGGACAGAAAACCTCCTGCAAGAAATGCTTCATAAAGACGGTCTTCACCCATAAAATGAAGAAGAAGAAAAATGACAGCAGAACCAAGAAATAAAAAAGTCATAAAACAGAAAAATATTGTTTTTGCTGCTTCTTTTTTATCTGTTCCAAGGAAAGATATACTTCCGGGAATAATTCCGTCTGTAAAGAAAAACAAGACACTTATAAAAAGAACCAGAAGTACTACAAACAAAGGATAAACAAGTGCACTGAACAATGAATTCCTGTTTTCTTCCTTGCGCATTGAACGGGCCAAAAGAAAATCAAGAGTTTCGTATAGATTTCCACTTTTTTCAGAAAAACTTATAAAGGACACATACACATTATCAAAGCTGATAAACGGACAGGTTCTGACTGCACTGGAAAACAAGGTGCCGTTTTCAACGGAAGATGCAAGATATTCAGCACAATTTCTGATTTTTTTATCTGTTACTTTAGACTGACCGATTATTTTAAGTGACTGATAAAGGGTCAGCTTTTCTTCAATCAACTCTTTCAGACTCTGAGTGAATATTTTTACAGCATGAAGATTTGTCATACACTCTCCTTCACACCCATTTTATTTTCTGAATGTAACAACATTTTCTTTGCAAAAAGTTTTCCAGTTTTTCTCATTAGTTCAGGAACATTTGTTACATGCTTAAATCCATCGCTTTCTGATTTCTCTGGAATACAAATATCTGCCAGAAGCATTACAGAATCATAGCTGTGCTGAAGTTCCTGAATTATTACCCCACGCAAAACTGAATCAATTATTTTTTTCGAGCCGCCTAAATCCTGAAGTCTTAATATACTTGAAGGAGCAGAATCTGTATGAAGGGTTGCAAGAACCAGATGGCCTGTCATTGCAGCCCGAATTGCAGAAGCCGCACCCTCTTTATCTCGAATTTCACCCACCATAATTACATCGGGATCCTGTCTGAAAATTTTTTCCAGTGCACTTTCATAAGTTATCCCAAGTTCCTTATCAATTTTAATCTGAGTAACACCTGGGATTACGTATTCCGGAGGGTCTTCTATACTGATAATTTTTTCTGAATTGCCCGTCTCTTTTATTCTTTCTAAAAGCATTGATGCCGCAGTCGTTGATTTTCCGCTTCCCGTTGGCCCGCAAACAAGAATCAGTCCATTTTTATTCTGTAAAAGAGAATCCATTACAATCAGCTGTCTGTCACAGAAACCAAGATTCATTAAACCAAGAGGTAATCTCGCCATATCCAGGAGCCTCATTACTACTGACTCATCTGTTTCATTTTCTTCCTCTCCTATAACAGCCATTACAGAGACACGCACAAAAACAGGTTTGGTCTCCCCATAAACAAAATGTCCATCCTGGCTTTTTCTTTTTTCAAGTACATTCATTCCGGAAATAAGTTTTATACGAAGAACAAGTTCAAGGCTGCGGTCTTTTTGAATGGATGCATAATCTTCAAGTTTTCCATTAATCCTGAATCGGATTACACTTTTTTCTATATGAATGTCTGTAGCTTTTCTTTTGCGTGCTTCCTCAAGAACAGAATCTAGCAGCAGTACAGCAGCAGCTTCTTTTTTTTCTTTATCCTCATTCAATTTTTCTTTATATGATGAGAATCCATTTTCATGGTACAAAAGCGAAATACAATTTCGTACTTCCTCATGTGTTCCCGCCACAAACTCAATTCGGGGAAGGTTCTTATATTCCGGGCCACAATCTTTCTGGCGCACAACAAAATCCAGATGATTCCGAAAAGCTTTTTCCAGTCTTGAATGGAGAACTGAATCTTCCTTATTTTCCGTAAGGAATCTGATATAGGAGCCGTTCTGTTCGGCAATGGCTGTTCCATTATAAAGACAGAACGCCGGTGTCAATTTAAATTCATAATTTTGCATAATCTTTCCTTGCGGTTTTCCGCCCATTTTTTATCGTAAACATTTATATTTTTTTCTTTTTGCGCGGATTCAAGGAAAGGAACCAGATATATAACCATCTGCGATTTTTCGCTGGTCTTTTTTTCACTTCTAAAAAACTTTCCGAGTAAAGGAATTTTAGAAAAAAAAGGAGTCCTGATCAGTTCATCAGTTTCATTATTCTGGATAAGACCGCTTAAAATCACAGGCTCGCCAGATTTTCCGCATACTTCTGTAGTTACAATTTTTTCAGATGTCGGTGGAGGGTTTCCTGTTACAGAGGAAGAGTCTGTTCCACGACGCGTAACGGAAGCTTTTACCTGTGTCGTAATAACTCCGTCCTCTCCTACCCACGGCATTATTTCAAGTTTCAAGCCAGAGACGATTTCCCTTGTAATGCCCGAATATACAGGCTTGCCTGTTTCCGGATCCAGATTATTGTCTCTATAACGATAAGTATTGGTATTTAAAAAGTTGATTTCTTTTCCCGCTGTCCCATGCAAAGTTGTGTCTGCATAAATACGGCTCTTATTCTGAGAAAGCGATGACTGAAGTGATGCAGCAAAGTCTATTCCAAATGCCGAAAGAACATTCATATTCAACGACAACACACTTCCAATCTGTGCTGAAAAACCTGTTCTGTCGCCTTTCTGAAGAGGTTTTACCTTGAAGCCGGGAACCCACTGATTATCATCCGTATCATCATACTGAACGATAAGAAGGTCATATTTTATTTTTTTCTGAGGCCGATCAAATACTTCAAGTTCAGATAAAACACGTTTATACGATTCCTCTGTTCCAGAAAAATAAAAACAGCTGTTCCCGTCTGCTTCACTTACAGAATTTTTGTCTATTGAAGGAGGAAGCCTTTTTATAAATTCATCAGCTTTTACATTTTTCAACTGAATAAGATATGTTTTTTTCTGAATATCTGCTTCTTCTATAAACTTAAGAATTTCATCAGTATCTGATTCAGTTACTTTTGCCCAGAATCCTGCTACAGATTCTGAAAACACTGTTTCAATATTCCGGAATCTTACAGAAAAAGAAGTTATAAACTTTTCGGGTGAAGCATACCTTAAGGCGAAAAATATCCAGTTTCTTTTCCCATAAAACAAAGCATTCTTTTTTTCATCTTTCGGGAAAACATAGAAAACGCCATCTTTCTCGACAAAAGAAAAATTATTCTGATCGCATAACAATTCAAGAGCCGAAACAAATGACTCTGTTTCAAAAGATGCGCGACAAGCCTTTACATCTGCATTTCCGGAAATGCAGAAACTCTTTCCATTTTTCAAAAAAAGTTGTTCACATACTTTCGAAAAAATACCGGACTTTATCTCAATTTTATTTTTCTCGCCCAAAACGGTTACCTGAAAATCGGAAACACCGTCTCTTTCTTTTCGTGTATTTTCTTTAGCAAAATGAAATCCATTTTGTGTTTTCTCAAGAACAAAACCTGGAATAAATTTTACAAGATTTAATAAAAGAGTCTCTGTATCAGTACTTTCAAGGTGAACAGAAATTTCAGAAACATTCATCTGCTCAAAAGTAATATTTTCCTGAAGACACTCTGAAAGTCTTTCAATTATCCGGGAAGGTTTTACGTCATAAGAATCAAGTTTTAGTGATTCTTCATCTTTAATAATCTGAATACGACTTACCGTCCAGATATTTTCTTCCTTGGAAACATAAACTCTGGATGCCCGTAAAAAAGAATCAAATGCTTTTTCGAAATCATCTCCTGAAAACCTGAAATCTGTTTTTCCAGTAACAGTATCATCCGCTACGATAGAAAGACCTGTATCCAGTGACAAGGCATAAAGAATATCCTTTATTTCACATTCGTTGAAATCCCAGGAAAATTTGTCTGATGCGAAAACAGAATTATTAATTCTGAAACAGAAAAGTAAAAATAGTAAACTTACAGTGAGTATCTTTTTCATTAATTTCCTCACTGTATATATGCATTTTTTTTAACAAAACAGGAAAAAAGAAATGAAAAAAAATTAAAAAAATAATTATTTTGCTGTTATTTTTGTTTTGAGAAGATGAGCTTTTGCATTTTCAGGATAAATTGAATATGCATAATCTGCAGAACGCAAAGCATTCTGAGTGTCTCCAAAAGCATAATAAATTGAAGCTATGCGGTAAAAGGCAAGACTTCTTAATGCAGGATCAGTTTCCCGGGAAGCTGTTTTACCGTACAAATCCAAAGCTTTGTCTTTTTGTGCAAGACCAAAATAAAGATTTGCAAGATTCAAAGCGCTCTGGGCTGAAACTTTTGAAGAAATCTCTCCCGACCGGCTTCCAGCACTTTCAAATACGCAGTATTCATACATACGAAGCGCTTCATCTGTCATCTTTCTCTTTATAGCAAACAAAGCGGCTATTTCAAGATCAGAAACATCCGTTTCACGTGTCCTGTCAGAAATCTGAACATAGAAATCTTTAGAAGCATCAAGATGATATTTTGAAGCCATATATTTTCTGAAAATCATTTCTGCATCTTCTTCATAGCCGTTTTCCAGAAGGAAATTAGCAGTATAAAGTACAAGAACATCATGATATTTAATTTCTTCAGAAGAGCTCGATTCAAGGAGTTTCCACAAATCCGAAGTTTTATCCTTTACTGTAAGGCTTGAATCAGATTTATAACGAAGATCCAGTCTGGTAATATAAAGATAAGGATTATTTACTTTTAACAGTGCCTGATCAATTCTATAAACAGCATCACTCAAAGGTATCTTTGTACGGCTGTCATAACGTTCCATTTCAAGAGTTTTCAGGCCGAATTTTCTAAGAGCTGAAATTTCATCGTCTTCACGGCGTCCAAGATTAGATTCCCATGCAAAATCTGCATAACCGATCAAACCTGGCACATATTCTGGGTAATTCATAACTGAATATGTGAAAAGTGAACCTGAACGTTCAGTATTTCCATTATTCTTTTCATCTAAAGCACTGTTAACCAGCACCATTGGAAGAATCTTTTTCTCTTCCTCTGTGACACCAGAATAAAGATCTTCCCCGGTAATATATTTTGCAATAATACGTTCACGAACAAGATGTGCATTAACTTTGTCTGCCAGTGCGTTATAAGAATCTGCTTCCAGTGCATTAAGCTTGATTAGAGATGCCTTATCGGAAGAAACCTTATTCATGCTCTCAAGATAATAAAGAGAAGTTTCACAGGCATTTATAGCCGGAAGGAATTTTCCACTGTCAAAATTTACCTGAGCCCAGAACCATGCATCATCAGAATCATTAAAAGCTGCAGGGGTCAGATCTGAAGCGGAATCATATTTCCCTTTAGAAAGAAAAATCACCGCACAGTTTCTAAGCCAGACAGGATTGCGGCTTGCAGTGTATGAATCGGAATAGAGCTCAAAATATTTTCCGTCTTCATAAAGAAGTGAAACATCATTACTTGAAATTTCTTCCTGATGATTTTTAAACACACTTTCCGCATAAATTGAAGCATAACGTGTTTTCTGAAGACAGTCTGAAACTTTTTCCGCTTCTCCTGCCCTGTTTTCAGCAAGGAGAAACTTTGCATAGACTGCAGAAAGTTCAGGATTTTTAGGGATTTTCTTTAATGCCTTACTAAGCGTTTTTTCAGCAAGAATTTTATCACCAAGCAGATTATAACGCTTATAAAGACCAATATAACTCCAGGAGTCATAACACTTCTTCGAAACTTTTTTCAGTTCTTTCAGAGCATCTTTATGCTGATTCTGCTTTATGAAACCGTCAATCAGATCGAACTGACTTGTAAGACTTACCGAAGAAGCTTTTGTCGAACAGGCCGACATAGATAAACATACAGATAAGATTACAACAAAAAAAAAGTTCTGAGAAAAATATTTTACACAAAACAGTGTTCCACAATTTTTTCTCAAAACGTTCTCCTTTTGTTTTTTATAAATAATGATGTTTGATTATTCTTTGCTTACGTTATCAAGAACTGCGTTAATAAATTTAAAACTTCCGTCCTCGCCGTATTTCTTGGCAATTTCAACTGCTTCATCAATTACAATTTTTCTGTCAGCAGCTGGCTGGAACATAAGTTCATAAACACTCATGCGCAGAATTGCCAGAGTAACTTTATTTACACGTTCCATTGTCCATGAAGCAGAAAGATGAGCTGCAATCTTTGCATCAATTTCTTCCATATGTTCTACAGTCCCGCTTATAACAAGACCTGCAAATGCTTCTGCTTCTTCATCTTTTGCTTCAGGCCATGTAAAACTCAAGATTTCCTCAAGAGGATTCTTTCCTACATCCCATGAATACAACCCCTGGAAAGCCAGGACTCTTCCTTTTCTTCTTGACACTTAATTACCCCAGTCCAAAAGCTTTGTTAAAGCGTCGCCTGATTTTTTCAGGTCAACATTTTCATTTGTGTGAAGTGATTTTGAAACTTCTGTTGCAGCTGCTGTAAGAGCCTGCATCTGAAGCTGCTGTGTAAGATTTCCGCGGATGTAATCATATACTGTAACAGTTGAATCCGGCTGTACAATATCGCTGATTGAAAGCATTTTTGCACCGTATTTCTTTACAACTTTAACAATACGGAAATCCTGTTCGGTTTCCTGAATATCAAGAACAACATCGTCTTTCTGTTCAAAAAGCCACATAAGATTATTATAAGTCATTCCAAGCTGATAAGCATAAGCTTCTGTCTTCTGAAGAAGAATATTTCCAGCCTGATATCCGCCAGCCTGAGCCTGAGCTTCAATCTGTTCAGTTGTCATTTTCTTATCAGCAAGTTTATTTCTAAGTTCATTTACCTTTATTTTTGTATCTTCAGGATTTGCACCCTTAGGATAAACGACCATAAACATTTTCATCATATCATTCCATACGAAAGATGTTTTATTGCTTTCATAGAACTGACGAATCTGTTCATCTGTTGCTGCTACTTTCTGAATTTCAGCCTGTTTCTGCTGAATAACATACTGCTGTGCAATAAGCTGATTCTTAAGGAAAGCCTTATATTCTGCAGTATTCATTCCAGTCTGAGCCTGAAGGAGCTGATCCAGAGTAATTCCCTGTGCTTTCTGAATCATTTCATTCAGTTCTTTTTCAGTTACCATTGCACCAACCTGCTGGCTCATAGTCTGGAGGAAATACTGATCAACATTACTGTCTGAAATATTGATTCCAGTCTTAGCTGCAGCCTGAAGAACTAATTTTTCTTCAATAAGTGCATCCAGAACCTGTCTTCTTTCATCAACAGTAAGTTTCTTTCCCATCTGTTTTTCATAAGTGTCACAACGTGCCTTAAGCTGTTTTACTGTAATAGATTCACTTTTATTGTATTTTACTACTGCCAGAACCTGAAGATCAGACTGTGCAAAAACAGCGGCTGTCGAAGCCAGAAGAACAAACAATGCTAAAATAATCTTTTTCATTTTTTCTACCTCACCCAAGGAGCATTTATTATTATAAACACTTCTTGAGCAAATATGTTACTTTATTTTTAGTTTTCCAGTGGAAGTCCACCAGAAATTGTTGCACGGATACGGCGAACACCGGCACTTGAAGACTGTTCTTTTTCAATCTTGAAGTCACCGATCTGTGCTGTGTGCTGAACGTGTGGACCACCACAAACTTCCTTAGAGAACCAGTCAGTTTTTGGATCCTTACCGATTGTGTAAACCTTAACTTCTTCACCGTATTTGCTTGAGAAGAGAGCGCGGGCACCTTCGGCTTTTGCTTCGTCCAGAGTCATGATGCGCATATCAACAGGAAGGTCAGCCTTAATCTGTTCATTAACGATATCCTGAACTTTCTGAATTTCTTCTTTTGTCATAGGACGTTCGAATGTAAAGTCGAAGCGCATACGTTCATTGTTGATATTTGAACCTTTCTGTGCAACCTGTTCACCAAGAACATTGATAAGAGCCTGCTGCAGAAGGTGTGTTGCTGTATGATATTTAGTTGTAACTTCAGACTGTTCTGCAAGACCACCCTTTGCGGCACCTGCATCAGCAGTTTTTGAAGCTTCCTTATGTTTCTGTTCTGCTTCTTTGAAGCCTTCAACATCAACTGTGAACCCGTTTTCAGAAGCCAGTTCCTGTGTAAGTTCCAGTGGGAATCCGAAAGTATCGAAAAGACGGAAAGCAACTTTTCCAGAGATTTCTTTTTTAGGATTCTTCATAAGGTTTGGAAGAAGACGCTGGAATTCTTTTTCGCCGTTTTTAAGGGCTTCACGGAATTTTGCTTCTTCCTGAGTAAGTTCAGACTTAACTTTCTGAGCGTTCTGTTCAAGTTCTGGATAAGCATTCTTGAAGTTTTCAATTACAGTTGCTGCAATTTCTGCCAGGAAGTCTTTATCGATTCCAAGTTTCATTCCTTCGCGAACTGCACGGCGGATAAGACGACGGAGAACGTAACCTGCTCCAATGTTAGAAGGTGAAACCCCTTTCTGGTCACCAAGAATGAATACAGAAGAACGTGAGTGATCAGCAATAATGCGAACACTGCGGTCTTTTACTTCGTCTGTTCCATATTTATAGTTTGAAAGAGCTTCGATTTTATTGATGATTGGCATGAAAACTTCTGTAAGGTAAACAGATGTTTTTCCCTGAAGGATACAGTTTGTTCTTTCAAGACCCATACCAGTATCTACGTTCTGTTTTGGCAGAGGAATAAGAGTTTTTTCATCTTTGCGTTCAAACTGCATGAAAACGTTGTTCCAGATTTCCATCCAGTTGGCACTGTCTGTTCCTTTGTTTGAACCCTGTGGTGGAAGACCTTCTCCAACCCAGTAGAAGATTTCTGTATCTGGACCACAAGGACCTGTTGGACCTGCTGCCCACCAGTTGTCAGAAGCTGGAAGGTATGCGATTTTGTCTTCCGGCATACCAACTTCTTTCCAGTAACCTGCAGCTTCTTCATCACGAGGAGCGTTTTCGTCACCGGCAAAAACTGTTACAGAGATTTTTTTAGGATCCAGAGCAAGCCACTGTGGACTTGTAAGGAATTCATAAGAAAATGCGATAGATTCTTTCTTGAAATAGTCTCCAAGAGACCAGTTTCCAAGCATTTCAAAACAAGTAAGATGACTTGGGTCACCTACTTCATCAATATCACCAGTGCGAACACATTTCTGATAGTCTGTAAGACGAGTTCCGGCAGGATGTTTTTCACCAAGAAGATAAGGAACGAGCGGATGCATACCAGCTGTTGTAAACAAAACTGAAGGATCGTTTTCAGGAATCAAAGACTGTCCTGAAATTTCTGCATGATTTTTAGATTTAAAGAACTCAATATATTTTGAGCGTAATTCATTAGCTGTCATAATGGATTATTTTATTATGTAAGCCCAAAATTTTCAATATATAGAAACAAAGTGAAATTACTGGTTTTCCTCAGTTTTTGCCTTAAGCTGGAGAATTCTTCCGTCTATTGGGAAACATTCTTTCGGAGTAACTTTTACAGGAGTCAGGATCAGGGAATCTTCATCAGTTACGACTTTCTCAACTGTTTTACGCTTAACTGTTTCTGTAATAACCTTTGTTCCGAAGGATAATTTATAATCTGTGCCAAGCTCTGACCAGCCGTCTGAAGTCCTCATCTGAAGAACATCTTCATTATCTACTCTGAATATAGAAAAAATACCTTTTTCTGAATCAATTCCTGTAGTTGCCGAATAATTACATCCGTCAAAAGCAATTGAAATAAGTCCGTCAGCAGAAATCCATTTTTTTGATGTGATTTTCTGGCTGAAAGGAACCGTTTTCACATTCTGTGAAAAACTAAAATCAGAAGAAGTTTTTTTATAATTTCCGTCCCAAAGGGAACCTTCCCCAATAATCATCTTAACGTCATCGCGAACTGTTACACGTATTTCATCAACCCCAACCAGCATAATATCGAAACGACGCTGCAAACTTGCAATAATTGAGTTTGTTGTTGTCAGATAAATACCGTTATGGCGAAGTTTTGAATCTTCCCAGTAATATACTTCTTCAGTATCTCCGTTCAGGAAAATAATCTCTTTTTCAGGATAATTAAATGAAAGATAACGGACAGTATTGTCTGTATTTGAGGTCTTATACCACAAACCGTCCATAAATGCTGCAAAAGTTTCAATTGTTCCGTCCTGAATACGTGAAAGCTCACGGGCTGCAAGACGACTTGCGGTTACAGTTGTACTTCGGTTGAATTCATATTTCTTAGTGAAACTGTTCCAGCGGTATTCAGTCTGAATCTGGTTTGTAGCGGCTTTTTTCTCATCATCGCCTTCTTTTTTATCCGAACTGTAAACCCACACGGAAAAACTTTCCCCATTGGAAATTGCAAGCTCATAACTTTCTGAACGTTCTGTCTGCTGGATAAAAACTGTTCCGTCGGACGCAAAGGAACCTGCATTTTCAATTTTCGCAGCAAGCCCTGTTCCTTCGCACATGAAAATGTTCATTACATAGTCGCCGGAATCCTCTACCCCCTGATAAATAAGAGCCTGAGTATGATTTCCAATTACATCCAGATTAGAATATGTAAACGTTCCTGTTTTTGAAATATTTGTCTGAATATCCTGTATGCGGTCATAATTCTTGGTTTCAGGATCATAAAGTCCAACTACAAGCCAAAGATAAGGAGAATCTGCCTTACGGACTACAATCACCTGATCTTCATATGTGTCATTGTCAAAGTCAAAAATAAGTGTACTGATAAGGGTTTCTGTTCCCGAAAGAGGAATAAAAGAAGTAAAAGCTTCCTGATCAAAAGATGATTCTGAATAATCTGATTCAGATTTTACGGTTTCAGTGAATTTTGGATTAATAATCTTTGCCTGTTTTGAAATATCAGATTCAGTCTCTGCGCTGTTTCTGAAAAAAAAGAAAAAAACTCCAAGCGAAATAACAGCAAGCGCAAAAATAAGGGAAACCAGTTTTGTTTTCATATTAATAATGTAAACGATTTTTCTTATAAAAAACAAGACAATTGTAATAGATTGGTTTTATACTATAAACTAAAGTAAAGAGATATATAGGGGAAACACCCCAAGGAGAACAATTTGAAAAAACTGCTTTCACTTACTATGGCTGCATTGATTTCAATTACATTGATTTCATGTGCATCCAGCACAGGCAACGACAAGAAACCAACTAAAGAACCTGAAAAACTTGTAAGAATTTTCAATTCTGAAACAGCAATCAAAGATACCGGTTCAAAACCAATGAAAGACATGACAGGTCTTGAAATTGTTTACGACATGAAAACCGGATGGAATCTTGGTAATACTCTTGATGCTACAGGCGCCGGAATGAACTCAGAAACAAGCTGGGGACAGCCACGTACCACAAAAGCCATGATTGACGGGCTAGTAAGATCCGGAATGAAAACAATCCGCATCCCGACAACCTGGCACAACCACATCATCGATTCAAATTACACAATCGATCCAAACTGGATGGCACGTGTAAAAGAAATCGTAGACTGGGCTATCGAAGACGACATGTACGTTATTCTTAATACACATCATGACAACTTCAGCCGCAATGCAAAAATGCCATACCGTTATGGCTATTATCCTACAGAAGAAAACTATGAAGAATCTCTTTCTTTCCTTACAAACACATGGAAACAGATTGCTCTGGCATTCAACAACGGATACGATGAACACCTGATTTTTGAAACCCTCAACGAACCTCGCTGCTGTGGAACAGGATATGAATGGAATTATTCTTCAGGTAATGAAGAACAGAAAAAAGCACAGATGATTCTGAATAAATTCAATCAGGAAATCGTAAATGTAATCCGTGCTTCAGGCGGAAACAATGCAAAACGCCTTATCACAATGCCAGGCTATGCCTGTGCCCCGGCTTCGGTACTCTCTGCAGACTTCGTACTTCCTGAAGACCCGGCAAACAATCTTGGCGTAGCAGTACATATGTATGCACCATACAATTTTGCTATGGACGGAAACGGAACTTCAAAATTCAATCCAAAAATGGCCAGCGACCTTCAGTACACATTCAAACAACTGGAAGCAAAATTTGTAAAACGGGGCATTCCGGTTTATATGGGTGAATATGGAGCTGTAAACAAAGACAACACAGAAGACCGCGTTCAGTGGTTCAATTCCTTTGTACGCCAGACACGTAAAATGGGAATCACCTGTGTTCTTTGGGACAACCAGGCATTTGAAAAAGATTCAAACGGATGGACAGAAAAATTCGGTTACTATAACCGTGCAGAACAGAAATGGTTCGTTCCTGAAATCACTGAAGCAATTATGAACGCTGCAGATCTGAAATAAACAGTAATCTGAAAAACAGAAAAAAAGGCTCTTCCTTTTGGAAGAGCCTTTTCATTTAACTAAAGAATTATTAGTTCTTTTCTTCTTTCTTTGCTGCTGGTTTCAGCACCTTTTCGATAATGTTACGGTTATCAAGAAGATCGCTTAAAGACTGATTGTAATGAATACGTGTAATAACGTTTGCAAAAAGTCCTGAAACGTTTGTGCTGATGTACCATTCTTTATTAAGCAGTTCTTCGTGATAAACAGCGTTTGTACCGATAATACGGTAGAAGAGCCCCTGTTTATAGGCTTCATCAAACTGTTCAACAGCGTTTCCTGTAAAGAATGGCAGAGAGATTGCACAGATAACTTTTGTAGCACCCTGATTCTTTAAGAATTCCATAGCTTTCAAAAGTGTACCACCTGTTCCAAGCATATCGTCGGCCAGGAATGCAACCTTTCCTTTTACGTCACCAAGGAGTTTTACACTCTTAATGTTTGTAGAGTGAGCATCCTGAGTAACTATAGAATAATCACGTTCTTTGTAGATCATAGCCAGTGGCAGTTTAAGTCCTGAAGCATAGAACTTGTTACGGTCAATGGCACCTGTATCTGGAGATACAACTACAACGTCTTCTTTTTCACCTGTCAGGTCAACGATTTTGTTAAGTTCGCGGATAATCTGATAACTTGCATGGAGGTTATCAAGACAAAGTGTTGAGAAGGCATTTACAATTTCACGTGAGTGAATATCAAGTGTAATAATGCGCTGAACTGTCTGCATTTCATAGATGTGTCCAAGAAGACTTGCAGTAAGTCCTTCGCGTCCCTTTCTTTTGTGCTGGCGTGCATAAGGATAAGCTGGAAGAACCAGAGAGATACTTCCGGCACCTGCCATGCGTACAGCATCAATTGTTACGAGGAGACACATTACATGATCGTTAACGGAAAAACGACATTTATTTTTTCCATCGTTCATCAGAATCTCTTCGTGATTTTCAACATCCTGGAAAATGAAAACATCTTTTCCGCGGATTGTTTCCAGGAGTTCAGTTTTGAACTCACCGTTTGCAAAATACGTAAAGCGTGAATCAACTTTGATCTTCGGCTGTCTGTATTTGTCAGTACTACCTCTTATACAGAGATCAGACGTATGGATGTCGTTTTCCATATTGATTTTCTGTACAAGCTCTTCTTTAGTCAGCTCATAACGCTTTGTCAAAACATCGTTCTTCAGTGTGAAGCGGTGTTTGTACATGTGTTTCAGGTGCGTTATGACTTCATCGGCGAAAGCTTCGCCACCAGGACACGCAACAATCGCAAGACTTGTTGGATCTGTGTAAGGCATAAATACTCCTGAGGGACATTTGCCCTCTTTTCATGTGGGATGCTTATATAATATCAGAAAGGTCACAAAAAGTCACCGAATTCAAGCAAATGTCACTATTTGTCTAAAAAAAATATCATAAATCTAAAAAAATAAGGCGGTCAAATGACCGCCTTATATAAACTTCAATCCAGGAAAAAAATTATTCTCCGGCGTAGTTAATCAGTGTTGTTACAGTAGATGGAGCAAGAACTTCTTCATAATGAAGATCTGGCAGTCCGATTACTCCAAAGAAATCAGAAACTGTACCGCCACCCATTTCAATAAGTTTTTTTGTTGCGGCAAGAGTTCCGCCTGTAGCGATAAGATCATCGATTACAAGCACTTTCTGGCCTCTTTTTACATCAGCTTTATGAACTTCAATTTCAGCTTCGCCGTATTCAAGCGCATATTTTGCGCTGAAAGTATCACCTGGGAGCTTTCCCTTCTTGCGGATAAGGATAAGAGGAACGCCCATTTTCTCTGCAAGAGAACTTGCAAAAATAAATCCACGTGATTCTACTGCTGCAATTGCATCAATATCCTGATCCTTGTAAATTGCAAACATGCGGTCCAGAACAAATTTAAATGCTTTTGGCTGAACCAGAATCCCTGTAATGTCATAGAAAAGAATTCCAGGTTTTGGGAAATCCGGTACACGGCGGATTGCGTCATCAATAATTTTAAGATCTTCTGTCATAATTAATTCCTGTCTTAAAAAATAAATTTATTTTACTGTCAGGGCACGCTTTGCGTACCACATAACTTTATTCCATTCTTCTTTCACATCTTCAGTTTTTTTACCAAGACGTGCCAGGTATTTTACCATTGTACCAACATTGAAACCTGCCGGTCCCGAAATATCGGCTACAATAAGTTCAATTACATCAATTGCTTCAATTCCAGATTTATTCAGATAACGCTTCGGATGATTTGTAACATTGAAATCTGATTTGTCTTCTACACTGAAAGATTCACTTGGATTCTGGCTTTCTGCCTGAATTATATTCATTACCTCGTCAGGTATGAACTTTTCGTAATTATCAACAAGAATAGCCTGTGCTGTCATCTTCAGAACTTTTTTTGCAACTTCCGAAGGCATTTCTTCGCAGTATCTGTCAATAATATTTAATGCTTCATTTTTATCTGTCATAATTTTTTCCGCATAAGATTATACTACAAAAATAACAAAAAAACACAGATTTCTGACACATAAAAAAAAAAGCGGCCTGCTGGCCGCCTGTAAGATACTAGTTTTTATAACCTCTGATATTGTCTATGTAAAGGTCACCTTCTCTGGTAGTTTCCGTAGGCATAAGAAACATAAGCCGTCTTATTGTCTTTCGTCTTTCTGCATCAATATTCCGTATATCAAAGCACAAAGTATGTTCACCTTTAGGAAACCAGATCCAAGTATCTGACTGAACCCAATCCCAGTTACAATCCTGCATACAGAATCCCAAAACGATTCCCAAATCACTTGGATTATATAAATCTACCGCTATAAAATCATACTCTGAAATATCCAGCGTTTCATTTTCCGGATAATCCATGTACCACAAGGATTGTGCACCATCAATATTCTTGCCATAAATCATATGAAGGGAATATTTTCCTTCAGTGCGCCATTTTCGCCACAATTCAGCGCCTACTGTCGAATGGGAACCACCCCAACGGTCCCAGTCTTCTCCTGCATGAACCCAGACATAACCTTCTTCAAAATTTTCCACCACCGCAGCTTTCCCGGAAGGTAAAGGCGCCCCCAATTGTTCCGCACCAATCAACGAGATAAAAAACACAGATATCAAAAAAAATAATAAAAGTTTCTTCATTAAAGTTATTTATTCCTTATAACCTCTGATATTATCAATAAAAACATCCCCTTCAGAGAAGGTTTCTGTCGGCATCATAATAAAAAGTCTGCGCACAGTTTTTCTTTTTTCCACATCAACATTCTTCAAGCTGAAACAAATAGAATGTTCTCCTTTAGGAAACCAAACCCATGATTCAGACTGAAGCCAGTCCCAGTTGGAATTCTGCATACAGAAACCAAATACAATTCCAAAATCATTCGGATTGTAAATATCCATGGCTATATAATCGTACTCTGACATATCAAGAGTCTCATTTTCCGGATAATCTGTATACCAGAGAGACTGGGACGGACCATGCTGTTCACCATAAGTCATGTGAAGAGAATATTTTCCGTCTGTACGCCACTTGCGCCACTGTTCAGCGCCGACTGTAACATGAGAACCGCCCCAGCGGTCCCAGTCTTCCCCAGCGTGACACCAGACATAGCCTTCTTCAAAGTTTTCAATAACTGTAGGTTTTCCGCCAGGAAGCGGAATTCCAAAATGATCTGCAAAAAGAGAAACCGAAAAAACACTGCAAACAAAAATCAAAGCAATTATTTTTTTCATTCTGTGCCTCCCTATTCAACCTTAAACTTATCCATAGAACTTGTAAGGGTATCAATACTTGCCTGGTTCTGAGCAACTTTTCTAAGGGCCTTTTCTGATGCATCAGAAATAGCACGGTTCTTTTCGGACATATGAGCCATACTCTGATTTACGACATCTGTCATTTTTGAAAGTTTTTCCATTTCTGAAGAAACCGCTTCACTTGAAGCAAGCATTTCATTAGAACCGGCTTTTACTTCCGAAGTAATTGTATTGATCTGTTTGATTGCCTGAAGAATCTGTACGCCGCCTTCATTCTGCTGGCGCATAGCATCATCAATTACGCGTTCCTGTTCGCTTACAGTACGTGTCATATCAAGAATACTTGAGAACTGCTGCTGCATTACCTTACTAGATTCAGTAACCTGAGCGATAGAAACCTGAACATCAGAAAGGGCTTGCTGGATACGGGCACCCTGAGAGCCTGACTGTTCTGCAAGCTTACGGATTTCATCAGCAACAACCGAGAATCCGGCTCCAGCCTCACCGGCATGTGCCGCTTCGATTGCCGCGTTCATGGCAAGAAGATTTGTCTGACTTGCAATATTTCTGATAACGCTTGAAGCTTCTCCAAGAGTCTTACTCTGATTCTGAATTTCAATTGTCTGATTTACAGTATTATTTACCATGAGCATACCTTCTTCTGAAGATTGTGCCAGGTTTTCGATGGCTTCACGGTTCTTTTCAAGAATCTTTGCAACAGAACCGATATTTGCAGTCATCTGTTCAATAGAGCTTGAAGATTCAATAACACTTGCAGCCTGATCTTCAATATTGTCTGTAAGATTTTTAATATTCTTTACAATCTGAGTTACAGTTGCCTGAGTTTCTTCAACACCGGTCATCTGTTCTTCCATCTGCTGCTGAACGGTAAGAATACTCTGATTAATATCTTCTACTGCATCTTTTGTTTCATCCATAGAAGCTGTAAGTTCAGTTCCGATAATTTTCATCTTATCACTTTCAACTTTAACATCTTTAATAGAAGAACTAAGTTTATCCATCGTCTTGTTAAAGCTGTCGACCATTACGCCGATTTCGTTGCGTGATTTTGTATCAATACGAACTGTAAGGTCACCGTCACCTTCAGAAATATTCTTAAGGGCCATGGCACTTGTTTTAAGAGGTCGAACGATACGTCCACAAGCTGCATAAACCAGAACAATAACCAGAAGAATCTGCATCATAAAGAATCCAAAAATAGTTGATGCTGTAGCACGGGCTGTTGCACGGATATTGCTCATAGGAACACGGGAAACGACAAACCATTTATTCCATTCCCGGCGGTCCGGAGAAATTTTAGCAACTGTAACCAGTTCATTTTTCATTTCAAAAGTGACAGTTTCATTATCGCCGGTGAAGTATTGGCTGTAATCGGCATTTGTGTAAATGGAACTTTTTGCTCCGATTTTTTCACCATCAGTTGAACCAAGAACTGTTCCGCTTGATGTAAGGAATTCTACTGTAGTTCCTTTGAAAATCGACTCACCTTCAAGAAGCCCCTGAAGAGATGAAAGTACAATATCAATTCCGGCAACACCGACAGCCTCATTATTGTAATTCAAAATATGTGAATAAGCTTTTGCTGTAATTGTTGGAACATTATCAATAAGGATTGTTTCAGGTTCACTGATTGTTGTCTGATAAGAATTCAGAGCTTCATCAAACCACTTACCGTTTATATCTTCAATCTCATCAGTACGAATACGACCTGTTGCGGTGCGAACATAACGGGTCCAGAATCGTCCGTCATCATTATATGCAGGATCTGCGAATTCAGCATCACGTTTATCAAAAGCACCAGGCTGCCACACGGCCCATGCCGAAGTGATTTTTGAATTTTTTACGAAAGAATACAGCGACATACTTTCACAACCACGACGGCGGTTTGCAGGAATCGTCCAGGAACCTGCAAGAAGTCCGCTGACGGCTTCAGCCGAAGCTACATATTCTCTCAATTCCTTTTCAATAACGTCCCCTTTCTTTTCTGTAAGGGCAACAACACTCTTTGTAATCTGATTTGTATTGCTTTTACGAACAATAGTTTCAATAACAAGAATCATGAAAAGAGAGATGACTAACATTCCAAGACCAAGTAATGCGACAAGATTTTTTCTAATAGACGCTCTGACGTCAAAAAAAGATTTAGATTCACTCATAACATCCATTCTACCACTAAATCTCTAAAAACTCCAAGAGATTTATTATCTCTAACAGTTTTTTTTTATGAAATATGATATAGTTCTTTCATGCTGAAAACAGTCCTTACCGCAGATATTGGAACTACCTCTCTTAAAACTGCTGTCATTTCTTCAGAAGGTGAACAGCTGGCCTTTGCTCAGTGCGCCTTTAAAAATCCTGATTCAAGATTTATTTCACTTGAATGGATCAAAGCACTGGAAAGATGTGTTTCATCAATGGGAGATGCTGTAAAGCAGATTCAGGCTGTAAGCGTATCTGGAAACGGTCCTACAGTTTGTACAGAAGACGGAAGTACTGTTTTATGGAATGCAAACTCAGAAGCAATAAACGATGAAATAAAAAACACAACAAACTCCCTTTTTTTACCAAAGATTGCACTTTTACGAAAATATTATCCGGATGAATTTGAAAAAAGCGATTCAATTCTTTCAGGACCTGAATTTTTAATATGGCAGCTTACAGGGAATAAAGTGACTATCCTTCCTGAAAGCAGATACACAAATGCATACTGGTGTGAAGAATTACTGATTTTAAATGGAATGAACCCGGAAAATTTTCCCCCTTTTGTAAAAATCGGGGAATGTTACGGATATGTAGATCCAGCCCGAGATGAAATAAAAGGTTCATTAACAGCACTTCAGGGACTGCCGGTTTACGGCGCAGGTCCTGATTTCATAGCCGCCATGATTGGAACTGGCTGTACAGAAACTGGGGCAGTTTACGATTGCGCCGGTTCAAGCGAAGGATTCAATCTCTGCATTCCTCTTCCATATAGAGATGAAAGAATCAGACTTCTTCCAAACGTAACACCAGGGCTTTGGAACGCCGCAGTAATGATTCCAGAAAGTGGAAGACTTTTATTCAATTACAAATCAAAACTTGAAAAAGAAAGCGGTCATGAATGGACTTATCCTGAAGTAATTGATTACAGCTTTCAGAATACAGAGTCCGAAGGACACAGAATCCTTGAAACCCTTTTGCAAAACTCTGAAAACGCCGTTTCCATACTGAAAGATGTTGCAGAGAAATGCGGAATAGAGTTTCCGAACCATATGTTTGTGGCCGGAGGCCAGGCAAAAAACAAAAGATGGATGGATGAAAAAGAACGCCGTCTTGGACTTAAACTTGAAATCAGCCGCATTCCTGACGCAGAACTTTTAGGCGACTGGAAAGCAGTAAACGAAGGTTAATCTTTATGAAGATATATAAAATACCAGAAAATCTTAAGACAATTATATTTGACATAGACTCTACCCTTTACACAAATGCTGCATACGCCCATGAACAGGTAGACTGCCAGGTTCGTCACTTTGCAGAACTCAGAAACATGAGTCACGACGAAGCCCGAAAGCTTGTTTCAGATTTCCGCCATAAATGGGCACAGGAACATGAGGGCCAGAAAATCAGTCTTGGAAACCTGCTTACATATTTTGATATCCCAATAGAAGAAAGCATCGAGTGGAGAAAAACACTTCTTGAACCGGCAGACTTTTTAAGCCGCGACGAAAAACTCATTGAAGCATTAACAAAACTAAAAACAAAATACAGCATGATTTGTGTTACAAACAATCCGGTACTGCCTGCCCGCAAAACTCTTGAAGCTGTAGGAGTTTCAGATTTCTTTCCTGAAATAATCGGACTGGATACCTGCCATGTTTCAAAGCCCCACGAAAAACCTTTTCTTCTTGCCGCTGAAAAAACCGGTGCAAAACCAGAAGAATGTCTTTCCATCGGGGACCGCTTCGACATAGACCTGACGCTTCCTATGGAACTTGGCATGGGCGGCATACTTGTATCCGGCGTCGAAGACGTTTGGACCCTGCCGGAAATCCTGTAGGTCATAAAAAAAATTGGGTGCCCGCTTCCGCAAGACACCCTTTCTCCAAATTTGGAAAACTTTCTTCGAAAGTTTCCTTATTGAACACCGGCAGAATTTCTATGTTGAGTTTATACGTTTTTTTTACGTAGCAAAAAAATCCGAGCCTCTTGCGAGGAAATATAAACTCAAAAAAAATTGGGGTTCCAACTTTTGCAAGACACCCTTTCTCTAAATTTGGAAAACTTTCTTCGAAAGTTTCCTTATTGAACACCGGCCATAATCTCCAACTTGAGTTTATATGTTTTTTTGCGAAGCAAAAAATCCGAGCCTCTTGCGAGGAAATATAAACTCAAAAAAAATTGGGGTTCCAACTTCTGTTTTACAGAAGGAACCCCAATTTTTAATGACCCAGATGCGATTCGAACGCACTACCTGCCGCTTAGGAGGCGGCCGCTCTATCCAAGTGAGCTACAGGGTCAGAATTATATTTACAGCAGATTAGAAAAGTCCGCTGATAATTCCATCATCATCTACATCGATATTTTCTGCAGCAGGAACTTTTGGAAGTCCCGGCATTGTCATTATATCACCTGCAAGAATTACTACAAAACCGGCGCCTGCGTAAAGTTGAACGTCGCGAACAGGGAATACAAAATCCTTTGGAGCACCAATAGCTTTTGGATCATGACTGATTGAGCTCTGAGTTTTTGCAATACAAATTGGCAGGTTACCGTAACCTTTTTCTTCAAATTCCTTAAGTTTCTTAAGGCTTGTTCCCTGGAATTCAACTGAACCTGCGCGGTAGATTTCCTTTGCAAGAGTTTCAACTTTTTCTTTAAAACTCATATGATCTTCATACATGAAGTGGAAGTTTGAAGGTTCATCACAAATCTTTACAACAGCCTTAGCCAGATCTCTTGTACCCTTTCCACCGAATTCCCATCCTTCAGAAAGAACGGCCTTTGCCCCGTAATTTTCACAAAGTTCCTGAAGTTTTGAAATTTCTTTGTCTGTATCAGTAACAAACTTATTAACTGCAACAACAGCTGGAACTCCGAACTTCTTGATATTTTCAATATGAGTTGCCAGGTTTTCAAAACCTTTTTCAAGGGCAAAAAGATTTTCATCAGCAAGTTCTGTCTTTGGTACACCGCCGTGCATTTTAAGGGCACGGATTGTAGCAACAATTACAACTGCATTTGGAGCTATACCTGCCGAACGGCACTTAATGTCCATAAACTTTTCGGCACCAAGGTCGGCAGCGAAACCGGCTTCAGTAACCACATAGTCACCGGTTGCAAGAGCCGACAGAGTTGCGTTTACAGAGTTACAGCCGTGAGCAATATTTGCGAAAGGACCGCCGTGAACAAAGGCAGGAGTCTTTTCAAGAGTCTGAACGAGGTTCGGACGAATGGCATCTTTAAGAAGAGCGGCAACGGCGCCTGTACAGTTCAGCTGTCCGAAAGTAACATCTTCTTTATTGTAGTTCTGTGCAATTACAATGCGGGAAATTCTTTCTTTAAGTTCTGTAATAGATTTTGAAAGACAGATGATTGCCATGATTTCAGAAGCAA